>NZ_JAECZB010000098.1 GCF_016056295.1 Atlanticothrix silvestris CENA357
GCCTCTTTCTGCTCCCCTGCTCCCCTAGCCCCTAATCCCTAATTCTCAAAATGGTTCAAATGTACTATAATTAAAAACAAAGTGCTGAAATTATTTAATTGTCTCCAAGGGATATTCCTGCGTTTAGAATAATTGAATGCCAAATTGCGTACTTGTGTTACCAAATCAATTTATAAAAGGCATTGACACTTTCTATCTATGTCTTACGAACCCTTACACCACAAGTATCGCCCAAAAAGTTTTGCTGAACTGGTGGGTCAAGAAGCGATCGCAACTACCCTCACTAACGCGATTCGCACAGCTAAGATTGCCCCCGCCTATTTGTTCACTGGCCCACGAGGTACAGGAAAGACTTCTAGTGCCCGCATTCTGGCTAAATCTCTAAACTGTCTCAAAAGTGACAAACCCACGGCTGAGCCTTGTGGTATATGTGATGTTTGCCAGGGAATTACTAAGGGATATTCCTTAGATGTCATTGAAATTGATGCTGCTAGTAACACTGGTGTAGATAATATCCGCGAGCTGATTGAAAAAGCCCAGTTTGCCCCTGTGCAGTGCCGCTATAAAGTTTATGTGGTAGATGAGTGCCACATGTTAAGTACCCAGGCATTCAATGCGCTACTCAAAACCCTAGAAGAACCACCGAAACATGTAGTCTTTGTTTTGGCGACAACAGACCCGCAACGAGTATTACCAACCATTATTTCGCGCTGCCAAAGATTTGATTTTAGAAGAATTCAGTTAGAAGCGATGGTCAAGCATTTAAGTGCGATCGCCTCTAAAGAAAACATTCAGATTGCTCTTGATGCTGTAACTTTGATAGGTCAAATTGCTCAGGGAGGCTTGCGAGATGCGGAAAGTTTACTTGACCAATTAGCGCTATTGTCTGGTGAAGTGACACCAGACAAAGTTTGGGATTTAGTGGGTTCGGTAAGCGAAAAAGATTTACTAGCGCTGTTAAATGCGATCGCTCAAGATAATCCAGAAGCAGTTTTAGATTGTAGCCGTAATATCCTAGATCGCGGTCGGGAACCATTAATTATTCTGCAAAATTTCGCTGCTTGCTACCGCGATTTATTGATTGCCAAAACAGCACCCAGTCGCCACGATTTGGTTGCTTGTACCAGCCAAACCTGGACAGCCCTAGTCGAGTTTGCCAAGCAATTCGATGTCAGTACAATTTTGGCAGGACAGCAACACTTGCGAGCTGCTGAAGTACAAATTAAAAACACTACCCAACCGCGTTTATGGCTAGAGGTAACATTACTAGGATTGTTACCAAGTGCAAATATTCAGCCCACAGCTACAGGGGTTTCGCCTAGACTAACTGCACCGTCAAGCAATCATCGCCCATCTCCACCTCCACAGTATCCAGCAGAGAAAGCAGCTTCTTCAACTTCTCCATCACAACCCAACCATAACGAAAGTCGTCGGGAAGGCACTTCGTCTCCCTCAGCATCTTCAGTAAATCACACCTTTTCTTCTCATAACTCAGTATCTCCGCCACCGGCAGAAAATGGATCAACTCCTCAGCCACCTGTTGAAGAAAAGCCATTCGTTGTACCTACACAGCACATATCTCCAGAATTGCCACCAGAAGAAGTTAGTGAGGTAAAGCACTCTGACTTGACCCAGGATTGGCAAAAAGTACTTGCTAACCTCCAGCCAATCTCAAGGCGAGAACTGCTGCGCCAAATGTGCTTTCTCATGGAGTTTGATGGTACTGCTGCTTGTGTTGGTGTTAAATCTGTATGGTATGACAAAGTTAAATCTGATTTACCTATGATTACGGCTGCTTTCCAAAAGACTTTTGGTCGTGAAGTCCAGGTCAGCCTAGAGAAAGGAACTTTGTCAAACTCCGCCGTACCAAGAAAAGATCCACCAAAAAACGGCTCCTCTAATATTCAGCAGCCATCTCCTTCTGGCTACAATAACCAGAATCAGCCATCAACCCCAACACCACCACCACAACCAACTTCAATACCCGCACCCGCACCCACACCTTTGCCACCACCTGCAAAAACCGAGTCGGTAGCCAGAAATGGAAGTGGAATACAAACTTTAACTCCACCACCAACTCGAACACTCCCCAATGATTGGGAAACTGATGAAGTGGCGATCGCAGCTCAGCGTCTAGCGCAATTTTTTGATGGACAAATTATCCGCCTCACAGAAGATGTAACAGAAACCTCTGAATCCATATCTACATCTGAATGGACAGATGAATCAGAAACAGATGATGAATAGAATCGCTATATGGTGAATCTGAAAGGCTTTAGCCTGAAGGGGGTGACAAAGGGGCTGAAGCAGAGCAAATAAAGGAGCGTGACCGTTTTGGGGTAAAAAAAGATAGGTCAGGTATTCTCAAAAAGACCTATCAAATGATAATGTTGCCTAAATTCTACCAAAACTGCTTTGAAAATCTAGTAAGGGGCTGCATTTTTGAGATCTGGTGAGAGTATAACCATTGTCTCGCTGGCGTTTGATGCCTTTATTGTAAGTGAGTAACCAAAAGTTTAGCGTTTGGGTGTAGCTTCACCAAATTTAATCAAAAAAGCGATCGCAATACTTACAGCCAAAATTAACGTCATACTCAAAGCTGAACCAAATCCCCAGTTTTGTGTAACTCCTAAAAACTGATTGTAAACTAATCGTGCTGCTGTCATACTTGAAGCACCACCGAGTAATTCTGGGTCGACAAAATCCCCTAATCCTGTGATTAAGACAAGCATTGAACCAGCAGTAATTCCTGGCAAAACTTGGGGTACAGTCACTTGATAAAAAGTTTGGATGGGATTTGCACCTAAATCGGCTGCTGCTTCTAGTAGCCGCTTGTCTAACTTTTCTAAAGAGGCATATAAAATTACCACCATGTAGGGTAATAAGCTGTAGCTCATTCCAATTAATACGGCTGGAATACGGTTCAGTAATTCTAAAGCAGGTAGGCCCAAACTAGTTAATAAACTATTTAATAAACCAGTAGGACGTAGAATAGTAATCCAAGCATAAGAACGAAGTAAAGAAGAAGTCCACAAAGGTAAAATAAAGCTCAGTAGCAGCAAATTTTGCCAACGTTTTGGTGCTATGACAGCTATCCAATAGGCAACAGGAAAACCTAAAATTAAACAAATTACTGTTGTAGCGATCGCCAGCCACAATGATCGTAAAATTACTTGCAGATAAAGGGGATCAAGTATCCGGATATAGTTACTAAATCCACTCGGATTCACTAAATCCCCCGGTCTAATATCTGGTACTAAACTCAACTCAAAAATTATTAGCGTTGGTAAGACTAATAAAAGTAACAACCAAATTCCAGATGGCGCAAGCAATATCAATGGTTGCAGCCAATTTAACTGCGGGTGATGCAATTTTTTTATTTTGGCAATATCATCTGGAGAATCGAGTTGAGAAGAACTATTTTTTGTAGGCACAAGCTTAATTTATGATTTCAAAACTAATTATTTTAGCCATTTATTATTCAACTACTAGTTAATTGAGTCCAGTAACGCTCATAAACGTCTTCAAACTCTCCCAAAGGAGTAATACGTTCGCACTTTTCTAGAAGTGCGGCTGGGGGGAATAAATTAACATCAGTTTTTATTTTATTTGGTAATTGTTCAAATCCTGCACTATTAGGTATAGAAACATTCATGCGCTGACTAATCATAGCAGCTACTTCTGGCTGCAAAATAAAGTTAATCCAGGCATAGGCTCCAGGCAAGTTAGGGGCTGTTTTGGGAATGACAATCGTGTCAGTCCATAACGAGGAACCACTACGAGGAATTACGTATTTGAGTTTAGGGTTTTCATTACTAACTCGAATTGCATCTGCTGAATAACACATCGCTAATAATAGATCTCCTGCCAAAAGTTGGTTTTGCCAAGCATCGGTGTCAAATGCTGCGATCGCTGGTTTAATTTCTGTTAATTTTTCATAAGCCTGTTTCACTTCGTTTTCATCTTTGGAATTATACGAGTAACCCAACATTCGTAAGACTGCACCCATTACCTCACGGACATCATTAAGCAATGTGATCCGCTTATTGAGTATTGTCTGATTTTGCCAAAGATAGTCCCAATCTTCAGGCGCATCTTTTAGTATTTCAGAGTTGTATATTAAGCCTGTAGTTCCCCAATTAAAGGGGATACTGTAGCGGTTATTAGAGTCGTAACTAGGATTCTTAAATTGGGTAAATAAATTATCTAGACCAATTAAGCGATCGTGATTTATTTCTGTTAGCAAATCTTTATCCACCATCTTCTGTACCATATAATCAGATGGATAAATGAGGCTATAAGTACCTCCACCTCCAGCTAACAATTTAGCTAGCATGACCTCGTTAGAATCGTATACATCTACAAGTACTTTCATACCCGTTTGGGCACTAAAAGTTTGCAATAATTGTTTGTCGGAATATTGTGTCCAGGTGTAAACATCTAGTCTGTCACTGTTACCATTCGTAGTAGTATTAGCTCTCACATCAGCTAGCCTCCAGCCACAACTAGTTAAAGACAAACTAGAAATTGCTCCTATCCATTGTAAAAATTGTCTTCTAGTAGTCATTAGTTAATAGTCTATTAGATATTACTGATTGATTTTATCTTTTTGTCACCATCCTGATTGCGGAATAAATATACGCTCAAACGCTTGTTTGCGATAACGTCGGTAAATATCGAAATCACTATCTAGAGTGGCGATCGCACTAATTTCTAACCGTTCTGAAATGGCAATTAGACTTAAATCCGCAAAATCTCCTGGCAAGTCTGCATATTGAGTATTTAGTTCAGCAATACGAGTGAAATCTTGTGGAAATAGGGGTACACATTCGTAGAGTTCCCTCGCCAGATCTAACAAAAATTCGTTTTGAGTCCGCCAATTAGAACTGAGTAACCACATAACCTCCGTAACACAGTTATGAGTAGTAATTAAGCGACTGGTACAACCTTCTAAAAAGCGACAAACTTCTAGGTGATAGTTGTCAGTAGCACTGTAATAAGCCGTTAAAATCCCACTGTCGATTAGGGTAAGGGGATGATAAGTCATGAGTGCCGATGCTTGAGATAATCAGCGATTGCTTGTTTTCGTGTCTCTCGTTCCGATAAATCAGGGGGTGCATCATGTAAGAGATGCTGAGGATGTCCGCCTCGTCTTTCAACAAACGTCCTGTCTAACTTGAGGGTTAACCATCGTTCTTTAATCAGACGTTTAATGAGTTCACTGCGATTGATATTTTGTTCGTGACTTAGAATATCGGCTAATTGTTGCTCGGTTTCAGGATCTAATCTTACAGACAACATTACTTGTATTACTTGTATGACATACACAGTAATTGTAGCCAATTTTAATAGCGATCGGTGAATTCTGTACTTGGTGAGGGAACTGAATTTCTAATTTTCTTAACAATTAACGGAACTTAAACAGAAAAACAAAGGGATGGTTAGGATTAAGAGAATATCAAGTTCGGGATAAAACCAGTCTCACTTGGCATTTTATTCTGGTTTTCTGTGCCTATACTTTTATTCTAATGATTTCCTCTTTTGTATACGACAATCACTCTATCTAAGTAAAGTTCATCCGTTACTACTGAGATAGTTCGTATAAGCTGTTCGCCTTGAACTTCAATGCTATCAGCTATTTTAGTGTCACCATCGTCGTATCTGAGCTTTTTTTTATTAACTTCATCGCTAGGTACAGCCCACGATGGCAGATCATCAACCAATAAGAAAACTTTAGAGTCATAGAAACTTAGATGACCATTAAACGGTATAACTTCAGACTCCAATACCCCTTCTTTGTCAAACCAATAAACTTTTGGAGTGCCCGTTCTTTCTTCAGAGAATTTACCATCTGATGAAATAGTTAAAGTAAGTCCTTCGGTCGCTTCTACCTGAGCAATTAAATTGTTGCTGTTACTATTCAACCAATTTTCGATACCATTCGGATCTGGTTCATCACCGAAAAATTTAATTTGGCTGTTTATAGAAATGCTTCCCGTTAACAGCCATATTCCAATTAATAATTCTATGTTCATAAGATTTTTTCTAATTATTTATTATGCTTACACCTCACTAATAAGTAAGTCAGCGTAAATAATTATCGTTGGGATAAAGCAATAGGGTTGAGAGCATCCCATTTCATTTTTATGGACATAGTTTGATTTTATTGTGTCAATTTACTTACAGATTGCTATCAATTATTGACTAATAGCTAAACAATCACTTTCTTCCCACCAAGCATAAATAGGCGTATCGCGTTCTGGTAAATTGCCAAAGGTATTCGGCTGTAAAACATTGATATTGGCACCATTTGTTAATTCCACAACATAATTAACATGGGTTCCCAAATACATCACATTAACTAGTCGTCCTTCAAAGCAATTAGTTGATAGGCTGGGCGAATAAAGCGACAGTTGAATTTTTTCTGGGCGCACACTTACCATCACTGCTTGTGATAATTCAGTTGGTGTATCTTCATGGCGAGTTACAACAATTGTGAGTCCGGTTTTAGTCATAATTTGCACACAAGAAGATTCCACAACAGCAATTTCGCCGCTGAATAAATTGGTATCACCAATAAAATCAGCTACAAATGATGTCTGGGGACGTTCGTAAATTTGGTTGGGAGTGCCGATTTGCTCAATTTTGCCTTGATTCATCACCGCAATGCGATCGCTCAAGCACAGCGCTTCCTCTTGGTCATGCGTCACCATCACAAAGGTTAATCCCAAATTTCTGTGTAAATTTGATAACTCAAACTGCATTTCTTTACGCAGCTTTAAATCTAACGCCCCCAAAGGTTCATCTAGCAGCACCACAGCCGGACGGTTGACTAAAGCCCTCGCTAAAGCAACTCGCTGCTGTTGACCACCAGAAAGCTGACTAGGAAACCGCGATCGCAGACTTTCCATTTTTACCAGTTTCAAAGCGTCTTTAACTCTGGTATCAATTTCTGATTTGCGTAATTTTTGCAAACGCAGTCCAAAAGCAATGTTATCCCACACATTCAGGTGGTTAAATAAAGCATAGCTCTGAAATACAGTATTCACGGGTCGACGATAAGGAGGGACATGAGTCATCGGCTGACCCTGAATTAATACTTTGCCAGCATCGACCCTTTCAAATCCAGCAATTAAGCGTAAAGTTGTTGTCTTGCCACAACCAGAAGGGCCTAAAATACTAAAGAATTCCCCCTGTCTAACATCCAAATCTATTCCATGTACCGCGGGTTCTTCGTTGAAAAACTTGAACACGCTACGCAGTTCAACATCAAGTGGCTGAAAAGCCGTTATCCCCCTCTGATTCTGCATGAAAGTTTGGGCCATAATCTTCAGTAGAATGCCGTGATTTTACGTGATTTTGTTGAGTTAATGTAGTTTATTAAGCTCGCTACATTTAACACTTTGGTTTATTGTATCCGTCAAAAACAATTGTTCAGGAATATACTTTCTCAATTGCTACAAGCTCACTATCTAGCAAATCGTCAATAAATTGTATAAAATCATACTCAAATTTTAGTAATATGAACCAACTCACTCAAATAAATCAAAAACTAAGACTAATAATTCCCGCATCCAGTACTGGAAACTAAATTAAATATGAAGTATAAAAGCTAAAAGTTCATTCTTCGTTATTTATTCTTATCCTGATAGCTTTTGTGCTAAATACTCAAACAAAATATTAGTGTAATTGTATACATATAATACTGGTGTGAAAATCTTTTTAATCTTATGGCTTTAATGCAACCATCTCCACTCAGTGGAAAAAAAAATACCCGCACAGTCGGTCGGAGTTTTCAGCCTCTATTTTTAATTGTATTTACTTTATTAATGACGACTGGTATTAGCGTTCGTTTGGCTTACCTACAAATTGTCGAAGGAGCAGCCCTCCGCAAGCGAGCAGAAGCGAACCGAGTTCGAGTGATTCCCAAACAACCAGAACGGGGTAATATTTTTGACCGCAATGGCAAACTTTTAGCCAGTACGCGCTATCCGCGTTCTGTATATCTATGGCCAATGGCACACACCAAGCCTTCGTGGCCAGTTGTGGGTCGGCGTTTAGAGAAAATCTTAGAAATTCCCCAAGAAGAGATAGAAAAGAAACTACAAGAAGCAGGAGCTAATTCTTCTTCACTAATTCGGATTGCTCGTGACTTGAACGAAGCCCAAATTACGGCAGTGAAAGAGTATGAAAATGAACTCAAAGATGTAGAAATACATACTGAGGCCGTCCGCTACTATCCCCACGGCAAACAACTAGCTCATGTGCTAGGTTATACGCGAGAATTAACCGCTGAGCAGTTAAAAGCTAGGGAAGAAGAAGGCTACCGCCTAGGAGATGTGATTGGTCAGATGGGAGCCGAAAAAGCTTATGAAAAGACACTGCGGGGTGAATGGGGTGGTCAGCAAGTAGAAGTTGATGGAGCTGGACGACCACTGAGAATTTTAGGAGAGAAACAAGCAAAGGCTGGCAAAGATTTGCATCTAACTTTAGATTTAGATATGCAAAAAGCAGCAGAAAAAGCTTTAGGCGATCGCGACGGGGCGATCGTGGCAATCGATCCCAAAAATGGTGCAGTTCTAGCAATGGTGTCTCACCCCACCTTTGATCCCAATATCTTTTCTAAGCAAAAACTCTCTCAAAAAGATTGGGAAACGGTACAAGGTGAAGACCATCCCTTGGTGAATCGTGCCCTCAGTGCCTTTCCACCCGCCAGTACCTTTAAAATTGTCACTACAACAGCAGGGCTGGAATCAGGTAAATTTTCTCCAAGCACAATGCTACAAACTTACGGTTCCTTAACTATTGGTGGGACTCGATTTGGTGAATGGAACCACAAAGGATTTGGCCCTTTGGGCTTTGTCGGAGCATTACAGTGGAGTAGTGATACTTTCTTTTATCAAATTGGTAGGGGAGTCGGCGGCCCAACTTTAATTGAATGGACTCGTAAGTATGGATTTGGTCAAAAAACCGGTTTTGAGTTCGCCTCAGAAGAAACCAAAGGTTTAGTGCCAGATGAAGCATGGAAGCAGAAAGTTTGGAAAATACCTTGGACTGTAGGCGATAGCATTAATATGTCAATTGGTCAAGGCGCTTTACAAACTACACCTTTACAAGTCGCTGTCATGTTTGCTGTGCCAGCTAATGGAGGCTACCGAGTTCAGCCACATTTGCTCAAAGACAATGAAACAGCCAAGAACTGGCGAGAATCATTAAACATGAAACCAGCAACCATCAAAGTTCTCCGCGAGGGACTGCAAAAAGTTGTATCGGAAGGTACAGGTAAAGCTTTAAAACAGCCGACAATTCCCCCAGTCGCAGGCAAAAGTGGCACAGCTGAAGCATGGAAGCGAGGCGTTAAACAAAATCATGCTTGGTTTGGTGCTTATGCCCCTGTGAATCAACCGGAGATGGTAATCGTGGCATTTGCTGAACATTCTGGTGGCGGCGGCGGCAGCATTGCTGCCCCGATGATCTTAAAAATTATGGAAGATTATTTCCAGCGCAAGTATCCAGGCAAATATCAGAAACCAGAGACTAAATAATCAAAATGCAGGTATAAGGGCGCACAAGTTGTGTGCCCCTATTATTGTGATATTGGGATGTTGGTAAAGCTGTACCGTGCATCTTGATAGTACAGTTTTGGGATGACTGTATATATACACATATAAAATAGTAAGGTGGAAATATTGTTTAATCTGACAATACCAATTGCTTAAATTTATCAGTATTCAGATGCCTTGTGTAGACATCCAACTGAAAATTAATAGCAAATTCTGCTCTGTAATCCAATTAAACTTACCTTTTTTATGCATCGATCAGCATCATCTTCATCCCAACCCCACCCAACACAATCGCTGGCTTTATCTTCTTTACATATTCGTCTAGAAGCTTTAGATAAAGAACATCAATGGTTACTGAAACAAATTAAGAGAAAACGGACTGAGTTAAATAACTTTGTCGAGCAAATGCGTTCTTTAGCTACAGAAATATTTCGTCGATGTAATCCTAGTTTCCAAAAATTGGCGGATATCGACCGAGAAATTCATACTCTGTTTGATGAAATTTTTACTACGAGAAAGCTTGGGAAACAAAGCAAAAAAGATATTGAAGGAGTTTACCGTAGCCTCCAGTTAGCAGGAATCATCAGTCAAAAATTCGAGTCTGAAGATGAAGATACAGAATTAGACGAATTATTTGAAAATAATGAACAAGAGCAGAATTGTTTTCAAGAACCTACCGAAAACAGCCATCAATATCAGGAAGCACAACAAGAATTAGAATATTCTAGCGCAAATAAAAATAATTCATCAAGAAAAGTTCGTCAGACTTTTTTAAGGTTAGCTGAAATTTTTCATCCAGATAAAGTCAAAGATGGCGAAACGCAAATGCGCCATACAGAAATTATGAAGGAAATCAATAAAGCTTACCAAGAAGGAGATTTTGCTCGTTTATTAGAAATTGAGCAACAACATCAATTAGGTGCGTCTATTGATAGTAATAATGAGGATGATTTAACCCGCAATTGTAATCGTCTAGAACAAGAAAATGAATTTCTCAAAACTCAATATGAAAACTTGAAACGAGAACTACGCTTAGTAAAAAATACACCAGAAGGAGAAATGGTTTCTGATTGTCGAAAAGCTGCTAAAGCAGGTATAGATCCGATGAATCAGGTATTAGAACAAGTTGAAGCTCAGATTCAAGTTATTGCTTCTATCCGCGATTTTGTCAAGGATTTTCAAGAGAAAAAAATGACAATCAAAGAATTTATCCGTGGGCCAGAAATTCTGCGTTCCTTGAACCGACAAATGATGGAAGAAATGCTGGAGCAGATGCTTGAAGAATTAGGTGAGATTGTAGTGTTTTGAACTTTTAGCCACAATTGAATGCAATAATTGAATACTTGCCCTATATATCCATAAAACTTTCTTAAAAAAATGAGGTAAATAAGTTTTTAATCATACATTGATTTAACAATTTGTTTTTGCAATTGGGAATGAACTATCAATCTGGGAACGAGTATTTACACGACATGCCGCTAATTTTGGCGGGGCCAATGTTACAACATACAGAACCTGAATCAGTTACGGTCTGGATTGCGCTCCAACAGGCTTGTCAGGTAGAACTCAAGGTTTACGACACCACGAATAACGGTACAGTGTTAGGTGATTCTTTATTCCAGGGAAGACGTTCTACCATTGCCCTCGGCAAATCGCTACATATTGTTGCTGTAACAGCTCGCTCTTTAGATATGTACCGCCTTAGGAGCGATCGCATCTACGCTTACGATCTCCAATTCATTGACCAGACTGACCAAACTCAGCAAACGTTACAGCAAGCTTTATGTTGCAACCGCTTTCCTACGGTCAACATCAGCTATTTTGCCCACCAAAAACCAACGTTTGTCTTACCGCCTAATAATCTCCAAGATTTGCGAATTGTGCATGGTTCCTGTCGCAAACCCCACGGACATGGGTTTGATACACTACCTATTCTCGATTGCCTGATTGAGGAAACTGCCAGTCAGCCTCGACAACGCCCCCATCAATTGTTTTTGACTGGCGACCAAATTTATGGAGATGATGTCGCGGAGCCGCTATTGTGGGTTTCTAGTATGCTCGGTGACGCATTGTTGGGTTGGGAAGAACGGCTACCAGTCACTCAAAAACAGCCTGGAGATGTTGCTTATTACACGCCAAAGCAATTACCTCCCGGTGATCGGGCTGATGTGGTAACTCACCAAGGTGGCTTCACCGCAGGATTAGACAATAAGCGCGCTAAGGTTGTTAGTCACCTTCTGAGCCTGGGTGAGTATTATGCATCTTACTTATTAATTTGGTCTCCAGTGTGCTGGCCAAATGCTTTTCCTCAGGGACGGGAAATGATGAGAACTCGCAAAGCAACTCGCCAGTGGGATCAGCAAGTTCAAAATCTCCGGCAATTTATTCACACTCTTTGGAAAGTCCGCCGTGCCCTGGCAAATATTCCCATGTACAGCATCTTTGATGACCATGATGTCAGTGATGACTGGAACCTCAACCAAGCTTGGTGTTTGCGGGTACTGGGACAACCCTTGGGTCAACGAGCTGTACAAAACGCGCTGTTAGCTTATGCAGTTTCTCAAGCATGGGGCAATACACCTTGGCAATTTGAAGCCGAGCAATCTGGTGAAAAACTATTAGCGGCGGCTCATAAATGGTCTGCTTCTCAAGGAACAGATACTGCGGCTTATGAGGCGATCGCTCGTTATGTGGGAATGCCACCCAATAACGCCCACACTGGCTTACCTGAGTTTGTCCCAGATGGTTCAGTGTTGGTTTTAGATCGACATCCAGAGGCACTTACTTGGCACTATACGGTACGCAGCAATTGCCATGAAGTGATTGTTTTAGATACACGTACATGGCGGGGCTACCCTGCCGAACAAAAACCCACAGCACCACCAATGCTGTTATGCCCACAAACCTTTGAGCGCCAACTCTCCGTACCTTTACAACAAGCATCTGGGATTCCAGCCACAATGGTGATTGCACCGACAAATGTGTTTGGTTTAAAAGTAATTGATAAAATTCACCATTGGCAGTTGCAACGCGATAAAGTGTTTGCCACGGATGTTGGAGATGCCTGGAATATTAACTCCAAAGCATTGGCGAAATTTCTGACAACTTTATTTGAACAACGCCAAAAAATAGTAGTTCTATCTGGAGATATTCACTACAGTTCAGCTGTTCGTTTATCTTTTGCAGGTACTTCTGGAAATTTGGCAACCCAATCAGTCTTAGTGCAGTTAACTTCGAGTGCAATGAAGAATGAAGAAACTATTACTCGCATCCTGCATACACGACTAAAACACTGGCTATTGCCCGAAAAGGTACGACATTGGATAGGATGGCTCAATCCGCCCAATATGGTAGAACAAAGAGCTAAAAAATCCCACCGTGCCCAAATGAAACCAGATTGGAATTGTGCCCTGGAATGGATTCCTCGGCAAAACATTCAGACTCCCAACTTTGGCGATCGCATATCATGGCTCAAGACTCCCCGACAAACCGCCAAAAACGAAAAATGGCAATGGTTACAGCAGTTAATGTTCTGGAAATATCCTTGGTTTCAAGATGGACGAGAAGTGGTGGGAGTCAATAATTTGGGCTTAGTTCATTTTGAATTAACAGACACTAATAATTCTTACAAAGTTATGCAAGATTCGTACTGGTTTTCTTGCTGGTATCCTACCCAAATTGTTTATAGTCGCTTCGAGAGCCAACTATTGCCTAATCAATCTTTATTACCTATAGAGATGAATTTGAGGGCTTAATTCATGGTATGAAAAAGCAGCAAATATTCCAAATTTTCATTAATTAACTTTTCTTAGAGATTATTTATAAAGTACATCTTAAGTAAGATGTGTTAAAGCTTTAGCCTAATGCTTATTTTATTCCCTTACTAGCTTAAAATATATGTTTATTCAGCAATAAATAAGCAGTAAGCTTCTTGGTTTTTATATTCAAATATGGAATTATTACTAATCATGGCTGAAGTCAGCCTTGTAATCGTCGTTTTTTTGTTAGTTAATTGGGTTGTGGGCAAGGTATTTAAGCTATTTTTGAAAGACTCTGTAATTCAAAATGAAAAAAGAAGTATTAAAACTTTGCGTCGAAATATTAAGGGTTTATTGATACTCGTTTGCTTAACACTATGCATTCTGATTGTAGTTGCTAATGGTTTTCTCCTTTATCGAGGCGAGAACCTCCAACAATATACACTTTTGTTGATTCGTCGCATTCCACCAGGATTTTGGATAAGTTTAGGAATTGGTATCGCTCAAAGCATTGGTCTTTTGATTTTAGCGGCGATCGCTTTAAAATTTGTGCGTTATTGGCTGAAGGTAGCTAACATTCGTGCTAAAAACATTGAACAAAACACTGCCGACGATCAAAGTATTGATACGTTTTTTAATAACCTCAACAATATTATTACCGCTGGTATTTGGCTGTGGGCTGTCATTTGGTGTAGCAAGTTTCTCAAAGTACCACTAGTGGTGTCTGAGTATTTGTACATCCTATTACGAATTTATTTAATCATTGCGATCGGCTTACTCATACCTAAAGCAGTTACTGCTATTATTGATAGCCTAGATGCTCTCAGTATAAGATATTCCAGTCCTGAGAACCTGCTGAGGTTCTATGATCACCTCCGACATCTCATCCCTTTTTTAAAAAGGTGTCTGGAATTTGTGATTTATGTCTGCGTCGCAACACTGGTGATCCAGCAGGTGCAGCTAATTGCTAATATCGCAGTTTTCGGGCCTCGAATCGTGAAGATAATCGGTATTATCTTCATCAGTCGTGTTTTGTTTGAGGTTGTTTACTTACTGGTTGAAGAAGTCTTATTTAAAGACCAAAATCTAACTGAGATTCAAACCAGCAGACGACGCACCCTCGTACCTCTTATCCGTAGTTTTTTACAATATCTAGTTTACTTTGGTGCTACTGTCTCTATTCTCTATACCCTTGAAATTAATCCCACTCCTTTATTAGCTGGCGCAGGAATTGTTGGTATAGCTGTGGGTTTTGGGGCTCAGGCACTAATCAATGATATAGTCTGCGGCTTTTTTATTCTATTTGAAAACTATTACTTAGTAGGTGATTATATCCAAGCTGGGAAAGCCGAAGAAAAATTTGTAGAGGGGGTTGTAGAGGCGATTGAACTTAGAACTACTCGTATTAGACACCCAAATGGTCAATTGCAGATTATTCATAATGGCGATATTGGCTCAGTTACCAACTACTCCAAACAGTATATTTTTGCAGTGGTGGAAGTTAGCGTGCCTTATAACTCTAACTTGGTTCAGGTGTACAAAGTGATTGAAGAAGTAGGAGAACAGTTAAAAGCAAATAACCCAGATATTATCGAGCCTACACAGGTGGATGGAGTAGAAAGCCTTGGAGAAGTTCACTTATTGCTCCGTACATTGACGAAGGTTAAGCCAGGAAAGCATCTTCAGCTCCAACGCGTTATTCGGAAGGTTTTTATGAATGCTTTACAGCAAGAAGGAATTACAATTCCCGTTCGGGTTGAAAGTGCCGAAAATTAAAGTTGGGCTAGTCTGAACATAGATGGCAGCAAACTAGGAGCTAACCAAAAAGCATAACCAATAAATCCAAATAGCAATGTAATTAAAGCAGTGATCACATAGCTAATACAAATTAGTAAACCATCAGCTTCGATGGTAGCAACTGCCAAAAGTAAAATACCTACAGTAGGGATGGGATTGGTAAAGGGAATTGGCGAAATTAACAATATTGTCAACCAAGAGATGCAAAGCCCATTAATTCGCCAAATTAAAGGATTTTTGGCTATCTTTTTCAGTCGGGGACGAGCAATTTTCTCTAAGATTTTGGTAAGACGTTGCAGATTCTGTAAAAGTAGTTGAGCAAAAGGGCGAGGAAATTTATAACGGGAAATTCTTCTAGGTAGCCAAGGCGATCGCCTGCCCAAAACCATCTGCACTGACAACAGCAAACAAGCCCCACCAAAAGGCCCTGTTAATCCCGGTGGCATGGGAAGCAAAAAAGGCAAAACTAATAATGCGATCACCAAGCTGAAACCCCGTTCTGAAGTTTCTGCCAGAATCTCGCCGAGAGTCAATTGCTGTTCCGTTAAACGTTGCAGCAAGGACTTAATTTCTTGAGAAAATCTCAAATGCATTTGGCGTGAGTTGATGTGAACTGCCACAATACCCAACTGAAATTAAATATACAAATATAAGTATTCATACAAATGCACCCACAGCTATTTCTGATCATATCAAATTGTTATTTACTGCAGACATAGCTTCAATGATGAGACATCAGCTATACTTCAAAACTCAACATTCAAAACGTTTCAAATGGCGGCACCAAAATAGCTAGAGCATTTGGTACAACACGGAAATGGGCAGGTGTATATGTCGTAATTTCACCATCAGTATTGATCGGACGTGGTTTACGGGTAAAAATCTCAATATTCTGCCCTTGAATGGCACGGACACCCCGGCGATAAATATGTCTTCCTTGTCGCATCGCTGGAAGTAAGGGTATAATTTGCCACCAATGCTCTATCTCTAAGCTATACAGGTCTAATCTTTGATCATCGATTGTCGCATCATGAACTACTGCCATACCGCCGCCATAATAGCGCCCATTACCAACAGCGATTTGTACAGTTTTTACATGTAAAGATTTACCGTTGATGCGAATTTCTGCACTAAAAGGCCGAGATTCCCAAATCACTTGTAATGCAGTAGCAGCATAAGCTAATATTCCCCAACGGCGTTTAACTTCTTTGGTAAGTCGCTGAGTAATCTTTACGCTCAGTCCTAAACTAGCAACATTAAAAAAGTATTTGCCGTTCACCAATCCTAAGTCAACGCGGCGTAGATCTCCATAAGCAATCACTTTACAAGCTTCGTTTAAAGAATTAGGAATTCCTAAAGTCCTCGCCAGATCATTAGCAGTTCCTAAAGGTAAAATTCCCAGAGGTAATTGGACTTCAACTAAAGCATCTACTGCGGCATTGAGCGTGCCATCACCACCACCAACAATTACCAAGTCAACTTCATGCTGATAGCGGAGTATCAATTCAGAAATATTTTTGGGATTTTCTATTGATTCTTCAACCACATTAAAGCCTAATTGTTTGAGACAATTAATCGCTTCCGAAAGACGCTTTTCTCCTTGACGAGCATGACGATTTATTAATAGTAATGCGCGGGAACTTATGGGTAGTGCCCTTTGTAGTCTATACGTCCAATTTTCCGCGTCCATATACTGTACTTGCAGTTGATTAACAAAAAGTGTTGAGGCTGTGATGAAATCTACCAATAATTTCGTTTATCAACGGTGATTATTTCGTGATATTTATTATTTTTGAACTTATTTATTTTTGCTAGCGAGCGCTCTTGCTATACGCAGACAATCAAGTGATTGCTCACAACATCGCTTTAACTTGGATATTTTATTTTTCACACAGGGATTTATTCTTATATTATAGGGTTAATCAAAAACTAAAGTTTTGCAGCTATAGGTATATATTTGTAGATCAAATTTATAAATATAGTAGTAATAGTTACAAATATTTAAAATTGACTTACTGTTATAGTGATTATTTATGTCAAGTCTTTATGTGTCAGATTGATGATTGTCCACGAATTTCACATAATGGTTGATATTAACCATTCACTTTTATGAATGCTAAAGAGTATCAATTAAAGCCTGATTATTGAGAGGTTAAAAGTCAAATTTAAACGCAAATGGACGTAGCATATTGCTTTAAGCTCATCCCTCAAGTTGGCGCATAAGAAATTTTGTGGATATGAGGTTATTGATTGTAGCGTTTTCTACCCTGAAAAGAGTTGTCATTAAAAAAGGTAAAAGTAGCAGGTGAAATTGTGTCCTTTGAACTTTTACCTAATTTCTAATTTTTCGTTGGCGATCGCATTTATAGCTTTGAAAGGTTCATCTCAAATACTGTAAAATTATTTTTAACAATTCCTAATTGTTATCTTCTTGCAGCTTTTCTTGAAGTTTGTCATACTTTTGAGTTTGAATATCAGCAGAAGAAGAATTTTGCTTCATCTCTAAGGTTGGTACTACGACAGCAGGAGGATCTGACCGTTTTGATTCCGCAGATGGCGATGCTGGTATGATTACAGGATTCGATTGCCTTAAAAACTGGGGTGGGGTTGATTCTTTATTAGAAGAGGGTGAAGTCTTTTCTGATGATGATGCGGGGGAAGCACTACGAGAAGAACGAATTGCCCGTAGCCTTTCTACTAATGATGGTGTAGGAGAAACTGAGGGTTGCTGAGAATTACGGCTTGGCGATTCTCCTGAATTAGATTGTGATGATTTTTCTGTAGAATTACTGCTATTTGTAGATTCTTCTTGTCTTCCAGAAAGATTACGCCTGCGTCGTCTAGAAGCCGAAGTGGACGCAGATTCACTTGTGGAATCAGTTTTAGTATTTTGTGTAGTGTTATTTTCTTGACTAGGTAATGGTGTGAAATCAATAGTAGGTTTTTGTCCAGCAGAGTCTATTTGGCGCTGTTCAAACAAAGGTTTTGAAGGTGACTGTGGCTGAAAACGAGAAAACAATGTCGTAATGCCAAAGCCTGCTATAGCAGCAACAAGGGCTACACCTGTACCCAGAAATACCTTAGACTTTCCTAGTTTCTTGCTAGATGTCGAATTTTTTGGTTGTGATTTCCCTTTAATACGGCTTCCAGGTAAATTTTTTCGTTGCTGCTGAGCAGATAAATTGATAGTTGCCACTGACTGAGTAGGTACTACTTGAGGTGTAACATTAAATCCAGTTCCAGGTAGTAATTGCAGCCACTCGGCAACAGTCGCCGGACGAAAGCGAGAATCTACAGCCATACCACGCATGACGGCTTGATTGACTGCTGCACTCAGGTGGGGTTGTAGTTCACGGGGAGAAGGCATTTTTTCGCGATCGCGCAACAAGGCTGGCAAGGGAACTTGTGCTGTCAACAAAGCATATAATGTTGCTGCCAACCCATAAACATCTGTGGCGGGTGTGCGCGGTGCTTGGGTTAGGTACTGTTCAAGTGGAGAATAACCCTCAGAAACCATACCAGTATGAGTTTGTCTCACACTGCCGTTAAATTCTCTGGCAATGCCAAAATCAATCAGCACTACTTCCTGAGTTCCTTGGCGAAGGATGATATTATCCGGTTTGATATCTCGGTGTAGCAGACCATTGTTGTGTACTACCTGCAATGATGCCCCGATTTGACGGATGTAATGAATTGCTGTTGCTTCTGGCAAAGGTATGGCTGGCAATACGAAAGCATTTCCCAAGGTTTCGCCAGGAATGTATTCCATTACCATGTAAGGCAGTCCATCTTCCACAAAAAAGTCGCTGACTCGGACAATATTTGGATGGATACAAGTAGCTAATCGTCTGGCTTCATCTTGGAATTGGCGCTCAAACTTGGCAAAATCAGGATGTTGTCGTAACCTTTCATTAATGGTTTTCATCACTACATCCTGACCTAAGTAATGATGAGTAGCCTTAAACGTAATGCCAAAGCCACCGCGCCCTATTTCTTGAATTAGGGTATACTTTCCACCCTGCAAAATTGTGCCTGCTAGCATAGAGAGTTTTAAGTCCTGATTCCTGAGTGAGCAGAGAAGTACTAATTCCTAAGTTTTCAGTGACTTCCAAACAATAAAGCTTTCCCAGATATTTTATAAGGCAGGCACTCATAAGGTTTGTATACCTGTCTTCAGGGACGATTTATTTTTTGGATCTCCCGAAGTGGAAAAAACCTCCTGATTCTCGCAATAGCTTTATCTTTTTCATAATACAGTAGGGCAACAGTAATGCCCATCGATGTTAAGTCAAGCTGTCAGTAAGCTTGTGTTCAACACACTTACCAAGAGGGGGTAAGGGGTAAGGGGTAATACCAATTCGCAATTCGCAATTAAAGAACTTAGATGCAGCAAAGTTTTCAATGGTTAAATCTGTATCATATTTTTAGTGAAATGATATGAGGGGTAAAGGAATTAAAGTTAAAACTTTTCCCCAGATGGTATAAAGCCCGCGAAGTCTGCCACATGGAAGATTCCACGTGGCGAGCTTCGCGCGAAGCTCTTTGGGCAGAATCCTCTGTCCGGAAGACTTCGCCTATTTTTAAACATGGGGTTCCCTTTCCCCCTTTTCCCTTCTTCATTTTTTCTGTGTGCGATCGCTCTATTTTTAAGATACTCGTTATGAATATCGGAGAACTTACTTATTGGTGTTTTTTTATACATTTTTTGTATATATTAGAAGCAAATTATACTTATTTGTTTAAATAACCTTTACGGTTGATAGTTATTAATGCTACAACCAATTTAAGAAAAATTTTGCCATAAAGCTTTGGTGCATCTAAAGTTAGCCAAATAAAATCTACGTATAAACGTTTGAGGTAACTAATGCGCTCAATTAAAATTTACGTGTTTATTCTTAGTATACTACTAGCCAATTGTTCTTATCAACTTCTACCACCTAACTCATCTTTAGCAAAATCTACACCGAATACAAACCAAACAGCCATTCCGACTTTGTTGGCAAAGGCAAGTTACCTCTCACCATTAGAACAAGAAGTGATAGCAGAAATGACCAAGGTGCGGACAAATCCCCAAGCATACATCCCCATCCTTGAAAATTATAAAAAGCGCTTCCAAGGCAAGCATGTTAAATTATCTAGCACTAGCTATTTAGTAACTCAAGAAGGTGTAAAACCAGTTGATGAGGCGATCGCTTTTCTGCGGTCAGTCCGTCCTATCGGTGCATTAGGCAAATCTAAGGGTATGTCTTTGGGTGCTAAAGATCATGTTAAAGATCAAGGGCCAAAAGGTGCAACAGGTCACTATGGCAGTGATGGCAGTGATCCCTTTAATCGCATTAGTCGCTATGGCAAATGGCAAACCACCGCTGGCGAAAATATCAGTTACGGGCCAAATACTGCCCAAGATATTGTCATGCAGTTAATTGTTGATGATGGAGTACCGTCACGCGGACATCGCAAAAATATCTTTAACAGTGCTTTCAAAGTCGCTGGCGTTGCTTATGGAACTCATAAAGTCTATAGAACAATCTGCGTAATTACTTATGCTGGTGGATATCAAGAAAGATAGGTTAAATCGTAGAGACGGTGATTTATCGCGTCTCTCTAACCATCAAAATGATTGTGACTACTTTCCGAAAACTTTTACTCATACTGTGGAGCTAAATGCATATTGATTTTTAGCTCCTCAACCGTGAGGTTATTGATGCAAAGACTACAATTTTGGAAATTTTGGCCGGAAGTGACTCAAAAAGGTGCTGAGAACTTAGCACAGAAAAATACTATCTCAGTGTTGGAACACCAGGTGATAGCAGAAATGAATCAAGTGCGGACAAATCCTGCTGCATATCTCCCAATTTTGGAAAATTATCAAAAGCGCTTCCAAGGTAAAAAAGTCAAAATCTCTGAGTTTGTGTATTTACAAACCCAAGAAGGAGTAAAAGCAGTTGATGAGGCGATCGCCTTTCTCAAGTCAGCCCGTCCGGTGGCAGTATTAAGCTTATCTCAAGGTATGTCTTTGGGTGCTAGAGATCACGTTAAAGACCAAGGTGCAAAAGGAACTACAGGTCATAATGGCAGTGATGGCAGCGATCCCTTTACTCGCATTAGCCGCTATGGCAAGTGGGAAATTACTGCTGGCGAAAATATCAGCTATGGTTCGAGTACAGCCCAAGATATCGTCATGCAGTTAATTATTGATGATGGAGTCCCGTCACGCGGTCATCGTCATAATATTTTTAACCCCGCTTTTAAAGTCGCAGGAGTTGCTTTTGGTATTCATAGCACATACAGGCAGATGTGCGTGATTACATACACTGGAGGATATATAGAAAAGTTACTCTAATCAAAAATTCTTATAATCGTTGTGTTATCGGTCTGTTGGAAATTAGGGATTAACAACAGCCGCGATCGCACAAGTCTTCCAAAAACTTCAGATAATGCGTTATCCTTCCACAAAAGCTACCAAATTGAATGTCTATATTCAAGGTCAAGGATTCCCCATTCTAGGCATACACGGTCATCCTGGTTCTGGTCGTAATCTTTCGGTTTTTACCAATCACTTATCAAAGCGCTACAAAACGTTTGCCCCAGATTTGCGCGGTTATGGCAAAAGTCGCTTTCATGGCAAATTTGAGATGTACGACCATTTGACTGACTTAGAGGCGCTGCTAGACCGCTTTGAGATCGAAAAATGTCTATTACTGGGATGGTCACTTGGTGGAATTTTGGCGATGGAATTAGCATTACGCCTGCCACAGCGTGTGACTGGTCTAATTTTGGTAGCCACAGCGGCTAGACCTCGTGGGAATCACCCCCCAATCAGTTTACAGGATAATCTTTATACTGGCGTTGCCGCCCTATTGAATGTTGTGCAACCAAGTTGGCAGTGGAATATAGAAACCTTTGGCAAGCGATCGCTTTTTCGTTACCTAATCCAACAACATACACGCACTGCTTATGGCTACATCGCTAGAGAGGCAGTGCAGGCTTATTGGCAAACCTCTACTACTGCAACTAATGCTCTTTCCACAGCCCTACGGTCTGGTTACAACAGACTTACAGAACTACACCAAATTCAATGTCCTAGTTTGGTACTTGCCGGCGATCAAGACCGCCACATCACAGCTGAGTCTAGCTTAGAAACTGCTCGACATCTTAAAAACAGCCAGTGGCAGTGCTATCCCAACACAGCCCATCTTTTTCCGTGGGAGATTCCCCAGCAAGTACTGGGAGATATTGACCGTTGGCTGGCAGTGCATCCGCAGGTAGTTGGCTAATAGTTAATAGTCCAAATACCATTCAGTTAAACCAAAAAGTCTTATGGAGAGACACGATTTATCGCGTCTGAGAAATCTCGAATACCGAATAAGCCAGAATTGAATGCTGATTCCAAAACGGCTCGGTTAACAGGACAAATTACCATAGCAGTCAGCGTTTCTGAGATAGCTTGCCGTGCTTGCTCAACGCTGCGAGTATGCCTACGAGAAATATAGAAAATATCTGTAGTCTAACAGGTTTCAAGCTTTGCTCCATAGACAACTGAAAGCCGCATAACGGTGAAGTTGTACGGCGGCAGATAACCTTGAACTCTCACCGACAACCTTCATACCGTCCGAACCAACGCAGTGTTGGGCGGCTGGCTTTTAACAATCAGCGCAGAAATACTATCTATCCGCTTCATAAGTTTTCTCAAGATCATGGACTTCGGGAGCATCTTCCCGTTGTCCTAAATCGACCCATCCTTGCTTGAGATAAAATCTCATCGCGACTAGATTCGTAGGGCTAACGCTCAAACGGGCTGATTGACAATTGGGACACAAGTATGTCAAAACCACCATGATTTATACTCACGTTCTCAACCGTGGTGGAAAAGCTGTACGTAGTCCCCTAGATTAGAACTACTGGCACATATTTTGCATGAATCTTGAACACCTAAAATGGTACAAAGTTAACACCCTAGGTCAGTGGTTAAGAATACAAAAGAAGCAAGGAGGTAGAAACCATTACCCTTGCTCCCCTGCCTCTTCTTCGACTTTGTTGCCTTACTTACATCAGACCGCTAAAGACAGGCTTTACTTTGCGGTCAATCCTTTCCCCCAAGTCTTCAGCAATTGTTAGAGTACCTGGTTTGCAGCGCTTCACATTCACAAGTATTCCCTGTGCGCCTTCTACCTCTAAGTCTTCTACGTAGCCTTTAAGTGCCACTTTGGCATCAGCAGAACTTAGAAATGGCCCAAAGTAGTAAGTGCAACGCGGATTTTGCGTTACTATCTCTACCCACCAAGCCAAGCCGAGACTATTAAACGTGCTGATTAAAGACTCTTTCAGGTTATCCCAAATTGTTTTCATAGTTGTTGCTGATTTATCAATGTGGTACTGAATGTTAAACGACGATATTTTCTTTTACATTTCTTTATACTCTTTTCCTCTTAATTTTTAAAGAGGTTTTGGTAACTTATCTAAGTACACTGTGTTTAACGACCGTTGGCGATAAATCTCATAAAGCGCCATACCTGCGGCTACTGAAGCATTCAGGCTAGGGGTCTTACCCAGCAGGGGGATTGATACCAGTACATCGCAGGAGCGTTGTGTCAACATACTCAGACCTTCACCTTCAGAGCCAATTACCAAAACAATAGGGCCACTGAATTTCACTGTATGTAGAGGTTCGCTGCCGGCGGCGGCGGTACCATAAATCCAAAAGCCAGCCTCTTTCAACTCTTCCAAGGCACGGCTGAGGTTGACTACTCTAGCGACAGTAAAGTTTTCTAACGCGCCTGCTGCCACTTTCACAACGGTAGAAGTGATTCCCGATGCCCTTCTTTGGGGTATGACTAATCCTTGAGCGCCTATGGCTTCTGCGGTGCGAATAATTGCGCCTAGGTTATGGGGATCAGTGATCCCATCAGCTACTACAATTACAGGGTCAGTTACTGATTTTGCCTGTTCAATCAGATCTGACAATTCAATGTAGCTGTAGGGAGCTATTTGTGCTGCTATACCTTGATGATTAGCACCGTTGGTAATTTGGTCTAAGCGCTTTGGTTCTACTTCGTCAATGACTGTGCCATTGTCCTTGGCTTGGAGAATCAAATGATGAAAACGGGGATCATAGCGTAGGCGAGGTGTAACCCAAATGCGGTTCAGTTCTCGTTGACTTTCCAAAGCACTCAAAACAGGATGACGACCATAGATCAGATCGCTATCTTCTGTGGGTTTTGCAGATGGAGATGGATGGGAGAAATTGCGATGTGAACGTGGGCTGTTGGATACAGGATGACTATCCTCATCCTTGTGTCTGGGTCGTGGACTGGGACTAGGACTGTGAATAGAATTAGCAATGACACGCTTAGCTTTAATTTTCAGGGGTTGCCCACGGTTTGGCTCGCCAGAAGTCTTGATTTTTCTTGGTTTATTCTGCATATCAGTTTTGGGTATAGCTTATGGGTAGGCTTCCAGATTCCTTGAATTTACGGGTCTACACTGCTGAATTTCCTGTCATGAGATATGTTTATGTGCCCACTATTTCTCTAGATGGAGTTTTTGCAACAGTTCGGTTAAGCGCTGGGAATCGGTTAGATAAAGATAGCCAATCAAAGTTTCTAGACTAGTTGCTTGTTGATAGATGTCGGGATCAACCCGCTTTGGGCGCCTTGTGGCAGCGTTACGGCCCCGTCGGACAATTTTTAATTCTGTTTTTGTGAGATGAGGAATCAGCGATCGCAAATGAAGCGCCTGTGTTTCCGCTCTTACCTGTGCTACTACCAATTGATGGTAGGTGTCTGTCCGCTGTAATGGCAGCAGATAGAACATTCTAACATATAATTCATATATCGCATCTCCTAAATACGCTAAGGCAGCAGGAGAGATTTGTGGCAGTTGTGTCTGGGAAATATCTTGTAGTAATTGCGCGGTGGTTGCCAAGAATGCTTGGGTCAAAGATGAATCCAGCTTAGGAGCTTCATCTTGTTGTCCATTTAATAGCTCTTCCTCCTTTGACTTCACAAGTTAATCATTCCTTAATGGACTATATTCGGAAAGCATCTGCAAAAATATTTACTTTTTCTTGTGTATGCCATGCTGAGCGTACTTAGCATAATTAACACTATCAGAATTACTGACTAAATTTTATCTTTTTTGATTGTTAGTTTGCACTGAGAAGTAACCTTTTAATATATACCTATTAGAGAGTCTCGCTGGCTTGACAAATAATCATTTAAAGTATCCAATATTTAATAGGCTACAAATACAAATTACTTAGTTTTAAATGCCTCAAAGCGTTATTTTTTTGATTACAGCTAAAGGCTACAAATTTTTTATTGTGCGTATATATCCTTTGTTTTGACATATTGAGATATACGTGTTTACTTCGCAATATGTTGACATTTTAGATCTGCTGGCTTTTATGCCTCTCCCACGAGGAGAGAGGTTGTCTGCCAGCGTCTCTAAAAATTAAGCTACCCAGATCAAACATTCGGATAGCCAAGTTGAACTCTCTAATCAAACGATCAATACTACTTGATATTTTCTAACGCTGCGTCAACTGTGGTTTGCAGCGAGAGAAACTTCTCTAAGCGAACAAGTTTGACTGTTTGAGTTACTCGCGCATTAGTGACAATTTGCAAGGTGCCTTCAGCGGTTTGAGCCTGCTTGGCTAGCTGTACCAGCGCACCCAAGCCAGAACTATCAACAAAATCGATTTGTGAAAGATCCAGGATAATGTGCTTTGGGCCTTCATCAATTTTGTTGCCAAGTACCTTACGAAATGTCGGTTCAGAAAATGCATCTAACAAGCCTGTGAGGCGGAATAGCTGACAGTTATCCCGGACTTCACGAGTGCCTCTCAGGCTCACGGTTAGATTAAGTGGCTCAGCAATAATTCCCTCCTCATCATTAAAGTGAACGCTCAAGTATAGATGGTTTTTGTGCAAGTTGTCTAGAACCTGCTGGGGTAGGGCATGGGGGATTGGGAAGAAGGGGAAGGGGGAAAGGGAAAAGGTTAAGGGGTTTATTTCTTCATCTTTTACCCCTTCCCCTTTACCCTTTAACCTTTTCCCAAGATTGTTTATCCCAATTCCTTATATCCCTATTCTTACCTCACTTCTTCTGTAGTAGTTTGACGTGCTTTTTGCATTGCTTGCACAAATTGTTCAAACAAATAATCAGCATCGTGAGGGCCAGGACTGGCTTCTGGGTGATATTGTACGGAGAATATCGGTAGAGATTTGTGACGTACCCCAGCAACAGTGCGATCGTTGAGGTTTAGGTGACTAATTTCCACAACTGCCGTAGGTAAAGAATCTGGGCTGATCGCAAAGCTGTGATTCTGGCTAGTAATTTCTATCCTTTGTTGTAGACCCGCAGGCTGATTCAGACCACGATGACCAAATTTTAATTTAAAGGTTTCTGCTCCAAGAGCATGACCTAAAATTTGGTGTCCCATACAAATACCAAAGATGGGTTTTTGACTTTGAAGCAATGCTTTGGTAGTTGCAATTCCTTCAGTGACTGCCGCCGGATCGCCAGGCCCATTGGAAAGAAACACACCATCTGGATTGTAGTTGAGAATTTCTTCTGGTGGTGTATCAGCAGGAACAACTATCACCCGACAACCATAACTTGCTAAACGACGCAATATATTGCGTTTTACGCCAAAGTCAAGGGCAACAACGGTGAAAGATTCTCCAATATTTGCCGCAGACTCTGAGTTGAATTCCCAGGCTGGAATTGTGGGATCTGACCATTCATAAACCTTGGAGGTCGTGACTTCACGTACCAAATTTAATCCTGCCATGTTGGGAGCTGCCTGTACCTGCTCTAACAACTCCACCTCATCTAAGATTGTGGTGGAAATGCCGCCGTTCATGGCTCCAAACATGCGAATTTTCCGGGTAAGAGCGCGGGTGTCAATTCCATAGATACCTGGGATTTGGTGCTGTTTAAGGTAGTCAGGCAAGGATTGTGTTGAGCGCCAGTTACTAGGCCTGTGACAAATGTTACGAGCGATCGCACCTTTGACTTGCGGTTGAGCCGATTCTTCGTCTTCAGGATTAACGCCAGTGTTTCCTAATTCGGGATAGGTAAAAATCACAATTTGACCGCAGTAACTAGGATCAGTCAACACTTCTTGATATCCTGTCATCCCAGTATTAAATACCACTTCTCCGATTGTGGTTCCCGTTGCACCGAAAGACCAACCGCGATAAGTAGTTCCATCTGCCAGGACAAGTAGAGCAGGTATTGCGTCAGACAAAGGCATAAGCAAAAGGATTAGGGATTGGGGAATCGGGAATGGGGCATTGGGCATCGGGCATAGGATATGAGGTATTGTTATTCTCCTCTGCTCCCTGCTCTCCTGCCTTCCTTGCTTACTCATTCCAGTTCTTGACAGTTGACATTTAGCAGTCAACAGTTAAGAATGAGCAGTCTTTGATCCCCACTTTAGTCAATACTGCGAGTGTAATTATCCCATGAGTTCAGAAATTCCGCGCTCTTAAGGGAATTAATTAAAAATTAAAAAGATAAAATTCTTAAAGGGGAATCGGTGGCAAAAGTAGATTTGCAGTCCCTTGGGCAGTTTAAATCGAAGTTAATTATGCTTCAGTCTTTTTTATCTCGTGCAGCCCTGATTTTTCTCTCAAGTGCTTTAGCGGTTTTGGGCGTTGCTTGTAGTGAAGAAAAACAGACTAGTGCGATTCTTCGCAATCAACAGTCTGTAGTTACTGACAATCAGGTAGCACCATCTCTCGGAGAACCAACAACATCATCAGCCATTCCAGAACCAGAAGATCTGCCACCGTCGGTAATGGAGCCAAGTTCTTTTGAACTAGGATTAGACAAAGCCGCGGGTGCTTTGAGTATCAGCCAATCTGCCCAATCCCCAGATGATTGGAACTTAGTAGCGAGTCAGTTCCAAGATGCGATCACGCTGATGAAGAAAGTGCGGCGACAAAGCTCTGAGTTTGCGATCGCCCAAGCTAAAATTTCAGAATACCAGCGTCAGGTTAAGTATGCCCTACAAAAAGCTAATCCTAGCCCTCAACCATTAGCCAAAGCCAATGCTCAAAGAATAGTAGTTACTCCTCAAGCAAAAACTTCACCCCAGGTTCCCATACCAGTACCCCCACCTGTACGAGTCAAACTACCACCAACTAGGCCTGTCTTTTCCTCATCAGAAATACTCACTCCAGAAAAAGCAGTATTTATTGCCCCCATTAGACGGCGAGTTGGGGGAACCCCAATTGTCACAGTTACCTTTAACGGACAGCAACAATTCGACATGATTGTGGATACAGGAGCCAGTGGGACTGTAATCACCCAACAAATGGCCAATGCTTTGGGGGTAGTGCCAGTAGGAAAAGCCAAGGCTAACACCGCCAGTTCCAAAGCGGTGGAGTTTCTTGTTGGCTATATTGATTCGATGGCAGTTGGCGGGGTAATAGTGAATAAAGTACCAGTAGCGATCGCTGGTTTGGAATTAGAAACTGGATTACTAGGACATGACTTTTTTGGCAACTATGATGTCACCATCAAACGTAATGTTGTAGAATTTCGCCCACAGTCACACTCAGAAATCAATCCTTCAGAAACTGGACTAGCTGCTCCAATTTTGCCCAAGGAGTACCGTCCTGGAGAATCTCCTTAGCTACACTAATACCTTTAGCGTGATCCAATAAAGGGATAACACCCGCCACTTGTAGCGCCAAAGAGGCATTTAAAGCTACTGCATCTTGTTGCGCCTGAGTTCCCTTACCTTGCAGCACCGACTTCAGAATCACTGCATTTTCTTGGACATCTCCACCCCGAAGCGCACTTATGGGAGCAGGCGTTACACCTAAATCTAGGGGATTCACGGTAGTTAATTGCACTTCACCCCCAGACAACACCGCCAAGTCTGTAACATCCCCTAACCCAGCTTCGTCAAGTCTTTCTCGTCCATGTAGAACAATCGCTTTTTGTTTGCCCAAATTATTTAATGCTTGAGCAACTGTTGCCAAAAGTTTAGGTGTAAATAGTCCTACAACCTGCCCAGTGGGATACAACGGATTAACTAATGGCCCAAGCAAATTAAATACCGTTCGGATCTTCAAACTTCGGCGCAACGAAGCAACTGCCTTCAGCGCTGGATGCCAACCGGGGGCAAATAAGAAAGTGATCCCCACCTCTGATAGTGCTGCTTGCACTTTTTCGCTGGAGGCACTCAGGTTTACACCCAAGGCTTCCAAAACATCTGCACTGCCTGTAAGACTTGACGCTGAGCGATTACCATGCTTGGCAACGGGTACACCATAAGCGGCGGCGACAAAGGCAACTGCTGTAGAAATATTAAACGTTGACGAGCCATCGCCACCAGTACCACAGGTATCTATTACAGTTTTAAGTTCTGAGTTCTGAGTTTTAAGTGGTGAACATTGTGATTGCAATACCTCAGCCATCCCAGTTAATTCATCAGCAGAAACGCCTTTAAAGTTCAGTGCTGTTAAAATTGCTCCTGATAATTCTGGGGGAACCGCTTCACTTAACCACCCTTGCATCAATTCAGTGGCTTGAGTGCGGGATAAGGATTGACCATCAATTAATTGTTGCAGGAGGATATACCATTCTTGAGCAGGGATTGGCGAGGTTGTCATAGCTCAGGTTGAAGTGTGTTGAGAGTCTGGGAGCTATCCTACCGAAAAATGGGAACTTAGTAACAAAACTTAGTTAAATCTCACGCAGAGGCGCAGAGGCGCAGAGGAAGAGGAGATATTTTAGATTAATGTCTTAGTGACTACATTTGCTCTAGTTGCTTTCGCAGTGATTCTAGTTCCAAGTTAACGACGGTGCTTGAACTGGAAGCAGTTGTTTCTTTGAGACTTTCTAGAGCAGTCAGATTTTGTTGGAGTAGAATTATTGTTGCTTCTTGCTGTTGAAGCTGTGTCTTAAGAGCGATCGCAATTTTGCTTTGAACTGTCTTACTGAGTATGGCTTGAATTGCTAAATTATCATCATTATTTTCCAAAGCCACTTGAGCCTTTTTATGCCATTCCTCAGCTTCATTTTTAACTTGGGCGTAATATTTTTGGATATATTCTTTGTTAGTAACAGCTTTATTTACAGCTTCTCGTGTCTCACTAATAGCATTTACTAAAGTATTTAAAGTGCCTTTTTTATCCTTGGATTTGTTTTGAGGTTTAAGTAGTGACGATACTTCTTCTTTAAGTCGCTTCAATTCTTCATCAACGTCTTCAAGGTCAATTAAAATCCCCTCATCAAAATTATCTGACTGTAAAGTTTCTTCTAAACTAGCTTCAATCTGTAAAGTTTTCTCTTCTATGTACTCGGAAGTAATATTTGGATTGCTGCATAATATTCTATTCTGTGCCTCAGATATCTTGCTCTCCCAAGAAGCTAGGTTATTTTTGATGGTGTCTAGCTGTGGTGTTTGATCGTCTATAAGGGTTTTCAGCCTACTAGCTATTGCTTGGTAGCGTTCTTTTTGGAATTTTGCTTGAGGAGCTAAATCCTCACGACCTTCTTTAAGAGCAAGTTTATATCGTCTTGACCATTTATCAGCTTCGGCTTGAGCTTGCGCGTAGTCTCGTTGAGCAATTTTTTGAGCTGTACTAACGCTAGCAGTGGCTGCACGTAAATTTTTTAGAGCGTTTTGCCCTGGTTGAGTGGGATCGTAAAGTGCCATAAGCTTATCTGAGAAACCTGATTATCCAGAGCTTAGGCTAAGTTAAACCATCACGTCTTCGTAAAAATTACTTAAGCATTTTAACTATAAAGCGTCCATCCTCTTTTTGTTCACGCTCTATTGTGAAGTTCATAGCATTGTGAAGGTATTGTATATAAGAAGCTATGCCTGATAAAACAAACAATTTATTATTATGACCTCAGTTGATTTTAACAAGCATAAAAAAGCCAAAGCTTTAAAACCTAATAGCCGTCGCCCTGCTAAAGAACTTTGTAGCGAGTGCGGATTGTGCGATACATATTATATTCATTATGTCAAAGAAGCCTGTGCTTTTATTAATCAGCAAATAGGTGAACTTGAAGAACAAACCCACAGGCGATCGCGCGATCTTGATAACGCCAATGAACTCTACTTTGGTGTTCACCAAGACATGATGGCAGCGCGAAAACAGCAGCCTATTGAAGGCGCACAATGGACGGGTATTGTTAGTAGTATCGCCATTGAAATGCTGAATCGCCGTTTAGTTGAAGGCGTTGTCTGTGTCCAAAACACCAAAGAAGACCGCTTTCAACCTATGCCTGTCATTGCTCGTACCCCAGAAGAAATACTAGCAGCACGGGTAAATAAACCAACACTTTCACCCAACCTTTCTGTATTGGAACAAGTAGAACAATCCGGGATGAAGCGACTATTGGTAATTGGTGTTGGTTGCCAAATTCAAGCTTTGCGAGCCGTAGAAAAACAACTTGGGTTAGAAAAATTATATGTTTTAGGTACACCTTGTGTAGATAACGTTACACGCGCCGGGCTGCAAAAATTCTTAGAAACTACCAGTCGCTCGCCTGACACTGTTGTACATTACGAATTTATGCAAGACTTCCGGGTTCACTTCAAACACGAAGATGGATCAACAGAAACTGTACCTTTCTTTGGTTTGAAGACCAACCAACTTAAAGATGTCTTTGCTCCTTCCTGCATGAGTTGCTTTGATTACGTCAACTCCCTGGCAGATTTAGTTGTTGGTTATATGGGCGCACCCTTTGGCTGGCAATGGATTGTTGTTAGAAATGATACAGGCAAAGAAATGCTGGACTTGGTGCAAGACCAGTTAGATACCCAGCCAGTGATGTCCCAAGGAAATCGAAAAGAGGCTGTGCAACAAAGTATTCCTGCCTATGACAAAGGTGTGACTCTGCCCATGTGGGCAGCGAAACTGATGGGTGTGGTGATTGAAAGAATTGGGCCTAAGGGTTTGGAGTATGCGCGGTTTTCGATTGATTCGCACTTTACCAGGAATTATCTGTATGTGAAGCGGAATCATCCGGAGCAGTTGGAGGAGCATGTGCCGGAGTTTGCTAAACGGATCGTGGGGCAGTATAGGTTGCCGGAAGAGTAGCTCACGCAGAGGCGCAGAGACGCAGAGAGTTTTTAGAGATTGTTGACTACCCGCGAGATACCATCTTTGATGAGTGTGACGTTGAAATTGATTAATAACCCAACTCGTTTATCAGCAAGGCGTAAGTAGGTTAGTAATTGTTTTTTGTGTACTGGATGAATAGTTTCCACTGATTTGAGTTCAACAATTACCTTGTCTTCGACTATCAAATCAGTGCGAAAGCCTTCCTCTAAAAATACACCTTCATAGACAATTGTAATAACCACCTGTCTTCTAACCTGTAACTTTCGCCTCCTTAACTCAAAATCCATAACCGTCTCATAAACTGATTCCAGTAAACCCGGTCCCAAAGTTGTGTGAACCTTGTAAGCAACATCCACAACTGCGCCCGAAACCTCATTCTCAATCATCTCTCTGCGCCTCCGCGTCTCTGCGTGAGACAATCTTAACTCATGTAAATTGTGTCACAGCATCCATCGCCGCCTCCAATGCGATCGCAATATGAGTCCAATGAGTCCCCCCCTGACAATAAACCACATACGGCTCACGCAAAGGCCCATCCGCAGAAAACTCTAAAGTACTACCCTCAATAAATGTCCCCCCAGCCATGACTACCTGGCTCTGGTACCCCGGCATATCATCGGGAATAGGGTCAAGGTAGGAACCAACGGGAGAATGCTGTTGTATGGCTTTACAGAAAGCAATTAGCTTGGCAGCAGAACCAAGTTTAATAGCCTGAATTACGTCTCCACGGGGAGCAAGGGGGGCAGGATTCACGGGATAACCTAGTTTGTCAAACACATAACCAGTTAGGTAAGTCCCCTTCATTGCTTCCCCTACCATCTGCGGTGCTAAAAATAACCCTTGAAATAACAAACGATTTTGATCAAAGGTAGCACCGCCGTAACTACCGATACCAGGAGCAGTCAGGCGACAAGCGGCTGCTTCTACTAAATCAGCGCGACCAGCAACATATCCACCAGCGTTGACGATGGTACCACCAGGATTTTTAATCAGCGATCCCGCCATCAAGTCGGCACCTACGTTGGTGGGTTCTTTTGTTTCGATAAATTCGCCGTAGCAGTTATCTACAAAGCAAACAGTGTTGGGGTTTTGCTGTTTAACTATGTGGATAATTTTTTCTATATCAGCAATTGATAAACTAGGCCGCCAAGAATAGCCACAAGAGCGCTGAATTAACACTAAACGCGTGTTATCAACCACGTTAGTACTTAAAGCTTGCCAATCTACCTTTCCGTCTGTAGTTAGCTCCAATTGGCGGTAATTTATGCCAAACTCGATAAGGGAGCCTTGTCCTTGACCCCTCAAACCAATGACTTCTTCAAGCGTATCGTAGGGAGAACCGACCACTGCTAACATCTCATCTCCAGGACGGAGTACACCAAATAAAGCGCAAGCGATCGCATGAGTTCCAGAAACAAACTGCACTCGCACGGCCGCAGCTTCTGCGCCCATAACTTCGGCAAAAACTTTATCTAAAGTTTCTCGTCCTAAATCATCGTGGCCATAGCCACTTACACCAGCAAAGTGATGTGCGCCTACACGGTGATTACGAAAAGCATCTAGGACTCGTTTCAGATTATGCTTGACCTGTGCGTCAATTCCAGAAAAAATTTCTAACAGTACCTGCTCTGCTTGCCGCAGCTGCTCCAAGCTGTTCATTAGTTCCTCTTTCACAAAAAATTTATAGATATGCGGATTTTTAAATCGCGCAGATTAGGCTGGACAATTTCAATTCGGGTTAATGCATGACAATTGCTACTTCAACTAAACCTCAAATCAACTGGGTTAATACCCTATTTTTCCTTGGTCTGCACTTCGGCGCTCTGTTTGCCTTTGTTCCTAGTAACTTTAGCTGGACAGCAGTTGGTGTGGCTTTGTTGCTTTACTGGATAAGTGGTGGTCTAGGCATTACCCTAGGATTTCATCGCCTTGTCACCCACCGTAGTTTTCAGACTCCCAAATGGCTTGAGTATTTCTTGGTTTTTTGCGGGACATTGGCCTGTCAAGGAGGGCCAATTGAGTGGATCGGGACACATCGCATTCATCATGTACATTCTGATACTGACCCTGATCCCCATGATTCCAATAAAGGCTTCTGGTGGAGTCATATCGGTTGGCTGATTTATCACTCTCCCTCTCACGCTGATGTCCCTCGCTTTACCAAAGACATTGCCGAAGACCCAGTTTATCAGTTTTTACAGAAATATTTCATTTTGATCCAGGTAGCCCTGGGTTTATTGCTAATGCTTCTGGGTGGCTGGTCTTTCGTTGTTTGGGGAATCTTTGCTCGCATTGTTTGGGTTTACCATTGCACTTGGTTGGTGAACAGTGCTACTCATAAATTTGGCTATCGTAGCCATGAGACTAGCGATCGCTCAACTAATTGTTGGTGGGTAGCCGTACTAGTTTTCGGCGAAGGCTGGCATAATAACCACCATGCCTTTCAATACTCAGCTCGTCACGGGCTGGAATGGTGGGAAATCGATTTTACTTGGATGACGATTCAATTGCTACAAGTACTTGGTTTAGCGACTAATGTGAAACTTGCAGGCACAAAGCAGTAAGTCAATGGTCAAAAGTCAATGGTCAGGAGCTATAACTTTTGACTGTAGGCTTTTGACTTTTGGTAAATTTGCTTACGGGTGCGCTTGTGTAGGTTAGGTTGCTATAATCCGAAACGCTAATGTTAAGAAACTTTGCGGCAAGCCGCTTTTTTTAGTGACTTGATAGTGGAGTTTGTTGTTTTTCAGGTGTCCATGACTACATCAACAATTCACAGCCAGAAACTAAGTGAAGACCTTAGTGATTCCGACCTGAGGCTTAAAGATATTATCAAAACGCTGCCACGGGAATGTTTTCAGCAAAACCGTCGCAAAGCTTGGACTCAAGTGTTGCTCAGTGTTTTTATGGTCGGCTTGGGCTACTATTTTCTGACGATCGCTCCTTGGTTTCTCTTGCCCTTTGCCTGGATTTTTACTGGGACTGCTTTAACAGGTTTTTTTGTAATTGCTCATGATTGTGGTCATCGGTCATTTGCCAAACGTCGTTGGGTAAATGATTTGGTGGGGCACATTTTTATGATGCCGTTAATTTACCCCTTTCATAGTTGGCGCATTAAGCATAATTATCACCATGCTCATACCAACAAGCTGGACGAAGATAATGCTTGGCATCCGATTAGACCAGAAGTTTTTGAAAGTTGGGATAAAACTAGGCAGTTTGCTTTTGAGGGGTTTATGCGTAAACGCCTCTGGTGGGTAGGTTCTATTGGACACTGGGCTGTTGTACATTTTGATTGGCGGAACTTCAAAACGAAAGACCAATCAAGCATCAAGCTTTCTGTGACTGTAGTCGTGATTTTTGCCGCGATCGCCTTTCCTCTACTCATTGCTAAAACTGGTATTTGGGGATTTGTCAAGTTTTGGCTTGTACCCTGGCTGGTCTACCATTTTTGGATGAGTACTTTTACTATTGTTCACCATACTGCTTCAGATGTTCCTTTTGTGGCAGCGAATAAATGGAATGAGGCTCTAGCACAACTATCTGGTACTATTCATTGCGATTATCCCCGTTGGATAGAAATCCTGTGCCACGATATCAGTGTTCATGTCCCACATCACCTTTCTACCGCAATTCCTTCTTATAATTTGCGGCTAGCATATAGCAGCATTAAAGAAAATTGGGAGCCTTATCTGCATGATGAGTGTCAGTTTTCTTGGTCTTTAATGAAGCAAATTGTAGACCAATGTCAACTATACACAACTGATGTCGGTTATGAGTCTTTCAACGAATATTATGCAGACCGATAACTAAGGATGAAGTGCCAAGTATAAAGGATGAAAACAACCCATGAAATAATTCAAGGGTTTGTATTAGATATTAATTACTCTTTTTCAAACTTTAGCTTTCAGCCTTGCTCCTTTAATATAGATTCTGGCAATTATCTACCCAGTAAAATCGTTAGGTATATTGCCAGAGATTATCTTCGTGTGTCTTAGCGAAAGCTAGTGCCGTAGTATCGCAGATGTGAGGGAGGTTATCTTGCCTCAAATAAAGTCCGATTTCTATCCAATATAAAGAATCCAGTGCAATCAAATACCATCACTTTCAATCATCCTGATGGCAATGAACCATCTGAGGATACGACCAAACTGCCTTTTACTCTTCAAGATTTAAAAGCTGCCATACCTGCTGAATGTTTTCAGCCCAATGTGACAAAATCCCTATTTTATTTCTTGCGTGACATCCTGATTATTGGCTTGCTTTATGCAGTTGCTCATTACTTGGATTCTTGGTTTTTCTGGCCTATTTTTTGGTTAATGCAAGGAACAATGTTTTGGGCTTTGTTTGTAGTAGGACATGACTGCGGACACCAATCTTTTTCTAAGCATAAATGGCTCAATGATTTCATTGGACATCTTTCTCACACACCGATACTCGTTCCCTATCACGGCTGGCGTATTAGCCATAGAACCCACCACAAAAATACTGGCAATATCGATAATGATGAAAGCTGGTATCCAGTCACAGAATCACAATACAAGGAGATGCCATTAGAACAAAAGATAGGTCGATATTATGTTTTTTTATTGGCTTATCCTGTATATCTATTTAAGCGTTCTCCTAATAAAGAAGGCTCTCATTTTTTACCCGGTAGCCCACTTTTCAAACCATCGGAAAAATGGGATATCATCACCAGTACTACACTCTGGATTGGGATGGTATGCTTGCTGGGTTTCCTTACCTATGAATGGGGATGGATGTGGTTACTGAAATATTACGCAGCTCCCTACATTGTGTTTATTATTTGGCTAGACTTGGTGACATTTTTGCACCATACTGAGCCAGATCTTCCTTGGTATCGCGGAGAAGATTGGACTTTTTTGAAAGGTGCTATTTCTAGCATTGACCGCAACTACGGTTTTATCAATCATATCCACCATGATATTGGTACGCATGTTGCTCACCATATATTCCTTAATATCCCTCACTACAATTTGTTGAAAGCCACAGAGGCAATTAAACCTGTGATGGGTGAATACTTCCGCAAATCTGAAGAACCGATTTGGAAGTCTTTATGGCGCTCATGCTTCAGTTGTCATTTTGTACCAGATACTGGCAGCAAAGTTTACTACACATCCAACAATAAATTAGCAAAAAGCTGATAATAACCTTGATTTCATGGTCAAAGTGTCATGAAGTCATAAATGGATTGTGCCGATATCTGCAGCAAAATTTTAGGCGTAGTTTAAGAGGTTTGATATTGAACTTCGATCTATATTTTGCTACGCCTTTTTTGAGATTTTATCCAGCTTTAAATCAAGTCAGATGTTATTTAAGTGAGCAGTTTTTATGACACAGACACAACCAAAAGTAACTTTTACTAAAAACTACGGTTTTAGAAAAGAACTAAGCAAACGAGTTGATGCTTATTTTCAGTCTAGGAACATTCCTACTAGAGATAATCCTGCAATGTACCTCAAAACGGTAATTATTTTGGGATGGGTAATTTCTGCCTGGACATTTACTCTTTTCGGCCCACCGCAAATTTGGATAAAAGTAATTAGCTGTGTTGTCCTTGGATTAGGTATTGCTGGTGTTGGTTTTAGCGTAGGGCATGATGCTAATCATGGCGGTTATTCTCGTAAAAAATGGGTGAATAACACTATCGGTTTACTCTACGATGTAATTGGTCTATCTAGTTATTTATGGAAATTTAGGCATAATTATTTACATCATACCTTTACCAATATATTAGAACATGATGTAGAAATACATGGTGATGGATTAGTGCGGATGACTCCCTACATGGAGCATAAATGGTATCACTCATTTCAACACATATTCATTTTATTTATATATACAGTCATACCAATTTATTGGTCTATTGCTGATGTTCAACTGATTCTGTTTAAGCGTAAATATCATTCCCATGCAATCCCTACACCTAAACCATTAGATATGCTGATCTTATTGGGGGGCAAAGTCATCTGGCTAGGGCTTTTCCTGGGAATACCGCTGGTAATAGGTTACACCCCTATTCAGGCTATTGTGGGATTTCTCATCACTTACATGACTTATGGGTTGGTGATTTGCATAGTTTTCATGCTTGCTCATGTACTAGAAACAGCAGAGTTTATTCAACCGAATTCTGAGACAAATCAAATCGATGATGAATGGGCAGTTTTTCAAATTAGAACAACTGTTGATTTTGCTCCTAAAAATTACTTTTTAAACTGGTATCTTGGTGGACTTAACTATCAAGTTGTACATCATTTATTTCCTCAAATTTGCCATATTCATTATCCACAAATAGCTCAAATATTAGCAGAAGTATGCGAAGAATTTGAGGTCAAGTACAATGTTTATCCCACATTTAGATCAGCACTAACTTCTAATTTTTCCTGGCTGAAACGTATGGGAGAGCCGAATGCAGATTATCCAACTACTCTAGTGGAAAAACTACCTAATTGAGCCAAAAATGCCACCCCTCCAAGGGGTGGAACTATAATAAACAAAATCCGCGCAAGCAAAATTTTTTTATAAGGAATTGAAATATAAGATAACTGTTAGGCGAGTTTTTTTTCTAAGAAAAGACTCAATGGATCTGGCTTATATTCTCCAAATGGGGTTATTCTATAAAATCCAACCTTTTCATACAATCGAATAGCTTCGTGTTGATATATACCTGTTTCTATACGCACAGTGTAAATATTCGCTTCCTTTACATATAATTCTATCTGATTCAAGATTTTTTTACCAATTCCTTGCCCACGAAAGGCTGGTTTAATATACATCCGCTTGACTTCAGCGTAACCCTGGGGAAAAAACTTTACAGCACCACAGCCAACTGGCTCATTGTCTAGTCTGGCAAGGAAAACGGTGACGGATTTATGAAGTAGAGCAGAAATATCAAGACCGTGTCTACTCTCAGGAGGGTAAAGAGTTGCCAAATAATTGTCAAGTTCTCTAATTAATTCTTGTATAGCAGAACAAGTTGGCTTCTCAGGAATAATTACAAGTTGTGGCGTGATCATTGATCATTCTCCACTGCTAAAACCGTCCATTCCCCTGAACAATGTGCTTGACGGTCGTTAGAGTTTCCAAACTAATAAATCCCCGGCGGTGTCCTTTTTGGTTAGACATGCCGAGAAATACTGAATCCCCCCGCGAGGGGTTGCGGGAAAAACGCGGGGAAGTGTTGATGTAAGTAGAGGCGCTATTAACTCCTAAAGCAAATTGCCGACTTTCTTGGTAAGATTCAGTCACAATACAGTCAGCATGACCGCTGCTGTGTTGATTAATCCAGGCGATCGCTCCATCTAAACTATCTACTAATTTAAAAGCTATTGTCTTGGTTAAATAAGGGGTTCCCCATTCGCCTTCTTTGGCTAGATGCAATTGGGGAAAAGCCTCTACTAGTTCTGCATCCCCTTTAACTTCAAAGCCTTTTTCTTTCAAGCTGTTCCACAGAACAGCCAAAGATGATGGCATGGCTTGGCGATGAATTAGGACTTTTTCAATGGCGTTAACTGGATCTGGTTCACTTTGATGACTATCAATAATCATCCAGCGTACCATCTCTAAACTGGCATTGAGCGACCAGTAGAGGTAACAGTTACCCATCGCTGACTTTAAAACTGGGTAGCTTGCTTGCCGCATTACCTGCTGTACCAAGCTAGAACGTCCATAGGGAATCACCAAGTTCATGTACTGGTCTTGGGTAACTAAATCCCGAATTGAAGCACCATGTTCTGCTGCTATGAGTTCTACACAGCCTGGCGGGAGACCAACTTCTGCGATCGCACTTTGTAGTACCTCAGCAATCACTGCATTAGAATGGCTAGCTTCAGCACCCCCTTTGAGAATAATACTATTACCAGTTTTTATACAAAACCCCGCCGCGATCGCCCCTAAATCAGGAAATGCCTCATAAATAAATCCAATCACTCCCAAAGGCATTAACTGAGTGTAACTCTGAGAGTCTTCTAGTTGATAATCAGCATTCCTGACTCGCCTTAGTGGATCTGATAGTTCCCCTAACCTTTGAAGAATTTCCACTGTTGTCTCTAGCCGTGTAGGAGTCAACTTCAGCCAATCCAAAATCAACTCTGGTACTGCCATTTCTTTGCTGGCTTCTAAATCCAAAGTATTGGCTTCTAAAATGTCGTCAAATGAGCGCTCAATCGCCTGTGCCATTGCCAACACAGCGCGACTGCGGTCTACTCCCTTTGTGAAGCCCAACTTTAGGGAAGCCTGATAAGCGCGTTTAGCGCTAGTAATTGGTTCAGGGCAATCATCCAAAACTTCAATGGTCATTGAATTAACGTCTGTAGGTAAGCCAGACCATTAGTGCTGGCAGAATAGCTAACAGCACTGCCACCATCGCCCAAGCAATAATGCTAGAACCATTCGCTAATCGCAATGCTAATGGCAACCATATAATCACTAGCACGAAAAGAATGCCCAATGCTATCGGTAGATAGCTTTCTCCCAGTCGTGGTTGTACTACATGCCAACTATTTCCCGTCCAGCGCCAAGCTCGCTTGTAGGGATAGGTGGTAGAAAGCTGTTCTAAGACATGACCATTATCTTCTACGACAAAGATTTGCTGACAGCGATCGCAACCAAATGCTTCTGTCAGAGTAATGGGAATCAACTGCCCCCGGCGACGACAGGGACAAGGATATTCCGTATTGAAGTCAATTTTTTCAGGTTTTTGAGATTGCACAAGCGTTCTAATAACTTGAGCGTGTTTTTACTGGCTGCGAGAATACATTTCCCTGGCAATGCCTGGGTGGCTTCTCTGTGGTCAACTTTTGAGCTAAATAATGATTTAAGGCAAACACTGTCATGATTGCAAACAAAAATAAAGTAATAATTTCATATTTGTCCCCCCAGGATGGATATCTTTGGCTGAAAGATATCTTTGGCAATCTTGTTTAAGAATTTCTTGATCTTCATTTGATGGCTTTAAATTTGGGCATTAATTGTGCTTGTATCTCTGCTACAATTTTAAACTTACGTGGGGGTAACTTCTGAAAACAACCGATCTCAGAGAGTTACGCCTATAAGCAACTCATGTACAGGACTTTTGACAGTGCCCTAGGTTTTCTTGTGAATTACTGGGGTCACTATTATTGTTTTCCTGTGATCAAGCTTTGATCGGGATCACTTCTATGTCAATTACTTATGATCACCTTTAAGTGTTGATGCTGGTTTCGATTCAAGAAGCACAAGCATTTTTCAAGAGCAATAAGTGCCTTACACATTTTTAGTTAGATTGCTTGATGCTAGCTTCACAACTGCAATCAATATGTAATCTGGATTACCATACTCTAAACCCGATGAGTCAGGTACACTCCCAAAAATTGTAGCCAAACTACCCTGCGGTTAGAACAGATTAGAGTTAAGATTCATATTTTTTAACAAGCGGGTAACGCGATTCGAACGCGCGACATTCACCTTGGCAAGGTGACGCTCTACCACTGAGCTATACCCGCATTTGCTACTTATCTATGATCTCAAATCTATCTCTATTTGTCAACTCTTGAATTCAATTATTTTAGTCAATAGTCCATAATCAATAGTCAAAAAATCTTGGAATACGGACTATTGATTGGCTTCAGACGATTTCTTCAGACTCCGCAGTTAAATTACCGACGCTGGCACTTGGGAAAGAAGCGGGCAACGACTGAGGATTACGAGAGTATGGCTCTGCTAGGTTAGAACGCAGTTGCCGCATGAGACTAGCCATTTCCAGAGCATTCATGGCGTAGTCCCAGCCATGATTACCTTTGATGCCTGCACGCTCTAGGGCTTGCTGCATAGTGTCTACTGTCAAAATTCCAAAAATTACTGGAACTCCAGTCTGAAAACTAGCAGCAGCAATACCTTTGGCAGCTTCAGAAGAGACTAAATCAAAGTGGGGTGTTTGTCCTCGAATCACAGCACCGAGACAAATTACAGCATCATAACGATGTGAGAGTGCCAATTGGCGAGCCACAATTGGTACTTCAAAACTTCCAGGAACCCAAACATAGTCCACTTGATTACCGTGGGGATTGGGGTCTACGCCGTGGCGTTTCAAGCAATCTTGACATCCCTCTAACAGTTTTCCGGTAACAAGGTCATTAAATCGACCAATAACCACTGCAAAACGCAAAGGTTCCGTTTGAGTAAAAGTTCCCTCAAAAACCGCCATGACTGCCTCTGAATCAACTACACTCTTGCCACTATACATTTGTTCTTTAAACGTAGAAGAGCAAGAAAGCACAATTAGGCAAAAAGAACAATGAAAAATTATCCATTGAGATTTTGCTGTATTCTTGGCTTTCCTGCTCTTGTATTCCCTATGCTATTTGCTGGCATTAGGGCAAAGCCGTTGCTTAAACAACAAAAAAGTTTAACAGGCCAACTAAAAGCACTAAAGCAATCCAGGCTCCAGAACCAAGCCAGAGCAGCTTTTTAGATTCAACCCAGTTTTGTGGAGTTGCATAAGCAACAGGAACACCAACAACTAGAACAAAAGACAAAACTACGAGAGCTATTAAAGCAAATTGGAATATTATCGTCATTTTTGTTTCTCCCAAGACAGCGAAATAGTGACATATCCTACCTACACCGACTGCAAGCATTATAGTGTAGGCTTCTCAGTGACTTCCGGTAAAACGCTGGAAGTTTCCTGAGCTTTGATTGAGGTTTTCCGTGATGTTCCACGGAAAACACTTTAATTTTTTCTTCCTTATTTGTAAGCTAGCAGAAATTGCGTCACTATAGTCATTAGTTAGTTGTCAGTTGTTAGTCCTGACCGTTAATCATGAAGGGATTTGCCAGTTACTTATTTTGGAAACTAAAACTACCACGCTGGCTCACCACTGACTACTGACTACTGACCACTGACCGCTGACAATTATGGATTTAATTCTTTGTCACACAACAGCTGACTTTGACGCACTAGGAGCAGCGGTAGGACTAACGTGTTTGCTCCCAGGAAGTAAGATTGTGTTGACTGGTGGTTCTCATCCACCTGTGCGGGATTTTTTAGCGTTGCATCGGGATGAATATCCCTTAATTGAACGGCGTTCGGTCAATCCTGAGAAGATTCGTTCCCTAACAATTGTAGATACCCAACAGCGCGATCGCCTGGGAAAAGCTGCTGAGTGGTTAGATTTATCTCATATCAAAGAAATCATAGTTTATGACCATCATCTAGGACAAAAACAGAATATTCCAGCTACCCAGTCTTATATTTCTGCTGTAGGAGCCACCACTACTTTAATGGTGGAACAATTGCAACAACAGCAAATTTCTCTTACACCCTCCCAAGCGACGGTGATGGCGTTGGGTATCCACGTTGATACTGGCTCGTTAACTTATGATAGTGCTACACCACGGGATGCCCTGGCTTTAGCTTGGCTGATGCAGCAAGGTGCTAGTTTGTCGGTAGTTTCTACTTATCGAGACCCTGGTTTATCTCCCCAATTACAACAACTATTAACAGAAGCAATAGAAAACTTACAATCTTTCTGTTTGCATGGATATACTGTTGCCTGGGTAACTCTCAAAACGAATGATTTTGTACCGGGTTTATCTAGTCTGGCTTCGCAATTAGTTGAGTTAAGCGAGATTGATGCTTTGCTTTTGGCCAACGAACATCATCTGGGAGAAGATGATTCACGCTTAACTATAATAGGGCGATCGCAAATTCCTGGTGTTAATCTCAATTCATTATTCCAACCCCTAGGTGGCGGTGGACATTCCCAAGCAACATCACTGAACCTACGCAAAGTAGATTCCCAGGAAATCTTAAAACAACTGCTAGACGGCATCAAAGCCTCAATTCCCCATCCTCCCACTGCGCGGGATTTAATGTCCTCACCCGTCCGCACCATTCGTCCTGAAACCACAATTGCAGAAGCGCAGCGCATTTTATTACGCTATGGACACTCTGGTTTGTCTGTAGTCGATGCCCAAGGGCAATTAGTAGGGATTATTTCGCGGCGAGATATCGATATTGCTCTGCACCACGGCTTTAGTCACGCGCCAGTCAAAGGCTACATGACAACAAATGTAAAAACTATTACACCGAGTACGACATTGCCACAAATTGAGTCGCTGATGGTGACTTATGATATTGGGCGCTTGCCAGTATTGGAGAATGGACAGTTAGTGGGTCTTGTTACCCGCACTGATGTATTGCGAGAATTACATCAAGCAGATGAAGATAGGGGCGCAGGAACAGAGGCACAAAGGAGTAGAAGAGGGGAAGGTAATATTAATCTGCCTCAATTACAAACTAAACTTGCTCCTCAACTGTGGCAATTACTCACCACTGCATCACAAGCAGCAGAAAAACGGGGTTGGCATCTTTATTTGGTAGGGGGTGCAGTGCGGGACTTGCTGTTAGCTGAATCAGCAGCAGGTAATTTGATGATTACAGACATTGATTTGGTAGTTGATGGTTTTCATCAAGCAGCAGATGTTGGCGCTGGTGTGGAATTAGCAAAGGCACTCCAACAAATTTATACAGCAGCTCGCTTAGACATCCACGGGGCTTTTCAAACTGCTGCTTTGTTGTGGCACAAAGATCCAGAATTAGACTCTTTATGGGTGGATATTGCCACCGCCAGGACAGAATTTTATCCTTACCCAGCAGCGAATCCCGAAGTTGAGGCGAGTTCCATTCGTCAAGATTTGTATCGCCGAGACTTTACCATTAACGCCCTCGCTCTACGTCTCACTTCTCCCCGTGGTGGTGAATTACTCGATTTCTTTGGTGGTTTACTAGATTTACAAGCCAAGCAAATTCGGGTTTTACATGCCAACAGCTTTATCGAAGATCCCACCCGCATTTATCGCGGTGTGCGTTTTGCTGTGCGCTTCGGGTTTGAGATTGAACCGCAAACAGAAGAGTTTATTCGTTATGCCATCAATAGTGGTGTTTACGATCGCACTTCCCAAATAAATAGTAGAACCCCAGCGCTACAAACTAGACTCAAAGCAGAACTAAAACATATTTTAGAAGCTCCTTACTGGCAACTAGCTTTGCAGTTACTCGATAATTTGGGAGCTTTGCAATGTATACATCCTACCCTGCAATTAAATAATTCACTCCTGCGGCAACTGAGTTTATTAGAACGCTGTTTGCGGCGATTTGATCCCCAACAAAGTCTCATTCACTGGCAAATGCGGCTAGAAGCCATAATTGCCCACCTAGCACCCGAATACCGGGAGAAAGTAGCAAAAAATCTGCAATTGCAAGAGGATAGCATTAAACGCTTGGAAAATTTGGCTTCAGCCCAAACTGATGTACAGGAATCTCTCCCTCTGTGCCAACGTTTCAGTCAGATAATGCAGATCCTCAGACAGTACGATTTACCAATGCTGATTTTAATTGCCTTACAAAGCTCACGCCTCATTAGACAGCAAATTTGGCATTATTTCACAGTTTTGGCAAATGTGCAGCCAATTCTCAATGGTAACGACCTCAAGAAATTAGGTTACAAACCCGGCCCACAATATCGGCAAATTTTAGATGATTTACTCGCTGCTACTGTGGATGGAGTGGTTAAAGATAAGACACAAGCAGAAGAATTTTTAAGCAAACATTATCCCATTTAGATTTAGTGATATGTGTTTGTAGTCGGGACTTTAGTCGTTGCTTTTTTCAGCACTAAAGTCTTACTACGAACAACTTACTTATCCTGACTCAGGTAAGGAACAGTGTGCAGTCCCCTGCTGTCCTATCCTGGAGATAAGTAATATGTGGGTGAGACTGTGTTTTTCAGCGTTGTGATACCAACTTATAATCGTCAGCCGATTTTAGAAAAATGCCTCCGCGCCTTGGAGGTGCAAGAGTTCAGTACGTCAAGTTCAATCAGTGATTACGAAATTGTCTTGGTAGATGACGGTTCTACTGATGGCACATTAGAGTGGTTAGCAGCACACAAAGACGAGTTTCCCCATGTACGTTGGTTTCAACAGAATCATGCTGGCCCAGCTGCGGCGCGGAATTTGGGGGTAGAGCAGGCACAGGGAGATACAATTATTTTTATTGATAGTGATTTAGTGGTACTAAAAGATTTTTTACAAGCTCATGCAGATGCACTAGTAACAGGAAAAGAGCAATTAGGCTGCGATCGCTTTTTTACTTACGGTGCAGTAATTAATACTTGCAATTTCGATAATCCTACTGCTGAACCTTATAAAATTACAGACTTTTCTGCCGCATTTTTTGCCACAGGAAACGTAGCAATTTCCAAACATTGGTTAGAGAAAGCTGGACTTTTTGACAACAGTTTTCAACTTTATGGATGGGAAGATTTAGAATTAGGGGTAAGACTAAAAAATTTAGGATTAAAGCTTATTAAATGTCCGGCTGCTGTTGGCTATCACTGGCATCCAGCATTCAAATTAGAGCAAATTCCCAGTTTGATAGAAAAAGAAATTCAACGCGGTCGCATGGGAGTTTTATTTTATCAAAAGCATCCTACTTGGGAAGTACGGATGATGATTCAAATGACTTGGTTGCATCGCTTACTTTGGGGAATACTCTCACTCAATGGCGCACTCAATGAAAAAACGATGGCTCCATTTTTGCGTTGGCTGATTAATTTAGGTAAACCTCAATTGGCTTTAGAAACTGCTCGAATTTTTCTGAATTGGTACAATGTTAAGGGAGTTTATGCAGCTTATTTAGAAGCTGAACAAAAGCAAAGCTAACCACCTACTGTGTGTCAATAAATAATGGGAGCATCCCGCTTTTTTAATCAATACCCTTCTAGGGTATTGCTACACGAACGAAGCCTGCCTTCGCAGTCTATAAACATTCATAGCCTGCGAAGGCAGGCTTCGTATTTGTAGCCCCAGGCTTATAGCCTGTGGGCATTTTAAAAACTGGGATGCACCCATAAATAATTGACCAGTTTTAATTAAAGATTAAAAATTGAAATAAATAATCATTTTTAATTAATTCTGGGTACAAGCCTCTACTAAATCTTTGATTTAGTGGTCTACAGGCTGAAATCCAAACATTGACATCAAGGATAACTCTCATGAATTAGACCATAACTCTAGTCTGACATCCTTGACAATTTCACTAATTTCTTCCAAGGTGGGTTGATTGGGATCGGGTTCTAATTCATCAAGACGTTGTAAAAACTCATGTAAATCTATATTTGGGTGAGTTATTTTTTCTAAAACAATACAATTTTTTTTTATAATCACTCTGTATTCAGAGGTTATTTATAAAGTAAAAATAAAATTACCGTAGGACGCATTTCGACTTCGCTCAATGCTCGCTCGCTGAGAATACGAGGGTTGAGCGGAGTCGAAACCCGGCTAGGCTACTTAAAGATTTACTTTATAAATAGTCTCTCATCACCCGGTTTAAGTTGAGATTGAATTTCTGCTGGTAGATTTATTTGCTTTTCGTCAGTTACTCTGATAATTGGATCTGTCTGCATAATTTTTATATTTGAATCTGGTATAACCGTAGCATCTGGATCTCGCAGTTGGGGAACTTCAACAGAAGTGATAATACATGAATGTGATAACTGTTCTACTATAGAAAGCAACTCTTTTACAGTTGTATTTAAAGCATTTATTTTTGATTGAAACTTCTTACGTGCAAGTATTTCTTCAACATCTGCAAGGATAGCCTCAGATGTATAAATGGTGATTTTATTTGCTGCTGCTAAATCGAAAATTCGACCTGGAACACTACGCCAAAGTAAACCAGAAACCCAAACATTAACATCTAAGACAACTCTCATTTTTTAGAGTGTCGTTCCCGTCGCATTTCTTTGACCATCTCACTAATTTCTTGAAGAGTAGGTTCATCGGCATCTACTCCTAAAGTTTCAATTGCATTTAACAGTCTTTTGGTGGAGGATATAAAAGCGGCGCTTGGGAGATGGTATTTTTATTCATCAGTTTCAGGTATTACTTCTTCTACTGTCGCTTCATTCTCAGAAATGTCAATGGCTTGTAGAACCTGTTTAACTATTTTTGGGTGCAATATTTTTCCTGAATGAAAAGGAATCACTACTCTCACTTCTTCTCAAAAATAAATCCTGTGACTTCCTTTACTTCTCATTTGAATAAAGCCTGCATCTAATAAAAGTTTTTCCGCTTCTGTTGCAGTCAAACGTGGCAGCTTAGGCAACTTTTACCTCCAAGGTTATTGTGAATGTTTCCTTGTTCTGAAGTGCCTGTTTTTCTGAATTTGACAAGGTTTCTATATAAAGCTCAACTGCTTCTTTGATATTTGCCTGTAC
>NZ_JAECZB010000099.1 GCF_016056295.1 Atlanticothrix silvestris CENA357
AACCATTTGCGGAGGGTATCCCCCCCAGCTTCCCCAGCTTCCCCAGCTTCCCCAGCCCTCCTTTTCGGTGATGAAAGTCGTGTAGGATTAAAAACAGAATTAGGAAGGCTGATTACGCTCTGTGGCATTAAACCTATCGGCATCATGCAATGGAAGAGAGAAAACTTCTATTTGTATGGATTAGTAGAGCCATTAACTGGTGAGTATTATATTTGGGAGTTCTCTCATCTCAACACAGCTTGCTTCAATATTTTTTTAGAACAGTTTGCAGCTACATATCCTTCAATTAGATAACGGTGCTTTTCATTTAAGCCAGACTCTTAAAATTCCAGAAAATATTATTTTATTATTTCAACCTCCACATACTCCCCAAGTCAATCCCATTGAACGTTTATGGGAAGAAGTCAAAAGGAATTTAAGTTGGGAATGCTTTGCTAATTTGGACGAGTTAAGAACAGTTATTTGGCAACGTCTTGAGGAATTAAACACATCAATTGTTGCGAACATTACAGGTTGGGGTTTTATTTTGGATGCTTTATTTGTATCAGGCTTTTCGTGAAATGGTATGAGTGGGGTAAGTCCCGCCCAAACAATTACCGATGCTCAAGCTAAAAGATTGTGGGCGATCGCGCGGGGTGAAGCCAAGCTAAGTGAGAGTGAAGTGAGGACGATTTTTGCAGAATTTCAAGTAGAATCAACTGCCCAGATTCAGGTTACTCAATACGATAAAGTTATTGAGCGAATTAAAAAATTTAACCCAGGTTTTTAGATTAATTAAAATGGCAAAAATCTTAAAACTAGCGCGGCGGTGAGTTGTTAAGCCGTTCAAATATTTCTAGATGGTCTATCTCTGTAAGGTGCTTGCCATAGGTGTTGGTGTGAACCGTTGGAGAGTGCCCCATCCACTTTGCGGCTACGATGATTGGCACTTTGTATTTAGTTGCAGCGCGAATAGCATAACTGTGGCGCAAATCATAAGTTTTAAATTTCACACCATACCTTTTTAAGGCTTTATAAATCCTGTTACCTAAATCCTTGTTGGTTATACCTTCCAGATTTACCCTGGAAGGTTTTTTATTTTCCCATAGCCGCCACTCCTGAATCCATTCTAAAGGCAAAGGAAAGGCAATCCTGCTTCCCGTTTTGCCTTCGGCAATAGCGCAAGTATGTGGGTAATTGGAGCTAATTTCACAGAAAAAGGCTTCATGAGGTCTCAACCCAAAACAAGCGATCGCCCCAAACACCCACTGCCACTCAGGATGTGCGATCGCATCCCGCACCGCCACAATCTCTTCTTCTGATGGTAACTGCCTGATAATTTGTTTTGTGCTGGAGTAACTGCCTTGGTATTTTTTGAGGTCAACCTTTACACCAGCAAGCTTTGCTAGTTGTTCCAACCTTTGGCACATTGTCCGTCGCGTCCAGGTGTTGGCAGGGGTGGCTGTGGCTGTAGCAATTAAAATTTCAGGCGTTAAATTTTCATTCACTGGCAGCTTATTAAAGCAAGCTTCGTAATGTCGCTTCCATGTCTGCTGTTTGGTTGGATCATCGCCATTGCTAGCGAAATATTCTTGCTTAAATTTTTCTACCCAATAGCTACAAGTTGCAGTTGGCTCCTTTTGTTCTAAGTATCTACTCCAGTCAAATTCATCCCTTGCCAATAATCCTCCAACTATCTTCGCCTCAGCCTCTGCCCGTTGCAATCCGGCTGGGTTGGCGTAGATACCCAAGGATAAATATTGCTGATGCCAGATTATTTTCTTGCTCCCTGGTTTGGGTGGAAGTGTCGCACGCAAAGATAAGCGATCGCCCCTTTGCTCAACTTTCACACCTACCTTCCCTGCTTTTAGCCTTTCGTTGACCGCCTCAACCGTCCATTTCACTGTGCTAAACCTGAGCTAAATACATTCTGTATTTGAGCATAATATGGGGTAATTCAGCACAGTATTAGTACAGTAAATCGTACTAGTCTTAATAAGCTAAAAAGCCAGAAGTGCTTCTGGCTCTTAGGAATATTGGTTTTAGGGTTCAAGCCAGCAGTCGGATTTGAACCGACGACCTTCCGATTACAAGTCGGATGCACTACCACTGTGCTATGCTGGCGATTTCGGTTATGTTTTTTCAAACCTTAACAAGTTTACTATTATACCACAAGCAAATTATTTGTCTACCCCTTAGAACATTGTTTTCAGCAATTTTAAATTCAAAGCTAAAAAATCGAAAAGATTGCCCTACTTAGAGGTAATCTTTTCGATTTATGGCAGTAAATAAAATACTACCAGAGTACATCTTCGTGTTATTCTTCTTCCTCTAAATTATCGTTGTCGTCGTCGTCTTCTTCTTCTGTAGATTTGGCTACTGAGTTAGCAGATACTACAGCTCCCATATCTAGCTTTTGACGCACTAGTTCCTTTATTTGTTTAGCAAACTCAGGTTTTTCTTCTAGGTACTTGATGGCGTTATCTCGTCCTTGAGAGATATTATCGCCGTTATAGCTGTACCAAGCTCCTTTGCGAACAATCACGCTAGTTTCTTCTGCTAAGTCAACTAGACAACCTAAAGTAGAAATCCCCTTACCAAAAATAATGTCAAATTCTGCAATTCTGAAAGGCGGCGCTACTTTATTTTTGGCAACTTTCACTTTAACGCGATTACCAAATTCATCTGTGCCTTTTTTCAAGGTTTGAATCCGGCGAATATCTAAGCGCACCGAAGCATAAAATTTCAATGCGTTACCACCAGTTGTAGTTTCTGGGCTACCGTAGGTAACACCGATTTTTTGTCGCAGTTGGTTAATAAAAATTACTGTACAACCAGATTTACCTATGTTACCAGTAATTTTTCGTAAGGCTTGGCTCATCAAGCGCGCTTGCAGACCAACATGGGTATCACCCATATCGCCTTCAATTTCGGCACGGGGAACCAGCGCTGCTACAGAGTCAATAACTACAATATCAACCGCGGCTGAGCGAACTAGCTGATCGACAATTTCTAATGCTGATTCACCAGTGTCAGGTTGGGAAACTAGCAAATTTTCAATGTCTACACCTAAAGCCGCAGCATAAGTGGGGTCAAGGGCGTGTTCAGCATCAACAAAGGCAGCAATCCCGCCATTTCTCTGCACTTCGGCGAGGGCGTGTAGTGCTACTGTGGTTTTCCCGGAACTTTCCGGCCCATAAATCTCGATCACTCTTCCCTTGGGTAAGCCGCCACCCAATGCCAAATCCAACGTGAGCGCCCCAGTAGAAATCGTCTCCACCCGCATCCGGGTAGCATCGCCTAGGCGCATGATTGCTCCTTTGCCGAAGCTGCGTTCAATCTGGTTGAGTACTATATTTAACGCTTTTTGCTTGCCAGAAGTATCGGTGTTGATAGCCATTCCTGCCTCTAATTGCCTCTAAAAATATATGGATTTAAGGAGTGTTGCTTTGGGAGTTTGAGTAGAACAGATATACTATTTTAGCCAGAAAATTCTAGAATAGGACTTCTCGAATAAAAAAGGAAGTGTGACAAGATCCTAACCTGAACGCTACCTGATTGGGGTAGTCCTGCACTATGATACCAACTTGAATTTAGAGATAGCTTGTTTTAGGCGGGTAAGTAAGGGATTTTTCAAGTAAAGAATTATCCAAAAGCTAGTGTATATTTTTAGACTGCTTTATTTTGAGCAGAGAAAATCCGAGCAACCATCGCGGCGCGAGATGAAACTTCTAATTTACGGAATATCCGTTTTAAGGCTTGCTTGACTGAATTTTCTTGAATCCAAAGAGTAGAACCGATTTCAGCATTCGTAAGCCCCTGTGCGACCAGTTCGGCAATTTGCAGTTCACGAGAAGTGAGCCGATGATTAGACAAGTCAGGTTCTAGACATGCACGCGATCGCACCGTTGCTAACCAGGTAGATAAATGTAAACATAACCCACTGAGATCAGCAAGATTTTGTGTATCAAAGGCAGCAGTACCCCGAATGCGGGTAAAGCCAACAACACCCACAAGGCAACCATTGCTAACAATTGGCCCGGCCATGACATGCCAGTGGTCAGGGCGGGGACAAATCAAATTCCATGCCTTTGGGGTCAATACTAAAGCTTCGTGAACAGGAGCATGATGCTCAACTAGATAGCGCACGACCGGATTATGCTCTACAGATAACCCGACTTCCAGTAGATTCTGGAAACTGCTGTTAACAAGAGGAAGTTGATCCCAAAAAAAAATTCCCCAACGATCAGCAGCAAAATAATTACCTATGCTATCTATAATCTGCGCTCGCAGGTCTTTTTCATCTTGCGCTTGGGCGATCGCTTGAAATATGGATTGCAAAGAATTCGCCATAATTTTGTTGCCAAATGTACTCTTTCGAGGACTGGATTAGCTGGGAAATCAACCATATATTACCTCAATACCTCCACCCAAATTTTAAAAATATGTTCAAGTATGCCCATCCTGAAGTGCTGGTTGATTGCCAGTGGGTTATGGAGCATTCCAACGATCCTCAAGTTCGCATAGTCGAAGCAGATATCAGTCCCGAAGCTTACAATAACGGACATATTCCCAATGCAGTTTTCTGGAATATATTGAATGATTTATTACTTCCTGATTACCGCATCAATTTTGATATCACTGCATGGGAAAAACTGTTAACACGTTCTGGCATTAGCAACGATACAACAGTGATTACTTATGGCGATTATGGCGATTTACCTGCAACTGGGGCATGGCTATTTTGGCTTTTCAAAGTCTTCGGTCATGGTGATGTGCGCGTTCTCAATGGTAGTCGTAGAAAATGGGCTATGGAAGGTTTGCCATTGACAGCAGAATCACCAATAATTTTGCCAACTCAGTATCAGGTATCGGCTCCTGACGCAAATTTGCGAATATTGCATAATCAGGTGCAAGAATCAATTGGTAAGACAGACTGCGTATTGGTAGATGTGCGTACACCTCAAGAATACAGTGGCGAATGGTTTATGAATGAGCCACCCAAAGCAACTGAACGAGCAGGACATATTCCTAGTGCAGTATCTGTTTTTTATGGACTAGCTTTGAACGATGATGGAACTTTTAAGTCAGTAGAAGACTTACAAGCACTTTATAGCGAGAAGAACATCAACCCGGAACACAAGGTAATTACTTACTGTGCTATTGGTGGGCGATCAGGACATACTTGGTTTGTCTTGAAGTATTTGCTGGGATATCCCCATGTGCAAAATTATGATGGGTCTTGGAATGAGTGGAGTCGGTTTTCTGATATGCCGATTGAAAATTGACGTAGAACGTTGATGCTTAAATTGATGATTTGGATTTAACACAGTAGCAATAATTAGAACTGATTGAATGCCATTCGATATCTACTGGTCGATTTTCTCAGTGTGGCACAGAGTTTGACTGCGACTGGCGATCGCCTGGGCGCGGGTACACCGCGCCATTGCTTAATTATGAAATTAAATAATATATAAGTTTTTCATCTTATTTTGCATTTTATTTGAGGTAATTACTTAAATGATTACTAAAATTTAATGTTGCATTTACGTATTATTTACCTCCTTTTATACAACCAGAGCTACACTGCGATCGCTCAGTTTTACTGAATTTCTGTAACTTTTACAGAAACAGTTGTAGTTTATTTCAACGAATAAATATTCACAAATGAAAAAGTCTAAATTTTTCAAGACTATTCTACTTCTTGCTTTCCCAGCAGCAGTACTTTCCATTTTGCTTAATTATCTACAAAAGCCACTAATTGCTCAAACCTCAAGTGTCCATCTCAGAATGGGAAATCCCAGTAATGCTGGCACTAGTTACAGTAATCGTTTATTAAGCAAATTTCAATATGCAGTTTCTTACAATTGCTATAGAGGAACACCCAATTGGGTCAGTTGGCAATTGAACACATCCTGGTTGGGAAGCGCACCTCGCCAAGATGATTTTCGCGCAGATACTACATTACCTTCAAGCTGTTATCGAGTCACTTCTTCCGATTACACTGGTAGCGGATTTGATCGCGGACATAATACTCCTTCAGCCGATAGAACAAACACCGTTACCAATAATTCTGCTACTTTTTTAATGACCAATATCATTCCCCAGTCACCTGATAATAATCAGGGGCCTTGGGCTGTATTAGAAAGCTATTCTAGAGACTTAGTAAATCAGGGAAAAGAACTCTATATTATTTCTGGTTCTTATGGCACTGGTGGTACAGGGTCAAATGGTTCCAAAACCACAATTGCTAATGGTAACGTTACAGTTCCAAGCAGAATTTGGAAAGTTATTGTAGTGTTAAATTCATCAAATTCTGGAGCTAGTAGCGTCAATACTAGCACCAGAGTAATTGCTGTTAACATGCCTAATACACAAGGTATTAGAAATGCGAATTGGAAAAACTACAGAGTAAGTGTTGATTCTATTGAAGCAAACACTGGTTACAATTTACTCTCTAATGTTTCTACATCCGTTCAAAGTACAATTGAAGCTAGAGTTGACACTTTATAAGACTTGTTAAAAAGGTTATTTATGAAGTAAAAATAAAATTTTTGTAGGCTGTATTATGGCACATATCTTCAATGTAATTGGTCAAAAATAAGAATAATTTAAGCGCCTAACGCACCCTACTTAAGATTTACTTTATAAATAGTCTTTAATGAAAACTAAAGCCTGTCTATATTTATAGACAGGATGACGATTGATTAGTTAGGTTTCTATAACTTGTGTCGAAATTCCAGCTAAATCTTTTGATGGAGTTTTCCCAACAATATAGACATTAATATTGATAGTACCTATGCGATAGACTTGAATATCATTGAGATTATCTTTTAATATTTTGACAAGTAATTGAAATTTTTGCACATTTTGTTTTTGGGTTTCATCGTGCCATTCTTTGTGATCAACACAGTTACGAAAAAAATAATTTAATTCTACTGTTTCAATTGATGTTTCTTGGGAATTTCCTGTTAATTGAAGGAGTTTTTGATTTGTCAAAGGTTCTTGACCTTCATTAGACCATACAAAAACTTCAAATGGATACTCTGACTCACTCATCATTAGCAAACTATCGGTAGCTTGTTTGAGCTTTTCAGTAATTTCATTATTCATAGAATTTATTTATAGACAATATTTTTAATTTAACATCATTACTGGAATTTATTAAATTGATAATGTAGTTGATTTTGTCATTAATTTTATAGATCTATAAAAGTCATGATTGAGGATTTTACAGGATATCGTATATTTACTTTAAGGGGAGAATATCAAGGTAAAAGTGGTGAAGTGATTGATTATCAAAATATTGATTTTTAAATTCAGAAAGGATGCCTTGTCAAGTTAGATGAAGATTCCTCTATCGTATGTATTCCTGAACGAGATTTAGAAGTCGAGAATTTAAGCCCGCAGGGAATAAATAGAACGGTGCAAATAAACCGAACTATGTAACGAAAAGTAAAGTTATTTGAAAACCTCTTTCCTTCTGCCTCCTACCTTCTCATAACGATAATTTTTAACACCGAGCTACTTAAGTGCTGAAATAACAAAGTTTAAAAATAAGGCACTAGCTCATCAAATGCCACAAAAATGAGAGGGAAAGCAATCTGCTGTTGGTTAGGAGTTTGAACATATAAGCCACCAGCTTGGCGTTCTAGGGTTTGAATCATATTAATAACCTCACGCTTTTGTTTTATGTCTCTAGCGTAGGTGTGTTTTTTTGGCAAAAATGCTCAGTTTTATGTTCACTAGATGCTCAGCAATTGGCTCAATGATTCATTTATTACGAAATACTGCTTTTTACTGGAACATAGGCTGGAATTGTTAGTCTAACTCAACACATGGGCACAATAAACAAATACAGAGTTATATATTTTACATTAGCTATTTTATACAACCGTGAATAAGTTACAGATCATTAAGCTACTTGAAGGTGAGGGATGGACAAAAGCAGACGCTATGCGTGCTTTGGAAGCAATTGACTTTAGTTGTGATCCTGATGAAATTACTATTCGCAGAACTATTTCGTCTTTCGCTGGTTCAGAACTAATTAAGCGTCAGCGCCTTCAAGCTGCTCAAAAAAGTTTAGTAACCAAGAAAACCAAAGAGATTGAATTGAAAGAGCAGGAATTAAATAAATTTCAAAAACAGGAAAAAGAAAAATACGAAGTTGAGATTCAAAAATTATTTGAGAGAAACAAAATTTTAGAAGCTCAATTTCAGAATATAAATTTTCAGAATAGTGAGCTAATTCAAGCAAATGATCAACTCAAAAAAGATAACAAGAGCTTGAAAAATATAATTGACGCAATTAAGCTAAAACTAGCTTTAGATACTAAGCGACTGCTTCAATATGAAGACAGTGAAATTCGTAAAGCATTAATTAATATGTTCAAATCAACACTGGGGTAGGAAATTTATTCTATGATTAATAAAAAAAATAAAAAAATAAAATTTAATGGAATGAGTTATCGTGAAATTCAATATACTAACTCTAAGAATCGAATTAAGCTTCATAGAGAAGAACAATCTTGGCTCAAAGAAAAAAGGTATAAAAACATTGGTTGGCAGAACGTTATTAATCTTTATCAAAAAATAGAAGAAATTTTAAATAGATATCAATTTGAAGATTTAACGCTTGAAGAATTATTTTTAGAAGCTGATCGTATTGGAAATAAATATTTCACAACTCAAGAAATAGCTAATTTTAATCAAAAGTTGGCTATAGAAGTTAACGAAATTGCAGAAGAAATTGATCGGCAATTTCCTGATACAGAAATAGAGTTTATTGATTTTAGTAAAAATTCTAAAAATAGATACAATAGAAAGATATATAAATAAAAATTATGAAATTTTAGCGATATATATACGATGAATATCGAAACTAAGGAACTTAGAGAATTGTTTGAGCTTGCAAATCAGATCGGTAACAAGCGATATCACAAACTAACTCATCAAGATTTTGAAAATTATCGAAAATTCGATTACTGGCGCTATATTAATGGTGATTACGAATGTGGAACAACCCAAGAAAGTAAAGACTGGGTGAAAGAAAATTCAGATTGGCACTGTCCAATTTGTGAGTATCATTACTCTGACAAAGGTGGTAAGACAATAGATCACAAATTACCTCGGTCACAATACCCTTGGTTATCAATGGAATTTAAGAATTTATGGGTCATTTGCAAGGCTTGTAATCAAGAAAAAGGTGAGATGCATTGGTATGAGTATGAACATTATATATTTGTTCGCAATCCAGATCTTTACCTTTGTGTGAAAGCTGCCCGTCCTAATTTGTTGCTTAAGTCTTTAAAAGATTAAACTAATAGATGTGATTGCTTTGGTAAGCGATCGCAGGGGGCATCATAAACAGCAGCAAAATCACTAAACTGCTAGATGAAGAGATATTCTATTGTTGAGAGCAGAAGCGATCGCAAAAGACAATAGAAAAGAATCTCTATAACAGCCATGAGTACCAAAATCACTATTACCTTGCCAGACAAGATTTACCAACGTGCTGAACGCTTTGCACGGCTAGCAAATCGTGATGTTGCTAGCGTTTTAGCAGATACTCTTCAACTCTCGATTCCACCTGTCAGTACAGAAGTTAATAATCTTGAGCCTGTCTCTGTTTTATCTAATGAATAAGTTCTGGGTTTAACTGAACTGCAAATGGAACCAGAACAAGATTCTCGACTGAGTGAATTGCTTGATCGCCAACAGGCAGGTACTCTTACTAATGATGATCGCCCAGAATTACAAGTCCTGATGCAGATTTATCAGGAAGGACTTTTGCGGAAAGCAACTGCACTAAGAGAAGCTGTCAAACGGGGATTGGTTAAAAATAGAGACAATCTGCTCACATAACAGATATATGTCCAACTCGCTCAAAGCATCTACAAAAGGACTGGCAATTATAGACAAAGCACGGCTGCGTATTGGATGGACAAAAACCAGCACGGCGCGTTGGTGGCAGGATGCTCATACATCTAGAGCGACATTACGGCGATTTTGGCAGAGCGATCGCATTCAGCGAGAAATCTTCATTGCCATCTGTCAAGCGGTTGGCATTAGTAACTGGGAAGCGATCGCAGATGCTACTGATTTGAACTTAGATATTGCAGACATCACGACATGTCATATAAATAATTCCATAATTAATTTTTGTAAGAAGCAAAATATTAATTGAAAAACTAAAATTTTTGCATTGACACTATATTGTTATAAACTAATAACTCAATTTATTAACCTTTGGCTAGCTAATAAAATCAGTTAAATTTTAATGCTTCCAAATTATCCAAAACGACCACTCACATAGTCTGCCGTCTGCGGCTTCGAGGGATGATTAAAAATATCTTCTGTCATATCAAATTCCACCAACTCCCCTAAATACATAAACGCCGTATAGTCAGAAACACGAGCCGCTTGCTGCATATTGTGAGTTACTATCAAAATTGTCACCGTTTTTTTCAGTTGTACAATTAACTCTTCAATGCTAGCGGTTGCTATCGGGTCTAAGGCTGATGTTGGCTCATCAAATAAAATAATTTCCGGGTCAGTTGCTAAAGCACGGGCAATGCACAATCGCTGCTGTTGACCACCAGAAAGATTAAAAGCTAAGTCATTTAATCGGTCTTTAACTTCATTCCACAAAGCTGAATCGCGCAAAGCTTTCTCTACTTTTTCATCAATAACTCCACGCTTAGATTCACCTCGTACCCTCAGGCCATAAGCCACATTTTCATAAATTGACTTAGGAAAGGGATTAGGTCTTTGGAATACCATACTAATCCGCATCCGCACCTCAATTGGGTCAACCTTATTACTGAGTAAGTTAATCCCATCCGGTTGTAAAGCAATTTCTCCTCTATAGCGATTTCCCGGATAAAGGTCATGCATCCGGTTGAAACAACGTAACAGGGTGGTTTTGCCACATCCAGAAGGCCCAATTAGCGCTGTAACTTGTTTTTCGCTTACTGGCATATTGATATCTTTGAGAGCGTGAACTTTTCCGCCATAGTAAAAATTGAGGTAATTTACCGAAGCTTTGATTGGTTTTTCTAAGGTTGAAGATACTGTTTCTACCATTTGATTTTTCTGCGTAAACTATAACGGAGATAAATTGCCACAGCATTCATAGCCAAAGTCATAGCAATTAGTACAACACCTGCTGTTGCTGCGTTCACTTGAAACTCAGCTTGGGGGCGAGATACCCAATCGAACATTTGGATGGGCAAAACTGTGAACGGAGCAAGTAACCAGGAAAAGGAAATGTAGGGAAATTGTCCTGTAATTGGTGGTTCTGGTAAGAAGGCTATAAATGTAAGTGCGCCAATGGTAATTAAAGGCGCAGTTTCGCCAATGGCTCGTGCCAAAGCCACAATAATACCAGTAAAAATTGTGCCTGTTGAGTAAGGTAGAACATGATCCCAAATCATTTGCCACTTAGAAGCTCCTGTCGCATAAGCAGCTTCACGGATACTATTAGGAATAGCACGCAGAGCCTCACGGGTAGCAACAATTACTACTGGTAAAACTAGTAGCGCCAAGGTCAAACCAGCGGTAATAATACTTTGACCGAGGTGAAAGCCATACACAAATACCCCTAAAGCCAAAAGACCGTAAATAATCGATGGTACCCCCGCTAAATTGGTGACATTAATCTCAATTAAATCAGACAACCAATTTTTTTTGGCATACTCTTCTAAGTAAATCCCTGATGCTATGCCGATAGGAATTGCTACTAATGCCGTTACCAACATGACTAAAAGCGTTCCTACCCAAGCTGAGAGGATTCCTGCTTCTTCCGCCTTGCGACTGGGAAAAGAAGTCAAAAACTGCCATGAAAGACGTGGAAAACCATCACTAATCAAGTCAAATAATAGTGCTAGCAGTGTAACAATGCCAATTAGCATCGACAGCAGACCAATGACATTGAAAATATATTCTGCTCGCTTGTTACGGCTAATAGTTTTACGGACTTCCTGAAGATTAAAAGTTGTCATTTTAATAAATTTCTCGATAGTGCTTGGTGAGGAAATGACCAATGATATTAAAAACCAAAGTCATCAGCACTAAAGTCAGTCCAACAGCAAAGATAGTCTCGTATTCTAAGCTGCCATGAGGTAAGTCGCCAAGACTTACCGATACTATGTAGGCAGTCATTGTAGCTGCTGGTTCCATAGGGTTAAAAGTTAGATTAGGCTGTCCACCCGCAGCAATAGCCACTATCATTGTTTCGCCTGCTGCACGAGAAATGCCTAAGATGTAAGCTGCTGATATGCCAGAAAGAGATGCTGGCACTACAACTCGCAAAGCTGTTTGCAAACGAGTAGCTCCCGTTGCATAAGAACCCTCACGTAGATGGGCTGGTACAGCCCGCATGGCATCTTCGCTGAGGGAGCTTACATAAGGAATAATCATAATGCCAATGACTAGCCCTGCACTTAACATACTAAAACCAGGCAAATCCGGCAAAATTACTTGCAATAATGGTGTAATAAATAACAACGCAAAATAACCATAAACTACAGTAGGAATGCCTGCTAGCAGTTCCAGAGCTGGCTTGACTACTTCCCGGACTATGGGTGGAGCAAATTCACTGAGATAAATAGCAATAATTGTACCTAGTGGTACTGCAACTAATAAAGCTACCACTGTCGTAACCAAAGTTCCTGAAACTAGCGGCAAAATTCCGTAGTGCTTTTCGTCAAATAAAGGTGTCCACTGAGTATCTGTTAAAAATTCCCATAAAGATACTTTCTGGAAAAATAGTATGGACTCGTAAAGCAAAACACCAATAATCGCTACCGTAGTCGCTACAGAAGAAAGTGCTGCCAAAAATAAGACAGACTCAATTGCCCGTTCTCGCGAATCGCGCACTAGTTTTGGAGAAAACCGAGTTTGTTTGACACTACTCATGCTGGATATGCGCTTGCTCCTTGATATGATCAATTTCAATAGGCAAAGAGAGGTGTTATGCCTCTCTTTGGTAAGTTTTGAGAAATTCAAAATTCAGAACTAAGCTTAGTCTTTAGCTTCACGGCTCATCAGTTCTTCAATCTTTAGTCCAACTGATTCTTTTCCACCAAAAATTGTGCCAAATCTCTTTTTGTTAAAGTGGTTTTGGGCAGTAGTGTAGGCTGATGCTGGCAAGGGTACATATTTTACTTCTTGGGAAAACTTAGCCCCATTCTGTAAGTAAAATTGGATAAACTGCTTCACCTCTGGCTTTTCAGCTGCCTTGGAACTGACATAGATAAAAATTGGGCGGGATAGAGGGGTGTAAGTGCCGTTTTTTACAGTTGTCTCTGAGGGTAATACACCATTCACTGGTACTGCTTTCAGTTTGTTTTGGTTTTCTGCATAATAAGCATAACCAAAGTAACCAAGAGCATTTTTATCGCGGGCAACACCCTGTACAAGTACGTTATCGTCTTCACTAGCGGTGAAATCACCACGGCTAGACTTAGATTTACCAACAACAGCTTCGGTAAAGTAGTCGAAGGTTCCAGAGTTAGCACCAGGGCCAAACAACTTCAACGGTGCGTTGGGGAATCCTTGACGAATCTGATTCCAGTTGTTAACTTTGCCTTGTGCCCCTGGTTCCCACATTTTCTTCAATTCAGCTACTGTCAAGTTTTTCGCCCAAGAGTTTTGGGGATTAACCACTACAGTCAATGCATCATAAGCTACTGGCAGTTCTAAATAGCGAATACCCGCAGCTTTGCATTGATCCATTTCTTTTTGTAAAATTGGACGAGAAGCACCAGAAATATCTGTTTCCCCTCGGCAAAACTTTTTAAATCCACCCCCAGTACCAGAAACGCCCACTGTAACGCGAACTCTGCCTCTTTGAGCTTTTTGGAACTCTTCTGCTGCTGCTTCAGTAATTGGGAAGACGGTGCTGGAACCATCAACTTTAATCGTGCTGACACTTTGAGACTGAACCGCAGATATTGATATGCCCAGTGTGGCTCCTACTAATGAGATCACACCCAATGCTGTCAAACCGTTAAGCTTAAAGTTCGTTTTGTTCATAAAGACACTTTTAGTTTGTTGCACGTAAAATTTTTGCTCTCTCACTTCAAAAGCGCAGTAGTTTTATGAAGTTAAGTACTAGTGAACATACAATAGGTTCACTGTTATAAAAATGACATGGAAAGTTAATATAATAGTTAAACTTTGGTTAGATAAAGGTTAATCTTAACTAGTGATGTGATAGGATTTTTGTACAAATAAAAGTCTAAAAAAAAATAATTTTTCGTCACAAGACTTATACAAACACTTAATAACTGGGTACTTGCTGTTTAGCTATGTGAATGAATATAAACCTCCGCTTTTTAAGGCAGCATAGTGAAAAAAATGCCGCTGATTTTTACTTTTTTATGTAGTCAATATTTATTGCACAGGCTTTTCCAGCATGAATAAATTAATTCCAGCCATCAGAGTGAAAAATCTCAGTTTTTATTACGATGCCCAAAAGATACTTGAAGGGATATCAATAGATATTTATCAAAGTAAAGTAACTGCGATTATTGGCCCTAGTGGTTGTGGTAAAACTACCTTTATTAAATGTCTAAATCGGATGATTGATTTAGAAGGAGATGTGCGAGTTGAAGGACGGGTAGAATTTTTTAATCAAAATATTTATGAACGTCGGGTCAATTTAAATCGGCTGCGTCGCCAAGTTAGTATAGTACTCCCCAAGCCGAATCTTTTTCCTATGAGCGTTTATGACAATGTTGCCTATGGGGTGAAATTAGTGGGATGGCGACCAAAAACAGAATTAGATGGCATTGTAGAATCTGCTATCAAAGATGCTGACCTCTGGGATGAAGTCAAAAATAAACTGTATAAATCGGCTTTAGAGCTTTCTGGTGGTCAACAACAACGACTCTGTATTGCTCGTGCTTTAGCAGTCAAACCGAAAGTTATGCTGATGGATGAACCTTGCTTTAGCCTTGATCCCGTTGCTAGCATGAAGGTTGAAAGTTTAATTCAGAGTTTGCGTTTGCGCTCTGACTTGACAATGGTATTTATTAGCCACAATTTGCAGCAAGTTACTCGTATATCTGATTTTACGGCTTTCTTTAACACTAACGAAAATCGGATTGGTCAAATGGTTGAATTTGGTGCCACAAAAAAGATTTTTTCCAACCCTTGTGATTCTCGTACCCGCGACTATGTTTTAGCCCGTCTTAATTGAAGTACTTCTTGTGATGATATGAAGTTAGTGTTAAAAAATGAATTGAAATTTAATTAATTCTTACTAGCTTTAAGGAAATATTATTTATACGGACATCTATATTACAGACTACATCTAAGTTAAAAGTATTTCCTTTAGGCAGTTTTACGGTTATCAGATGGTTTATAGCCCAGATATAACATGGTTAAATTGCCGTCTAGGACGACGGTATAAGTCAGGTTGAACTACTTTAATATCTGAGCTATGCCAAATGAACAACGGTTGTTGAGTACCCATGATGCTAATTTAATCTATCAACTTAGTATTTCTGTTTGTCAGGAGATTATTCCTATCTTGCAGCAGCATCCTGAATTAGTGGTTATAAATTACCAAAAAATTAATTGGAGCCAAGCTAATTATCAATCTGCACTATTAGCTGGATTAAACAAAAAAGTTAGTAATTTAGCAAATTCTATAGAAATAATGCCCGCGATCAAAAAATATTTGGAAATATTTTTAATTCCAAGTTTTTTTGATTCTTTAGTTTTTCACAATTTAGAAACTAGAATTTGTTACTCTGTCTATTTTCCAAATTTTCCTGAATTTAATCATCAAAATGATTTGGTTACTCTACAAGCATCTATAAATAGCAAAGGCACTTTTGTTTCGCAAGCTTCACAAGCGATCGCTATTCTACTGTTAGATGCAGAAAACTTACAACTCAACATCGAAAAAGAAAAAATTCTCACAACAGTTTGTACTTTCCCTCTTCACGTTAAAATTACTTTTGCCAATTGGTGTAGTATGGGTAAGCGAGATGTTGAATTACATCAGCGTGGCTACGAATTGATTCATTTCCCTGCGGGGAAAGACAATGCTGATGGAAAAATGATCGCATTTGGCTCGTCAGTTCATGAGCGTTATCCAAATGCTAAAGAAGTTTTAGTCTGCTCCTCAGATAAAGTAATGACTAACCTTTGCAACCATCTTCAGCAAAATGGTTTGATAGTTTATCGTGTGAGCAAACAAGGAGAAAATCTCATAGTCTTGAATGTTTCTACAGATAAACTTGTCACGCAAATTACCGGTCGTCCTCCTGAATTACCAACAATTGAGCAGTTTATTCAGCAAATAAAAGAATTAATCAAGTCTGAGCAAAAAAAGACTAAAAATTGTTGGATTAAATTGAGTACTCTTTCTAAATCTTTTAAAATTAAACACAATTTCACTATTAGCGAATGTGTATCTAAACATCTTTCCGGAAAAAAGCAAGAAATATTTTTATTAATTATCCTACAGAATTTGTTGTTCATCAAATTGATGAAGTATCTGAAATATATGTAACCTTATTTGAGAATCATCAAGAACAGTCTGCAAACAGCACTAAATTATCACTACCACCTAGTATTAATTCCAAAGCAGATTTAGAACAAGCTCTCAATCATATTATCAATGAGTTAACTATAAAATCTTCTGGCAGTTACATTAGTATTGCAATTTTGGGGAGCAAATTTAATCATCAATATGGTAAATCGATTACTGAGCAAATCAAATCCTTGCAATTAAGTGGTAATTTCATTAAATTTTTACAATCGTGTAATTCTTTGAAATTGCAACAGACACAAAAAAGATGGGAAGTAGCTTTAAATTAAAACTCAGCCCGTTTTCTAGTCCACCCATACAGGTATATACTCAATAGAGTATGTAAGAGTATGTAAAAAAATGTAAATAGGACGATGCAAGATAATGTCGTTGTTGGTGCTACTGGTGGCATTAGTTTAGTCTTAACTCGCAAATTATGTTTTTCTAGTTTTAAAGACGCTTGAGTGCGCCTACCCAATTCTTGCTTATGAAGGAATTGATAATCTAGCAAAAGAGGCAGAATTTAGAGATAGATAAGCTTTGGTGCTGGATTTTCGGTAATTATGAAAATTGATCATGTTCACTTTTATGTAAAAGATGCCAAAGCATGGCGGGATTGGTTTGTACACCATCTTGGGTTTAAATCCGTAGCCAGTGGCATCAGTTCATTTCACACTTGTACGGAAGCGGTGAAAAATGGTGTTATTTACTTTTTGCTATCTTCACCACTATTACCTACAAGCCCAGTGGCTGAGTTTCTCAGACAACACCCACCAGGTGTAGCAGATGTTGCTTTTGCTGTCGAAGATGTTGAAGCAGCGATCGCCCTAGCGCAAGCATACGGTGCTACGATTATCCAACCCATTCAAGAATGGCAAGTGAATGGTATTTCCCTCAAGTGCGGCAAAATTGCCGCCTGGGGTGGATTGACTCATACATTGATTGAAAAGCCAGGGTTTAGTAGTCAATTGCAATTAACAACTGACAGCAATTTTATCGCCATAGATCACATAGTGCTAAATGTGGCAGTTGGCGAATTAAAACATGCTGTTGCTTGGTATGAAAAAATACTCGATTTTCAACCCCAGCAGACATTTAAAATTCAGACTGATCGCTCTGCTTTGTACAGCCAAGTAATGGTTTCGCATAATGGCAGCGTCCAATTGCCAATTAATGAACCAGCTTCTCAAAATTCCCAAATTCAAGAGTTTTTAGATGTTAACCAAGGCGCAGGTATTCAACATATCGCCTTGCGGATGTCTAATCTAATTGATGCGATCGCTCAATTTCGTGCTTCTGGTCTATCTTTACTCTCAGTTCCCCAAACCTACTACTCGCAGTTGCAACAGCGTCCAGGACTACCCTTAACACCCATAGAATTAGAGGCGATCGCCCAACAAGAAATTCTGGTGGATTGGCAAGAAGATGTTCAAAACGCACTACTACTGCAAATTTTTACCCAGCCCATCTTTGGAGAGCCGACCTTTTTCTTTGAGTTTATTGAGCGCCGTTATCAAGCTCAAGGTTTTGGGGAAGGTAATTTTCGCGCCTTATTTGAAGCCATTGAAAGCGAACAAATTAAACGCGGTACTCTGCAATAGAAGCCTCAGTAAAATATCCCAAATCAAGAGTCGAAGTTTTTTGACCAATGATTATTGACAACTAGTGAGATAATTTTAATAAAAATTAACGTTTCCGCCGATGCTAAGACTAATTACTGACTTCGACGGCCCTATTATTGATGTTTCCGAGCGTTACTACCGTGTTTATCAATTCTGTTTGGAGAAAATCCAACGACCAGACCAAGTAGTACAACAACTTTCTAAAGCTGAATTTTGGCAGATGAAGCGATCGCGGATTCCCGAAAAACAAATTGCCTTAAATTCTGGTTTAGACGCAGCGCAAGCACAAGAATTTGCTCAGCTGCGGCGGCAAACAGTGCATACAGAACCTTATTTCGATTATGACAGCTTATTACCCGGTGCTGTAGACGCGCTGTTAAAAATTCAACAAGCTGGAATCGATTTAGCAGTAATGACAATGCGTCGGGTTTGGGAACTAGACTACGCCTTTAAAAAACACGATTTAGACAGATTTTTTCCTGAAAGTCGCTGTTATTGCCTGAGCAACGACTATGTTAAAACTCGTGATATTGAAGATAAGCCGCTATTGATGGCCAAAGCATTAGCAGAACTACCCCCCGCAGCCGATACTTGGATGGTGGGGGATACGGAAGCTGACATTACTGCTGCGAAAAAACACGGTATTAAAGTGATGGCTGTGGAGTCTGGTATCCGCGATCGCGCTCAATTGGAACTTTATCACCCAGACTTAATTGTTAAAGATTTAAGCTCCGCTGTAGATTTAATCCTAGAGCCTAGTAGTACCGTTTCTTTGTGAAGCTGCGCCAAACTCTCTTAAACTCTTAATCTTGGCGTACTTGGCGTACTTGGTGAAGCAGTCGCAGTCTTGGCGCTTTGCGTCGATTGCGAACTGCTGAACCCGAAGGGCGGTTCGTTTTTGATTTCTTATACTAAGTCTGAGATCATTGGGCGCATCTTCATACAGAATTGGTATAGTGTGTCAAGAAATAATTAACGAATAGATTTGCTTTAGAGACGGCGATTTATCGCGTCTCTCCAAGTTAACCAAAAGTCCCCTTTCCCAAATAGGAAAGGGGACAGGTAATTTCAAATATTACTGAATGGGTTTATGAAAAATCTAGACATGCTTTTGGATAGTTTCTATACAATGTCGTAATTCCTCAATCTGCAAGACTTTAATGACCTCCCAGCAATCCTCAAGGAATCTAACGCAGAAAGCTGCTAACTAACCACAACAAGATGAATGTCAGTACTGTAGAAAACTGATTTGAGGTCAAACTGACAAATTGTGTTTGCGGCAAGAACCAATTAGCAAATAGTCCCCCGATAATCAAACCCATTATTAATGCAACGAGTGTAAACAAAACTGCTCTACCAAATTTACCTTCCTTACGATTGAGAAAGTAAATACTAATTCCCACCCCAACCACTAGCACCAACTGCAAAACTTGATCACCTGTAGCTGGATAAAAAATACTAATAGCACTCAAACCCAAGTACCAAGCTCCGGGTATGAGTACATCTGTGGGCGTTGGCTGATCCAGCATTCGTTGCAGCCACGCAGGCGACTGCTCACGGGGGGTTGGACTTTCTTTAACAGGCGATTGCACTCGTAGTTCTGGAAATCGAATTCGCTCAGGTACTTTTATTTTACCTTCCTGGCGCATCCGTAAACGCTCCATTAAAATCGCATCGTAAGCAGTTTCGATGAGTTCTAGACTCTTGGAATCGCCACCGTACTGCTCCATTAGGCGATTGCGAGCATCCTGAATTTCATCGAAGCTAGCATCTTCTGATACCCCAAGTTTTTCGTAGGGATTTTGATCGCTCATGGGAGTTTATACTTTAGCCTTAGTCAGTGGCAATCTTTTGCTTAAGAGAAACAAATTTGGGTTTTATGTGGATCGAAACTAAGAAAGTACCGACCCATATTCATGCTCTACCACGAATGGTAGCACGGGTTAGTTAGATTGACTTGGAAATTTTAACTACAGCCACTTTAACATATTGCCAGAACTCCGTGTATCCCCTCATGTCGTTGACCAGCGAGGGCTTTACTCTAGAATTTGAACTGAGTATACCTAAAACGCATTTTTTATGGAAAAATTAGCTTTTTTGGTGCAAATTTAGTAACTTAGTGTTTCTTGAGGAAATTTTCATGAATTATCCTCATAATTGTCAGTGGTATCGATCCGCATCTCGATTTAGAATTGAAAAGTTTTAAATCAACATATACTTCGGATAGGAACCTGTCCTAGTTTAGTGAACTACTGTGGCTAATGTCAGAATATATGGCGACTGGACATAAAGTTAACAATTACAGTACCTGCACTTGAGTGCGAGGATAACTACCGAAATTTTTTTGCTTTTATTGTCCAGAACCCTGATTACACTATTATTTGGATAATCAGGAATTTCATTCTTGGCCTTTGTAGATTCTTAAATAACCTCCAAAGTATCAACTGCGTTTTTACGCAATTCTCTTGTTAATCTTACGAATTTTTGTGCAAAGTGATGGTCATGGCTCCCGCCAAGATTCTTGTAGTTGATGACGACCCTGCGGTTCGGAACTTAATCCAACGCTTTTTGATTAAACAGAACTATCAGGTAGAAGCTGCTGAGGATGGTAAGACAGCCTTAGCTGTATTTGAGCAATTTAACCCAGATCTGGTGATTTTAGATGTAAATTTACCAGATGTCATTGGGTTTAACCTCTGTCAAGAAATGCAAAGTCGGAATGGTGTTTTTGTACTCATGCTCACTAGTCGTGCAGATGAGGCTGACAAGATTCGCGGCTTTGCTAAAGGTGCTGACGACTATCTCACCAAGCCATTTGGTCTGGGAGAATTAGAAGTCAGAGTAGGAGCTATTCTGAGGCGTCAGCGGGTTGTGACTACCGCTGAACAAAAACGCCTAGTATTTGAAAAGTTGATGATCGATCCGGTACGACGGGAAGTATCACTAAATAACCAACCAGTGCTATTAACCGCCTTAGAATTTGACTTATTGCATTTTTTGGCTAGCCATCCTGGTCGAGTTTGGCGGCGAGCAGAACTTATTCAAGAGGTGTGGGACTATGAATATGTAGGTGATCAGCGGGTTGTGGATGTGCATATCGGCCAAATTCGTAAAAAAATTGAAGTCGATGCTAGTCAACCAGCATTAATTCAGACTGTACGTGGTGTGGGATATAAGTTTGAATGTCCTACTCATGCCCAGATGGAAGTCAATTCTTAAGTCTTATAGTCTCTAGTCTAGAGTTTTTAACTTTAAATTAAAATTAATTACTCTCGACTCTTGACTAAATTCACTAGTAGTGTGAGGTAAAAATAAAAAATTAAAAAGTTTATGCCTTTGATGATTGTCTCTGAATATTTAGGGTAAAGACATGGTATCTTTATTTTCCCTGAGTAACAAAACAGAGATAATACTACTTGTCTTTTTTTGTTGTGATATTGCCCTAATTTCATCTCTTGGCATAACTAAAGTCTGTTGTTCGGGCACGGTATAACGTGCCCAGAGGTTATGAGCCACAATAGTATTGCTTGCCTGTACCAGCACTTAAGAGTGTCTGGTACATTAGCTATTTCTGGCAAATAGGTGCAAGATATTTTTAATTAGCAATGATGGAACAAAGTTTCCAAATAAACACGAGCAGCACGGCGATCGCTGTCTCCATTTTGAAGTAAAAACAGTGACAAGGCTGCTGTCAAGACTCGGTTTTGATCCCAATCGGGATGTTTCTCTAGGTAGTTTTTCAAGGATTCGTCGAGGGTTTCGGGAATTTCTGTAAAGATGCTAACCGTTGCTTTCATGAGATTTTCCTTCTCTGAGGTCAATCAAGAGGGACGAGTTGTTGAGTGTGATATTGCCTACCTAACAATCTATATCAACATTGCAGGTATGATTTTATACTATTGTTGTACAGACTATAAAAGAAGTAAGTCGCATCATTGTGCGACAAGAGGGGGTGGGTTTGTCAATGCTGCGAAATGTTAAAAACGAATGTATAAAAAATATTTTTCTACGCAAACATAGGGTTTTACAGCTATTTTTCGTTACTTTTTTTAATATAAACTCAGTCTTTCCTATGTTTAACCTCTGGGATTAAAAATCCCCAGTAAAACGGCAAGAGCCGATTACCTCGTAGAATATCTGTGGAAAACCTGTAAAATCTCTGTGGAAACCTTGTGGAATGAGTGAGGAAAATTGTAGATAATGATAAGAATTACAAAAATATTATCCTCTGCGGACATCTAAATCTAACGTGAGTTCGATGAACCTTTCCCCTTTCCGACGCGCAGAGGGGTTTTTTAGAGCCGTCGAACTCACGTTGAATCTAATAGCATTTCAGGTGGTTCAAAATAGATTTTGCTTGATCAGCGATCGCACAGGCAATATGCTTGTGCTATGAGCTAGAAACACAACTGTGTGAAAATATTAGCTTCCGACATTGATGCGCTCATTTACAGCAGGTGTACTAGCGCCATTGCCATCTGTTTGTGGAGCTTGGGGTGTACCGTGTAGTTTTGGCTCAGGCTGCGGTGGTTGCGGCTCAGGCCCCAGGGGCTGAGGATTGGCAATATACTCAAATTCTCCTTTACCATCCATTGAAGGGCCTTTTGCCCAACGACCTTCAGAGCTTTCCGTACCTTCTGAATGATTCCAGAACTGATAAGCAAACTCGCGTTTCTCCAATTCCAATGGGAAAGAACTGGGAACCGGAGTGCTTTCCATTCCAGAGCTTTCTAAATCCTCAATCGTTGCTAGCCACAAATTTTGGTGCATAGTATCACGAGCGATCATAAAGCTTAAGGTATCTTTCACCCCTGGATCGTCCGTCATTTCATACAGTCGCACTGCTTGCAAACGTCCTTGACTTTCGGCGTGGAGATTAGACCGGAAATCTGCCAACAGGTTCCCACTGGAGACAATATAACGACCGTTCCAAGGATAGCCAACGCTATCAGATGGTGTTGCGCCCAAACCAGACACAATAGCGTGTTGGGGGTTCATCGCTGCCGCCATAATTACATCTCGTGGGCTACTACCGCCCATCACAGCACCTACTACCGCATCTTTTGCACTTTCTTCTTGCATTTTGATCGGCGCTTTATCTAGAAGATGGGCAATCATCGTTGCCAGCATCTCAATGTGACCGATTTCTTCAGTACCAACATCTAGCAGCATATCCCGGTACTTGGCAGGGCCTCGACAGTTCCACCCTTGAAACAGATACTGCATCATCACGGTCATTTCACCAAAAGTCCCGCCGATGAGTTCTTGAATTTTCATTGCGTAAACTGCATCTGGTTTTTCTGGTGGCTTAAAATACTGAAGTTTCTTATTGTGATAAAACATTTGAATTCCTCGTTAATTGCAGATGTCGCTGACACAAAATTAAAACAGTTGCCAAACTTTTATACGATTTTGTGTAGCCTCTTATTACTAGGAAACTAATCAAATGCTTTATCTTCATCAGCCTCTAGTCAGATAAAAAAAATACTTTTAAATAAGTATTCCGACTAGGGCTTTTTTATTTATAGTTCTGTCTAGAAATGGATTTCAGAAAGCTTTAGCTTATTTCGATAAATGTATAACTACAAGACAGTAGGGGCACACAGCTAGCTGTGCGCCCCTACGAAGTATGTGGTTCAAACCCATGAAAACTGTTGTAAGTCAATACAGTTCTAATATGGTTCGTAATTTAATTTTCATCCCGTCCGTGGATTTGAGCTGGGGGACTGGTTGCTTCAACAGCCGTGAATGGTTCCAGGATTTTGTATGTGTGGCTGGCTCCTTTAGGCACAAGCCAAGAACTTCCAGGTTCTAGCAAAACCATTTGCCCTTCGATATGCAATTCTGCACGACCATTAATTACATAACCAACTGTTTCGTATTCACGTGTAGTTGGCTGCTTATTTTCACTAGGTTGCTCATTTTCCCAAAGACGCATGGAAAGAGATTTACCAGATGCCAAATACTTCTGACCCTCTTTACCTTTGGGAGAATTAGTAGAGTCTATTTTCTTAACGCTTGTGTCACTCATAATTAACTTGATGGTTGGAGTACAACTTTGATGCAGTGGTCTTTCTTGTCTTTAAATATTTGGTAGCCGTGGGGTGCTTGCTCTAAAGGTAGACGATGAGTAATGACAAATGATGGATCAATTTCGCCATTTTGAATGTGTTCTAGCAAAGGCTTTAAATATTTATGGACGTGAGTTTGTCCCATTTTGAAAGTTAGACCTTTGTTCATGGCAGCACCCATAGGTACTTTGTCGATAAAACCGCCATAAACCCCTGGTATTGATACGTGACCACCCTTCCTACAAGACACAATAACTTGCCGTAATGCTGTCGGGCGGTCTGTTTCTAAACGGATTGCTTGCTTGGCTTGGTCATAGAAAGCCATGAAGTCTGTGCCATGTGCTTCCATTCCTACGGCATCAATACAAGCATCAGGGCCACGTCCACCAGTCATCTCTTTGAGTGCTTCCCCAACATCCACTTCTTCGTAGTTGAGAACTTCGGCTTTACCGTCTTCTTTAGCCATTTGTAGTCGTTCTGGAATTCTATCAATGGCAATGACGCGTTCTGCACCCAACATGTATGCACTTCTAATGGCAAATTGTCCGACTGGGCCACAACCCCAAATAGCGACGATATCACCGGGTTTGATGTTACAGTTCTCCGCTGCCATATAGCCAGTCGGAAAAATATCAGTTAAAAACAGTACTTGCTCATCCGTCAAACCATCGGGAATTTTGAATAAACCAACATCGGCAAAGGGAACTCGCGCATACTCTGCTTGGCCACCAGCGTAACCGCCGAATAAATGAGAGTAACCAAATAGTCCTGCTGGTGAATGACCCATTTGCTTTTCTACTAACCAAGCATTAGGGTTAGAGTTATCGCACAGTGACCATAAATCCCGATTGCAGAAAAAGCAGCTACCGCAAGATATAGTGAAGGGAACAACGACGCGATCGCCTACTTTTACATTTTTTACTGCACTTCCTAGTTCAACAACTTCCCCCATGAATTCATGACCAAGGATATCACCCTTTTGCATCGTAGGGATGTAGCCATCATAAATATGTAAATCTGAACCACAAATTGCAGTGGAGGTAATTTTAATAATGGCATCACGCGGATTTAGAATTTTGGGATCAGGAACCGTTTCTACCCGCACATCGTTTGCTCCATGCCAGCAAACAGCTTTCATAATTATTTAGTCCTTACTTATTTATCAACAGTCGTTAGTCAAGAGTCTAAATAGTGATCTTTGACTCTTGACTTTGACTTCCAACTTAGTACAGCACGCTCAAAATCAACGAAACGTTTGTGCTATAAAAGTTAGGCTAGCTTTTTTATCGAGAGCGTTGAGGTGTTTGATAGTACCCTTCTGGAGTTTTAGTTAATGGTTCAACAGCCTTTTCAGTTCTTCTTTCGGCTGATTTAAAGAATCTTTTTGTACTTTGAGGAATTGGCTCATCAAGGTTGAGTTTTTCTCTTACATTATTAACAGCTCCTTTCAGGTTACTCTGAGCATTATCAACCTGTCCATTATTGCCATCGGGCGTGCCTTTGTAATAAATTCCCTCTGGAGTTTTCACATCAGCTTGCGCCACAGCTATGTTATTACCGTAGCTAATAAATCCCAAAAACGTAGACGCTATCAGAAAAACTATTAGAACTTGACGCAGAAGAATATTTTGTAAGCGAGAGAAGAAGTACTTCATAAAAATCCTCAATTGTATTGTGTATTAATAGCTTTGAGCTATTTCATGGTTTAAGAACAACTTTGATACAGTTGTCTTGTTTCTGTTGAAACATCTGGTAGGCATGGGGTGCTTCTTCTAGTGGTAATTGATGAGTAACCACAAAGGATGGATCAAGTTTGCCATCCATAATTAGCTTTAATAACAAATGCATATATTTCTGCCCATGCATTTGCCCCATCCTGAAAGTTAAACCTTTATTGAAGGCTGCACCAAAGGGCATCTTATCCACGAAACCGCCATAGACACCCATGATTGAAAGAGTCCCACCTTTACGACAAGCGACCATCATTTCTCGTAATACGTGGGGGCGATCGGTTTCTAACCTCAGCTTTTGTTTTGTCTGGTCATAGAAATCTTCTAAACCGACACCGTGCGCTTCTAAACCAACTGCATCGATGCAAGCATCAGGGCCGCGGCCGCCTGTCATTTCTTTTAATGCTTCGCCAGCATTCACTTCCTCGTAGTTAATAACTTCCGCCTTGGCGTATTTTTTCGCCATCTCCAGGCGTTCAGGAAAGCGGTCAATCGCGATAACTTTTTCGGCACCCATCATATAGGCACTGATCATGGCAAACTGACCTACAGCACCACAACCCCAAACGGCGACAGTATCACCCGGTTGAATATCGCAAAATTCCGCACCCATATAACCTGTGGGGATTGCGTCAGAAATGAACAACAGCATCTCATCCGGTAAATCTGGCGGTACTTTGACGACACCAACATCAGCAAAGGGGACGCGCACATATTCGGCTTGTGCGCCTGCATAGCCACCTAACATGTGAGAATAGCCGTAAATGGCTGAGGTGACATTGCCGAATAATTTTTCTTCGATCCAACTGTTGGGGTTGGAATTATCGCACAGCGACCACATATCATGCTGACAATAATGGCAATTACCGCAGCCAATTGTGGAAGGTACAACAACGCGATCGCCTGGTTTTAAATTGTTGACACCTTTACCAACTTCGACGACTTCCCCCATAAATTCGTGACCGATAATGTCACCCTTTTGCACTGTGGGAATATAGCCGCCGTAAATATGTAAATCTGAGCCACAAATCGCCGTTGATGTGATTTTGATAATAGCGTCGCGGGGATTAAGAATTTTAGGATCTGGTACTGTCTCTACCCGGACTTCATTGGCACTTTGCCAGCAGACTGCTTTCATAGCGATTAGTAGTAAAAAATAGACAACTAACTACCTACTTCCAGTTGGTTGACCTTCGGTAGTGGCGATTTCGCCTGCTTCCATGAGCATTTTGAAGCGGCGCAAATCATCACCAATCTGCTGTTCTGGTTCTTCACCGAAAAGCTTAGCTATGACAGACGCTAACACTCCACCAGGAGGGTTATATTCTAGGACAACCTTGACTTCCGTGCCGCGATCGCTTGGTGCTTTTTGGAAACGTACAAAACCTGAGTTATCAACATCTGCACCTTCTACAGAAGCCCAAGAAATAAACTCATTTTCTCGATCTTCTAAAATATCTGCATCCCATTCGACACTACTACCCAAAGGTGCATTAGCGATCCAGTGAGAGCGTTTTTCGTTGGACACCCTTACAGATTTGAGATGCTTCATAAAGGTGGGTAAATTCTCAAAGTTGTGCCAAAAGCGATATAACTCTTCTGCCGATTTATTAATCGTGACGGTCTTTTCAACTTTGATCGGTTGGTTTATGCCTATTGCTTCTTGTGCTTGCTGAATGGTACTTTGTTTTGTTGCACTTTGATAAATCAAACCACCACCAGCCAAAGCAGTTAGCACTCCTCGTAGGGAACCTTGTCTTAAACCCATTAGCACTAGCGCCCCGCCACCAATGAGAGATGCCCAACGCTCAGTTTCACTAGCTTCATTACTGCTAGTCATTTTATTTTCCTGTGTCGAAGCCACTTTTTTATCTCCTGATCACAATCAGATAACCGCAGGGGTGCAAAGCAAGTCGCCTGCGGTATGCTCTTTACGTTTACGCGTTTAAGCCCAACAACCTTACATTGATACCGCAGCACCTGTTGTCGGTTTGGGAGCCTTAGCTCCAACTCCTACCCGCGCCTGATATAGCTGTGCCAACTGCTGTTCGGATTTCAACAAGTCTTGGTAAATTCCTTTGAAAATAGCTGTTGCTACCGGATCGGTATACATTGCACACAAATTACCTATATCACCAATCCCAGTTTGCACATCTCCTAAAGCAGAACGTAACTGATATATGTCATCACTACCAGTCAAAGCAGACTTTACCTTGGCGTATTGATTGGCTATATTTGCCCCTAAAGAAGGTTTTTCACCTAGTGTATGCAGATAGGTTTCTAAATGTTCAATGTGGCGTTTTTTGTCAGTAATCATCTCTTGAAAGAGCGATTTAATTTCTGTATCTGATTCCTTTTGGTTGTACTGCTCTAAGGCTTCTAATGAGTAATGTTCGCCACCCAAAGCAGTATTGAGACCTTTGACAATATCACCTTTGGTTGAGCCACCCCAAGCATCAGCTAGTTTCCACCATTCAGCACTTGTGTCCTTTTCATTGGGGAGTGCTGCATCTTTGCCACCATAACCTAAGCGGCTAAGAATAGCTGTGGTAAAAATTGCCAAGTCACCAGGCTCACGGGACGTAATTAAATTGCCATCAACTACCAATGGTTCATCAAGATAGTTTGCACCCGCATTGATCATGTCTTTGCGAATAGCGCTAAAGCCAGTGGCCCGTTTATTGGTGAGCAAGTCACCTTCAATTAAAAGTTGTGGCCCATGACAAACCGCAGCTACCCATTTTCCTTGTTGCATTGCCTCTTGTACAAAGCGCACCATATTGGGATTCCGCCGCATTTTATCGGGAGCCATACCACCAGGAATAATCACTGCATCAAATTCAGAAACTATTGCTTCTGTTGCAGTGGCATCAGCTTGCGTAGTCAGTTTGCCATGTTTACCTTTGTATTTTTCATTCATGCGTGAACCGAGGACAACTACCTCCATTCCTGCCTGTTTTATCCCATTGTAAGGAAGAATAAATTCTATATCTTCTACCCCATTTTCAATCAGGATAGCTATTTTTTTCTTACTGGAATGGTTGTTATGGTTGGTCATGTATTTTACCTATTTTCTGAAAATTAACTAGCTCAATTTGAGCTTATTTGGAATTGATGTTGTTTATTAACTAGCTACTTAGCTCGTTGGTGTTGTGGCAAACAATTCTTCGTAATCATGAGATAAATGAGCGTGAAACGCCGCAAAAATTTCGGGTTTTATGGCATTTTGCAACACAGCAAAAACAGCCCGGACTTGAATAGCAGCCGTAGTTGGTTCTATGTTTTCTTTTTGACTTGCACGAGTAATAAATTCTTGCAAATTGAAAGATTCAAAACTTTCCCCTTCTTTGCCTCGTAAATATTCGCTTAATTTCTGGGGCAAATTAGCAGCTAATTCTTGTGCTTCATCACTAGTAATACGTTCTTTAATTGTTTCTAGTGTTGCACGAGTAGCACGTTCTGCTTCTTCACGAGAATTCGATTGTGCAAGACTTTGTACATGTGTAATGAATTCGTCGTATTCCATCTTCCACCTCCACTGAGCAAAATCACTAAATTGAATTGATCTGCTACTTTACTTTTAGATATTTCAAATTATGAGATTTAAATACTCAAAAATAGTTATGAGTGAAGAAGTTGGGATTGGGGAATTGTTAGGGGTTGAAAACTTCCAACTCATAACATTATGTATGGCTTGACCGTGTATTTACACTTACAAGGTTAAGCTGGAATCGCTATCCTAGCTTCGTTCTCAGGGGATAGATTTTTTTATTTCTAAAGTCGTACATCTTCAGCAATACAAACTTTTGCGTTTAAAACGTTATGTTGAGAAGGCAGAAAAAGTTAAAGATTATGGTTAAAAATAATAATCGCGACGAAAAAATTGAATCAAGTGATTTGCCCCAGGAAATTACCGAATCTTACGGCACTGGTGTGAAAGATTTGCCAGGATACAATATCGGTGGGCGATCGCTACGAGAAAGAAGACACGATTATACACAAACCAGTCCAGAACTCACGGGTGGGGATGTTGATGCTTATTGGCAAGATGCAGATGCGGTAGGAGATGAAGCTGTTGGTGGAACAGCGCCTACTCCTGATCAAAATGTCACTGAAGATTTAGAAGCAGCAGTAGGGTTGGAAATGAGAGACAATACCTCTCTTCGCACTGAGGCGATTTTAGAACGGCGTGATGATACTCGTTGGGAATTAGACCCGATGTCTTCTGACGATTATGAGGAACGGGAGTAAGGAGCAGGGAGCAGGGGGAAAATAGTTCTTTGAACAAAAATAAATCTGGAAAAAGAGTCTTTTGAATTGCTGAAATTGCAAAACAGCTGCAAAGCTTTATGGCAACTCAGGACACCGCTACAATAGTAGCCTAACGAAGATTCTGTCTAGATAGTTTTATTATGACGACTACGACTGTAAAAACTGAGTATGAAGCGATTATTGGTTTAGAAACCCATTGTCAGCTGAGTACTAATACTAAGATTTTCTCTACTAGCTCCACGGCATTTGGTGGTGAACCCAATACTAACATTGACCCAGTGTGTATGGGTTTACCTGGCGTTTTACCTGTACTAAATCAAAAAGTGTTGGAATACGCCGTTAAAACTGGTTTGGCGCTGAATTGTCAAATTGCCCCATACAGTAAATTTGACCGTAAACAGTATTTCTATCCTGATTTACCGAAAAACTACCAAATTTCTCAATATGATTTACCGATCGCAGAACACGGTTGGTTAGAAATTGAGTTGGTAGGTGCTGATGGTAATCCTATTCGTAAACGCATTGGCATCACGCGGTTGCACATGGAGGAGGATGCTGGCAAACTGGTACACGCAGGCAGCGATCGCTTGTCTGGTTCTACTTATTCTTTGGTAGACTACAACCGCGCAGGTATTCCTCTGGTGGAAATTGTCTCAGAACCCGATCTGCGTTCTGGAATTGAAGCTGCTGAATATGCTGAAGAATTACGCCGCATCGTGCGCTATCTCGGTGTGAGTGATGGGAATATGCAAGAAGGATCTCTGCGTTGTGATGTCAATATTTCTGTACGTCCAGTAGGACGAAAGGAATTTGGCACCAAGGTAGAAATTAAAAACATGAACTCGTTTAGCGCTATTCAACGAGCAATTGATCACGAAATTGAAAGACAAATCGCCGCTATAGAAGCAGGCGATCGCATTGTTCAAGAAACTCGCTTGTGGGAAGAAGGCGCTCAACGCACAATTAGTATGCGGGTTAAGGAAGGTTCTAGTGATTACCGCTATTTTCCAGAACCCGATTTAGCACCGATTGAAGTATCCAGTGAACAACTAGAGCAATGGCGTAATGAATTGCCAGAACTGCCGGCACAAAAACGTCATCATTATGAAAGCGAGTTGGGACTTTCGGCTTACGATGCCCGCGTGTTGACAGAAGATCGCACAGTAGCCGAATATTTTGAAGCAGCGATCGCAGCAGGAGCAAACCCGAAAGCTGCTGCTAATTGGATTACTCAAGATATCGCTGCCTACCTCAACAAACAAAAACTCAGTATCACCGAAATTGCCCTGACTCCTACCAATTTAGCTGAAGTGATCACCCGAATTGAAAAGGGCAAAATTAGCAATGCTCAAGCTAAAGAAAAGCTGCCAGATTTATTGACAGGTGTTTCTCCTGAAAAAGCGTTTGCTGGTCAAGAGTTAATCACTGATCCTAGTGTATTAGAACCAATCATTGATGAAGTGATCGCTGCCAATCCCAAAGAACTAGAAAAATATCGCAACGGTAACACCAACCTCAAAGGCTTCTTTGTCGGTCAGGTTTTGAAAAAGACTAACAAACGTGCTGATCCTAAATTGACTAATGAATTAGTGGAGAAGAAATTAAATTAGGAACTAGTGGCGTGGCAAGGCTAAATTTATGCAAAAAAAATGTGTAGGTTGGGTCGAAGAATGAGACCCAACATCCTTGCCTAATGGTCTTGTAAGGCAGTTTGCAAAGTAACACTTAGTGCCTGGGAATTTCTTCACCATATATTTACAAAAAACACAGAAAAATAGGTGACACCCCTCACACCTAAACAGCTATTCTGTGATTAGTAGATATACCCTAATGATCTGGAGAGCCACTTAAGTAGCTCTCCCTTATTTTTTGTTTTTTAGACATAATGCACATTAAATGTTCATTAGTAGTGAGCAAAGTTACAGTTTGCAATTATAATTTTTGAGGCTAAATATACACCGGGAACTTTCTTAACAAGATTTATACGAAAAAAATAAATGATGGGTATTACTCCTCATGGCAAAAGTGATATACTGTGCTAAGTAGATGCACCCTGATGATCTGGAGAGCTGCTTAAGTAGCTCTCTTTTTTTGGATTTTGATGCTTACTCTGTAAGCATTTGGGATGGAATAAGCAGTTATTAATAAGTAACAACTAACCATTAAACTAATGAATAATACTTGGTATAATCGCCAGTCGAGCGCCTATATATTTATCAGGTAAGAAACATGGCAGACTGGCAAGAAATTACTGGAGGTGTCACAGCCCCAAGGGGATATCAGGCATCTGGAATAACCGCAGGACTGAAACCTTCGGGATTGCCTGATTTAGCCTTGATATGGTCAGATGTTGAGGCGATCGCAGCGGGTGTATTCACTACTAGTCAAGTGAAAGCCGCCTGCGTTGATTATTGCCGCCAACGCTTGCAAGCCAAACATGGCGCTCGTGCAATTCTTTGCAATGCTGGACAAGCCAACGCCGCCACAGGCGATCAAGGCGTACAAGATGCCCAAGAAAGTGCTGAGTTATTAGCTCGCGAATTGCATATTTCACCAGGATCAATTTTGCTAGCTTCTACGGGCGTGATTGGTCAACGTATTAAAATGGATGCTCTGCGGAATGGCATTCCTAAGTTAGTAGCCGCACTTTCTGAAACAGGCTCAGATGCTGCCGCCGGGGCGATTATTACTACAGACTTAGTACCAAAATCTATTGCCTTAGAAACAACCATAGGCGATCGCCCAGTCCGGATTGGTGGTATTGCCAAAGGTTCTGGGATGATTCATCCCAACATGGCAACTATGCTGGCATTTGTTACCTGCGATGCAGCTGTTTCAACAGCTCTTTGGCAGCAAATGTTAGCTAGGGCAGCTAATAGAAGTTTCAATTCTATTACAGTTGATGGTGATACCAGTACTAATGACAGTTTAATTGCCCTGGCCAATGGTCAATCTCGCACCCCAGCAATTACCGAAATGGGCGCAGAAGCCGAAAAATTAGAGGCAATGTTAACAGCAGTTTGCCAGCATTTAGCCAAAGCGATCGCCCGTGACGGAGAAGGTGCAACCTGCCTAATAGAAGTGCAAGTGACAGGAGCCCATGATGAACTCTCAGCCCGTCAAATAGCCAAAACTATTGCCGGTTCATCCTTAGTTAAGTCTGCAATCTTTGGGCGTGACCCTAACTGGGGACGTATCGCCGCCGCCGCCGGACGTGCAGGCGTACATTTTGAGCAAGAAAACCTGCAAATTAAGTTAGGGAATTTCTTAATGTTAGAAAATGGTCAACCTTTAAGTTTTGACCGTGCAGCAGCGAGTGCTTATTTAAGACAAGTTGCGGCGGAATCTTCCTTACCCAAAGACTTTATGGCCACAAATAATAGTAATGATTTGTCTGTTGACAGAAGTACTATTGCAGCTCAACGGGTAGATAATCCTGTAATCATTGCAGTTAGTGTTGGCAATGGCTATGGTTCTGGTAAAGCTTGGGGTTGCGACTTGAGTTATGACTACGTAAAAATTAACGCGGAGTATACTACTTGATTGTTTTTATTAAGTGAGGAGCGATCGGCCATAGCTCATGATTTTGAGTATGGCGTACTGTCGCCAGTAATGAAAGACATATCTATCAATGCATTTTAGCGACAACATCCACATTATCACTCTTAAGCTGACCATCTTCCATATAAATGATGCGATCGGCTATATCGAGGATACGGTTGTCATGGGTAACTAGCAAAATTGTACAGCCTTGTTCTTTGGCTAGCTTTTGCATTAATTCCACAACATCACGCCCAGATTTTTTGTCGAGTGCAGCAGTGGGTTCGTCTGCTAAAACAATTTTAGGATGGCTGACTAAAGCACGAGCGATCGCTACTCGTTGTTTTTGTCCCCCAGAAAGATTTTCGGGGTAGTACTTGATGTGGTCTATTAAGCCGACAGTTTCTAGTATGGCGATCGCTTTGGCATCAATATCCTGATTCAAAAAATCGTCATGCAACTCTAGAGACATACGCACATTTTCTTGAGCAGTCAAAAAAGTCATTAAGTTATGCGCCTGGAAAATATAGCCAATCTGGCGGCGAAGCTTAGTCAACTGCTGCTTTTTTGCACCGCAGATTTCCTGTCCTAAAATTTTTAGACTACCTTCTTGAGCAGATCGCAATCCACCCATTAAAGTCAAGAGGGTAGTTTTTCCTGACCCAGAGGGGCCAGTCATAATCACAATATCCCCAGCGTTAATTTCTAAATTAATATCAAATAATACTTGTTTGCGAAGTGTACCCTCACCAAAATAATGGTTGAGGTTATGGATAGAAATGACTGGTTCTAAAATAGAGAATGTTGACTCGGAAGTTTTTGATTGAGATTCGTGCAACATAAATTTTTTAAAAGATTAAAGGTTGAAAAAGGGTAACTGAGAAAAACTTTTATTTCATCGTTTATAGAACTTACGCATTAATTACGGAAGAATAAAACCGCAGAGGCGCAGGGGACATAGAGGAATAAGAGTTTGAGAGGTATTTTACGTAAGTCCTGGTTTAGAAGACATCAGCAGGGTCAGCAGAACGTAGCTTTCGCATAGCGATCGCCCCAGAAAAACTACACATAATTAAAGTCAAAATCCACACGCGTATGGCTCGGTCTACAGTCATGAAAATAGGAAGCATGGTCGCCGCATAAGTGACCTGATACAATCCAAATGAAAGGATAAATCCAGGGAGAAAACCTAAGATTGCTAAGAAAAACGCTTCTTGGAGTAAGACTCCTAATAGATAGTTATCGGTATACCCCATCGCTTTCAGGGTGGCATATTCTGGTAAATGGTCGGAGACATCGGAGTATAATATTTGATACACAATAACAATGCCGACAATAAACCCGACTGCTGTACCTAAACCGAAAATGAAACCAATGCCAGTGCCAGTTTCCCAGTATTTTTTTTCAACTTGGGCAAATCCCTCTGGAGTTAACACTATGACATCATTAGGCAATCTTGCAGCGAGTTGCGATCGCATTTTTTCGGCATCAGCCCCTGCTTTGAGAGTGATTAATCCAACTTCGACGCGATCGGGTTTACGTTCTGGGAATAGTTGTAAAAAGGTGGAATCGCTTGTAATCACATTACCATCGGCGGCAAAGGATGCCCCACTGCTAAACACGCCTTTAACACGGACAGCTTTGTTATTTAGTTCAGTTTGGAAATTGCCCGTTTCTTTGAAGATATCACCAACTGCTCCATATTCCGGGCGACCCGCTTGATCAAACAAAACTTGATATAACTGTTTGAGGTCATTTTGGTTTTGTTGGATTTCAGGAAGATTAAACGCAGATTCCGTTGGATCGATACCCCAAACTAAGATGGCGCGATCAAGACGCGTTTCGGGATTTCGCCACTGTGCGGTGCCAATATAAAGCGAAGTTACTGATTGAACTCCTTCATAACCCAATGTCTGGTAAAGTCGCTCTCTCGAAAAGCTTTTTACCGAAAATAGAGTTTGAAATTGGGGATTAATCAAAACCAAATCCGCTTGTAAACTGCGATGAGGCTTTATCGCTGCATCAAAAAGCGCACTTTCAAACCCTAGTTGAATGAACATTAGCATGTCTGCAAAGGTAATCCCTGCAACTGCAACTGCCAGACGCGTCTTTTCTTTCATTAACTGCCGCCATGCCAGCGGCGTTTTGCGAAAAAATTTAAAAAACATTTTGTAATAGCCTCAATATCAAAGTCGTTTAAGAAATTGCAGTGTCAGTTTGCTGTTCCAGTTGATACTGTCGCATTAATAAAAACAAAGGCAAGCCAAGAGAAACCCCAACCAAAAGATTAGAAGCAATGTAAATCCAGAGGTTTTGCATTTTCAGACGCGTGCCTTCCCAAAACACAAACACCCAGAGAGTTAAGGATGAAACAATCACATCCATGCCAAAAAAACCAGAAATTTTGTTAGCAAATAGCTGCTCAAAGAAAAGCCGGATATCAAAGCCATTTTCTAAGACAAATGGCAACAACTGTGAGTATGGCAAAGCTGTTCCTAAAATGCAAAGTAGAAGATATATAACTTTCAACATGATGAAATTTATAGATTAACGGTTTTACAGTTCAATTGCTGTCTGTACTTGCAAGTTAGTGAAACCTGCAACTCGTTTACTATCTTCAGGATTGAGACGAATTTTCACTTCAACTACTCGGCTATCGAGATTTTCTCCTGGCTGGTTGCTAAAAATGTTTTGCCGATTCACTTGTAAGCCAATTAGAGCAACGGTTCCTCGTAGCTCACCATCAAATGCTTGACTAGTAATTATTGCTTGTTGCCCCAGTTTTACTTTACCGATGTCGGTTTGATAAACTTCTGCCACTGCCATCATTTGCTCGGTTTGAGCTAAGTCTGCAATGCCAGAATCACTAATTTTTTCTCCAACTTTTGTATGAATTTTGAGAATCTGTCCCGCCATTGGTGCTTTGATATCCGCTGCTTCTAAGTCAGTTTCGGCACGTTTGAGGGCAGCGATCGCATTTTCAACTTCACTTTGAGCTGCGGCTACATCTACCGGACGAACTTCTGCAATGCTGCTGAGTGTGGCTTTGGCTTCGCTAACTTGTTTGTTACCAGTGGTGTTAGTGCGGTTGAGCGCTACTTGAGCTTCGGCTAATTGCCTGCTAGCAGTAGTGTTTATCCGGTTGAGAACTGCTTTGGCTTCGTCCAATTGCTGTTTTGTAGTATCTACACTCAAGCCTTTACTATCAAACAAAGAATTAGAAATTGCACCTTCAGAATATAGCTGCTGATAACGTTGATATTCCGATTGGGCATTATTGAGTTCTGCCTCCAGTTTTTTGATTGTTGCTGATTGAGCGATTCTATCGCCTTCCCACTGGGCTTTGATTCGGGCGATCGCTTCTTGTTGAGCTGTTTTGTCTCCTTGGGACTGGGCTTGTAAACGTTCAATACTTGCCTGCTGGGCTTGAATTTCTCCAGTTTTAGCTCCGGCTTTGACTTGATTGAGTTGAGCTTGAGCAACTCTAACTTGTTTTTGTGCCTGTAGTACCGCTGTTTGCAAGCGATCGCGTGAGTCTAAAATTGCTACCACCTGTCCAGCTTTGACGCGGTCGCCTTCTTTGACAAGAATTTTAGCCATGCGATCGCCATCTAAAACCAACGGTGCAGATAGTTTAATTACCTCTGCTTCTGGTTCTAGTCGTCCTAAAGCAGTGATTTTTTGAGCGATCGGACTAGTTTCTATAGATTCAGATGAGGCAGTTTTCCCTATTCCTCCGAATTGAGAAATACCATAAAAGACTATTCCGCCTGTAATGGCAGTAGCAGCAATGACTAATGCTATTAGTTTTTGATATGAAGGTTTAAACAATAAATTTTGACTCATCTTTCCCCACCTATAAATAGATTAATTGACTATCTCCAAACTTCAGTCTAAGCAAACATCAAAATTATCAAATGTTGACTAATTATTTGATAGTTTTAATTAATTTTGTCTTGTAAATATACCATCAACATTTTGCCTAAAAGTCTACACTGTTCAATAAAATCAATAGTTTCATCACCCCATAACTTTTCTAAAATTAAACCGTTGACAAAACTAAGTAAAAAAGTAGCTAACACTGGATCTTCGACACCCAATACATTACAGGCAGCCTGTTGATATCTTTTATTAGCATGTTTCAAAACGCTACTATTCAACATTGTTTTTGAGTCTTGATGCTGACAAAAATTCACCCAAATATATGTCCATTTAATGAAGTAATCTTCATTTTTTACTAAATATCTTCCCAACGCCGTCATTGATTCTGAGAGCGTTTGTGTTCCTTCTAACTCTGCCAATGCTGCACTTACATCCTGCTGACTGATTTCCTCTACTAATTGCTCAAAAAGTACTTGTTTACTGGGGAAATAGTGGTACAGCGTACCAGTAGAAACTGCTAAACTTTGAGCGATTTGCCGCATAGTGACGGAACCATAGCCTTTTTGGGCGAATAAATCAAAGCTTTTGCTGAGTAGTTCCTTACGATATTGGTCATGGTCAACGATCTTAGGCATGATTTAGATTTATTTATATCGAACGCTCGTTATTTATTGAAATCTATCAATTCAGAGTTGTTGATTTACCAACTCTGCAATATATCCCCTGCAAAAGCTAACTTTTAGTTATCACCCTGTTATTTGCTGTTTATGTAAAAAGCTAACTGAAATGTTAAGGGGTTATTTTAAAGTAATTTAAATTTAAACTAATACACATTTTTTAATGTATACTAGGCTGCCAGTTCTGTCAAGGTAAATGCAGCAAAAGCAATATGGCTTATAAATCAAGCTTTTTAACCTGGATAGTTATTTTTACCAGCCTGCGCTAGTGGTCTGTCCCATTAATTTTGCAGGGTTGCACTAGCTCATGATTAAATAGTGATCTAGGTGCAAACGTGCCCACAAACTGACCGAACAATTCGCAATTCACAATTGCGAAAGTAATTGAATAATTGATTCATTCAGGATACAAGCCTCTCGATTTATTGGGAAAAAGCAAGAATACGTAGTATCAGTATTCAAGCCCCGCCTTTAGGCATGAGGTAATAATAGCGAATTGCGATCTTCGAAGCGTAAAGCCTGCGGCATAGCTTCTCTACGAGATGCTAGCGCGAACGCTTAGAGCGACGAAGGAGCGTCATTCACAATTGCGAATTGGTGTGACAGGCGATCGCGCTTAGAAGCCAATACGGTTCAGTTAAGGCTAGAAAGCTGATTAGTAATGTGAAATTTCGGAGCTTCTACTCTTTGTCAGGTACCTCTGTGTTGAGGCTTTTTAGAGCGAAACTTTGATACAGGTTTCTTCACGACTCTGGGATTAATACGGTGAACACGTTCAGGTAGCAACGTATCTAAAATCTCGACAATTAACCAATCGAAAAAAAAGGTAATTCTTCGGTCTGTAAGCCTTGAAATTTAGGAATCAATACGGTTCAGTTAAGGCTCAAAATCATGTAAATTAGGCATTGTTACCAAAAATGGAAATTAAATGCCGTGCATCTGAGGGATTTTTCATTGGTGTCTCCTGATATACAAAATACTGAGTTGCTGAAAGCAATCGAAATGGCTATTCCAGCAACGGCAATTGAACAGGCGATCGCTAATACCAAAACCGAAGAGGAACGCACGCGATCGCTACCAGCGCAGTTAATGGTCAGTCTGGTAATAGCAATGAGCCTGTGGTCGAGAGATTCGATGCGGGATGTACTCAAAAACTTAGTAGATGGTCTTTCTGTGGCATGGGTAAAAG
>NZ_JAECZB010000100.1 GCF_016056295.1 Atlanticothrix silvestris CENA357
CCTGTTACACAGTAATCACCAGGCTAAAACACCTAGAAAAGAAAAATATATTACTGCATTTTTGCATTAATGCACATTTGCAATGTTGCACTTAGACCTGTCCAGCCGTTAATACTTGGGTAGCGGTCAAATCCAGCACAGGAAAAATCACTGATTTGATTGGCTCTGTCCCCTGAAACACAGATTCTTCATATAGTCCATCTACAAGAATTAGCAGGGTTATTCGGGCTTTGTAAGCATCAATAATCCAGTATTCAGGGATACCCCGTGCTGCATATTCAGAACGCTTGTAGCGGTAGTCTCTATCCTCATTCACCTTTCCTGGGGACACAACCTCAACGACCATTGCTGGGGAAGGCATATCTGGGGTGATGGTTGCGCGTCTGCCGGCGATCGCCTCGAACAACTCTTGTGTCAATATCATCAAATCTGGCAGTCGCACACGAGTTCGGTTGCCTATGACCACAAGTTCTGTATCTTTATGGCGGATAAGTTGAATCGGGATAAACTTGAGAAACTGCGATAGTAGATAGAGAGAAATTAAGTTATTTCTATCGCTTTCTGGTGGCATTTCAACCAACTCTCCATCCACAAGTTCATACTTGGTATCCGTGCCATTATCATAGGCAAGGTACTCTTCAAGGGTAAGTTTCTTGACTGCTGTGGTCATAAACTTTTTACTTGAGCATTACTCTTAAACACATATTTTAACTGATAAATAACTATGCTTGATTTAAACAAAATCCAGGCTATTGCTCAATCCTATTCTCCTCAAGAACTCTTTGCAGCATTGGTTTGGCAGCGTCAATTCAATCAATTTAATGGCAAACAAGTGATCATTGACCTTTCACAGCATACAGATTTGTGGGCAAGTTTTCTGTTTACGAAACCAATCTTTGCACCAGATGAAAACGGTCTAAGCTTTGGTGGCGTAATTGATACACTCTTGGCAATGGCTAACTATCGTCCCATGCCTGAAACTAGTATCATCCATTTTGTCGCTTATCCTGCCGATACACTCTACATCCTGACCGAAAACCAAGATACAAAGGTATCTCAGCTTTTAGATTTAGGTAAAAAGTGGCGCGCTGATTCGGTAGAAGTAACTGATGGCACGAACGAGGAGTATAGTTTTCGGCTGAAGCGTCAACTGAGAACTCAATTAGAAAGTAATGATATTCAACACCCTCGTGATGCAGTCGTTGTTTGTTATTGGTGGGATTGAAGTAGTACACAGCTGCGGCAACCGTTAAGTAATCCTTCCTTGAAAACTTTCAACTGCTGGCATATTCTAGCACTCTCCCAAACTCCCAACGCCATGCTGTCTCTACCGTTATTTCCTTTCCGTTGGTGAACTTGATAAACTCTGTACCGTCACTGTAAAATACATCAGCGACGAGTTGGTTGCGTACATCGTAACCCCACATTTTGGCTGCTGCATTCCACCACTTTTGTCCTGGTGATTCCAACATTGGTAACTCAAGATATTCATCTTGCCACGCCATAGGTTTCCACTGTTCTTGCAATGCCCGAATTAAAATGGCGTTTGGGAAAACCTGCTTCTCATTTTTATGCAACCACAGCACATAGTCAATCGTGCTTCTAAAAGCATCTTCTAACCCAGATGTGCAGCCTTCAAGGGCTGTTTGAACTCCATCTAGGGAAACGTTGATACCAATGGCTACTAACGCTCGTTCGTATTTCTTGAATATCTCGTACTCAACTGAGTCTTTTTCCCAGAACCACACACTTAATGCGCCTCCCAAGCAGTTATTTTCACTTTTTTATAGTTTAATTGTTGAAAGAAATACCTTTCCATATTTTCAACTCGACGCAGAGATTCAGCGTACAGTTGGGCGATCGCAGCACGATCGAAGGCTCGACCAGGGCGGATGCAGAAACTGAAGCTGGCGGAAGTGTTGAAGGAGAATCCAGGATTTGAGTTTCTTGTGGAATGCTGGAACGATGATCCCGCTTTGCAGATTGTGATCAAGAAACAGAAGAGCGAAGTTTCCACAGTGGGGAGTTGCGTGTGTGGATGGGGTGCTGGTTAGGTGGAATGAGTAGCAAGTTGAAATACTTTAGATTCTATTTAAGGGATATTTGAATATAAAATAAGCCACAAATTGGATGAGGAATTTACTTAGCTCAAATTTTAGTGCTGTCATAATAAGCAAGATCTGTAAATTTATTATGAAGCAATTAATATTGTTAAATAAAGATTATTTAAATGTTTGCGTAACTGTCTTAACTGTCTTAACTGTCCTTGTATTTTCATCACTAGTTTGAAATATTAAAAAAGCCTAAATGCTTTTGGAATGTAGAATGAAAAGTTTGCTCGTAAGTAAAATCGCTCTTGCAATTGCTGTAGTTACTGCCAGTCTGAGCTTGAATGCTGACAAGATTTTAGCAGATGTTAAAATCACAAAACTTGCCGATATTCTTCAAATTAATGTTACAGGTAAATGGTCTGGTTTAAGATTCATTGGCTTAACCTCAAATAATACTCTTGTCAATATAGATCCTAGTGGATTTGCTAAAGCAATTAAAGTCAAAGGAATTGACGGCAACTTACAGGGTATTGATTTTCGTCCAGCAAACGGTCTGCTTTACGGTGTCACAGATAGTGATAATATATACACAATTAACCCCATAACTGGTCAGGCTAAGTTTGTGAGCAAGCTATCTAGTAGCTTTAATGGTGGTTTTCAATCAGGGTTTGACTTTAATCCCGTACCAGACCGCTTACGCATACTAGGTAGCAATGACCAAAATTTCCGTACCAATGTAGATACTGGTGTAGTGAGTGTTGACCAACCCTTAGCTTATGCTAGTGATGATCTCAACGCTGGGGTTGACGCGAATATTACCTCAGCAGCTTACATCAATTCCGTTGCTGGAGCAACGACAACTCAGCTTTTTGGCATTGACTATGATCTTGATGTATTAGTACTGCAAAACCCACCCAATGATGGCACTCTTAGAACAATCGGCAATCTTGGTGTTAACTTTGCACCTATAAATGGATTCGATATCTTCACAGATGCACAAGGTAACAATACTGGCTATGCACTGTCTGGTTCAGTTCTTTACAGTATTAATCTATCTACTGGTGTTACAACTCCAATTGCTGAAATACCTTTAGGTACGTTTATTGGTTTAGCCGTTACATCTCGGTAGCTATCCTTAAGCTTGACGCTAAACTAGTATTAATTAAAATCATGACTCAGTTAAGTAATTATCATCAAAATCAAACAACTACAGCTTCTTGGCGGTTAACTTCTGGTTACTTGCACCAGGGCTATACAGATTTTGAATCTGCACATATTCTGCTAGGTCGTTTCCTCGTAGACAGAACATCTGTTAATCCGCTTTGTGAAAAAGAACTTTTTGCCCCTGATGGCATTTTTGAATGGGGATATGGAAAGCCATTAGAAAAAGTGATTAATTCACGAGCAGATTTTGAGTTTTTGCTGCTGCATCCTAATTTATTACGCAAATCGATAATTATTATTGAGCCGTGGTCACACGTAGGCATCAATACTCTTGGCGAACAAGTTCGCGCTTCCCTAAATGTAGCTTATATTGCTCAAAAAGTGGCTGATATGGACTCAATACTGTTTCCTGTTTGGTCAACGGGAACTATAGACCCGGAATTAGTCGCTGGGGTAATTAGCTCTAGTTATGCGGTAGTGGTGGAAGGAGGCGACCCATCAGTTTATGATGCCTCGACCTGGACAAGCCCAGTTTGCCCACGAGAAGATATGTTTGCGTTAGTGGAAAAATTATTGCTCTCGCGCTCGCCTACTAGCGCTCCTGCTATCTTTATTTGTGTAGGACATCAGCTGGCTGCACAATGCCATATACGGCTGATTCAACGAGCAGTTAAACAAGTTTTAGCTACAACATTTATAGAACGTGATAGTGAGGATAAAGCATTCAGATCGCTACAAGAGGTTGCAGAACGTATTGCAACGATGGGTAAAACACTTCAAGTCAAAAAGCGTGATGGACGAATAGTTGCTGGTGACTGGAATGATGAGCATTTTGCCGTGACACGTAATGAGTCAAAAGAAGTTGGCGAACGCGTATTGTTACCTTACCAGTCGCCTGATGGTAAAGTTGTAGAAATTCCTTGGGAATTGATTCATGCTCATGATGTAACATCAGATGCCCATGAAGGTGTAATTGACACAACAATTCAGTATGAGCGTGAAGTATCAACCTCAATGTTTCACTCAGATGAGGTTAATGAAGAGGCAATACTGTTTGCTAACTGGGCTTATCGTAGTATTCATGATGCGATTGTTCCTTATCGACACATTATAGCCAGCAGCCCTTTATCATGGCTAATACAATTACCTGACTCTGTAGAGATTTTATGTTCTACAGCAGTTGATGGAGAAATAGTGACAGAATGTTCAGCTACTTGCATCAACTATAAAGACTTTGAAACAAAAAAAATTCGGCGTTCTTTTACTTGCCAATTTCATCCAGAGTTGTTATCAGACTTACGTGCGATTGGTAATAGGGCGGCTCCTTCTTATTTAACTCTTAAAGTAGATGATGGGGCTCGCCTGTTTGTCAGATTGTTGTATGCAGGAATGCAAGATTAAGAGGATTGTAAGCTTCTAGTCAAAAAATGAAAAGCGATGTTGTGGTTCTCGATGAAACCGTTCTTGACCGTGAACCTCTTTGGGAGCGAGAACCCGTAATTGCAATGGGACGCTCAATTAAACTGGTGGTGGAAGTCGTTAGCACCAATTGGGAAACTGATTATGCTCGCAAAGTTGAAGAGTATGCACTTTTAGGCATTCCTGAATATTGGATTGTAGATTATCGAGGATTAGGTGGAGTCGCATTTATTGGTAAACCGAAACAACCAACCTTCACTGTTTGTCAACTAGTTGAAGACACTTATATTCAACAACAATATAGGCTTAATCAAGCAATTAATTCGTTGCTTTTTCCTGGCTTGCAACTTCGCTTAAATGATATTCTCCCTCGTTAAATACATGAAAAAGTTGAGGTGCGATCGCCTTTATGAGAGTATGAATATCAAGGTGCGATCGCCTTTACGAGAATATAATTAATTTGGGGTGCGATCGCCTGTTTTAAAGCTATCAACAGAAGTACGATCGCTCGTAGTAAAGTATTAGATACGATCGCCTTAAAAATTAAAACATTATTTAATTTTGCAGCTTTTGCCTCTTTTATCATAAGCACATTCAAGAGAGAGTAATTGTGTCTTTTTATCCTTAGCAGTGCAGTCAACATATGCATTATTATCAGAGTCTTGATTAGCACATTCACCTGCTTCCAATTCTGCTTGTTTTGAAAAAGTAATCAAATTTTGAGTAGCAGCATTCTTTATAATCTCAGGATTTTGCCCTTTTGGCCACACTTGTATTATAGCAATTCCTGCTAAAATTCCTATAGCAATAAGACCTATCAATAATTGATTAATTGTAAATCCATCCTGTTGATTTTTATTGTAAACAACTATTGATTTTATCAATTTATTAGCTTTTCTTTGCAAAACCACTTGTGCCTCCAAAATATTAACAAAATTATAGATTTCTCCGATTCAAACTTCCTGATCAATATATTTATTTTTTATGTCATTTATATCAGACTGTTTTTTAATATTAATGCTTGAAAATTGTTTCATATTCTCTTTGAAAGATTTTTCAAAAAAATCTTTTATTCCTTCTATATTATCTTTTGATTGAATATAATTTATTGACATTTTTTCAAACGTTGATATTAAAGCTAAACCCACGACAACTATATATGAGGCTGCGACTGTAGCTGATATAGTTTCAATAGCTATAAACAAAGGAGGAAAAATAACAACTAGTGCTGTAGAGACAAAATCAATTATACTAGTACCTATTACAGCCAACAAAGTACTCGTGGTAAAAGTAGCTAAAGATGCTTTAACATCCATATATTTGCGAAGATTATAGACTTCTGAAATTGCTGCTAGAAGACCTGTTTGTGATATCAGAACACTAGCAGGACTACTTCCAGGAATAGGTACGTAAGCAGAACCAAAACAGGCGGTTGCTGCGGCTGCTACCATCTTCCAAGCTACTTTCTTTTTAGCTTTAATATTTACTGTTTGAGAAACAATAAATGCTTCAGAGTAGATTGAAGGAATCATTTCTATGGAATCATTAACAAGTTCTTTTAAACCAAAAGGTTTTCCATCGTTTGGATCAGCTGATACTTCTAGAATTTTGAAAGCATTAGGTAGTTTTAATTCGTTAATCGCCGCCTTGAGTGCTGCAATTTCTTTTGGTTTAGCTCTATCACACTGGCTCAATACTATTATTACAGGAATACCTAACACACCAACTGTCTCAATCACACTTTTATCAAAATATTCAATTCTAGCTGAACCAGCATTAATTAAATACCAAATTAAATGGATTTTTTCATCTATATAATCAGGATTGGTTAAACTTTTTTCTTTCAAAAATATTGTTGTATCTTGTAAAAATTCACTAGTCCTATCTGCTTCATATCCAGGAGAGTCGTATAAGATAATTGGAGTACTTTCATCATCCGGATATGGATATTTTTTATAATATTGCGTTTGGGGAAAACCAGCGCCAGTTCCGATTTGACTATCATCTAAACCAAAAATAGCCTTAATCAAACTACTTTTACCAGCGCCACATCTCCCCAGAATAGCAATGCTAGGAGGTTTTAACTTATCTTTAATATTTTGGAGTTCTTGGCTAATTTCATTTTTCATAGTATTCATTCAGCCTCTCAACTATAGTTACGATCGCCACCCCATCCAAGTATTTTGATCGCCCTTCTCAAATCTATGCAAATCAAAACTAAGTGAATACACCAAGCCTAGAAAATAAGCCCAACATTGTCACTAGCTAAATGTTGGGTTTTAAACCTATCAAAATGTGAGGTCGATAGATAATATGCAAATTACAACCTAACAATCCCACGATTCAGCGCGGTGACTAGGGCTTGAGTGCGATCGCTAACATTCAATTTGCCGAAAATATTATTAGCATGGAACCTGACGGTACTCTCAGCAATATTAAGGACGTTGCTAATCTGCTGGTTATTCTTACCCTTGGCGATTAGGCGCAACACTTCTAACTCGCGATCGCTCAATTCTTCACTAGCCATCCGTTCGGCTAATTTGGCTGCTATACTGGGCGGAATGTACCTTTGGCCTTTATGAACAGTACGAATCGCATCCAATAGTTCGTCCGGTTCAGCCCCCTTGAGGAGATAACCTTTTGCACCCGCCCGTAATCCCCGATAGATATCTTCATCGCCATCAAAGGTAGTCAATACAATGATTCGGGCGCGTTTAAATTTAGCACAGATAGCTGCGATCGCATCAACACCTTCCATTTTAGGCATTCGCAAATCCATCAACGCTACGTCGGGCTGATGTTGGCAAAAAAATTCTAATGCTTCTCGCCCATCGCCAGCATGGCCGACTACGTTCATGTCTGGTTCACATTGGAGAAACATTGTTAAAGCTTGTCCTAAAATCGGATGATCGTCAGCAATCAAGATACGAATGGCATTGGATTGGCTCATACAAAATAGTCCAAGTATGTATTATTTGAAAAGCAACGTAAAAGCTTATAATTAGCTCTTAGTAAGTCTCTATTTGTGTGTATTAATGAGGAATTACCAATGAGAGCTTATTTATAAAGTAAATATTAGGTTTCCCTTATAAATAATCTCTTACTAATTACCAACTACCAATTACAAAATACAAATTACGGATTACAGCGTTTTTTTTATAGATAAAATACACCACCCTAGCCCCTAGCCTCTAGTTCCTTTCATAGACTTATTTTGATAATCGCTACCACCTCCGTTCCCTGTCCTGGCGAACTTTGAATTGTTAGTTTTGCGCCGATGCGTTCAGCCCGTTCGCTCATAACTAAAAGACCAAAGCTGTTGATAATAGATACACTGCTCATATCAAACCCTTGTCCATCATCTTTAATTCGTAAGCTGCACTGACTTTCTTGATACGCCAGTTTTATTTGAATTTCCCCTGCTTGGGCATACTTGAAGGCATTCGTTAATGCTTCTTGTCCAATGCGGAGTAGGTTGTTTTCAATATCTGGAGACAGGGGGTATATCTCGCCTATTACTTGGCAGACAATATGTGTATTGGTAGGAGAAAATATCTGCGTTGCAAAGCGATTGAGAGCATTAAAAATGTCGCCATCCTCTAATAATTGAGAGCGAAGTGCTTTGATAGAACAGCGTGCTTCAGTCAGCCCAGAGTGAGCTAAATCGCGCCCTGCTTTGATTAATGTCTGTGCCACTTCTATATCTGTCGTTAATTTTCGTGAGGCGGTGTCTAGGTGGACAATAACAACAGCGAAGGCTTGGGCTAAAGTATCGTGAATTTCTTGCGCCAAGCGGTTGCGTTCTGCCAATACGGTTGCTTGTTCAGCTTGTTTGCGACTAGTGATATCTTGTATTGCGGCCATTCTGATGATACGCCCACGATATGACATGACTCTGGCTCTGACCTCCGCGGGAAAAGTGGTTCCATCCTTGCGAAGACAAACGGTTTCATAAATCCCTTCATACCCTGAGAGCATCTTCTGCGTGACCTGTTCCCGACATTCAGGAGCAGTAAAATCCATGACACACATACCAACTAACTCAGAAAGCTCATAACCAAACATCTCAGCACAAGTTTGGTTACTGTATAAAAGGATGCCTCGTTCGGTAATAGTGATTGCTTCAAATGTTGCCTCTGCCAATAGTCGAAATCGTGTTTCGCTTTCTAAAAGTGCTATTTCTGCCTGCTTGCGTTCAACAATTTCTCGTTGCAATTCTAGGGTACGTTCAGCAACCTGTCGCTCTAAAATCGAATTATAATCAGCTAGGATTTTCTCTGCTTTTTTGCGTTCGGTAACATCAATACAAACGGTGAGCGCATATATTACTTTCCCTGATTCGTCAAAAATTGGCGTGCTTAAAACTTCTACAGGGATAGTTTTATTCGGGTGGCGAAACTCAATATTATCAATATGGACAGTTTCACCTGCAAAAGAATACAAAGTTGGCAGTTTATCAGTAGGATATAGCTGGTCAGTTCCAGCTAGATATATTTGATAATATTTTGCCATTTGTTCATTTTCTACAAATGGTAATATCTCTACATTTACTAACTGTTGTGAAGCTCGATTCGTGTAGTAGGTTTGTCCGCTAGGATCATTTATCGAAACACTCACAGGTATAGCGTCAAGAAATTGTTTTAGGCGAGTTTCATTCTGCGATAAAGCTTTGTTTAAATCCTGCATTTCCACAAATTTTGCTTGGAGCTGATCTGCCATACTATTAAATGATTTGGCAAGTTCTCCCAATTCATCGGAACGCTTTATTTCTATTCTTTTTTCCCATTCGCCTTGAGCAAGTGCTAAGGCTGATTTTTTTAATATCAAAACTGGTTCGGTTATCCAGTGTAAAATTAGAATACCAATAACTACAGCCACTATCAAGGCAACAATACATAGCAAAATAGTGGCGCGGGTATTAGCATTTATTTTTGCCATGAAGTGATCTTCTGGGACTACTACTACAATTAACCAATCAATTCCTCGATGATCTGCAAAAGGTAATACTTGAATAAAGTGCCGCTTACTGTCTATTTTAAAATCTAATTGTTGTTCAGTTTCAATTGATTTTAAATTACCAAATTTTTTTTGTAATTTTTGAGAAACAGCTTTTGTAATTTTATTACTACTATCTATAGCAAAAAATGGCTTGATTTTATTTTCTGCCAGTTGTGTCTGCAATCGATTTGAGCGAAAAGGCTTTTCATTAGTTGAGGTTGCAACTAATCTTTCTGATGAACGTTCAATGATATAACTTATATCTGTTTCACCAATTTTTAACCTATTCAAAAAAGCGCCAATTTTTGATAGATTTAAATTTGATAATAAAATTCCTTGTAAATTTCCCTGTTGATCATAAACAGGTTGACTAGCACCAATATATAGAGCAACGCCAGAATTATGAGGATAAATTTCACTCCAAATTTGTTTTTTTTCTTTTATCGGTTTGTTATACCAATCACGTCTTTGAGGAGTGTAAGGTTTGCCGAAATCTTTTATTTCTGTGCGATCGCCTTGAAAATTAGTAGTATAAGTCCGTAAATTATACTTAGTTGATTTACCAGATGCTCTGATTGTCATCAAGTCATCCGGGGGAAACTTTTCGGCTGAAATAAACTCGTTATTTGTATTTGCAAACCCAATTAAACTTACTTGATGAAATACTTGTAATTGTTCAAAGAGATGACGTTCTAAAATGGCAAATTTTTGTACATCTAATTGACCAAGTTTAATGGCATTAGAATTATTTTGATTAATTTGATGGGGCATTTCCAGAAAAGTTTGTAGATTCTGTTCAACACGTCGGCTAATTTCACTCAGTAGCTGTGCTGCAACCTCGTTGACGGCTTGCTGTCCATTTTTGAATGCGAGATAACCTGTTAAACCCACCACAGCCAAAATTTGTAGAATAAAGGGAACAATCAGAATGGTTCGCAAAGAAAATTTAGCGGGAAGATAACTAAAATATTTCAAAGATAATCTTTTGTTAAACATTGCCTGTTAGTTTTATAATCAACATTATAAAAAACAATTTATTAAAAAATTTAAATTTAAAAATCACAAATTTTATTTTAAAACTATAAATATTATTTATTTCACTAAAACATTAAACTAAAATTGTCGTTTACGAAACCTTAAAATTTCTAAAAACCTCATACAAAACCTCATATAAAAACTCATATTTTTGCCTGAATAACAGAATTGGTTCAAATCTGCTGAAATCAATACTTAATCCAAGCAAGTACCTTTGTAAAATAAGCTGCACTTATCGTGTAGCGTCTCGTAAAGCCTTGGCATAGCTATACTTAGGGCGCAGCGTCTGGTAGAGAAGAGAGGACTAAAGTCCTAACTACAAACCTTTTGGTGATGGATGCTTGTGAGCAAGGTTACAAGAACGAACTGGTCAAAGCCGAGATTAGTCCTTGGGAATATAGTTATTTAAATAACTTCGTTGCTAACTTTAAGTGTAGTATTAAATACATTTTGTAACTTCTGTTGCAGATATATTACAGAAAAACATGTATCTTAGGTACTACTTGGCATCTATCTTAAGAAATAGATATTGCCCTTTGATGAATTTTATTTTATAAATGAAAAACCCCGAAGATGCTCTGGGAAAAATTAAAGAGGTGTTGACTAGAGGCTATGTCTTTTTTTCCTCATTGATCAAACAACTGTTTATCTGGCTGAGGGGGATTTATACAGGGTGCAAGTCTTAAGTATTAAAGAAATATTGAGCGCTTGCAAATAACGCATTAATTTATATCTTTTTTGACGTGCGAACTGCTTCAGGTAAAAAACGAAAGGATGAGACACTGGATCACAAAACTAGCAATCTGTGCTTTATTTTTGTATAGTTTGTTGCTAACGCCAAAGTACGTAGAAGCTGACCAACTTTCAAATCCTTATGTCCAGCAATTAGACGTACTGCCGGTAGTTGAAACTTTAGCCAGTGCTGGCAATAATTATGGGGAGATTAGAAAGGAAGATTTTTGGCGATTTCGTGAGATAGCTAAGGTTGCAAATAAATTAGAGGGGCTTTTTACACTTTATTCTGATGATGATTTAGGCACAATTTACTTAGCATTAAAGCCAGAGCAGCTAAATAAAAACTATCTCGCTACAGTGACGATGGAATCGGGCATTGGGGAAAGTGGGATTTATAGTGGATTACCTCTTGCTGATTTTCTGTTTTATTTCCAGCGAGTCAACAATAATTTGCACTTTGTTGCTCGTAATGTTAAATTCCGTACAGAATCAAGTGAACCAGAACAGCGATCGCTTGCTCGTTCATTTAGCGACTCAGTTCTTTATTCACTGGCAATAGACAGTATTGATCCGCGTAGTCAAAATATTCTCATTAACCTGGATGATCTGCTAATGCAAGATTTTGCTGGGTTAACTCCCCTATTGAAATACTCTTTGCAAGCTGATTACCACTTAGAAACCAGCAAATCATATTTTGGCGATCGCCAAAGCTTTCCCAAGAACGTAGAAATCGATGCAATTTATGGTTTTTCTTCACCAGAAGGAGCAGATTTAATTACCTTACCTGATAGCAGGGCGCTGACTTTAAAAGTTCACTACAGTTTTTCCCAGCTTCCAGAAAACAACGATTATATTCCCAGACTTGCCGATGATAGAGTGGGATATTTTATTACTGCCTTTCAAGATTTCTCTGACAATAACGTTCAAGAGCCATTTGTACGTTACATCAATCGCTGGCATCTAGAACCATTAGACCCCAATGCACCTTTGTCTCCACCTAAAAAACCGATTGTGTTTTGGATTGAAAATGCTGTACCACTGTTATACCGCGACGCAATTCGTGAAGGTGTTTTGATGTGGAACAAAGCATTTGCCAAAGCTGGGTTTCAAAATGCCATTGAAGTGCGACAAATGCCAGATGATGCTGATTGGCAACCAGCAGATGTACGCTACAACACTATTCGCTGGTTTAATTCTCTAGATGCAGGTTTTGCCAGAGGCCCGACACGGGTTAATCCATTCACTGGGGAAATATTAGATGCAGACATTATTGTAGATGCCAGTATGGTGCGCTCCATTCAGCAAGAATATCAGGCACTGATGTCAGCAAATTCATCACTGAGCAAAAATCCTTGTCAACAGCAGAATGCAAGAGTTGTATCTTCTGCTGAACTTTGCTATGGCGTGGAATCTTCAAACCAAGCAGCTATGGGGGCTTTGGCGTTGTCACTTTTACGCAACACTACACCGAATAGTGCCGCGATGAAAGAGTATGTGCATCAATATTTGCGTTCTCTGATTGCCCACGAAGTCGGACACACTCTTGGTTTGCGCCATAATTTTCACGGTAGCACCATGTTAGCTCCCCAAGAATTAAATCAGACTGAAATCACTCACACCAAAGGTTTAGCGGGTTCGGTGATGGACTATCTACCCGTAAATATAGCGCCGCAGGGAGTAGAGCAAGGTGATTATTTCCCCAGTGTAGTTGGCCCTTATGACGAATGGGCAATTGAGTATGGTTATAAAATCAGCCCTTCTCAAGCACTAAAGCCAATAATTCCAGAAGCAGAAAAAAGTTTTTTGCAGCAGATTGCTTTAGCATCGCCTCAACCAGAATTATCTTATGCAACTGACGAAGATATCTGGGATATCAATCCCCTGGCAAATGTTTGGGATATGAGTAGCGATGTATTACTTTATTCCCAATGGCAAATGGATAACGCCCGTGTGATGTGGCAGCGTCTTGACAAGCATTATCTATCGCCAGGAGAAAGCTATAGTAATTTGCGCGTCTTATTCAATAAAGTACTTAATTATTATTTTCGTAATGCCACCTTACTCTCTAAATATATTGGTGGGCAATCGTTCCAACGTCTTCATGCTAGTGATGATATTGCCTGGGCATTTGTACCAGTTTCACTGTTCAAACAACGTCAGGCATTAGCAAAGTTGCAAGAGTATGTATTTGCTGAGGATGCTTTCAGTTTTTCACCGCAATTATTGAATCAGTTAGCACCGTCACGCTGGCAACATTGGGGTAGCCCTATATCCAATAACCGACTTGATTATCCCATTCACGATCGCATTCTCAAATTTCAAAGTAAAGTATTGCGATCGCTATTAGACAGCGATCGTCTTAATCATTTACAGGATATAGAATTAAAAACCCTGCCTGGAGAAGCGTTACCCATACCAGAACTATTTGACACTCTACAAAAAGGCATCTGGACAGAAGTTTTAACTCCAGAAGAACCGCAGCCAATTTCTAGCATCCGCCGTTCATTGCAACGAGAACATCTCAATATTTTGCTAGAGATAGTATTGGGTACTACTGATGCACCTGAAGATGGTCATACACTGGCTTGGTATGAATTGCGCCAACTACAAAAAGCCATTGATATCAAGCTCAAACAATTTGGTGAGCAACTTGATATTTATACACTAGCCCACTTAGAATTTACTGGCGATCGCATTACCAAAGCATTAAACGCACAGTTAGTTTCTCATTGATATCACGTCTGGTTCAAAACTATAGGTTTGTAGTAAGGACTAAAGTCATTAATTTCCTTGCAACCATTCATCCAAACGAGACATTTCTACCGCACGGTTCAACAGCAATCCATTCACCTCGTTTGAGCCAGAGTGGAGAGCTAAAACATAATACTTGCCATTTATATTACTGATAATTGCACCGCCAGAAGCACCCTGATTAGTGTCGCAGTTGTGGTACAACAAATTCTCCTGGCGGCGGAGGATACTGCATTGTAAGTGAACGCCAGCAGTCATACTTTCACCAGCAGTTAGATTTTCATACCCATCCGGCGATTTGGTTGATGTAGTTAATGCCGCAAAGGGAATGTATTGTAAAGCTTCATCACCAACAATTACTAGACGTTTTTGCCCCAATTTATCAGCTACAGGTGCGAGGATAAGTTGACTCAGTTCATTAGCAGCTTTCGCCGTTTCTTCTGGGGAAACTCCCAGCATTCCCGGATTTTTTAAATAATTGTTGTATAAATTCTTGGCAGCTTTGTCTATCTTTTCACGTCCTGGGAGTTCATAGCTATGGAGAGAGTCGGGTGTGACAGCCCAAAGATAGCTACGTTCTTCACCCAAAGAATATTGCAATAGCAGTGTGTCTTTATCTAGTTGTTGTTGAATTTGTTTGAGGGTTAGAGGTTGGGGATATATCAAATCGGCATATTCTGGGTTATTGGCGCGGATTTTAACTTCAAGTTCTCGCTGTTGTTTGAGTAAGTCTTGAATTTTTTGTTTGGTGTTAGTTAAAAGTTGTTCTGGGGTTTCTTTTTTACTTGCTAGTGCTGATAATAATTTTTCTTGAGCATTGATTTGCCATTGCAAACGGCGTTCTTCTGCTAAGAGTTTTGGGTCAATGCCTTTTTTGATATCTATATTTGCTTCGGTTAATAGTTCAATTAGACCACGGGCGCGGGAGCGATCGCTAACTTGCAGTGCCAATGCATCGTATCCTTATTGATGGGTCTTTTTTGTGCAATTGCATCAGCAAGTCGGTGTAGAACTTGTAGTAGTGTTGGACTCAGGCAAAGTAAGAGGCGCGTAGTTCCTTGTCAGCTATTTTGGTGCGTAAATCTTCAATGATTTCGATAGCTGCTTGAATATGTGTTTGGGCTTGTTGTAAATTACCGCGATAGCGTTCTAGCAAAGCCATGTTAGAGATGGTGGTGGCTAAATGCCATAAATAAAAGGATAAAATCGAATTAGACTCAAATATAAAAATTATGAACACATGTCATAATTACTAGCGATCGCCATAAAATCTCTAAAATTACTTTTGCCTTGTTTGGTGATTATAATATTGCTGCCTGAGTGCGATCGTTTAACTTTCAATTTTACATTTTGAATTGTTAGAATAATGATTTTATGGGTGCGGTCGGTAAATGCGGCTGTGGTTTCTGTTTTTGTAACGAATTCATCGGTAAACTCTTATTTTTTCGTTCTCACGCTTCCTAACGAGAGGTGGGGATGAGAGGCGATAATAGTTATTGAACGAGTCAAGGTAACTTTGATATGTCGTATAAAGTTAGCATTGTGATCGAAAAAGATGAATATGGATATTATGCTTATTGTCCTGAACTTCCTGGTTGTCAATCTCAAGGTGATTCCCTAGAAGAAGTACAGGCAAATATCAAAGAAGCAGTTGAGCTTTATATAGAAACCTTGTCAAATTCAGAAAAACAGGCACTTCAGAACAAGGAAACATTCACAATAACCTTGGAGTTAAAAGTTGCCTAAGCTGCCACGTTTGACTGCAACAGAAGCGGAAAAACTTTTATTAGATGCAGGCTTTATTCAAATGAGAAGTAAAGGAAGTCACAGGATTTATTTTTGAGAAGAAGTGAGAGTAGTGATTCCTTTTCATTCAGGAAAAATATTGCACCCAAAAATAGTTAAACAGGTTCTACAAGCCATTGACATTTCTGAGAATGAAGCGACAGTAGAAGAAGTAATACCTGAAACTGATGAATAAAAATACCATCTCCCAAGCGCCGCTTTTATATCCTCCACCAAAAGACTGTTAAATGCAATTGAAACTTTAGGAGTAGATGCCGATGAACCTACTCTTCAAGAAATTAGTGAGATGGTCAAAGAAATGCGACGGGAACGACACTCTAAAAAATGAGAGTTGTCTTAGATGTTAATGTTTGGGTTTCTGGTTTACTTTGGCGTAGTGTTCCAGGTCGAATTTTCGATTTAGCAGCAGCAAATAAAATCACCATTTATACATCTGAGGCTATCCTTGCAGATGTTGAAGAAATACTTGCACGTAAGAAGTTTCAATCAAAAATAAATGCTTTAAATACAACTGTAAAAGAGTTGCTTTCTATAGTAGAACAG
>NZ_JAECZB010000101.1 GCF_016056295.1 Atlanticothrix silvestris CENA357
AGACTGGCGATTCCCAATTCTGTATAAGCCTTGAACCACCTTTGTACTGTGGCACTTCCTCTTCCCAACACTACCGCTAAATCTTGTATTGTCCTTACCTGACCTATCTTTAGTAAATACAATGCTTGAATACGTTCTTTTCCTAATGCTGTTTTCTGTTTTTTCAGCAGTTCACGTAATTCCTCTGCCGATTCTTCTATTTTTACTTTGGTGACTCCAGCCATGAACTTCTGCTCATATTTCTGACTTAACTATTTCTATCATTTTTTTAGTGAATTGGTATAACAGGTGAACTTTTAACTCATCAAGGGTATTTTCGACTTCCCATCGTTGATGATATTCTTTGGCTAACATTTCTGCCGGAAATTTTTCAATGTCTAATAAGCTAGTGATTAAGCGATAAGTAAGTTGTTCAGCAGCGTTTTCCGGATGCTCAATTGTGTATTCAATAACTCTTACTAAGAGTGGCTGACAACCTTTTTTCCGGAGTTTTCCTGAAGGATTGATATATGACAAATAAGAGCCATCTTCTAAAGGCTTTTCCCGCATAAATTTTACATTTGCTGGGATTCTGCCTACATAGTCGCACCCCTGAGACACTGTTGCTCCTACCATTGCATAGGAATGTAATCCCCTATCCCACATTAACAACATTCCTGATTTCACGGAGCGTAATAATTTCAACGCTCGGACTCGTTCTCCCATTCGATAAGGACACATTAAGGCATCAAATATAATGTGCGTTCCTGCCTCTATCAAAACGACCAATCTCACTTTAGGGAATGCTGCAATTGTTCCAGGACGACTACTAGGACGACCAAAAACTCTGGCATTTTCTTCGCTATCTGGGACATCAAAACAGCTACCATCAATTACAACTATTCGTAGTCCATTTAAAAACGCTCCCAATGTTTCACCCGTTGCCATTGGTTTTACCAGCTGATGAAACAATTGGCTCATCACCTTTGCACCTAATCTTTGTCGAGCTTGGGTAATTGCTGATTTACAAGGGACTCGCCAATATTTGCCAACTTTTACCCATGCCACAGAAAGACCATCTACTAAGTTTTTGAGTACATCCCGCATCGAATCTCTCGACCACAGGCTCATTGCTATTACCAGACTGACCATTAACTGCGCTGGTAGCGATCGCGTGCGTTCCTCTTCGGTTTTGGTATTAGCGATCGCCTGTTCAATTGCCGTTGCTGGAATAGCCATTTCGATTGCTTTCAGCAACTCAGTATTTTGTATATCAGGAGACACCAATGAAAAATCCCTCAGATGCACGGCATTTAATTTCCATTCTTGGTAACAATGCCTAATTTACAT
>NZ_JAECZB010000102.1 GCF_016056295.1 Atlanticothrix silvestris CENA357
GTCTTACTACTGGAATACCACTGGTCAATGAAAATAACCAGTTTATTCTTCTTTTTGGCAACCCATTCTAAGATTTGTATAAACTCACCAAAAGCCAAGTCTGATATTTTTCTACCCCAAAGACGCTATTCACCCAATGGAGTGCGTTTTATAGTTAAGGTTTTCACTTTTCCTTCAATCTATGTGGATCTACATGAAAACTGTATATAATCACTACAATCACGCAGTCGGATTAGCTACTGTTAATTTAGTCTGGATACCATGTAGACGTAGGAGGGTTTTTGCTAACAATGAAAAGTTAAAATTGCGATGTATTGAGATATTTCAGTCTGTTGCTAATGAGAAAAAATGGATTATCAAGGCAGTAGAGATTGCCTCCGACCATATTCATTTATTAGTTGAGTATGACCCGCATCACTCAATATCTCAAATAGTGAAAGCATTTAAAGGCAGGTCATCAAGATATTTACAGCAAGAATTTCCAGAATTAATGAAACTACCTAGCTTGTGGACACATTCATATATGTTTGACACAACAGAAAAAATCAGCACACAGAAGGTTCTAGAGTATATTAATGACCCACATCACGGCTGAATAAATGAGCCACTGCGTTGCGGGGGTTCCCCCCGTTGTAGTAAGTGGCGTTCAGCCTGTTCGCTTATATCCCCCGATTAAAAATGCGTGGGCTTTACGCATCACAACCCGTAATTCGTAATACTCGCCAAAGGCGAGAAGCAAGCTACGTAATTCGTAATTAAGAAATTCAGATTTTATCTGGGTTTACGAATTTTAATCTGTCGCCAGATTTGAGAAAATTGGTACTACTTCGTTGTAGGTTCAAAGCTAATTTGCTCAGACTCGTATGTTGGTGGCTCGACGTGAATAACAATTCTTACAGGACTAAAGCGTTCTTCTAGTCGGATTTCTACTTCTTCAGTAATGTGGTGCGCGGTTTCTACGTCTGGTGCATCTACTATTAAATGCATTTCAATGAAGACTTGGCGACCAAGAAGACCACGAGAGGCGATGTCATGACAGTTAATTACCCCAGGTACAGAAACAGCGATCGCGTGTATTGCTTCCGGTGCGATCGCCATTTGATCTACAAGCCAAGGTAAATTTTTTTTCAAAACTGACCAGCCACTCCAAAATACCAACAAAGCAACAGGAAAAGCTAACACTACATCCATCCATTGATAACCTAGCCAGACTCCTATTAAGCCGACAATGACTGAGATTGTCACCCAAACATCGCTCATAGTATGGGTAGCATCAGCTATTAAAATTGAACTGCCTACCCGCTTACCTACATAACGTTCGTAAAACGCCACAAAAATATTTATACCCAACACAATTAGTAATAACCACAACTCAGGTGGTGATATTCTGACAATTGCACCACCTTTAAGAATCCGTTCGATCGCACCTTGGAGAATTTCAAAACAAGCGATTCCCAAAAAGGCTGCAATACCTAAAGCTCCCACAGCTTCAAATTTTTGGTGTCCGTAGGGATGTTCGCGATCGGGTTGTGGTGAAGAAAATTTAATCGCAACTAATCCTAAAACATTGTTGGCACTATCTGTCACACTATGCAAGGCATCAGCTAGCAAACTTAAAGAACCTGTCCAATACCCCACAACTGCTTTCAATCCCATGACAAACAGGTTGAGAATTAGAGTGATAACTAAAACCTTTCGCACTTCGGCGCGGTTATCGTAAGCCATAGATAATTTTTGTTTTGAGTTCTATGACTTCTAATGTAAAACCCCTGACATCAATTAAATGTATAAAAGTCTTACGCAGTAAGGATTATATATTGCTGTAGGCTCAAAATTTTAGCCTGTTTATTGCGATTATTTTTAACTACCAGTAGCTACAAGGCTGATTGATGTTAGCGATCGCCTTGGATACAACAGCATATTTTTAGCATTATATAGTAAGAAAATTTTCATTAATTTTTTGTATCGAAATTTTTTAGTGTTAAAAAATTAGGCGTATATATATTTAGATTGATCTGTACCTATCATATCTACGTGTCTACGCGATCGCCTCAACTCGAAATAATATTTTGCTCTGTAGCTCGACCTTAATCCATTCTTGGTGGAATATAAAGATTGATTAAGAAAAGTGATGTGTAAAAAAATATGATAAAAACGTTAACTCAAAGTTTGGCTGGTATTGAGGCTAGGTTACAGATCGATTGGGTGCTGGTCAATACTTGCTTGCAGTTTGCGATTTGGGCGTTCATCTCTCTGTTGTTGGCTGAAGTCTTAAGAGATAGCTACCATGCTTTGTGTCACCAAGTCAGTTGGCTGGCTACATGGCATAATAAGCATCATGCCGCATATCGCCGAGATTTATCGGTAGTTTCCCTCAAAGCTTACCAAGAGTCTCAGCTATACCACGATATTTTAGAGTCGATTCTTTTAGTAGTAGTCTTAACAATAATTGCCTTAGTTGTCCCCCAAATAGGTTTATGGCTGGGAGTAGCCTATGCTTGCACTTTCTTATTGGGTGCATCTCTGCGGTATTTTCAAGGGAAAATTGATACAGACTACAACCATCTACCAGGGCCTTTACAAACAATTCCATCCGTTTGGTGGGTGAATCGGTCTTACCATTGGCGGCATCATTTTGATGATGTCAATGCTTATTACAGTGGTGTCTTTCCTCTCGTGGATAAAATACTTGGTACAGGACTTTCCCTTAAGGGCAAAACCGTGGCTTTAACTGGAGCATCAGGCGCTCTAGGACAAGCGCTAACGGCTGAACTTCTAAAGCACAATGTTAAAGTGGTTGCTTTGACGACTAATCCAGAAAAATTAGCAACACACACTCAGTTGAAAGTGGTTCCTTGGCAATTAGGTCACGAAGCAGAACTAAGGGATAGTTTAGAGAAAGTTGATATTTTGATTATTAACCACGGAGTTAATGTTTACGATAACCGCACACCCCAGGCAATTAATTCTTCTTATGAGGTAAATGCTTTTTCGGCATTACGATTAATAGATATATTTTTGACTACTGTAACCGGGTCACAAGCAAAGGCAACTAAAGAAATCTGGGTGAATACTTCTGAGGCTGAGGTGTCCCCGGCGCTGAGTCCACTTTATGAACTTAGCAAACGGACATTAGGAAATATTGTGACTCTGAAGCGATTGGATGGAGATTGTATAATTCGCAAGTTAATTCTCGGCCCGTTCAAGAGTCAACTGAATCCCTATGGAGTGATGTCAGCACAGCAGGTGGCTCGTGCCATTTTGTTTTTAGCGCGAAGAGATTACCGCAATATTATTGTGACGATCAATCCTCTAACATATCTGCTATTTCCCTTGAAGGAAACTAGTAGCTGGTTATATTACCGAATTTTTAGCAAGACAGCTCAAAAGATAAGGCAATAGGCAATAGGGCATGGGGAAGAAGGGTAAAGGGAAAGGGGAAAAGGGTTTGTTTCTTCATCCTTTTCCCTTTACCCTTTAACCTTTTCCCAAGATTATTGTTCATCCCCTGCTCCTCTGCTCCCCTGCTGCCCTGCCCCTTAGCGGGGATGAAATTCTACCTCTTGTTCTAAAACTGTCAAATTGTAGTTACCAAAGAAATCATGACCTAGTAACCCAATACCTGCTTTTGGAGCGATCGCCACTTCAATATTATTAGCTACAACGCCACCTACAGCAATAGAGTTGACTTTACTAGTGGAAAATTGTACTTGGCTACCATCTGCTATTTGGGCTTTCATCATACCTGTGGGTTCGAGTTTGAGTGTACTCGCCATACCTAGAGTAATCAAAGTACCACTAGCGCCTGTATCTACAATCATCTCAAAAGTTTGTTTGTCATTGAAGGTGACATCAATGATGGGAGTTCCACCCAGGCGGCGTTTGATTGGAACTCGAAAAATTCTTTTGTCTGAAGATACTGAATCTAAAGGTGTTTTTGTCCTGCTACAAAGTTGTGTCAATCTCACAGTTCTTCCAGCAGAGTTAATCATAAAACATGCTCCTGGATCTTCAGCCGTGGCGCGATGGAGATCTGCTAAAGATATCAACGTTGGTATTGCTGTTATCACAGCTAGATTACTAATTTTAATCCAACGTTTCCAAGCATTCTTCATCTTATTTTGCTCTCCAATATTTCCTATCTTTGTTGGTCACTAATATTACTAAAACTAGACATTAATAATTTTAAACAATATAAAAATATAATACTAATTAATCCTCTGATTCAATAACTAGAGGATAATTAATATTATGTAGATTTTCTTGTTTTGGTTTTATCAGAATATCTATAGAGGTTTTTTATTTTTTCATGTATTTTTATAAGATGAAATGCCACCTTACTGAATACATACTACCTGTAATTACTAAGGGAAGAATTGAAGATTAGGTAAAGACATGATAAAACTACCTAATCTAATTTTAAAGGTATCAGCTTAATAAATGCTTGTGTTGCCAAATCTGGTTTTTCAGTTTTGGAAATGCGTTACGCCAACTGATTTAATATGCAGCGTGTTGAACTTCTTAAATGGCTGGTAGCTAAAGCCATAAGAGGCGATCTGATCGCTTTACTGTATTACCTCTCCAACCTCGAAGGTTTGCCCTTCTACTGTTACTTGATCGCCTGATACTAATTTCCGTCCTCGCCGGATTTCAACTGTATCATTGACTTTGACACCACCATCAAGAATCATCAGTTTAGCTTGCCCTCCAGTTGAGGCTATACCCACTAACTTTAAAAACTGGTCGAGTTTAATCATGTTGTCACTTGTCGCAATTAATTCACGCTACATAACGCAATGTGTAACTTATTCTTGGAACCCCTCTTTAAACCTTTCCCCAAAACGGAGAGAAGTTTTGATTCTGGCTTCCCTTACCTTGTAGGGAAGGGCTGGGGGTTAGGTTTGAAATAAAGTTGCACACGGCGCTACATCACAACTTAATTTTATGATGCTATCAACTCTTTGTTGCTTTTATGGCTCTCTAGGATTAGGGTCACTACCAATAATTGCTTGAAACACATTTGCTACTAAAAAGAAAAATGCTGCAATTAACAACATGATCATTAAACCTGCAAGACCAGCAAAGGGAGAGACGATAAACAAGACTAAGAATGCAAATATCAAAATTGTTAATAATGTTTGATTCATATTTTTCACCATTTTTAATTTTTACGTAGGCTGTCAACTCGCTGATTAAGTTCTTGAACTTGTTCGTTTAATTTCCTCTGCCGTTGCAGCAAAATTTCTAAATCTTCTTTCGTTGCCAAATTTGCTTTATTAGCAGGAGTCAGTTGATTTAACTGATTGAGGCACGCATTTAACCCAGCCGCAAATTCGTAGCGCGTAACTGGTTGTGAACCTTGATATGTGTTATCAGGATACCCAGATAAGCAACCTGGTTGGGAAGTTGCATTTTGCCCGTTAGTTGGTGTTTGTGATAGTGTTTTTGATGGATAGGAAACAATTGTTGTTAGTACCAAGGTAGTGGTAAGTGTAGCTGAACTGAACAAATTAGCAATTGATGATATCTTCAACATTGGTCGTAACTATCATCTATTTACTCCTTTACCTTATCAAATTAGTTAGGGTAGAAGAATCGGGAAATAGTCTAGGTGTGATCGCTCTTAAGGTAGAGTTAATTTACTCAAAGTTTGTTGCTACATGTACAGCAGTTATGATCGCATTTTTAATCGCAATATCTTTCTGGGCTAACATAATATTTTCCGCAACGGTGCGCTGAGCAACTACACCGCAAACAGCAGCGGCCGCAAATTTATACACACCGCCCATTTTAAATAATGTGCCACATTCCATTTCGTAGTTCAAAATATTCAGCCGCTGATATTCTTCTGTAATACCCTGTAGCGATCGCATTAAATGAGGATTGGCTGAGTCACTGCGTTCTTGTCCTTCATAAAAAGTATCAACTGATGCTGTTATCCCTATGTAATGTTCAAATTCTAATTCTCGTGCTGCTTTAACTAAGGCGACTGTCAAAAAAGGATCAGCAGCAGCAGGATACTCCACAGGCGCAATGTCGTTTGCTGCGCCTTGGCGGCACAATGCCGCACTACTAATCACAATACTCCCAACTGGTATATGAGGTTGAATCGAACCGCAAGTCCCAATGCGAATAATTTGTTGGATTCCTAGTTGTAGCAATTCATTAACGACAATACTCAACGAAGGCGCACCCATACCACTAGTAACAGATAAAATGGGGCGATCGTTGGGTAAGTATCCCATATAGCTATTGAGTCCGCGATTCTCCGATAACAAACGCACATCCTGTAAGTGGGTTTGAGCAATCGAACGCGCACGTTGAGGATCTCCCGATAATAACGCCATCTTGGGAGGCGATGAACCCAAATCATCTAGCCCAAAACCAATGTGATAGAAGCGTTTATTGGTCATATAAGTAAATGCACTACTTAATTCTTGAGTATGCAGTATGCGATCGCAATGTTCAAAATCTTCTACCCACTGGGAATAATTAAACCAGAACCTCTTTCATCACAGAAGAGGGAAATGATACTAATTTTTGTAAATTATATTCAAAAACGATGCCAAATCATACTGGATACCACATAAACTCTATTCTCCATGAAGGAATCCAAACGATTATTTATCAAACTCAAACTCCAAAAACGCCACAACGATTTATTCTAAAAGTCTTGAAAAATGAATATCCCACCTTGGAAGCTTTTACTCGGCTAAAAAATGAGTATCAAATTCAGCAAAACTTAGACCATCCCAATATAGTTAAAGCAATCAGTCTAGAAACTTTTGAAAATCGTGTAGGGCTATTATTAGAAGATTTTGGGGGCAAATCTTTAGCACAGATACTACAAAACGAAAGCCTAAACTTAATTAACTACTTAAATATTGCTATTCAATTAACTAAAGCTTTAGATTATTTACATAAAAACCAAATTATTCATAAAGATATCAAACCTAGTAATATCATTATTAATCCTGAAACAGGTATTGTAAAACTCACAGATTTTGGTATAGCCTCCTGTCTCAATAAAGAAAACCCACAATTTACTAACCCCAACTCTGTTGAAGGTACACTTGCCTATATGTCTCCCGAACAAACCGGGAGAATGAATCGCATTCTTGATTACCGTAGTGACTTTTATTCTCTAGGTGTATCTTTATATGAAATGCTCACTGAGCAAATGCCATTTTTTAGCCAAGATCCTCTAGAGATAGTTTACAACCACATTGCTGTTCAACCTAAAAAGCCACACTTGATAAATTCTGAAATTCCTAGTGCAGTTTCAGAAATTGTCATGAAGTTGATGGCAAAAAATGCTGAAGACAGATATCAAAGTGCAACAGGATTATTAGCAGACTTAGAATTATGCCTCAGTCAGCTAAAAACTAAAGGTGAGATTACTGACTTTGTACCAGGTCGGTTAGACATTTTAAGTCAGTTACTCATTCCTCAAAAATTATATGGCCGGGAACAACAAGTTAACGAATTATTAGCTGCTTTTGAGCGTGTTAATTGTGGAACTAGTGAAATGATGCTAGTCTCTGGGTATTCGGGTATCGGTAAATCAGCTTTAGTTAATGAAGTTAATAAACCCAAAATGATTTATACGCAGCTTTGCAAGCAGGATTAGTTCTGCCTTTAAACGAAGCTTACCGAATTCCTTTAGTTTTTAATCAAGAAGAAGCTGTTGATTTAAATTTAGACACATCACGGGTAAGTTATAAATTCTTACATGACAGAGTACAACAGGCTGCTTATTCATTAATCCCAGAAGCCGATAAAAAATCGACTCATCTAAAAATAGGTCAATTACTTCTAAAAAATACACCTCAACAAGAAATAGAAGCTAATATTTTTGATATTGTCAATCAATTAAATGTAGGTGTTGATTTTCTCCTTGAGCAATCTGAGAAAACTGAACTGAAGATGCCATTAACACATCTAAAGCCAACGGTTATCTCCAAGAAGAAGCCTTAGCTTATGAATTAGCAGGGGAATTTTATTGGTCTTTAGGTAAAGATTTGATTCATCAGACTTATATAACTAAAGCCTATTATGCCTATCTTCGCTGGGGAGCGATCGCAAAAATTAAACACTTAGAATCAAAATATACTTTTTTAAGAGAACAAACTAGTACTACAGAAACTTCTGCTTTCCAATTAGATGTCACTCACATTGCTACTAAAACTACTACCGTTAATGATTTTACAACATCGCTTGAAAGCGAATCATCACCGTCAAGCCATTCAAATAATTAAAGAATATGGAGTTATTCCGGCGGTAAAATGCTATCTGGGGCAATTAAATCAAGTATTCATGAATATTTTAGCAAATGCCATTGATGCTTTAGAAGATGCAAATAATAAGCTGAGTTTTGCAGAAATTAAATCAAATCATCCTAACATTATTACCATCACTACAAAGATGGCTGAAGACCAGCAAAATGTAATGATTAAAATTAAAGACAACGGTAAAGGAATGACAGAAGAAATCAAAACCTGTATTTTTGATCACCTATTTACGACTAAATCTGTAGGACAAGGTACGGGTTTAGGATTATCTATCAGTCAAAAAATTGTAGTAGAAAATCACGGCGGAAGTTTGATTTGTGAATCAGCTTTAGGACATGGTACAGAATTTGTGATTTCTATACCTGTCCTAGCTGATTGAAATCATTAAAAATTATGGCGTTGCTGAGTGAGAATATGAATTTACCTCACGCAGAGGCGCAGAGTCGCAGAGAGTAAGAGTTGAGAATCCTTGATTTTTGAATTTCATATCTTAATTCAGCAACGCCATAATTATTCTTCTTAATTTTTAATTTTACATTTTTAATTTTTAATTCCCCTAAGGGGCTGACTGTTCACAAGCATTAATACTTACCCAACTACTAGACAACTGACCATCTAGTCCGTCATACCATTCCTTTTTCCAAATAGGGGCATTGTGTTTGAGGGTATCAATGGCATATTGGCAAGCTGCAAATGCCTCACCGCGATGAGGACAACCAACTGCTACTAAAACACTAATTTCTCCAACCTGTAAACGCCCAGTACGATGATAAATTACTACCCGCTGCACATCAGGCCAAGAGGAGCGAATATCAGCAGCGATTTGATAAAATACTCGCAATGCCATTGGTTCGTATGCTTGATATTCTAAAGCAACTACAGGTTGTCCATCGGTTTGATTGCGAACCATGCCACTCATTACCACTACTGCACCATTGGCTGGGTCATTAGCTTTAGCATAGATTTCTTCAATAGATAATGGCGCAAAGGTAATGGCAAAACTATCTTCAGTTCTTGGTTTAATTGCAGAATTTAGTGTAGTTGTCATACAAAGATTATTAAGCTACATAGGCAAGTTTAAATCAGCAGCGATCGCATCTAAATAAGGTTGAAAAATCGCCAAATTTTCTAGCTTCTCAAACTTCCCGGTTACAGAACCTGGGTCAAAAGCTGTATTAATTACGTAAAGTGCTGTGCCATCAAAAGCTACATGACCGATATGTTGTTCTTGAACTCCACCTTCTTGTTTGAGTCCTACAAACCCATAGCGTAATCCCTGAAGCTTACCGACTGGCACCTGTTGTGGTGGGTAGGCTGAGAAAACGATTTTGTTGCTATATGTACTTTGACGATCTTTTGCCAAAGTTGTATCTAAGTCTGCAACCCAAATTTTAAGTGCTGCTAATACTTGGTTTTGGTGCTTGGGACTTTGGTAATCTATTTTAGAACCAAGTGGAATCCCACTTGCTATTAGATTCTTTTGGAAATCAGGATTATTGTTTACTGGATAAACTCCAATCTCCACAGTACCGAGAATTTCTCCTTGGGAAGACACACATAATAGAGGAGCATTTCCCTGACAAGGAAAAACTTGCCAGCCATTTGGGGCTGAAGTTGTCCCTAATATTTTTTTCCAAATATTTTCTTCTACGGGAGTAGGAGTAATCGCAGGAGTTGTTTGAGAAGAATTGCCTACAGCCGGCTTGACTACAGGATTAAGTTTTTCTACTTTTGTAGAAAACTGGGGAAGAACAAATTTTGCTCCCAGTGGCATCACAACCAGTAAAATAGCACCAAGCAAAAGATGATAAACGCGCAACATTTTTCTTGAAAATCCAAAGCCAGAGTTTGCAGACATACCATTACTAAGATAAGGGAAAAGGGGAAAGGGGAAAGGAATGGAAAAGAAAAAATAATGCGATGTGCGACTTATTCTTGGAACCCCTCTCCAAACCTCTCTCCATTTCGGCTATCCATTACCCGGATCTTTCTTAACATAGCTAAAAGCAAGTCATGGAGGAGGTTATAAGTAGAAGAAACATTTTTAGTATTGACAAAGATATGGAAATATGTGGTAAAGCTTCTCGAAAAGCTATTGCTTTTAGAGAAGCTTTAGGATGAACTGTGATTAGTTTTGAGTTCCCAGGTTGCAGCAATATCATATAACCTTCTCAAACCACGCCAAATAGTTTTAACACTAGGCTTGCGGTACACTACTTGCTGGCTGTGCTGCCAAGTCTTCTACTATACGTATCAGCCGTTTGTTTCGCCTTGTATCTCCTAAATCAGCTTGTTTCAATTCTTCTTCTGCCCAGTTCAACATCATCCGTTCCCTGCAATTACTCTCACGCTCCAAAACTATACCTGTCAATCCTTTTAGCTTCTTTTAAGTAACTTGTATTTTTGTTGAGAAAGATCCGGGTAATGGATAGCCCTTGTAGGGAAGGGGTTGGGGGTTAGGTTTGAGATAAAGTTGCACACGGCGTAAAATAATAAAACCAAACCCTTCCCCTTTACCCTTTCCCCATTTCCCCTTTCCCGTTCTTCGGTAAGCTAACTATAAATTTAGTTCCTTGACCCACCTGACTGGATAAGGTAATGTTACCGCCATGTAAATCTACACAAGCTTTAGAAATTGCCAGTCCTAAGCCTGTTCCAGGAATTGTATCGACGTTACTTCCACGGCTGAAAGATTGAAACAAGTTTTCTTGATCTGCGATTGGTATACCAATTCCCTGATCTTTGATAGAAAACATCACTTGTGATTCTTTACCGATGAGGTGAAACTCGATCGCACCGCCCTCTGGAGAGTACTTAATTGCATTAGACATTAAGTTGACAAAGATTTGCTGTAAGAGTCCGCGATCGCCCCAAAAGCCTTTAGTATTACCAGTGATTTTAAAAATCAATTCGTGATGTTCCCCGACTGTCTCTCGTTCTTGTTCAATTAACTCAGAGAAAAATTGCAACAAATCGAGTGGAACTGGTTTAAATTTAGTGTTATCCAGTTCAAATTGGTTAACTAAAAGCATATTATCCACAAGCTTGGACATATATCTTGCTTTATGCTCAATAATTCCCAAAAATCTCTGTTGTCTAGACTCATCTAGTTGCTGGCTATGTTTTACCAGAGTTGATGCAGCCGCAAGAATTGAAGTTAAAGGTGTTCGACATTCATGGGAAACTGTGCCAATGATTTGGGATCTAAAAAGGTTGAGTTGCTGTTCTTTTACTAAAGCTGCTTGAGTTTGGGCTAATAATTCAGCTTGTTGGATAGCGATCGCTAATTGTACCGATACTTCATAGAGCATTTCCACATCATCATGTTGCCACTGCCGCTCTTCTGAACTGTGGTGAGCCACTAACAAACCCCAAAGCTTGGGAGTTGGGTTGCCGTTGTTACTGATATTAATGGGAACTACTATATTTGCTTCAGTGTTAAATTGCTCTTTGAGGGTGACACAATTACTTAAACCAACTTCATAAACGTAAGAAATTGGAATCTGAATATTGGGTAAAGACAAAGCGGACAAGTTAGTAGAAATTTCTGTTTTTCCCCTCGTTCCCAATCCCCAGTTTCCACTCCCGACGCGATTTTCCAGAGCTAAAGTGCGACGTGATTCTACTGAGGAGGCGACTATTTTACCACTCATATCTGAGGCAAATTTATACACTATGACGCGCTCACATTTGAGAAGTTGTTGTACCTCCGCTACAGCAGTATTCAAAATTTGCTCTAGGTTCAAAGATTGGCGAATCCGCAGCGCAGTCGTCGCTATAAGGCGCTGTCGCTCTTGAGTTTTGTTGAGTTGGGCTTGTAAATAAGATTGTTTGATGGCGTTGCGGACTGCTAATTGCAGTACATCTGGTTTAAGGTTTTGCTTGACTAAATAATCTAAAGCACCTCGTTTCATGGCTTGTACTGCCACTTCTTCATCACCACGCCCAGTTAACATAATCACGGGCACAGCTGTCTTAAATATCTCCTGCTTAAGTTTATCGAAGAGTTCTAATCCACTCAGATCAGGTAGGCAAAAATCCAGCAAAATGGCATCGCAGTGGATTTTTTGGCACAAGACCAGCGCATCTTCTGCACAGTCAGCCTCCAAAATATGGTACGACTGGTGCGGATCTCGTAAAAGATGTCGACGATAGATTTTTCGATCTGCTGCACAATCATCGATGATGAGTAGCGTCCGTATGTCCAACATAAGAGTATGAGGATCGGGGAGCTATGTAGATCCCTTTTATCCTGATTGTGTTTTTATTGCATAATTCTAAAAATAATATAAAATAAATATAAATAAAATCTAATTTCTTTACTAATCCTAAAGCGATACTCAGTAGGTAGTAGCAAAAGTTAAGAAAATGGGGAAAATAAATCGGGGACAGACAAATAGACGCAGCGACTCCCACAGAAAAATGTCTCTGTGTCCTGTAAGTCTTACCCTTTGTTGTCCTGATTTGCCTACTACCTCATCGACAGAAAATCAAAAAATTAATCCAACCCAGGCGGAGTATTTACCTCTAGCCAGTAGTCTACGAATGCCTGAATTGTTTTTTTTAGTTCCTGAGCATCCATCGGTTTTACCAGATAACCATTTGCCCCCTTTTGGTAGCATAATTCAATGTCTTTGGGGTTAGATGATGTGGTAAACACCACAATGGGAATTTCTCTGAAACTTTTGTCTTGTTTGAGACGCTCTAGAATGTCACGACCATCAATACCAGGTAAGTTGAGGTCGAGCAAAATAACAGAAGGTCTTAGCGCTACTTTAGAGTTGCGTAAGGCATCGCTTTTTTGTTGATAGAGGAACTCTAAAACCTCATCTCCATTAGTACAACGGTGTATGGGGTTCTGGACTGCCATGCGCCGCATCAGGCGTTGTAGCATCCGAAAGTCTTCATTGCTGTCCTCAACAACGAGCAGCGGTTCATGAAGTTTTGTTGTCATTCGTGGTCTTAAATGAGCTTAACAAAAAATAATATTTTGTAATTATCTTAAACTATTCCAGCGTAAAGTAGAACGTCGAGCCAACAGTTAAGCTAGATTCGACCCAGATTTGACCTTCATGCAGTTCTATAATCTTCTTAACAATTGCGAGTCCTGCACCTGCGCCTCCACCGTATTTTTCTTGGGAGTGGAGCCGTTTAAAGAGTCGAAAAATAGTTTCTAGGTGATGTTCTGGAATACCAATACCGTTATCGCGGATATAAAAAACAGGAGTTACAGAAGTTTGGTCTAAAAGGTGTTGGTCTGCATCCAAGTAACCAATTTCAACCCATCGCTCTACTTTATCGTTGTATTTGAACGCATTGCCAATGAGGTTACTGAAAACTTCGTTAACAAGAACTTGGTAACACTGCATTGTCGGTAAAGGGCGGGGAACGCGAATATTAATCAGCTGGGAGTTTTGGCGACTGGCGCGAAAAACTTCAATCACCTGATTGAGCAATTCGTTGAGGTCGGTTATTTCTAGGCGCAGTTGTGCTTGTCCTAACTGCGAAAGCCTTAGTAAAGCATTAATTAGAGTTTCCATTCGCACAGACAAAGATACCACTGTCTGCAAACACTCGACTCCCTCATCATCTAGGATTTCGGCATAGTCTTCTAACAGAACTGTCGAGAAGTTATAAATACCCCGCAAAGGCTCCTTAAGATCGTGAGAAGCTGCATAAGCAAAAGAAGCTAGTTCTCGGTTGCTGCGCTCTAACTCTAAATTAATTTTGGCTAATTCATCGGCTTTTGAGAGGACAATACCCACGATCGCATTTTTGAGAGCAAGGGCACTTTCTAGTTCAGATGGTTGCCAAGGTAGAGAAGTTAATCGCACTGTCTCTTGCCATTGTTCAAAGGATTTTCGCGGACAAAGGGTAATGCTGCCATCTGCCTCAAATTGTATGGAGTCGTTGGGATTACCCGCCCAATTGACTATTTGAATAACTTCAGGGCGAAACCAGAGAATGTAATAGCGCCGGACTTGAGAAATTCGCAGTAACAGCAAGCCGCTGGCTGCATCTTTAAATGCGACAGCCCTAGGGTTAAGCTGCGGTAGAGAATCGGTAGAAAATAGATTATCGCTAACTTGATTGTTTGCCCATTCTACTAATGCCCGCACCTGAGCAATATTTGGTGTTTCTCCGACAAGGGTAATTTCATGATCTAAACAAACCGCTGCACCAGAAGCACTGACAAGATCTAGCAAGCGGATTTCTGGTTTGATAAGAGCATCTATAAAATTGTCTGCCTGCGAAATGGATGCTAATAACTCAGACTGTAGCGATTTGAGTTTTACTTTATAGTCCCATTCCGAATGACTAATTTTGTTTGCTAACTCTGATGACACAATCTGTCCCAACAATTCACACATCTTCCGAACTTCATAAGAAATATACTTGGGAGTTTGATGATGACAGGATATTAACCCCCAAAGCTGCTGCTCTTGAATTAACGAAATCACTAGCACAGCCGCCACGCCCATATTTTGATGATATTCAGCACAACATGAACCAAAACTGCGTAGTACAGAGTAGCTTAAATCAAGAGGCTGATGTGTTATGGGATTTTCAGTTGGAATTAGTTTGACAGATTGAGCAGTTAAATCAGGAATGAATCGCAGCCAGCAGCGCTTGTATAATTCTCTCGCTGGTTCTGGAATATCTGTTGCTGGATAGTGGAGTCCTAAATAAGGTGATAAATTATCTCGTTTGACTTCGGCAATTACAGAACCCGCTTGCTGCTGATCAAATTGGTAGACCATTACCCGGTCAAAACCTGTGATTTTTTGAACTTCTTCAGCTACGAGATGCAAAAATTCTCTTAGGTTTGATGTGTTTTGCATAGTAGCGATCGCTTCACTCGCCCAAGCCTGGAAACTCAAAAAACTCAACTCAGACCTAGAGTCAATCAATTCTAGTTCCAAAATTAGAGCATCTGCTGTGCGATGAGCAATACTTTCAAAGTATCGCTCACCAATCAAAGTCATAATTGTTACTTTAACACCAGTAGTAGTACCAATTTTTTTGGTGAAAGAATGCTTAATTGTTTCTGTTTGCCGAGCATCAAACAAGTAGCTTAAAGGTTGACCCAGCAAATCCTCTGGCTCTCTACCCAAGTATTCTTGGGTATTGTGGCTAACTTGCAGGATCTCCAACTCGTTACTAAGTACTAGTAGGACACCGTGAGGTTGAATAGAGCCAGGTAAATGAATAGCTTTGCGATCGTGGTTAGTCAGAGAATTAGTTGGGGCTATAGTATCTTCAGACTGGCTCATAAATCAACTGATGGAAAGCTGATTTTTACAATGACGCAATTAAACGTCACATTTCTTTAAAGTATAAATCATCAGTGCCTTCAGTTAAGACTAATGTGCAACCTGTTCCTTTATGACAATAAGTACTGTTTGCAGGTAATTCATCCCCTGATACCAATTCGCAATGACGCTCGTTCGCGTAGCGTGTTGTAGACAAGACTCGCGCTTCGCTGCGAAGATCGCAATTCGCAAATAAAGAACTTAGATGCAGCAAAGTTTTCAGAGTTTACATCTGTATCAGATTTTTCGTGAAATGGTATGATGTGGGTATTGTAACTTTCAGAAAATGGTTAGACGAATTTGCTGGCGGTAGTCGTTTGTGTAGTGGCGAATTATATATTTGCCTAAAACTTTTCAAACATCCTCTAATCGGCGTTTATCAGCGTTTATCGGCGGTTAATTATTCATGACTTTGGACTTCTTGCAAAAAGTCTGAACTATCGCCTGAAAGCTTTGCCATATAAGATTTGAGAAATTAGCGAGAATTTTTTACAGATAGGTAAAATGTGAGTCAGATAAAAATCATCACATTTAGTAGTGCAACACTAACATCCAACATCCAAAAACCAAAATTGACTATGGAATTTGGAGTCTTTTTCACTAAAGTTTGAACTTGATTGAGGTCGGTTTGTGCCAATTCGGTTTTACTCAACGACTGAATCAGACTCAAACCAAGAGATTGACTAGAAATGGTTTTGGCATAAGCGGCGTTGAGATAAGGAGTATATTGTGAGTTTCCTGCTGTGTAAGTTTGAAAGAAAGGTAAACTCAAAACGTTCATGTAGTAACGCGCTTGGGAAGCATCGCCAACAACATCCGCAGGTAATGAGACTTGCTGGCTTCCAGGGTTACTATTACCAATCGTGGAGAAGTGAGTTCCACCTAAAAGCATGACGAGATATTTTGGGGAATTCGCAAACCAAGAGAAAGGTCGAATTTGCTCGTATAAAGCTGGTGCAACGGTATCATCACTACTGCCAACAATCATCACAGGAGTTTTAATTTGACTTAAACCAGTTTTGCCAAAAATTGAACTAGTAACAGGGTTAACTGCGATCGCAGCTTTTACTCTCTCATCCTGCAAGTTATACTGTTGACCAGACTTACTCTTTAATGCCAAAGCACTACATTGAAATAGTAAAGACATATTCCAAGTTGTATCCAGTGTCTTTGGTTTACAGTCTTTTTCTAGTTGCTCAAAGTTAATCTTCGCACCAGCTAAAGCTAAAGCAGTGTAGCCACCTAATGATTGACCAAAAACTCCGACTTGTTGGAGATTTAATCGACTTTGAAATCTTGAATCAGACTGGTTACTCTCTTGGAGTTGATTTAATACATATTTGATATCTAAAGGTCGGTCTTTGAATTCGCCTGGTTCTAATACTTCATTAGCTTGTCCATTCAGTGACAATCGTAGTTGTTTCGCATCACTACCAGGGTGATTGGGAACAACCACAACTAACCCGTATGATGCTAGATGGGTGGCTAAATATTGAAAGTTACTGCTATCTGAACCTAAACCATGAGAAACCACAATTACGGGTGCAGGACTCTGAACATTGGGAATATAAATATCAGTTAACAATAGCCGCTGGCGTGTGGAATCGAAAAATTTTAATGTATATTTTTGCGGCTTAAACTTTCCCTGACCCCGTAAATCTGGTAACTGAGCGAGAGATTTTGGAAGGGTAGCAGCTTCTATATTAGACTTTTGAGTAACTGTGGCGATCGCTTGTTGGGTTTGGTTGACTACTTTCTCTAGTTCCCCAGCAATAGCAAAGCTACGTGCTAAATCAATGTGAATACTTTTATTAGGATATTTACGCAACAGATTTAATAGTGTTAAACCTCCTGGTTCAGCAGCAGCAGCAATCAGCGCTGACCGTAAAGCATGAAATCCTGATTGTGGTTGATGAGATTTAGTTTTAATCGCTGTTGCCAAACGATTCAGCAGCGATTCTCCTTGGGGTGTATAGAGAAATTGAGCAGCGACTACCGGACTAACTTTTACAGGAGTAAGTAAAATTTGTTGTAATTCTTGAAACTGTTTCGGTGGCAAATATTGCTGATAAATTGCCAATTCGTCATCAATTACACCATTGTTAGCGTAGTTTTCTAAAGCAGTGACTGAAATTGACAAATCTAAGGCTGAATAAGATGCATAAATTCGTTCTGCTGCCATTACAGAGTTACTAATTCCAAATGTTGGCAGCAGCATTGAAAGAACCAGCAAGAGCGAATTTTTTCTCAGGGTGCTAGTCCAATTACTAAACAAACTATTCATCGCTCAACTGTTTCGGTGATGTTGTTTCACGAGGCGTTGGCTTTGGTAGTTATTCAGACACCCTAGTTAACTTAATATTGTTCGCCTCAATACTTGTAGATGGTTTGAGTTTTTTCTCTTGATTACCAGGTGAAAATTTCAATCAGGTAGAGACACATAAATAAGCAAAGTATTCACCTAGCAAGAGATTAGCTTGCACTCACTGTGAAATCATAACAAATGAAAAATTACCCTGCCTCAGTATTTTTTATGTAGCTTTAAATGTACAATCAATAGCCTCGTTTTTGTATCGATTGAAACCGCTGGCTAAATTTAATTAATTAGACTTTCCTAAGGCGATCGCTACTGAACCACAGACAACTAATAATGCTCCTGTTATGCCAATTAATGTTATATCTTCAGTGGGGATTAAAGAAGGTATAACCACTGATATTAATTCAACGGAAATTAAAGTAAAAATAGGAGCCAAAGCTAATACTGCGCTCACTTTTGATGCTTCCCAATGCTCTAATGATTCTGCAAAAGCACCATAAGCAATTAAAGTATTAAAAGCACAAAAAACTAACGTACCTAAATGTAACCTATTCAGTGTAAAAATAGCTTCTGTTTTGGCTAATGGGGTGAATAATAAAGCACATCCTCCGTAAATAATTAGCATAATATTAGCGGAAGATAAAGATTGTAGCAATTGCTTTTGGGCCAAAGCATAAACAGCCCATGCAACTGCTCCTAACACAACAAAACCACTACCTAAAAGATATGTATTTTGTGCTGTAATTAAGTTAGTAAGTTGGTCATGAAAAAATACCAAATAACCACAAGTAAGAACACTGACACCCAGCCATTGATAGAGTGTATAACGTTCTTGAAAAATAACTAAGCCACCTAAACCTAATAAAAGCACAGCTAATTGAATGAGTACTTCCGCATTAGCAGGAGATGTTAAAGCTAAACCTTGCATGAAAAGGAAGTAGTTAGCTGCCAAAAATAAAGTAGCGATCGCCAACAATTTCCCAGAGACAGAACGTAATTGTTCTAACTTTGGTAATTGACCGCGTACCCCTAAATACACCGCCAGCAACACAAATGATGCCAAAAAGCGAAACCAAATGACGGTATAGACATCAAGTGCTTGCAGCGTTACCTTGAGCGCAACAGGTAAAATTCCCCACAAGAAGACCGTTAATAGCGATAATGCTAGACCTAAACGCCAGCGACCAGAGCTTTGATGTAGTGACATTTAGCGATCGTACCAAAAGTTTGACTAGTAAGACCTCTCTACTTTATTTGAAGCCAAAATAGTTAGGTTTAACAGACTACTACTTCAGTACTGAGTTTTAGCAATATACTTGTGCAACTCCTGTAGAAATGCAGGGCTTTATTTATTTTGCCACTTGTCTAGCCTAAATAAATAACACATCTATTTACCAAAATGGTAAACTTATTATTAGTCCAAATAACACATGGAAATCACCTTTGCTAACGACAAACTGCAAAACCTGTGCGAGCAAAAAAACCTAGGGCAAAGAAAATTGGGTGCAAAATGTGCAAAGAAATTGATAACCCGATTGGCTGACCTTGCAGCTGTTAGCTGTGTTAAGGAATTATTTGCAGGTCGTCCCCATCCCTTAAAAGGAGATCGGGCAGGTGAATTTGCAGTAGACCTAGAAGGTGGTAAACGACTTGTATTTAAGCCAGACAACGACCCCATCCCCCTTGCCGAGGATGGAAGCATTGATTGGTCAAAAGTTACTGCTGTTTGTATTGTTTTCATTGGAGATTACCATGATTGAGACAACCCGAACATTCACTCCAGATTGGGTATCTCCTCCCGGTGATACCATCGCTGATATCTTAGAAGAGCGTGATTGGACACAAGTACAGTTAGCAGAGCGATTAGGCTACACTACCAAACATATCAGCCTACTCATCAACGGCAAAGCACCTATCAATGAAGAAACAGCTCTGAAGTTAGAACAAGTTTTAGGCAGTACAACAGCATTTTGGTTAAATCGTGAAGCCAAATATCGTGCTGGTTTAGCACGGATAGAAGAAGAAAACCGCTTAAAAAAGTAAGCCATAAATGCAAAAGACCAGAAATATGGTTTATCATGCCTTAAAAGAAATTAGCCATCCAAGGGGAGTCACCTGCAAATATTTGTGTAGCTGCTACTAGCGCTGTTTCCGTAGCTTCCAGTTTGCCTGTTAACTGTAAATGGTAGGGGGTAAACAAACTTGTGTACAAAGGTGCTAAGTGTCTAATGTTTAACTGCAACTCACCTTTGCCACCTCTTGTAACTTCACCTTGTCCATTAGCGACAGACAAAACAAATTTACCATTGTTGCCAGTCAATAAGTCATCTTGAACTGACAAATGTAGTTCAGATTGCACTCTTGGTGGATAACCGCGCATCTCTAGGGCTTTGCAGACATTAATCACGCGCAACATCCAGCGCTCGTGACTGCGGATTTTAGCAGTTTGTTCTGGTAGCAGCAACGTTAAATGATCAGTTACCGAACTCTTCCATTGCACTTGTTTGATTTGGGAGCGATGATTGGCTAGAAAAGACCAAAAAGTTTGTGCAGCAGCATTTGTAAGAATTACCCAATCTTTCACTCGTAGAATTGTGTTATCTTCTGTGGAATGTTGGCTAAAGATGATGTAGCCTTGGGGTTGTTCTGGGGAACCTATAAAGTAGCCATAAACAGTTTCTTGACCATTCGGTCGGATTAATCCTTTCCAAATTGCTTGATTGCGATCTAAATATCCATGAGTAATTTTGGCCTGCTGTTGATATAGGTCATGAAAGACTTCATGATTGAGTGGAATTACAGGTTGTATTGGTAGCAGTTGTTCTCGTATCTGAATACTCTCAGTGGGAACTTCCCAAATACAAAAGTTACCACCTTGTTCATACCCGGCTTTGCGATATAAGCGCTGAGTTGCTGGATAGAGTACAGAAATAGGTACTTCCTGGGTATGAAGTTCCTTCAGGGTATGCTGCATCAGTGCGATCGCAACTCCATCTCCACGATATTCTGGAGCAATGCCTACTCCCGCAATTCCAATCATTGGTACACGCTGTCCACCCCACCACTGACCCATCGGTAAAGTTGCCAGTCCACCTACAATTTGTTGATTTTGATGAATAATGCGAAAGTTTTCTAAGCCAATGCGGTTCAAGAAAATTTCGCTGTCACCAGATGACATCACATAACACTGCTCTAGGATATACCCTAGTTGCTGAACATCTTCTGTATGGGTAAGAGTCGTGTATTTAAATTGAGGGAGCATGGGGCATGGGGCATGGGGCATGGGGCATGAGATGAAGTCTTACTTCACTGGTCTTTTGCCTTTCATGCTGAGGCTGAGATAAAATTTCAATTTTGTGAGTCTTCTAATATTTCCAATAACTGGGTTTCATTTAACTGATTAATTCCTAAAGTCTGCGCTTTTTCCAACTTAGAACCTGCATCTTCTCCTACCACTACATAATCGGTTTTTTTGCTGACTGAATCAGTTACTTTACCACCAGCTTTCTGAATTAATGCCTTAGCCTCATCTCGTTTTAAGGTTGGCAATGTACCTGTAATTACAAAAGTCTTACCCGCAAACTTTTGATTACCATTATTAACTGTTGTTTCTTCAGTAGCAACAAATTGTAACCCTGTTACTTGCAAGCGCTGAACTAAAGTTTGATTCGCATTAATGCGAAACCATTGGTATACAGACTGAGCAATTTCTGCACCAATACCATAAATACCTGCAATATCTGATTGTTTTGCTGTCGCCAATTGGTCTACTGTGGGATACTTCTGGGTCAATAGTTGGGCATTTACACTACCAACATGACGGATGCCTAAACCATACAACACTCTTGACCAGGGCTGGTTTTTCGATTGAGCGATCGCATCTATTAATTTCTCTGCTGACTTTTTCCCCATCCTTTCCAAATTACATAATTTCTCTACTGTCAAGTCATACAAATCAGCGACAGAATGCACTAAGCTTTTCTCAACAAGTTGATGTACCAGCTTTTCGCCTACGCCTTTAATATCCAAAGCATCACGGCTTACCCAATGTTCAATTTCTCCTTTGAGAATAGCTGGACAAGAAGCATTAACACAGCGAGTTACTGCTTCATCTAACTCCCGCACCACTGGTTGACTACAGACTGGGCAATGGGTAGGCATCACAAAGGGTTGAGTATCAGGGGGACGCAGTTCTATTAATACCCTGGTTACTTCTGGGATAATTTCCCCAGCTTTGCGGACGATTACAGTATCACCAATGCGGATATCTAACTGGGCGACGCGATCGCTATTATGTAAAGTAGCGCGGGAAACTGTTGTTCCTGCTAGTTGCACTGGACGCATTTGGGCTAAAGGTGTCAACGCCCCTGTTCTACCAACATTGACAGCAATATTTTCGACGCGGGTAGGCGCTTCTTCGGCTGGGTATTTTAAGGCCACCGCCCAGCGAGGGAATTTTTGGGTAAATCCTAACTGTTCTTGTAATTTAAAAGAATTTAGCTTCACTACTACCCCATCGGTCATGTAGGGTAGATTCAGCCGTTCCGTATCCCAGTATTGATAATATTCTGCGACTTCAGCTAGTGAAGCACACAGTTTATGGTTTGGGTTGACTCGAAAACCCATTTTTTCTAACAACTCCAACGCTTCCCACTGGGTATTAGCAATACTGGCATCATCTCTACCGGAAATGTGTAGCGTGTAGGCAAAAAAATCTAATCGCCGCTTGGCTACAATGCGTGAATCTAATTGTCTGAGTGTACCGGCTGCGGCATTGCGAGGATTAGCAAACAACTGTTCACCTGCTTTTTGCCTTTCCTCGTTGATTTGTTTAAATACATCCAACGGTAAAAACGCCTCGCCCCGCACTTCTACCTTTTCCAAGTTTTCTAAATCTGTTAAATTCAAGCGCAAAGGAATTGAGCGAATTGTCCGCACATTTTGGGTAATGTCTTCACCCATAACTCCATCACCCCTAGTTGCGCCTCTAACTAGAATGCCATTTTCGTAGGTAAGAGCGATCGCAGAACCATCAATTTTCAATTCAGACACATATTCTACAGCGTCTGTTGTGGGTAGCTGTCGCCGCCAGCGTTGCTCCCAACTTTGCAGTTCATCAATATTAAAGGCATTCTCCAGGCTGTAGAGTGGGATGTTATGCCGTACCGAAGTAAAATGTATTGCTGGTTTCTCACCCACGCGCTGAGTAGGACTATCGAGTCTAACTAATTCTGGATGCTCAATTTCCATCTGTTGCAATTCCCGATACAGGCGATCGTAGACTGTATCTTCCATGATTGGCGTATCTAGAACGTAATATGCATAGCTGGCTTGTTGTAACAACTGGCGTAGTTCTTCTATTTGTTTTACTTCGGACTTAATCTGTGTCATGAGACTTATAAAAATACTTGGTAGTGATTGATACTTTTATAAAAACTAGGCAATTAATTCTATATTATCTGTAAGTCCAAAACAAACTCTGGTAATATATCCTCTCTAGACAAGCTTGTGGGGGAATCTAATATTTCTTTTGGTTGCCCTTGTCGATAAATTTCCACACGGCGAGCTTTTTTATCAATTAGCCAACCCAATTTTACGCCTGCATTCACATATTCTTGCATTTTGGTTTGGGTTTCATTATTGATGAACCAAAGAAATGTATGGGTATCGATTATAAATTTCATTCCATGTACTCACGAAAACCTTCTAGAGGCTCATCAAAATCAGGTGACATAAAAATTAAACCTTGAGCGCTCCCACTCTGGCGACGTTTTTTAGGTTGATTAATACGCAGTATTTTGAAAATAGGTTGATTATTCTGCATGATGATTATTTCATCTTCTTCTAGCGCCGCTTGGAATAAGCTTTCTGGTTGATTTGTTGCTTGAGAAATATCAATTTATGAAGTTATCCATAAGCCTAGCGCAAAGTATAAGTTTGCGATCCGCCTGAAGGCGGTGTTTCTCCATCGCACCTCACAAATTATGTGATGTCGAAACTAGCCATGGTTTTGAGCAAAAGTGGCAACGTAATTTTCCAAAACAAGCAATGCAACTACTAAAAAAGCAAATCTCTAGACAGCAGCATTGCTAATATTAAAAGCAGTTGCTTAACGATCCCAATCTTCAACTTCATATAAAAATCGGGTTTTACCAATCAGTTTACGATTAGCAGAGGTACTTTGGACAAACACAACATACTTTTCTAGGTTACTCGGTTTAATCCGAATCGTGGCATCCATCGGTAGACCTAACATTTCCCGTGCTGCACCTCCGGCAAATAAATCACCAGTTACCCGATCCATTAAAATAATTTCTTTATGAGCTTGGATGGTTTCCGTTTTCGTAAATTCGTAAAAACCTCGCCCAACTTTGAAACTTAAACCATTTTCCAAAACCAGAGCTTTAATAGAAATGTCTTGCTCAACCTCTAAAACCTGAAAACGTCCCGGAGAAACTGCCCGTAAATCAGCCGATTCGTAATAAGATGTTTCTGCTCGGTTCATCATGGTGTTAAATATTTTATTTAGCCCACGGCTCATCCGTCCTTGATCAATTACTTCTTGTTCATAAGCTTGTAACTGTTCATTAGAAGATTGTTGATAACAAACTGCTAAAAATAAATCAGTAATATACGAAAATTGGTCTAAATTAATATGAAAACCGCCAGATTTTTCAGCTAGTTCTTGATAAAAAGGAATCGCATGGGAGCGATTGAGTGCTTGAACTCCATAAACTGTAATTTCTGCCTCGGTTAATTTATCTAACTCTTTGCGCCAATTCAGTTTTTGAGGGTTGTGTGCCGGGGGATGGGGAATATCATCACCAATCAAAACCAGTGATTTTGATGCTGACTTTGACCAAGATAATGATTGGGATTCATGTAACACTAATTCGTAACATTCTGGTGCATCTCCGCCACCAGTAGGTTCTACATTTTGTACAAAATCACAAATAGCATCAACATCACCGGATAGGTTGAAGATTTTGGTGACATAAGTTGAGCCTGCATCACAATAGTCTCCGTGCGCGATAATACCAATACGAATTAAAGGAATCTCATCTATTAGTCTAGTAACAGTATTTTTAATTTTCCGCCGTACCTGGGTAAGGCATGGGTACATACTTCCGGTCGTATCAAAACTAAAAGCAATCTCAATGTTATTACTTGTCATGGGCTTATTTAAATACGATGTCTTTATTTTAACTCCTGAAATGAAAGTAAGCAAATATACATTATTTAATAATTGCTTATATAGCTTTAAATTTTAGTGATGAAACATAAAAAAATCCATTTTTAATGAACATCACGAAGAGTTATATGATTGCTAAAAAACCATAAATATGGATGTAAGCCATACATCCAACTAAAAACAAATGTTCATTGAATTTTTAACTTATAAAATCAAAAATGGCACGCGCTCATGACTAAAACTTTCACAGATAAACTCCCAATTATAATTGCTCATCGAGGCGCTAGTGGCTACCGTCCAGAGCATACTTTGGCTGCTTATGAATTAGCGATCGCTCTCGGCGCTGACTATATTGAACCAGATTTAGTTTCAACCAAAGATGGTGTTTTAATTGCTCGTCACGAAAACGAAATTTCGGAAACCACCAACGTTGCTAACCACATAGAATTTGCTAATCGTAAAACTACTAAACTCATTGACGGAGAACTCAAAGTTGGCTGGTTTACTGAAGACTTTACCCTTGCAGAAATAAAAACTCTACGAGCTAAAGAGCGAATCCCCCAAATCCGACCCCAAAATACTATCTATGATGAATTATTTACAATTCCCACACTGCAAGAAATCGTTGATTTAGCCAAAGCTAAAAGCGCCGAAATTAATCGTGCGATCGGTATTTATCCTGAAACTAAACACCCGACTTACTTTCAATCTATAGGTTTATCACTAGAAGATCCTCTGCTAGCAAATTTAGCAGCCAATAATTATCAAGATGCCAATGCACCTGTTTTTATCCAGTCTTTTGAAGTGAGTAATTTACAATATTTGTCTACCAAAACCGATTTACCTTTGGTGCAGTTGCTCAACGCCACTGGCAAACCTTACGATTTTGTAGCCAGTGGTGATGTTCGCACCTATGCAGATTTAGCCACAGCATTAGGTTTAAGAGAAATTGCCAAATATGCACAAGCAGTTGGCATTCATAAAAATTTGCTTATTCCTAAAGATAGTACAGGGAAGTTGCGATCGCCTACATCTATAGTTAAAAATGCTCATGCAGCTGCTTTGCTATTTCATGTGTGGACTTTTCGTAATGAAGACTGCTTTTTACCACTAGACTTTCAGGGAAATCCTCAAGGTGAATATGAACTGTTTTTCAGTTTAGGCATTGATGGCGTATTTAGTGATTATCCAGATACCGCTAAAACCAAACTCCGTTAAAACCATGACAATTCATTTTTCTCTCTGCGTCTCAGTCACTCTGGGTGAAATCTTCTATGCATTTAACCAACTTTATGGGAATATGTTGATTAAAATTATCAAAATCTTTGTTTGTAGTCAGGATACTATAATTTCTCCGAACAGCTACGGCACAAATAAGAAAATCCGTGTTTGTACCTTTAATACCCTGATGTAAGCAAGTATTATAAAACTCAGCAGCAAGCTCGTAGTCTTTAATATCTAACTCCAGATTAGGAAACCCGCTGAGATAATTTTTTAGTTGATTGTATTGGTTAGGCTGACGAATTCCCGAAAGTATCTCTTGGCGAACAGCACCTAGCAAAACAACTCGACCATCTGTAATTAGTTCTCGAAACAATGCAACATGGTGTGAGTTATTCATCTTTTCATCGCGTCTCAGAGCCAAAGACCAGACGGAGGTATCAACAATAACTTTCATTCTTTCTGGCGCTGTTGTTGATAGTCATAATTATCTTCGTATTCAATTGTACCGAATAGGTCTAAAACTTTTAGTTGCTTTCTACGCTGTACATACTCTCTTAAAGCCTCTTCAATAACGGCACGCTTACTGATATGACCGCCAAGTTCGAGGGCTTCTTGAATTAAATTGTTGACCAACTCTATATTAGTATCCATGTGGATATTGTTGCACAAAACCATGTGCAGATAAAAGAATAATTATAGGCTGGGTAGAACAACAGCGAAACCCAGCAAATAAACTAATCGTTATGGATTTTTACAGGATAATTCGCTTGTAGTAAGCGGCTCCAGCACTAACTCTATGCAAATTAAATACTCATTAGCTGACCTTTGTCAATTTAGGTTACTCTTTCTTTCAATAAGGTCTGCAAGCTACAAAATACAAGACTTCTACGCCCCTAAAATAAAGCTTCATAACTTTTAGATAAGCAAAATTATTGAGAGGTATTAAAATTACCATTTTAATTTGAATTATACGTAATTATGTCAAATGCATAAAGACAATTTTAAGCAATTCTGCACGAGTAAAAGGTTTAGTTAAATATCCAGATGCACCAACTAATCTAGCCTTTACTTTATCAACTATTCCTTTATATCCTGTGACAAAAATAATCGGAGTATGTTTGAACATTGAGTTATTACGTATCACCCGACACAATTCATATCCATCAATTCCTGCCATATTGAGATCCAATAAAATTAAGTCAGGTTTGTGCCTAATTATTGACATCACAGCTTTTAGTGGATCGTCAATGGCGACTACAGTAAAATTTTCGCTTTCTAAAAAACGGCTAATTTCTTGAAGAATTGTAGGACTATCATCTACAGAAACGATTTTATAAGTCTTTTTGGCGGTTACAGTAGCAGCCGTTACTCTTTCAACTGGAGAATTTATGTTATTTGGTATTGGTAATTCCTGAAAATGTTCTTTGAGAGGGGCAGATACTTGTGATAATTCCTCTACAGAGGCTATGTTTTCTACAGGAAGCTCAGCGTGAATTTGGGTGATCTCGCTACTTACCTCTACTACTGCTGTATCAACAAATTCTCTGTTAATTAATGCTGTTATATATCTAGATGATGATGACAATTCTGCCACAGTCTTAGGCAATTTATCAAATGGTGGGTCTGGTTCATGCAAGATAATCCCTCCTTGAAGGATGTAAGGATATAAATTTTTAGCCAGTTGAATTTCATCTTGATTCATAATTACAGCAAGATGACGCAGACTAAAACCCTTCATCCAAGTAGTTAAATTTGGCTGAATGTCTAGAGAAATTTTGCTGTGGAGTTCACTATTAAGTAACAGATATGGACGCTGATAGGGAGAAGAAATTTGGGGAAATAAAGACTGCCAGCGCTGTAATTGCATTTGGCAGCGTTCGATAATTTTTTCTACATCCAGCCTACAAATTTTTAGTACTTTCTGTTGGGAATCGCTTAACTTATAAGTACCTGTTTTGATTAATAAAAATGATTCCATCACTTCTTTAATCAATTCTTGAATGAGCATTGTGGCTTGTGCAGCATCCAGATATCCTTGATTGATCAACCAGTGAATAGCTTGATAATCAGGAGGTTGGTTTTCATGATCACTGTGATCTTCTATGAACTGGCTTTGGGAATCAGTTTCAAATATCAAGCGCAATTGCACACGAGTTTCACTATCCAACTGTGGAATTTGTTGACTGAAGCGACGCAGATGACGTTCTAATCGATCAAAAGGTTCTACTGAATGAGTAGCATAAGTTATTGTCCCCTGCTCTAAATAAATCGTCCAGGTGACTGAGTTGCTAAAGACTTGCAAACAAGCAGTTTCAGAACAATTAGATAGCTGTCGTAACAAACTCTGGGGACGTAGTACTGTAAATGTACCGAAATTCTTCATATTTAGGAGTTTCTGGAAAAATTATCCGAAAGATAAGTATGTCCATGGGACATTTTATTAGTTTTAATATTTCTTTTTAAAAAAAATATTATTATTTGGAGAATATGTACATATATTAAAAGTCTGACTAGTTCGTTACGTTTTTTTGCACAATCTCCTTATGACTAACATTTTTCCTGCAACTTTAAGTTTCAGTTACACAGGTAGAGTTTTCATGCTGACAAAGTTAATTATAATTAGTTTTTTATAGAAAAAATAAACTTCCTACACAGAATCTTTAAAGTTTTCGGTCAGTAAATCTGCGTATTATTTATTATAATTCGTGTTTTGTCTATAATAAATATTAGTAGATTTACTAATGCAAGCAATGTTGATCCCTGGTGAATTACCTTTTACTTAACTAGACCATGATGAAGATTCTCTTAAATCTTGTAAAGAATTTGGTAAGAACAATCTTCTATTTAATAAAGATTGAACTAAATACCATTAAACATCTACCTTTAGTCTCGTAGACTCCGGAAATTAAACTATATACTTTGAACAAAGGAAAATAAAGCTTTGGACTATAACATAACACAAAAAGTTATGCACGATACCTTAAGTCTTGATGAAGTAGTGGAGTTTGCTGAAAACCCAGAACCACGTTGTCCTTGTGTGTTGTTACTAGATACATCTGGTTCCATGCAAGGAGAGGCGATAGAAGCTTTAAATCAAGGCTTGCTGAGTTTGAAGGATGAACTGGTAAGAAATTCCTTAGCAGCCAGGCGGGTAGAAGTGGCGATCGTGACGTTTGATAGTCATGTCAACGTGGTGCAAGACTTCGTGACTGCGGATCAATTCAATCCGCCAATCTTGACAGCGCAGGGATTAACGACTATGGGTTCGGGAATTCATAAAGCGTTGGACATGGTTCAAGAGCGCAAATCTCTGTATCGTGCTAATGGTATTGCTTATTATCGACCTTGGGTATTCATGATTACTGATGGAGAGCCACAAGGTGAACTAGACCAAGTAGTAGAGCAAGCAGCGCAGCGCCTACAAGGAGATGAAACAAATAAACGTGTAGCTTTCTTCTCAGTGGGTGTAGAAAACGCTAATATGGTGCGCTTAAATCAAATAGCTGTGCGTACTCCGCTAAAACTCAAAGGACTTAACTTTATTGAGATGTTTGTTTGGCTCTCAGCTAGTATGTCAGCTGTTTCGCATTCGCAAGTAGACGAACAAGTAGCACTACCGCCGATTGGCTGGGGGACGATCTAATTGCGCTTCCAATCGCAGCTTAATATGCACACAGCTAGCTGATAGAAAACACCTATTCTATGAAAACATCAAAACTGATCACTCATTGGCGGGTAGTCGCCGCATCTATATGTGGTACTAGCCACATCAAAAATAAGCAGCTGTGTCAGGATGCCCACCACTGGCAGCTATTGCCTGGCAATGTGTTAGTGGCGGCGGCTGCGGATGGTGCGGGTTCTGCCAGTCAGGGAAAAGTGGGAGCGATGGTGGCTGTAGAAGCAGCGGTAGAAAGCCTCTCAATCAAAGAAATCACCAGAGACTCCCTTGCCGATGATGAAATTGTCCAAGGGCTGTTAAATGAGGCTTTATTAGCTGCTAAAAAGGCTGTGGAAGATGAAGCCGCAGCCACTAAAAAACAGCCCCAAGATTTAGCAACTACCTTAATTTTAACGATCGCCACACCAGAAATGGCGGCAGCAGTTCAGGTAGGTGATGGTTTGGCAGTGGCAAAAGATCATCAAGGCAACTTACTAGCACTAACCTTGCCTGACAACGGTGAATACATCAACGAAACAACTTTTTTGACTTCACCCGGTGCTTTAGATACAGCCCAGATGAGATTGTGGCGTGAAACAATAGTTAATGTTGCACTCCTCACCGATGGGCTACAAATGTTGGCTTTGAATATGGTTGTTGGGGAACCTCACAAACCGTTCTTTTTTCCTTTATTCGACTTTGTAAAGAATGCTGAGGATAAGACAGCTGCCAAAGAACAATTAGTCAGATTTCTAGGTTCTGAGCGAATTACGCAACGTACTGATGATGATTTAACGCTAATTATCGCTGCCTTCAACAACATATAAGCCAGGATTTTGCAAGTTTGGTATTTTGAATAACCCCCGTTAACCGTGATTCCATCATGCAGGTACTACGTTGTCTTCCCAACCCAGAAATCATCAACCTCAGCGTCAGTTTAGGCCGTGGTGGTGAAGCTTGTATCTATGCTCTGCCATCTGATAGTGAGTTAGTAGCAAAGATATATCACAAGCCCACCGTCGCTCACGCCTACAAACTCCAGGCGATGTTGACTAACCCGCCAGAAAATCCTACGGCTAGCTTAGGGCATATTTCTATTGCTTGGCCTCTTGATTTACTCCGGGCGGCAGATGTCAGTGATGACTTTGCCAGTGGTAGTGGCGATCGCATTATTGGCTTTCTCATGCCGCGGATTCGCGGGATGCGTCCTGTAATCGACTTTTATAACCCCAGAACTCGCCGTCAACATTGTCCTTTATTTAACTATCAATACCTACTCCGCACTGCTCGTAATCTAGCAGCCGCTTTTGCAGCTTTGCACAGTAGTGGATATTGTGTAGGTGATGTGAATGAGTCTAATATCTTGGTCAGTGACACAGCACTTGTTACCTTGGTAGATACAGACTCCTTCCAAGTGCGCGATTTAGACAATAATGTTGTTTACCGTTGCCCAGTGGGGAAACCAGAATTTACCCCGCCGGAACTTCAGAACAAAATCTTCGCTCAACACGATCGCGAAATTGCCCACGACTTATTTGGCTTAGGGGTGCTAATCTTTCAACTTTTAATGGAAGGTACGCACCCATTTTCGGGAATATTTCAAGGTATTCCTGAACCACCCCCTTACGAAGCCAGGATTGCAGCGGGACATTTTACTTACAGTCGTAAGCGGCAAGTTCCTTACCTGCCTACCCCCATTGCCCCAGCTTGGGAAATTCTGCATCCTAAGTTGCAAGAACTGTTTTTGCGTTGTTTTGAAGATGGCCACAGCGACACACAGCTGCGTCCCAGTGCCCAAAATTGGTTGTCGGTATTAGCAGAAGCAGAAGATAGTCTAATCACTTGTACCACCAATCCTCAGCATCGTTATAACAACCACCTGCACGATTGCCCTTGGTGTGAGCGTACTTTACGATTGGGTGGACGTGATCCATTCCCATCGCCTCAAGCGATCGCCAATAGAGAACACCTGCGGCCGCGAAGAATACCAAAAAGGCGCTATGCTAACCAGCCTGCGCGTTTACCACAGCCAGTCATGCCATTGCAACACTGGAATTATTGGCAAACAGCAAATAATGCTAACTATGCTCCTTCTAAGCGTTCTCGCAGAGCAAAGTTTTATCCGGCTATTTTTTGCTTGCTAGGTTTTGGGATGTTGGGCTATTTAGACGTAATGGTTAAATTTACTCGTCCATTTGTTTCCCAAAATGCATACACGCAGCAGACCTTGATGGCTCGTCCTAAAATTAAGACTCCTACTCTCACCTTCGCAGATTATTATAAGCAGGGTCATGCTGCTTATCAAATACGCGACTATGAGCAAGCAGTAGAAAGTTTTAGCCAAGCCATCAAACAGCAGCCGACCAATTCCAAAGCTTTTGTAAATCGAGGTAATTCCCGTTACAACCTCAAAGACTATGAAGGCGCACTTGCAGATTATAACCAAGCCCTGCAAATCAATCCTCAAGAGATCAAAGCTTTTGTGAATCGAGGTAATTCTCGCTACATGCTTGCTGAATATAGCAACGATCCTGATCGAGAATACAAACAAGCGATCGCTGATTTTAATAATGCTCTGCGCCTGAACAATCAAGAAGCAGAAGCCTATATCAGAAGGGGTGTTGTGCGTTCGCAAATGGCTAAATACAGCAGCGAATCTCTGGAAGATTACAAATTAGCAGTTGCTGATTTTACGAAGGCGATTCAACTCAATTCAGCTAAAACCGAAGCTTATTTTCAACGCGGTTCTGTACGCCATCAAATGGCTCAATATAGTAGCGAATACACTCAAGAATACCAAAGAGCGATCGCTGACTTTGACCAAGCATTAATGCTCAATAATAAACTGGCCAAAGTTTATCTCAAACGTGGAATGCTTCGCTATGAACTTGCACAATATGGTGGTAATGAATCAGACCAAAATAGTCGCAAAGCCATCGAAGATTTACAGTTAGCTGCCAAGCTTTCTCTAGAACAAGAAGATACAGACAATTACCAACAAGCACTTAGTAGTATGTGTGTAATGGTAGAAACTAGATGTAGTGCTTTATTCCCCAACTCTAGTATCTGGAACAATACAGGAACTAATTAATGTTCAGTTGTCAGTTGTCAGTTGTTTTTGATTTGGTTTAATACCCCATATTCTTCTTGCTGATCTTAAAACATCTTCAAAACTGGCTTGACTTTACTACTAACAACTGACCACTGACCAAACTCTATCCATAAGGGGATAGAGTTTTTATTTTTTTAGGTAATATTTAGATTGATTTAATTTAGAAAATTTTAGATTGATAGATATTCATAAATCTTTTACACATAAAAGACTTATATTTATCCGTGCTTCATAAAACTACTAATAATTTCCGTTAGATTTATGTACGAAGAAAACTAAATTAAATATCTAGTTTTCGCTAATCCATGTGCATCCTCTTCATCCCGATTAATTCAAAGTAATAATTTACCTGCAAATCTCCGAGGTACTTGCATGAAAGCGGTGATTTTGGCTGGAGGTCTTGGTACACGCCTCAGTGAAGAAACTAGTATCAGACCAAAGCCGATGGTGGAAATTGGCGGTAAGCCAGTTTTATGGCACATAATGAAAATTTATTCTGCCCACGGCATTAATGACTTCATTATCTGTTGCGGTTACAAAGGTTACATTATTAAAGAGTACTTTGCTAATTATTTTTTACACATGTCAGATGTCACATTTGATATGCGGTTTAACCAAATGAATGTGCATTCTGGATATGCCGAACCCTGGCGTGTCACCTTAGTAAATACAGGTGATAATACTATGACAGGTGGGCGTTTAAAGCGTGTCTTGGAGCATGTTGGCAACGACACCTTTTGCTTTACCTACGGTGATGGTGTGAGTGATGTCAACATTACAGAGCTAATCAACTTCCATAAAGAACAAAAGTCTTTAGCAACACTCACAGCAGTTCAACCAGCAGGCAGATTTGGTGCGATTTCTTTAGGAGAAGAACAAACAAAAATCCACAGCTTTCGAGAAAAACCTGAAGGTGATGGAGCTTGGATTAATGGTGGTTATTTTGTCCTAGAACCGGAAGTCATTAATTTAATTGCTGATGACTCCACAATTTGGGAAAAAGAACCATTAGAAAAGCTCGCTGATATGGAGCAGCTAGCCGCATTCAAACATCAAGGTTTCTGGCAACCAATGGATACTTTAAGAGATAAAAATTATTTAGAAGATCTCTGGAAAAACGAACAGGCTCCTTGGAAAGTATGGTAGAAAGAAAGTTATGAATTAAATATTATATTTAATTTATAACTTCTCTTTTCTAACTCCTAACTTTTTTGTAATTTATAAGTTCAATAATACCAATGTTTGATTTTGCTATTGTCGGTGGGGGAATTGTTGGACTATCTACAGGACTAGCTTTGGGTAAACGCTATCCTCATGCACGCATTTTAGTACTTGAAAAAGAAAGCCAATGGGCATTTCACCAAACCGGCAACAATAGCGGAGTAATTCACTCTGGTATTTACTACAAACCAGGGAGTTTTAAAGCTAAATTCTGCCGTGACGGTAGTCGCTCAATGGTAGAGTTTTGCCAAGAACATGGTATTGACCATGAAGTTTGCGGCAAAGTAATTGTGGCAACTGAAGAACAAGAATTACCACGTTTAGAAAACCTTTATAAACGCGGTTTAGAGAATGGTATTAAAGTTCAAAAAATTAGCCCAGAAGCAGTTAAAGAAATTGAGCCTCATGTCAAGTGTGTAGGTGGGATTCGGGTTTTTTCAACTGGCATTGTTAATTACAAGCAAGTTTGTCTCAAATACGCTGAATTAATTCAACAACAAGGAGGAGAATTACGCCTAAATACAAAGGTGCTAAAAATTTCTCCTAGTGGTCAAAATCAGGTATTAGAAACCAACAACGGCAGCTTTGAAACCCGCTTTGTGATCAATTGTGCCGGATTGCATAGCGATCGCATTGCTAAATTAGGTAGGGTAGAACCACAGGCAAAAATCGTTCCCTTCCGCGGAGAATACTACGAACTCACCCCAGAAAAACGCTATTTGGTCAAAACTCTAATTTATCCGGTTCCTAACCCAGATTTTCCTTTTTTGGGTGTCCACTTTACCCGGATGATTGACAACAGCGTTCATGCAGGGCCAAACGCGGTTCTCAGCCTCAAACGCGAAGGTTATAAAAAAACCGACTTTAATTTAGGAGATTTTGCCGAAGTTATCACTTACCCAGGTTTTTGGAAACTAGCTGCAAAGCACGCTGACGAAGGTATTCAAGAAATCATTCGTTCTTTTAGTAAAGCAGCCTTCACCAGAAGCTTGCAAAAACTAATTCCCGAAGTCCAAGCGCAAGATTTAGTACCCACTCATGCGGGAGTTCGCGCTCAAGCTTTAATGAATGATGGCTCTTTGGTAGACGACTTTTTGATCGTTCCCGGCCACAATTCTATCCATGTTTGCAATGCTCCTTCTCCAGCTGCTACCTCTTCTCTAGAAATTGGCACAGCAATTGTTGCTCAAATTCCTCAACAGTCACATCTTGAGACTGTAGTAACTACAATGTGAGTCTGATGGTTGAAAAAACCCCGCTTCCATTCCTCTCCCCTGCAAGGACTACGGTGTACACACATCTCTAAAAATGAGAAGGAATAATACCAATTCGCAATTAAATAACTTAGATATAGCAAAGCTTTCAGGCTTTACATCTGTATCAGATTTTGCGTGAAATGGTATAACTCTGGAAACTCTTTACTCTGCGTTCTCTGTCTTGAAAAGTTTCCTACGGAGGAGCCAGTACGGTAAGGCAGCGCGGTCTTCTTCCAAAGGGAGAGGCTAGCGCCAAGGGGGTTTCCACGCCACTTGCTACAAGTCGGCATAGCCGCCCAACGCAGTGGCTCCTTAGGAGCAACTGGCGCGACGCAGAAGGCACAGAGAGGAAAATATGAAGACTTGTGTGTACACCGTAGCCTGCAAGGAGGAATCACTACGTTGGGCGAGCAATGCCCGACTTGTACCGCTAAAGCGGAACCCGTAGGGTAGCATGTGGCATCAGAAGCTTTAAAACCTTAATTTTTCCTTCGTGGTTTAAGCTATTTAAGCCCCTCTCCGCGTCGGAGAGGGGTTGGGGTGAGGTTCATCGAAATCACGTTAACTACATAGATAGCATCACTGCTAGGGGTACATATTATGAATAGCGTAGCAGGAAAATAGAATCGTGATTTATTGATGATTCCTGCCAAATTGGCACTCCTAAAAGAAGTCTTTGTAACTAAACTATTAGGATATCTACCACATAAAGAATTGTTATCGAGGATGTTTGTTGGCTGGGTCATGAAGTCACAGTCATAGATGGTGTCACTATTGGTCGCGGTAGTGTCATTGGTGTCGGAGCAGTTGTCAATAAAAATATTCCTCCTTACTCCATAGCAGTTGGTGTGCCTGCTAAAGTAATTGGTCAACGAAATCAGTAAACAGTAAACAGTCAACAGTCAACAGTTATCAAGTGTTTTTTGATTGATGACTGATAACTGATGACTGATACTTATCACCATACAAAAAGTCACAAGCATGAAAATTTTAGTCACTGGCACAGAAGGCTATTTAGGTTCCTTATTACCTCCTCTGTTAATCGCACGAGGACATGAAGTTATTGGTGTGGATACTGGTTTCTACAAAGTTGGTTGGCTGTACAACGGCACTGAAGTGACAGCTAAAACTCTCAACAAAGATATCCGCCACATTGCTCCTGAAGAGTTGGCAGGTGTAGAAGCAGTAGTACACATGGCCGAACTTTCCAACGACCCCACCGGACAATTAGCACCTAATATCACATACGAAATTAATCATCTAGGTTCAGTGCGTCTGGCAAACCTAGCTAAAACAATGGGTGTGCGTCGCTTCATATATATGTCTTCGTGCAGTGTCTACGGTGTTGCTACCGCAGGTGATGTCACAGAAGCATCCCCGATTAACCCTCAAACAGCTTACGCAGACTGTAAAACTCTAGTAGAACGAGATGTCAAACTTTTAGCTGATGATGACTTCTCTCCTACCTTTATGCGGAATGCAACTGCCTTTGGTGCTTCCCCCAGGATGCGGTTTGATATTGTTTTAAACAACTTGGCAGGGTTGGCATGGACTACTAAAGAAATCGCAATGACCAGTGATGGTACACCTTGGCGGCCTTTAGTCCATGCACTAGATATTTGCAAGGCAATCGTCTGTGCGGTTGAAGCTCCTCGTGACATCGTACACAACCAAATCTTCAATGTGGGAGATACGGCGAACAACTATCGCGTGAAAGAAATTGCCGAAATTATTGCCAATAGTTTCCCTGGTTGTAAATTGTCTTTTGGAGATAACGGTGCAGACAATCGCAGTTATCGGGTATCCTTCGAGAAAATCAACACTATCCTACCTGGATTCAAGTGTGATTGGAATGCTCAGCTTGGTGCCCAACAACTATTTGAGTTGTTCAATCAAATTGATATGACTGAGGATACTTTCTTATTTAGAGGTTTCACACGATTAAAGCAGCTAGAGTATCTGATTCGGACTCAGCAAATTGACCAAGATTTTTTCTGGAATAAAAAGTAATACACAATAGGGCACAGCAGTGCTGTGCCCCTACGAAGGGTCTGTATTTTATACAATTGAAAACCGTTATATAGCAGGTAATAGAGGACAGATAAGACAAGGTGTGTAATTAATTCTGTTTAGTTACTTAATAAGATATTAGTTTAAAAATGAACAAATTACTGACTATTGCTATACCTACTTATAATCGTGCCGACTTACTTGATAAACAGTTGGCATGGCTAGCTCAAGCTATCAAAGGCTTTGAATCTAATTGTGAAATTTTAGTTTCTGATAATTGTTCTACTGATCACACTCAAGACATTATTAACAAGTGGGAACAACATCTTAACAAAATCACCTTTAAAGTCAATAAAAATCCGGAAAATTTAGGTGTAATGAGAAATATTATGTACTGCCTAAATTCCGCAACTACAAAATACGTTTGGACAATTGGTGATGATGACCCTATTCAGGATAGAGCCGTTGCTTATGTGATCAATAAACTCCAAGAAAATGAGGATTTATCATTATTGTTCCTCAATTTTTCTGGTAGAAATAAAATTACTGGTGAAGCAGTACATCCACCAAAAATAATCGGTAATCGCTGGTTTGATGCTGATATTGAAAATGCTTCTAGTGATGGTAAAACTATATTTGAACACTGTTTTGCTAAAAGTGTCGGTGCTGTCATTTTTCTAACTGCTACTATCTATCGTACTGACTTAGTAAAACGCGCTCTACAATTTTGGCCAGACGCTGCAAATAATTGGATATCTTTAGCATATTTAGCTGGTTATTGTGCTGCTAATGGTAAAGTAATTGTCACAAAAGAGACTTATTTAGAATGTATTGTTGGTGTGAGTTATTGGCAAAAAGAGCCAAAATCTGCACTGTTAATGCAATACCAACACATCCCTGAAGTTATTTTGAAACTCGAAGAGGCTGGATATTCTAAGCAATTTTGTAGGCGGATGCTTTTACATAATTCTAGAGAAGTTAGTCTAAAGGTATTTTTAGGCGCTTTGAGAAGATGGCCTGTTTCTGCGATCAAGACATTAGTTCCTTTTTTAGCTTTAGTCAGTCTTTCGGTTTTTGAAATTGTGGCTTTTAAAGAATTTCAAATTTCTGAAAATACTGAGCCATCACCCCAAGAAATGCAAATTAATCATAGGCGATCGCCTCATACTAAATCGATCATCAAAACAAGGTAGTTATGCCATGCTGAATACTATTAAGAATAAAATATCTGCCCTATCTTCTGATTTTAATTCTGAGCTAGCACGCTTAAAACATAGAAAAAATTTACCTGTGCTGGAAGAACGCGATCGCCTAATTCTTGATACTCTTAAAAAAGATGGCGTTTATGTGACAACACTTACAGATTTGGGATTAAGCTCTACTTCAGAACTGCTCAAGGCTTCTTACTATCAATTGTCCCGGATGGAAAAGGCTAATAACCAACATCTAGAGGAAAAGTGGCCGCAAATTCACACGGTTATGGGCTTACCAGAATTTTCTACCTGGGGAAAAGAGCAAAGACTATTTAACATCATCGAAAATTATATTGGTCTTCCTATTACTTTTCATGGTGTACATTTACGCAAAGATTTTCCTAGTAACAATCAGTTCGGTACACTGCTATGGCATAGCGATGCAGAAGACCGCCGCATTATTAAAATCTTTGTTTACTTGAATGATGTAACCGAGCAAACTGGCCCTTTTGAATATATTCCACGTTCTTTAACTCCCTTATTGAGTTGGAATTATTATCAGCTTTACTACAAACTTTGGCAATCGAGGTATCTGGGTATCAACGATGAAGAGGTAAAAAGAGTTATTCCCAAATCAGCTTGGAAATCCTGTCCAGGCCCAGCAGGTACAGTCATTTTTGTAGATACAAAAAATACTTTGCATCACGGTACAGTACGCACCGAAGAACGGCCATCACTATTCTTTTGTTATACTGCTAACCCTCCCGAAAGACCAGAACTTTGCACCCAATATTGGGATGATACTTATCCCAGAGCAGAATTAATTTCTTCATCTGATATAGAGAAAGTTTCGGTTTAATATCAGTTCATAAAACCTCTTTCTCCTAATCTATAATCAGACTTTTTGCCCATTTATAATCTAGGAAATCCATGATTTTCACCGCAACAGAACTCCAAGACGCATTCATCATTGACTTAGAAGAAAAACCAGACCACCGTGGTTTTTTTGCCCGTGCGTTCTGCGCTCAAGAATTTGAAGCACACGGGCTAAAACCAATAGTTGCCCAATGTAATTTGTCTTTTAACTACAAAAAAGGCACACTGCGAGGAATGCACTATCAACTTACCCCAGCCGCAGAAACAAAATTGATTCGCTGTACTAAAGGCGCTATCTATGACGTAATTATTGATATGCGTCCAGAGTCGCCTACCTTTTTATCACATATTGGCGTAGAACTAACCGCAGACAACCGCCGCGCTTTGTATGTTCCAGAAATGTTCGCTCATGGGTATCAAGCACTCACAGATGAAACTGAAGTTGTCTATCAAGTGGGTGAATTTTACACCCCAGGATATGAACGGGGTCTACGTTATGACGACCCATTTTTTAATATTGAATGGCCTTTAGAAGTAACGGTTATTTCCGAGAAAGATTTGAATTGGCCACTGTTAGAAATGATGCCTGTTGGTAGTTCTGACCCCTTAGAAGTAACTGTTTAATAAAATGGTCAGTGGTCAGTGGCCAGTAGTTAATAGTCAGTAGCAACTAACAACTGACAACTGACAACTAACCCACATAGCGTAAATAAAGGAATTTAAACAATGATTATTATTGATCGCGCCTTACAAGCACGCGCCGCAGCAGGTAATCCCATCAAAGTGGGAATGATTGGTGCTGGTTTTATGGGTAGAGGTATTGCCAATCAAATTATCAATTCCGTTCCGGGGATGGAATTAGTGGCAATCTTCAACCGTCAGATAGATGCAGCTAAACGAGCTTATGCAGAGGCGGGAATCGAAGATATACAAATCGTATCCACTCGCAGCGAATTAGAAGACGCGATCGCCAATGACAAATATGCAGTCACCGAAGATGCAATGTTATTGTGCCAAGCCGCAGGCATCGAAGCAATCATTGAAGTTACAGGCGCAATAGAATTTGGCGCTCATGTTGTCATGGAAGCGATCGCCCATCGCAAACATGTAATTATGATGAACGCCGAACTTGATGGCACAATTGGCCCCATCCTCAAAGTCTATGCCGATAAAGCCGGCGTGATTCTCAGCGCCTGTGATGGCGACCAGCCAGGGGTAGAAATGAATCTTTACCGATTTGTGAAAAGCATTGGTCTGACTCCGCTGTTGTGCGGTAACATTAAAGGACTCCAAGACCCTTATCGTAATCCTACAACCCAAGAAGGATTTGCCAAGCGTTGGGGTCAAAAAGCCCACATGGTGACAAGCTTTGCCGACGGGACAAAAATTTCCTTCGAGCAGGCGATCGTTGCTAATGCCACAGGAATGCAAGTTGCCAAGCGAGGAATGTTGGGATACGACTTTAACGGTCATGTCGATGAGATGACCCAAATGTATGATGTAGAACAACTCCAGCAACTAGGTGGCATCGTCGATTATGTAGTAGGAGCAAAACCAGGCCCCGGTGTATTTGTATATGCTACTCACGATGACCCCAAGCAACGCCATTATCTCAACTTGTACAAATTAGGTGAAGGCCCTCTTTACAGCTTCTATACTCCTTATCATCTTTGTCATTTTGAAGTCCCACTCTCTGTTGCTCGTGCTGTCTTATTTAGTGATGCTGTTCTATCTCCCCTAGCTGGCCCGCTAGTAGATGTAGTCACCACAGCCAAAATTGACCTTAAAGCCGGAGAAACCCTTGATGGAATCGGCTATTACATGACTTATGGTCAATGTGAAAATTCCCCCATCGCTCAAGAGCAACAACTTTTACCAATGGGTTTAGCTGAAGGATGTCGCTTGAAACGAGATATTTCTCAAGATCAAGTCTTAACTTACGATGATGTAGAGTTGCCTGAAGGTAGACTTTGCGACCAACTACGAGCTGAGCAAAACGCTTATTTTGTCCCAGCCAAAATTTTAGCAACAGTTGGTTAGTAGCAAATAATAGGGTGCGTTATGGACATTAGTCCTAACGCACCACAAATCTGATACTAATTCGTAATTCGCTATGACGCGACGCTCCTGCGTCGCTACCGCTTCGCTACCGCGGACTCGCTAACGCTGCGCTAACGTAATTCGTAATTGAAAAAGCCAGACTTAATTTAGCTTTACTGGTTTGAATCTGTTGCCGAATTTTAGAGAAATTGGTATGACATTTCATCATTGCGGCATGAACATAATAAATACAAATACTGATAGTAAATAGCATATAAATTAGAAAAACTCTCAAGTTTAAATACCAGAAACAAGAATCTTTTTATTTATTAATTACGAATTACGAATTAATATAAGTGGTTCTTAAATGAACACTAAAGTTGTTGATAGCAGCTTGCTGGGAAGTGTTCACACAAAATTCAGATAAACTGTGGTTCAAGCTTATGAAAATTGCTCTAGTCCATGATTACTTAACCCAGCGCGGTGGAGCTGAGCGCGTATTTGAATTGCTTTGTAAGCGTTACCCCCAAGCGGATGTTTTCACTTCTTTATATAATCCGCAAAAAACTATTGAGATGGGTGAGCGCATAGTCAAAACAACTTATTTGCAAAAAATTCCTGGTGCAGTCAAGTATTTTCGATTGATGGCTCCCTTTTATTTTCCTGCTTTTCGGGCGCTAGATTTGCAAGACTACGATTTGATTATTAGTAGTAGCACTAGCTTCGCCAAAGCAGTACGAAAACGCCCAGATGCACGGCATATTTGCTTTTGCCATAATGTGACTCGTTTCTTGTGGGATACAGAAACTTATTTAAGGGAATATGGAGACTATAGATATTTTGCTCCTTTAATCGAACACATTTTCCAGTTGATGAGAAATGTAGATCTGAAATATGCTCAGGAACCTGACCTTTATATTGCCAATTCCAGTGTTGTTGCCCGTCGTATTCAAAGTGTTTATGGTAAACAAGCAATTGTAGTTAATTATCCAATTGATACCAGTAACTTTGTTTTTTCCGATCAAAAAGACGAATATTATCTGGCCTCAGCCAGAATGATTAGCTATAAACGTCTTGATATTATAGTTGAGGCTTTTAATTGGTTGGGTTGGCGATTATTAATCTCAGGCGATGGGCCAGAAAAAGAACGGTTAAAATCCAAAGCACTAAAGAATGTTGAATTTTTAGGACATGTGAGCGATCGCCAACGCAAAGACTTGTTTTCTAAAGCAAAATCTATCATAGTCGCAGCTTTAGAAGACTATGGATTAGTACCAGTTGAAGCAAATGCTAGTGGTACACCAGTCATCGCCTACGGAGCAGGTGGAGTATTAGATACTCAAATACACGGAAAAACAGGTGTCTTTTTTAAGAGACAAACACCCGAATCTTTGCAAGCTGCATTACTACAGTCCGGACAAATCGATTGGAATTATGAAAATATTCGTAATCATGCAGTAAACAATTTTTCGGAACCAGTTTTTTTTAATAAGGTTGAGCGAGTTATTAATCAACCTTGTAATGTCAATTAATCGGCTAAAGGATAATAAACGTGGTTCAAACTAGTCTAAATCCTCATATAAATTCCGTTTCTGATTCAGAGCCGAGCTATGGGCAAATGCTTTCGGTGTTGGTTCGGAGATTTCCTTGGTTTGTAGCAGCATTTATTTTTTCAATTGCGATCGCAGCTTTTGTCACTGCTAGAACCAAACCTACTTACAGAAGCTCAATGCAGTTGTTAGTAGAACCTAACTATCAAGGCAAACAAGAAGGAGCTGCTTTAGAAAATCAGTTTACAGAGCCTGATATTCAAATAGACACTGCAACTCAACTTAATCTGATGCAGAGTTCGGGACTCATTCAAAAAGCTGTTGATTTACTTAAGTCTGACTATCCCGACATGACTGTGGCTGATATTAAAAATACTTTGGTCTTAAATCAATTAAGAACAAAACAAGATGATGTAGCCACAAAAATTTTCCAAGTAGACTATACCGATAGAGATCCAGAAAAGACGCAAAAAGTTCTGACTGCCATTCGCCAAGTTTATGTAGACTACAACAAGCAGCAGCAAGATTCGCGTTTACAAAAAGGTCTGCAAGTAATTAGAGAACAATTAAGTAAGGCTAGTGAAGAAGTTAACGCTTCTGAGACTAACTTACAACGGTTCCGCAGAAACCAAAATTTAATCGATCCGGTGTCACAAGCAAAAGCGCTTGAGGATGCTTTGAACAATATTGAGCAGGAGCGCCGTACAACTCGTTCTCTATATGAAGAAGCTTTAGCGCGTCAGAAGTCTTTGCAAGAACAACTTAACCGTTCTCCAAAAAATGCTCTGGTTGCTTCTCGTTTGAGTCAATCGACTCGCTATCAAGGCTTACTAAACGAAATTCAAAAAACAGAGTTGTTACTAGCTCAAGAACGTCTACGCTTCACAGATGCAACTCCGAGCGTACAAAAGCTCGGAGAACAACTCCAAAGTCAAAAAGAATTATTGCAACAAGAGGTAGGTAGGACTTTAGGTATCCAATCTGCTGGTGTATTCGCTTCTAAAATACCTCTTTTAGAACAAGGACAGTTCGGTGAAATCGACCTTAACCTTGCTGGTCAGTTAGTAGAAACCCAGACAACCATAGTTGCTTTAGGTGCACGTGATCAAACTTTAGCTCAGAAAGAAAATCAGCTACGTTTTGAAATCAAACGCTTTCCACCCCTGTTGGCTTACTACAACCGCATCATGCCACAGTTACAATTTAGCCGTGAACGGTTAGAGCAATTGTTGAGAGCAGAACAGCAATTGCGCCAAGAACTAGCCAAAGGTGGATTTAATTGGGAAGTTGTAGAAGAACCTCAAAAAGGCGAACAGTTGGGGCCTAATCTTCAACAGAACCTCTTATTAGGCGCAGTAGTCGGGTTAATGTTGGGAGGCGTTGCTGCCTTCATTCGAGAAGCGTCTGATGATTCTGTTCATACCACTGCTGAATTAGAGAAGCAGTTTGCTTTACCTTTGTTGGGAACAACTCCTAAACTGCCACCTGCTAAAACCAGAGAATCAGTTATCCAGTTGCCTTTTGGTAAGCCAGAAGTGCTGGCTCCCTGGACAATTGAAGTATTGCAATCTCCACCGCGTTGGGAATCACTGGATCTGATTTACAAAAATATTGAGTTGCTAAATTCTGTTGCTAGCTTAAAATCTTTGATGATTACCTCGGCTTTAACCGATGATGGTAAGTCAGCTTTGGCATTGGGTTTAGCCATGAGTGCGGCGCGTTTACACAAAAAGGTACTATTGATTGATGCCAATTTACGCGATCCCAGTCTCCATGAACAGCTCAATTTGCCTAATGAGCAGGGGCTTTCAACTCTTTTGGCAAGTGATATTACCCTCCCCAATCAAATCGGGGTTCAATCTTCCGGCTCAGCCTACATCGATATTTTGACCGCTGGGCCTAAGCCTGCTGACCCAGCAAATCTTTTGAGTTCCCCACGCATGATGCAATTGATGGCAGCATTTGAAGAGAACTATGATTTGGTACTCATCGATGCTTCTCCAGTTCTCGGTTTGGTAGATGCGATGCTCACTGCCTCCTCTTGCCGGAGTGTGGTTATGGTCGCCAGCATTGGTATAGTGACTCGCACCCAGCTTTCCCAAGCTACAGCCATGCTCAGCAAGTTAAATTTAATTGGGGTTGTGGCTAACGGAGTTTCAAACTCTAGTAGTACTTATGTACCATACCCTAAGAAGCAATACCAATTAGCTCTACAACAAGCAGTGGAAAAGTAAGTAGATTTTTACCATCAGACTCTCAATTTGGATTGTGCGATCGCATTTTAACGAGTGCGATCGCACATATATTTTATAGAGGAATTTTCCAGTAACAATCTATAGAGATAGAATTGCCTCAAAAATTATGAATTTTAGTTAGATAAAATACATAGTTGCGTTTGATTTAAATCATGTGCTTTTGAGAAAAAAATTAGTTAATTGAGTTGGCAAAAATGTTTGTAATAATTAAACTTTTTTATGGTTAAAATTAATTGTGCAATCACCCTTTATAATTAAGTATGTTCACGAGACCTTTATAATTAGCTAGTAAAAGCCACGGCTCTTTAAAGAGTAAATAAAGAATCTATTTCAGCATATAGTCACTTCTACAGAGTCTTATATCCTAGATATTGAAACTCCTCCCAAACAGTTAAACAACAAGAGTGGACTGGTTCTATTAGTTTTATCTAAACAAGAAGTAGGCAGGCGCAATTAAACATAGACATGGAGTTACCAAGTAATAGAGTAATGGGGCGACTTGACTCTGCATCTCCCCACTATTACTGACTCCTTCAGAGAAACCCCCTGTTTCCCCACAAGTTTTCCATAAATGTTAATTGCTACCCATCTACTCATTATTTTTGTCGTTGCTACATCTTGAAACAACAGAAACTCCAAAGATGTGTACTTGCCATTTAGGCAGGTTAAAAAGGTATATTTGGGCACGCAATTATCTACAGTTTTTGGAAACCAAACAGGATTCAAAACGGAGTCTTTGGCATTAATAGGCTTTGATATCAACCAGCAATTTCCTATTGTGTAAATCTCAAGGAATATGACAATTTCAATAATTCGCACTCTACAGAATTACTATACAGCGCCCCAACAACCCCAAGATCATCGTTCTCCATATTGCACACTCCAGTGGCGGCGGGGTCAGTTGTTGGTGAAGTCTACAACTCAAGCAAAACAGCCATATTTACCTTCTGTAGATAACGAGCAATTGTTAATAGAATGTTTGAAACATTCACCTGTAACTTTAGTAAGTATAGATCCAAAACTTGGTGAGGCTTGGTTGCGGTTTTGGGCTGACGCATGTGAACAAGCTCATAAACCAATGTTCCTCCGCATACCTTCAGGTAAAAAATTGCCCAAACAAGGTAGCCAATCTTTGAGGTGGTTGCAAAGATTAATTGATTTGATTTTAGCTTTCGTGTTGTTGCTGTTAATGAGTCCAATAATCCTGGGATTAATGATGCTGATGCAAATTAAATCATCAGGATCAATGTTCTCCCGTGACTGGCATGTAGGCGAACGAGGTAGACTCTTTCGAGCAATCAAGTTTAATACAAAAGCGAAGCACAATATCACACCCCTAGGGCGTTGGATGCGTAAATATGGCTTGGACAATTTACCACAGCTATTCAATGTGCTACGGGGTGAAATGAGTTTGATCAGTTCTTGTTGTTGGACTTTAGAAGATGCAATACATCTTGGCTTAGTCGGACAAAGACAACTCAATAAACTACCAGTAATTACAAGTTCATGGGATGTACAAACAGATGCTAATCTGTTGCATTTGGATAGCCAAACACTATAATCTACCGCCGAGATATTGCATTTTTTGTGAGGGATGTCATCTAAATTTCGAAGGATAAAGGATAAAATCATTTGTATTTCATAAATACAAATGATCATCCTAACTAGCTAACTTTATTTGTAGTCAGCTAATTATCTGTAGCCACTTACCTGAATTACCTAAGCTTGTTAAAGAATACCCATGAATTTTCAAATTTCTCAACCACTCCGTAATCAATTTAGAGCTACTAATTTTTGGCAAAAAAACTATTTGATATTGCGAGAATTTAAGCATTTCCGAAAAGTTACTATTTTAGCATTAATATTTTCATTTTTAGCAGCAACTTTTGAAGGTTTTAGTATCGGTTTTTTACTGTCATTTTTACAAAGCTTAACTAATCCTGATGCTGCACCCGTTCGGACAGGATTAGAGTGGTTTGATGTTTTGATTTTAGCCGCTAATACTTCAGCAATTAATCGATTATACCGTATATCTTTTTTAATTTTATTGAGTACCTGGATGCGTGCTGGTTTCAACTATTTAGCCCAGGTATACACAGAAATAACTCAATTACATTTAGCCGATCGCCTGCGTAAACAAATTTTTGAACAGTTGCAATCACTACCACTCAGCTACTTTATTCAAACTCGTTCTGGCGAACTGATTAATACGATTACTACAGAAATTGAAAGAATTAAGCAGTGGTTTAGCGGCACAGCCTTTTTAATGACTAGAGCCATGACAGCTACTGTCTATTTTATCTCAATGTTCTTGCTATCATGGCAGCTTTCAATTGCTTCTTTATTACTATTTACCCTTGTAGGAGTAGGATTATCAACACTAAATTCTAGAGCTAGAGAAACAAGTTTTAGTACTTCCATTGCTAATGGTCACTTTACCTCAACAGCAATAGAATTTATTAATAGCATCAGAACAGTACAAGCATTCGGTACTCAAGACTTTGAACGGCAGCGTTTTTATAATGCTAGTGATAAAGTAGTTAGCACTTCTACTAAGGTTGTATTAACATGGGCACTGGTCAGACCTCTAGCTGAAGCTATAGCTAGTACGATTTTGATTGGTATGATTGTTTTTGCGTTTACTGTTTTTGTAGTCAATGGAACATTACAAGTAGCTTCTTTATTGACATTCTTCTTTGTACTATTTCGGGTCGTCCCAATCGTCCAAGATATTAATGGTACTAGGGCGCACTTGAGTACACTACAAGGAGCAGCCGATAATATTAAGGAATTGGTGAGAACTGATAACAAATATTATTTACCAAACGGTAGACTTCAATTTACAGGATTCAAACATTCAATTGATATAGTATCTGTAGATTTTGGTTACAATGCCAGTAATTTAGTCTTAAATAACATTACCCTGAGCATTGAAAATGGTAAGACAACAGCGCTAGTCGGAGCAACTGGTGCAGGTAAAAGTACACTCATAGATTTAATTCCCCGCTTTTACGATCCTATAGAAGGTAATGTTTTAATTGATGGATTTGATGTGCGGGAATTTGAAATCAGCTCACTACGAAGCAAAATTGCTGTTGTTAGTCAAGATACATTTATTTTCAACACTTCCGTTTGGAATAATATTGCTTACGGTACACCAGGGGCACATGGATCGGCAATTCGAGAAGCTGCTCGATTAGCAAATGCCCTAGAATTTATTCAAGAAATGCCCGAAGGCTTTAATACACAACTCGGAGATCGGGGTATGCGGTTATCTGGAGGACAACGCCAGCGGATTGCGATCGCTCGTGCTTTGCTACGTGATCCAGAAATTCTGATTTTGGATGAAGCCACCAGCGCCTTAGATTCTGTAACTGAGCGTTTAATTCAAGAGTCTTTAGAAAAACTAGCTGTAGGTCGGACAGTAATTGCGATCGCTCACCGTCTTTCTACCATTGCCAAAGCAGATAAAGTTGTAGTTCTAGAACAGGGACGGATAGTAGAACAAGGTAACTATCAAGAACTATTGGAATTGCAAGGGAAGCTTTGGAAATATCACCAAATGCAATACGAAATGGGTCAAGCAGGATAAAAACTCTATCCACAAGTGAGTTTTGTTAGTGGTTAGTGGTCAGTAGTTAGTGGTTAGTAGTGAGAAAGCGCGGTGCTTATGGCATTGGGGTATTAAACCAGATCAAAAAGAACACTTCTCTTCTCTACGAGAGGCTACGCCCTAAGCGTAGCTATGCCGCAGGCTTTACGAGACGCTCCGCGAACGACAAGCTCAGTGCATCGCTGATACTAACAACTGACAACTGACAACTAACAACTGACAACTGACAACTGACAACTGACAACTAACAACTAACAACTAACAAATTTATAATTTTTGAGGAAAAATCAATGGTAAATGTAGGCTACCATACCGCCAAAATCCAAGGAAAAGCTAATCGTCATATATACAAAGCAGCGCTGAACCAAATAGTTAGTTTTCCTATCAAAGCAACTCAAAAAATTCCAATAAGCGTCTATGCTTTATCTTGTGAGCGTGACTTACCAGAACAAGTAGCAAGTATTCGTTCATTTATTCGTCACGTTGGCATTCCCAAAACATTTACTGTCATCTCTGATGGTAGCTACACCGAATCCAGCTGTAATTTATTGCGCCGTATTCATCCTTGTGTTGAAGTGATACCTTTAACAAAAATGCTGAGGGCGGATTTGCCTCAATGCGTTTGGGATTATGCCCAGCTACATCCAATGGGTAAAAAATTATCTGCATTAATGTCAATTCCTGTGAATGGTGCAACTATCTACACAGACTCAGATATTTTATTTTTTCCCGGAGGACTTGACTTAGTTGGTGTAAGTAGTTCAGATGATAAATACTCTCGTTATCTACCTGATTGTTCTATTTCCCTTGATCAACGTCTGATTTACAACGACTCTGAAAAGTTGAATCCAGTCAACGGAGGATTTATTTTATTTAAGCAAGAACTAGATTGGAGTTTTGCGATAGAACGTTTGGCTAATCTTCAAGAACCTCCGATTTATTTTACAGAGCAAACAATTGTACATTTAACAATTCACCACAATCATGGTGTACCTCTGTGTTCTCATAAATATGTTCTTAGTGTAGAAGATCAGTTTATTTATCTAGATAAACTTGCCAAAAAAGAAATCAGTTTAAGACATTATGTCAGTGACGTTAGGCATAAATTTTGGTTGAGTGTAGGTAAATAAATCATAAAGAAGCAAAAAATTAAGTTAAATATGAATAATTCAGTAGTTGATACAAAAATGATCTATCACTGTTCTCAAGCTGACATTACAGGAGGTGGCGGCATTGAAACTTATGTAGCTTCTTTAGTGCTTTCGCATATTCCTGGCGTGAGCAATCGCATCATTACTGATTTGAAAAGTGTCGATCAAAGTCAGTTTCAGTTGCTTCACCTCCACGATTTAGAAATGTTAATGGATTTGCGTTCAGAGTGTCCGGCAATATTTACTCTGCACAATCACTCTATTTACTGCCCTAGTGGCACAAAATATTTAGCAGATCGCGGTAAACTTTGCGATCGCTCAATGAATCTTCTAGGATGTGCTTGGGGACATTTAATAGACGGCTGTGGTAGTCGCCGTCCACAAAATATTCTTCAAAATTGGGAGAATGCTTCCCATCCTCTAGAGACACTCAAAAAACTGCAAATTCCGGTGATTGCTAATAGTGATTATGTGCGTCAGCAAATTATTAGTAGTGGTCTATCACCTGAACGGGTGGTAACACTCCGCTGTGGCGTTCAACCACCAAAAAGCGCTACTGCACCTTTAAATCGGGAAATTCATCAAAATCAGCGAATTTTGTTTGCTGGTCGCATTGTTCCTTACAAAGGCATTGAATGGCTAATCAAAGCCTTAGCAAAAACCGACCCACGAATCCATCTCGATATTGCTGGCGATGGTTGGGGTAAACCCAACATGGAAAAATTAGCACATCAGATGGGGTTAAGCGATCGCATTACTTGGCATGGTTGGTGCGATGGTGACAAATTAGCTGCACTTTATCAACAGTGCTTGGCGGTAGTGTTTCCTAGCCTTTGGCCTGAACCCGCAGGTCTTGTAACTCTAGAAGCCTATGCTCACTATCGACCAATAATTGCTAGCGCAGTCGGCGGTATTCCTGAACATGTGCGAGATGGTGAAACAGGCATTTTAGTCCCCCTTAATAGTATTCAAAAGCTAGCTGCTGCCATCAACGAATTAGCAAAAAATTATCAAAAAAGCCGACTGATGGGTGAACAAGCTCAAGCTTGGTTCCAGCAAGAGTTTACTATTGATGTTCACGTCCAACGGCTGGAAAAAATTTACGCTAAAACTATCGCAGATTTTCATGGTAAAACTTCTGATGCTAGTTATTTAAATTCTTGCTTTAGATAGCAATTTCAATGCATCCATGAAATTCATACCTGATTTTATTGGTTTAATTAATAGTTCGTATATTCCAGAAAAATACTAAATTCAAAAATATGATTACTGATTGGAATGACACAATATATTTTTATTGTGACCCCAGAATAGGAATACCCCAAGGAGATAAATTTCAACATTTATTAATTTGTTTAGTAGAAGGTTTCCGGGAACTTGGAATACCATTTTTTTCAAATGTCAATTACTGGCAGGAGTCACCTGAAAAAACAGAATATCTTTTTAATCACCATCCTGATATCACTGCTGATGATTGTTCTATCGTAGTATTAACTAATAATTGGTTTAATATAAAATACCCTTTACCACCTACCTTATTTCATCCCCAACGTCAATATAAAACTGTATACCTAGATGGAGATGACAGTGATAAAACATACATTGAAAAACCAGAATTTAGACAATTTGATTTCATTTTTAGAAATCATTTTAATAAAAAATTAAATTATGGTAATAACTTCTACCCTTGGTCTTTTGGTCTGAGCAATCGTATATTGCAAGAAGTTAATGCTGCACCAAATTTTCAACAGAGAAAAAGACAAATATTGATTAATTTCCGACATTGGAAATCTGGTCATCCAGTCAGAAATATTAGTTGTAGCTCATTTATGCCTCACATTAGTAAAATACTACAAATCGATAATAGTGTAGATAATCCTCATAACCTTTCAACAGATTCTTATCATTATCTACAATGGTTGCAAACAGGCGGTCGCCACTACCCGACCTATTATAAACGTCTCCAAGATTCAATGGCATGTGCTTGCTTTGGAGGATTTTTTGTTCCTTCTTGGCCTAATAACCCAGGTAATTTAATTAATCGGAGTGGCAAACATCTTTTGAGTCGTCTGAGATTAAAGACCAAAACAATTGTGCAATGGGATAGTTGGCGATTTTGGGAGTCATTAGCAGCTGGATGCGCTACCTTTCATGTAGATTTTGAGAAATATGGTATCTCTCTACCTGTAATGCCACAGAATTGGCAGCATTATATCGGCATAGATTTAGATAATGTCCAAGCAGCCATAGATAAAATAGCTGATGACCCAGAAATTTTAGAAAGAGTTGCTATTCAAGGTAGACTTTGGGCACTAGAACACTACAGTCCTGTACCTACAGCATTACGCTTTTTAGAGACGATTTCTCAAGCGAAAATTACTGATGCTTCCAAAGTAGAAACTGTGAGTAAAGTGTAAAAAACATCTGCCAAATTCTCTACCAATCAATCTCAAAATATAATTAATGGTATCTATGTCAAACAACGTACAATTATCAGAGCCACTAGTCAGTGTTGTTATACCTACTTATAATCGACCAGAGTATCTCAAGCAGGCGATCGCTAGCGCTGTTAAACAAACTTATCAAAATATTGAAATTATTGTTTCTGATAACTGTAGTCTGGAAAATCCTCAAGCAATTGTCGAATCTTTCCAAGATCCACGCATCAAATTTTGGCGACAACAGCAAAATATTGGGATGCTTGCTAATCAAATGTCCGCTTTTAATATGGCACAGGGTAAATACCTTGCCAGTCTCCATGATGATGATATGTGGAACGAGGATTTTTTAGCTAAGCTTGTACCACATTTAGAAGCAGATTCTAGATTAATTTTAGCTTTTTGTGACCAGTACATCATTGATGCAAAGAGCAAAATTAATTATGCCGCAACTGAAGAAAATACACGATCTTACAAGCGAGATACACTTGCACAAGGAATTTATCAAAATTTTTGCCAAATAGGTTTAGTTGATAAAAGCATACCAGCCGCAGCAGCTTGTGTGATTCGTAATGATTTTATTGATTGGGATAGTATTCCTTCAGAAGTTGGTGGCATGTGGGATTTATATTTAACCTACCTATGTTGTGTATCTGGCCGCGGCGCTTACTATTATCCCGAAAGATTAACGCGTTATCGCAATCATGAACAAACTGATACCATGCTCAGTGGTAGCCGTAATGTTCAAGCAAAAATTCGCAAAGCTAAAAGTGAAATGTTTTGCTACCAAATATTTGCTGAGGATCTACGTTTAAGAAAATTTAGACCATATTTTCAGCAAAAGTATTTGGAAGCTCATACAACTTTAGGAATTGGTTTACTACGCAATAAACAAATAGCAGCAGCACGCCCTTATCTTTGGCAAGCATTAAGTCAACAAAAATTTAATTTACGAACTTTAGTGGCTCTGACTATTAGTTTTACACCGCAACTATTAGCCAATCAATTTCTGGGAGTATCAAAAAATATATAGAGTTTTGTCAGTGGTTAGTGGTTAGTGGTTAGTGGTCAGTGGTTAGTGGTTAGTGGTTAGTGGTTAGTGGTTAGTGGTTAGTGGTCAGTGGTTAGTGGTTAGTGGTCAGTAGCAAAAATTTTTTAAGATTACACATAAAAAATTATGAAATTTTTGAAGGTTTTTAATTTGGAAGTCTCTTAAAACAACTGACAACTAACAACTGACAACTAACAACTGACAACTAACCCGCGTAGCGTTCAACCCTAAGATATTTAAGGTAGGTGATGTGTGAAACTTTGTATTGTTACCCATAAAGTTCAAAAAGGCGATGGTCAAGGTAGAGTTAACTATGAAGTTGCTCAAGAAGCAATTCGTCGCGGTCATCATCTCACATTAATAGCAAGTAATGTAGCACCAGAGTTAGAACAAAATAGTCAGATGAACTGGATTAAAATTCCAGTTCAAGGTTATCCTACTGAATTTATTCGTAACTTTGTATTTGCTCAAAAAAGTACCAATTGGTTACATCAACATTGCTCTGAGTTTGATTTAGTAAAAGTCAACGGAGCAATTACTACAGTGGCTGCCGATGTCAACGCTGTACATTTTGTTCATAGTTCTTGGCTGCGATGTCTGACGACAAGCCGCTTTACGTCTACGCCTGCTCATATTTCCCACCTCCACCGCGAGGTTTACGGTTTTTACCAGTGGATATATACAGTTTTAAATGCTCATTGGGAAAAACGAGCTTTCCAAAAAGCAAAAATCGTTGTGGCGGTATCTGAAAAAGTTGCCGAAGAATTAGTCAACATTGGTGTGCCTCGTTCTGGCATTCGCGTGATTGTCAATGGTGTTGATTTACAAGAATTTACCCCTGGTTTAGCCGATCGCCAAAAGTTAGGTCTACCGGAAGATGTAACTTTAGCTTTATTTGCCGGAGATATCCGTACACCGAGGAAGAACTTAGATACGGTGTTACACGCCTTGGCGAAAGTTCCCCATTTACATTTAGCAGTAGTCGGGAGTACTGAAGACAGCACCTTTCCCCAATTAGCAGCCTCTCTGGGGTTAAGCGATCGCGTGCATTTTTTAGGATATCGTCGTGATATTGCCGAGATTATGCGAGCAAGCGATTTATTTGTCTTTCCATCGCGTTATGAACCTTTTGGACTAGTGGTGATAGAAGCGATGGCTTCAGGTTTACCAGTTATTACTGCTACAACGACGGGTGCTGCTGATATTGTGACTCCAGCGTGTGGCATTGTTTTACCTGACTGTAACAATGTTGATACTTTGGCACAGGCGCTCAAATTATTAAACAGCGATCGCTCACTAATGCAACAAATGGGTAAAGCAGCGCGCTTAGTTGCAGAACAGTATAGCTGGAAAACTATGGCACAAACTTATATGGATCTATTTGAGGAGTTAATCAAGCATGAGAAACACTGTGCTAATACCAACTTATCGCCGTCCTCTAGATCTATCACGCTGCCTTTTGGCGCTACAGGTACAAACTAAACCTGTTGATCAGGTGATAGTGGTTGTCCGCGATACAGATATTGAAACTTGGCAATTCCTTGACCAATTCAAATCACACAATCTGCCACTGCATACTGTCAAGGTGACACAACCGGGAGTTGTCGCCGCCCTTAACGCTGGACTATCAGCAGTAAAAGGAGATATCGTTTCGATTACCGATGATGATGCTGCACCCCATCCTGATTGGTTAGAAAAAATTACTGCTCACTTTCATTCTGATAGTTGCATTGGTGGAGTGGGTGGACGCGATTGGATATACCAAAGCAATAAATTAGAAAACGGCTCCTGTCAGGTAGTAGGTAAGTTGCAGTGGTTTGGCCGCGTGATTGGCAACCATCACCTAGGAATAGGAGAACCTCGCGAAGTCGATGTTCTTAAAGGCGTGAACATGAGTTTTCGTACCCAGGCGTTGGCAAAACCTGCCCAAAACATCGGACAATTACGCTTTGATGAGCGAATGCGGGGTACAGGAGCGCAAGTACACTTTGAAATGGCATTTACTTTGCTTTTGAAACGATCTGGCTGGAAGATGATTTATGATCCCAGCGTTGCTGTCGATCACTATCCAGCACAACGTTTCGATGAAGATCAGCGTCATAATTTTAATGAAATTGCCTTTATTAATTTAGTTCATAATGAAACTCTAGCTTTACTAGAGTATCTGCCACCTTTACGTCGGTTTGTATTTTTGCTCTGGGCCATATTAGTAGGAACAAGAGATAGTTTTGGCTTAGTACAATGGCTGAGACTTTTACCCAGCCAAGGCCAACTAGCAACTAAAAAATGTCTAGCATCTTGGCGTGGGCGTTGGCAAGGATGGCAGACATATAAACAATTAAAAATTCAAAATTAGTATGATTTCTAATCAGATACTTTTTAATAGTTTTTCGCAAACACATTTTTCTCCTAAAGAGCGATCGCTACAGGGTTGGATAGCTATTCTAGGCTTTCTGCTGCTGACTATGGTTTTCTATTTTGCAGGGGCGGCTGCCATACTGCGATTAGTTTATCCAGTAACAGCTTTGGTTGTAGCTGTGTTTTTATACTTGCGCCATCCCATTCTCTATATCGGCTTTACTTGGTGGGTATGGTTTCTCACGCCTTTTGCCACCCGCCTAGTTGATTATCGAGTTGGTTGGGATCCTACCCGTCAGATGCTCATAACACCTTATTTAGTGGTGTTTGTGACTATAGTAACTTTCTTAAAACACTTTCCTCGCACTGTGCATCAGGGTGGGCTGCCATTCATTTTGGCGTTTTTCGGAGTGTTCTATGGCTTTCTAGTGGGTTTAGTTTATAACACACCGATACCCGTAGCACGCGGCTTTTTAGACTGGCTCAGTCCCATCATCTTTGCTTTTCACTTATTTGTGAATTGGCGAGATTATCCCAGCTATCGCCAAAACCTTCAGCGCATATTCCTGTGGGGTGTGTTGCTCATGGGGGCTTACGGAATATATCAATTTGTGGTGGCACCTGAGTGGGATAGGTACTGGCTGACAGAATCAAAAATGTTCACTAGTTCTGGAGATCCTGAACCTTTTGGGATGCGCGTGTGGAGTACTCTGCATTCAGCTGGCCCCTTTGGTTCTGTCATGCAAACGGGTCTCCTGTTACTATTTACCAGTTCCGGAACTTTAATTTTTCCGGCTTCAGCAGTTGGTTATCTGTCATTTTTATTGGCACAAGTACGTAGTAGTTGGGGCGGCTGGTTATTAGGAATAATTATGATTTTTGGCTCGGTAAAGCCCCGTATTCAAATGCGTTTAATTACCATAATTGTAGTCATGGCAATGTGTGTCGTGCCATTGGTGAACATCGAGCCTATTTCTACGGTTGTTACAGAACGTTTGGAAAGTTTTTCTAATCTGCAAGAAGATACTAGCTTTAAAGATAGATCGGGTAACTATGACCGAAATCTCAGTTTGGCCTTAACTAGTGGTCTTGGTAGCGGTTTAGGAAATACTTGGAAAGTCAACGAAAAAACTGGTCAAATCGAAGTATTTGTGGTTGACAGTGGAATTTTAGATATGTTTTTCACCCTCGGCTGGTTTGGAGCCATTCCATATATGGGTGGATTAATTTTGTTGCTTGTCAGCGTGAGTAAGCATACTGAAGCTCGTTTTGATAGTTTTGTCAGTGCTGCCCGTGCTATTGGTATTAGTTCTTGTGCCCAATTAATCATTAGTAGTGGAATGCTTAGTATCTCTGGCATGATTCTTTGGGGATTTTTGGCGATGGCGATGGCAGCTCATAAATATTATCAACATCAAGAAATGACTAGATAGGGCTTGCTGAAAAAGTCCTTTGGTGTGGGTAGGGAACAGGGAACAGGGAACGGGCAACAGGGGATAAGCGTAGCGAGACGAAGTAACGGCTTTAAACTTTGCTTCTCCAACTTGAGCAACTGCCGCGCAGAACCGCAGAGAGTAAGAGTTGCTTTTTTAATTTCATATCCTAATTCAGCAACGCCAAATTTTGTCCTTACTGCTGGACTTGAGCAACAGCATCTAAAGAAATTTGGTTGTCACCGAGTCTTATCAAAAGCCTAGGAATTCAAATCTAAATTTAAACCACAGTAATGTTTACCAATAGACATTAAACAGACGTTACTGATTCGGGAACAATAAATTTAGAAATCACTAGGATTTAGCAGTATGCTCAACACTCGTGTTAGTATTCCCGGACACCAAATAACTGAAGAAATCTACAATGGTTCAAGAACCTTAGTTTATCGAGGGTATCGAGAAGTTGACTCATTACCTGTAGTGATCAAACTGCTGAAAAATCCATATCCTACTTTCAGTGAATTGGTGCAGTTTCGCAATCAGTACACCATTGCCAAAAATCTCAACTCACCCCTAATCATCCAAACTTACAGCCTGGAAGCCTATCAAAATGGCTACGTATTGGTGATGGAAGATTTTGGGGGCATTTCCCTCAAAGATTATTTTGCTCATGACCAGACGCGAGATATAGAGTCTTTACAAGAGTTTTTACAAATAGCGATCGCCCTGTGTAATACTTTAGAGATACTCTATAGTCAGCGCATCATTCATAAAGATATTAAACCGAGCAATATTTTAATCAACCCTCATTCCAAACAAGTTAAATTAATCGACTTTAGTATTGCATCACTATTACCAAGGGAAACACAAACGCTAATCAGCCCCAATGTGTTAGAAGGAACACTAGCTTATATTTCTCCAGAGCAAACAGGGAGAATGAATCGGGGTATTGACTACCGGACTGATTTTTATTCACTTGGTGTAACTTTCTACGAGTTACTCGCAAACGAGTTACCCTTTCAATCAAATGACCCAATGGAGTTGGTGCATTCCCATATTGCTAAAGCAGCCCCTTCAGTACATGAAATTAACTCACAAATACCATCTGTAATTTCGGAAATCGTCAGCAAATTGATGGCAAAAAATGCTGAAAACCGCTATCAGAGTGTATTAGGATTGAAGCATGATTTAGAAATTTGTTTTGCTCAGCTGAAGACAACAGGCCAAATTGAGAATTTTCCAATTGCTCAAAGGGATGTATCCGACAGATTTATTATCCCTGATAAACTCTATGGACGAGAATTAGAAGTAAAAACCCTATTAGAAGCCTTTAAAAAAGTTAGCCTGGGTTCAACAGAAATAACATTGGTAGCTGGATTTTCAGGAATTGGTAAAACTGCGGTTGTTAACGAAATTCATAAGCCAATAGTTAAACAACGTGGTTATTTTATTAAAGGCAAATTTGACCAATTTAATCGAAATATTCCTTTTTCGGCATTTGTTCAAGCTTTCCGTAATTTCATGGAGCAATTACTAGCAGAAAGTGATGGTCAAATACAAAAATGGAAAAATAAAATTGTTCAAGCATTAGGTGAAGATGGACAGGTAATTATTGAAGTCGTTCCTGAATTAGAAAAAATCATTGGCAATCAACCACCCGCACCAGAATTATCAGGTAACGCAGCACAAAATCGATTTAATTTATTATTTCAGAAATTTGTTCAGGTATTTACAACTAAAGACCATCCCTTAGTAATATTCTTAGATGACTTGCAATGGGTGGATTCGGCTTCATTGAAACTTATGCAATTATTAATGAATGAAGCTAATCAGGGATATTTATTGTTAATTGGTGCATATCGAGACAATGAAGTTTTTCCAGCACATCCATTGATGGTGATGTTGGATGAAATTCGCAAAATAGGTGTAACAGTAAATAGTCTTATCCTGAAGCCACTTAATCAATTACATTTGAATCAACTTGTAGCCGATACGTTAAATTGTGCAGAAAGTGTAGCATTATCTCTTTCACAATTAGTTGATCGTAAAGTTCAAGGAAATCCCTTCTTTGCAACTCAGCTTCTCAAATCATTACATCAAGACCAACTGATTCAATTCAATTATATAGAAGGATGTTGGCAATGTGACATTTCTCAAATCAATCAGCAAACTCTAGCAGACAATGTTGTTGATTTTATGGTTTTTCAATTACGAAGACTACCAGAATCAACTCAACACCAATTGAAGCTAGCCGCTTGTATTGGGAATCAGTTCGATTTAAAAACATTAGCAATTGTTTCCAAACAATCGGAGGTGGAAACCGCAGATTGCTTGTGGAAGGCTTTGCAAGAAGGGTTGATTTTGCCGCAAAGTGAAGTTTATAAGTTTTTTGTTGGTTCTGAAAATCAAACAGCTACTCAAGAACACTCTGAGACGGTTATATATAAATTTTTACACGATCGCGTCCAACAAGCTGCCTATTCACTGATTCCACAAGCACAAAAACAGTCAACACATCTGCAAATTGGGCGATTATTATTACATAATACACATAAAGACCAGCAAGAGTCTGGAATTTTTGCGATCGCTAACCAATTCAATTACGGATTGGAGTTATTAGAGGAACCTGGCGAACGAGAACATCTGGCTCGGTTAAATCTCATAGCTGGTTGTAAAGCCAAGAACTCGACTGCTTATGCGACAGCAGTGGAGTATTTAAAAGTTGCGATGCTTCTGTTACCGATAAATGCTTGGCAAAGCAGCTATGATTTGGCCCTTGCTGTTTATGAATCTGCGGCTGAGGCAGAATATCTCAATACAAACTTTGAATCATCAAAATTATTAGTAGAGATTATTCTCAAAAATGCTAAATCTCCATTAGAAAAAGTTCGTACTTATGAGATTCAAATCCAATCTTATACGGCACAAAATAAATTTATTGAAGCAATAGCCACAGGTAGAGAAGCACTCCAATTACTAGATTTGACGTTACCTGAAGATGGTAGCACTCAAATGATTTTTGATGAACATGATCAGTTGCAAAAAATGTTTGTTCATCAATCGATTGCAGCATTGGCAGATTTGCCCGAAATAACTAATCCCAACCAATTAGTTGCACTCCGCATTTTATCAGGTTTGTTTGCCCCGGTTTATATAGCCAAACCGATGTTGTTGCCGCTGAAAATTTTTACAATGATCAAAATTTGTATCCAGCATGGCAACTCACCACAGGCAGCTGTTGCTTATAGCCTCTATGGGTTATTTTTGTGTAGTGTAGGTGCAATTGAAGATGGATATAACTTTGGAAAACTGGCAGTACAACTTTTAGATAAATTTCAAACTAAAGAACTTAAAAGCAGAGTTTATCTAACATTCAGCTTATTCATTAAGCACTGGAAAGATTCAATTAAATCCACGTTAAGTTTATTTTTAGATGGATTACAAAGTGGTTTAGAAACCGGAAATTTAGAATATGTAGGCTATTGCGCCAATTGCTATTGTCAGTTTCTCTTTTGGAGTGGAGAAAACCTAGAAAATGCTGTGCTGGAGGCAGATAAATATTGTGACCTCATGCAGCAAATTAAACAAGAGGTATCTCTAATTTGGGGAAATATCTGGCGGCAAACGGTTCTAAATTTACAAGGAGAAGTGGCTAACCCCTGCTGCTTAAATGGTAAGCATTTTCACGAAATAGAAATGTTACCAACTTTGATTGAAACTAACAATATCAATGGTATTTGTTATGTCTATTTAGCAAAAATACTACTGTCTTATCTTTTTGGTGAATACGAATCTGCTTGGGAATATTCCCAAAAATTTGAGCAGTATGAACAGGGAGCAGCAGGCTTATTAATTGTTCCTTTAAGAAATTTCTATCAATCTTTAAGTTTATTAGCTCTTTGTTCTCAGGTAAGTGAAGCGCAGCAACAGCTTTATCTTAATAAAGTAGCCCAAAATCAAGCAAAAATGCAAGAATGGGCAGATCATGCACCAGTCAATTATCAGCATAAGTACAATTTAATTTTAGCTGAACAAGCTCGTGTAACTGGCGATCGCCTACAAGCCGCAGATTATTATGAAATCGCTATCCAACAAGCAATCGCCAATGACTATATTCAAGAAGCAGCGATCGCTAACGAACTTGCTGCCAAATTTTACTTAGAATGGGGTAAAGAAAAAGCCGCAGAAGGATATCTGCAACAAGCATATTACAGCTATGCCCGTTGGGGAGCAAAAGCCAAAACTGATGACTTGGAAAGACGCTATCCCAAATCACTCAAACCCATTCTGCAACAGCAAGAATTCAACTTCTATCCCTTAGAAACCATAGCCAGCATTTCCCGTACATCAGCTTCTACATCTACTTACACCACCAGCAGTACTAATATTTCTGATGCTCTAGATTTAACTTGCATTCTCAAAGCTGCTCAAACAATCTCTAGTTGTATAGAATTAGACGAACTTATCAGCAGTCTGACTCGAATTATTCTAGAAAATTCTGGTGCAAAAAAATCTGTATTAATTCTTCCTCAAGAAGATACTTGGCAAGTGCGGGCAATTAACTTTATTGATCAACAGTCCAATTCTCAAACTGATGTCAAAACTATTCTTGATTCACAACTATTAGATGCTTGTGAAAATATTCCTAGAAAACTGATCAATTACGTTAAAAATACTCAAGAAACCGTCATCATAGACAACTGTAAAACAAATATTCCTGGTGTGATTGGGGAATATATGCTCTTACATCAACCTCAAAGTGTATTATGTACACCCATTATTAACCAAGGTCATTTGGTAGGGATTCTCTACCTAGAAAATCAACTTAATCAAGGGGTATTTACTAGTCAGCGTCTACGAGTGATTAACCTACTGTCCTCCCAAGCAGCAATCGCCTTAGAAAATGCTCGACTTTATCAGCAAGCTGGGCAAGCTTTACAAGATTTACAACAAGCTCAATTACAAATTGTTCAGAGTGAAAAGATGTCTGCATTGGGTAACTTAGTTGCTGGAGTAGCTCATGAAATGAATAATCCTCTCGGTTTTATTGCTGCCAGTCTCAAACAAGCTAAACCAATATTTACTGATGTTATCCAACACTTGAAATTATATGAAAAAAGGTTTCCTACTCCCGGAGATGAAATTCTGATTCATGCCGAAAAAATCGACTTGGAATATAGCTTAGAAGATTTTCCTAAGATGATTGATTCGATGACTATGGCGTGTGACAGGCTCAAAAATATCAGTACCAGTCTCCGCACTTTTTCTCGTGCCGATAGAGATTACAAAGTACCGTTTAATATTCATGAAGGCATTGATAGCACAATTTTAATTTTAAAACATCGTCTCAAAGCCAATGATATTCGTCCGGCAATTGCTGTAGTGACTGAGTATAGTAACTTACCCCAAATTGAATGCTTTCCTGGTCAATTAAATCAAGTATTTATGAATATCTTAGCGAACGCTATTGATGCATTGGATGAAGCAAATATAGGTCGGAGTTTTGAGGAAATAAAAACCAATCCTAATCGGATTACAATTACCACCTCTTTAAAAGATAAACAGGTTGAGGTGAAGATTGCTGATAATGGTCAAGGCATGAGTGAATCAATCAAGCAAAAAGTTTTTGACCACTTATTTACTACCAAAGCAGTTGGGAAAGGTACGGGATTAGGATTAGCGATCGCTCAGTCTCTTGTTGTAGAAAAACATGGCGGAACTTTGGATGTCAATTCTACTCCAGGTGAGGGAACAGAATTTGTCATTAGCTTACCGATTCTGTCTCAAACTCAGAGCGAAAGGCAATAGGCAATAGAAAAGAGACACCGGGCGATTGGAAATCGCGCCTATACAAACAAAACCCCTGACGCTCGTTCCTCTCTACGAGACGCTGCGCGAGCGTCGGAGGGTTCCCCTACACTCTGCTTCTAGGCTGCGGAAATTTTGGGTGCTTCAGCCTTAGGTTCTACGATTTTTTTTAGTGTTTCCTCATCAAAAACGTTTAAGTCAAACCAAAAAGTGGTTCCCACCCCAACTTCACTGACCAGATGCACCTTGCTACGATGCCTTTCCATGATGTTTCTCACAATTGATAGACCCAAGCCAGTACCTTCTAAAGTGTGAACTCGATTTTCTACACGGAAGAAGCGGTCAAAAATTGCTTGTTGGTCTTCTGAGGCAATACCAATGCCAGTATCAGAGATTTCCACCCGCACTTGAGAAGACAGAGTATGAGAAGTGGGCTTGGAATCTAATTGGTAAGTACGGATGGCCACCTTGCCACCTGCCTGAGTGAATTTCAAAGCATTGCCAACTAAATTAGCTAAAACTTGCAGCAACAAATCATAATTACCCACGACTAATGGTAAATTGGGAGCGACTTCTTGAATTAGTTCAATGCCTTTATCTCTAGCATTGAGTTGGTAAGTACGTAGCGTTTGTTCGATCGCTTGTGCCAAATCCACCCCACCGAAGTTATAATTGCGACCTGATTCGAGTTTTGACAAATCCAAAACATCGTTAACTAAGCGAGTCAGGCGATCAGTTTCATGATTGACAGTCTGCAAAAAATCCTGCCGTTGTTCTAAACTCAAGTCTTCGCCGTAGTCATGCAAAGTTTCAATAAACGATTTGATATTAAATAAAGGCGTTCGCAGTTCGTGAGAAACGTTGCTGATAAATTGGCTTTTGGCCTCGTTGAGTTCTACCTCGCGGGTAATATCTTGCACAGTTATGGCAATTCCTTTAATACTCTCCCGTTGCAGGTTAAGTACTGTCGTTAAGAGAATGCGGATTGTGCGCTTGATAGGTTGGCTAAGATGAATGCGGAACTCGGCACTTTCACATTCGCCAGCTGCCATTTCATACAAGGGATTGGTGATTTCCATTTGTACAGCTGGAGGCAAGTTATGTAAAACATTGCTCCCTACCACCTCATCACCTTCCCAGCCAAAAATTCGCCGTGCCGTGGGATTAACTAAGATAACTTGCATACTGTTGTCGATCAAGACAGCACCATCGGCGATTGTTGAAACCAAGGTTTCTAATTTGGCTTTTTCTGCTGTTAGTTCCTCGATGTTTTGCTCTTCATAACTCTCTAGGCGTTCCGCCATTTCATTAAAACTGAAAATTAATTCTCCTAGTTCACCTCCTAGGGGTAAATCAATTCGCTGTTTGAAATTACCGGCAGCAATTTGTTTTACCCCTACCAAAAGTTCTTTAATCGGCTTAGTGATGGTTAAAGCGTTAATGACTCCTGCCAAAATCACCATTACCCAAATTGTGATAAAAACAGCGATGGTGACATCACGGGTGAAATTTGTAGAAATAACTGCTGCTTGGTTAGGGTTGATCCCAATCGCCAATACACCTAAATATTTTTTATCGACAATCAGAGGAATAAATACATCGGTGACGACCCCATCTGGGGACATGTGTTGCCGCACCATTGGTTTATCCCCTTCACCGGGATAATCTTCCGGCAGTTGTATCCGCCGTTCAATGGTGAGGGAATTTTCTACCTCTGGTTCCCAAAAAGGAATGCCAAAATAGATTTTCCCAGTTTCATCAGCGTAGAGCATGTAACGTACACTAGAGGTACTGCTATAGAAGCGTTGGGAGAATTGGGCAACCTCTGTAAGATTATGTTCAGCGACCAGGGGGGTAACGTTGGCAGCGAGCAGTAGCCCTAAATCACGACCGAAGCGTGTATCGTTCATGCGCGCATCCTGCTGGATTGTATTCACAGCCCAGAAGGTCAGACCACTCATTACCAAAGAAACCACCAACGTGGCGACAGCCAAAAGCTTGGTCTGGAGGGTGAACTCTGACCACCAATTGGCGATCGCTTCTCGGATTGTTGTAAAAAGAGCTAGCATTTTAAATAAAGTTGTTAGTAGTCTTTGTTATAAACCCCAACAACTAAAAAATTAACAGTTAATTTGACAAACATGTTAAGGAGATGGGGAAATTGGAGGTTTCCCTTAAGGTAGCCTCAACAACGAATTTAACTTATTTCAGACATCGGAGTTAATATCTAGTTGAGGATTGATGCGTTCAACTCTATTTTTTGACTGCTAGGTTATGCGTAAACGCGTAGTAGTGTAACAAAAATCTAATCTATCTAAATTTTGAGCTAGCTGTCCGGTTCCGGTTAGCGATGGCTAATAAACTTGAACTGGGCACCAAAATTTTCGTACCTTCTGCCGCACCGCATTGTGAGAGGTCGCCACAAACAGCTACGATGCGACTGCAAAATCTGTGTACTGCCGCATCTTAGGCTCATGGAATGCCAACACTATATCTTGCTTGGGAACACCTGCACGAACGGGGTCAGTTGCGATACCATCTTCAGTCCAGTCCTCCTCGATCCAGAATTTGCCATCTTGAATCCGAACGTATACAGTCATACCAGTAATGCGATCGCCTTTTTGCCAGCCAAGGTTCATCCAAATATAGTGACCCTTTGGCTCATCCATAATCAAGAATGTTTCGATGCCTTGGTGCGGACGACGGTTACATAGTTCTATATACTCTGTCAGGATACGCTTAATTAGCTTGGGATACTCAGTTAATTTATCCATTGTGTGATCTCCTCTGTCTCTGTATCGACGACAATGAGTGGAAGTTGATGTTTTTGGAGGATGAGTTGAATCACATCTTGCGTGAAAAAGCTTTTGTGGGTGATCGCATTGATAGCAACGTAAAGTTTACGGTCTGGCGCTGTTTCCTCTAAAAGATAACGGTAGATGTCATACTGACCAAGAGCCTCTTTCAAATCTTGTATCTTTGATGCGCCAATAAAGCTTTTCACTTCAACTACAAGTTTTAGCCCATCTCGTTCAACTGCAATAGGACGTTCAGCACCAAGATCAGCGTACAACGTTGTTCTTCGATACTGAATTACGTAGGGATCATCTGTAATCGCCCAGCCGTCCTTTATCAGTGCGTTTTTTACCGCATTATGGATAAGTCTAACTTGGGCATAACTTAAGTATAAGTCAGCTTCGCTGCCTGATATAAATCACTAGACATCTTGCAAAATTTACTTTTGCATGATGTCTATACTTGTTGAGTATGCGAAGATTACTCTTTATTTACCACTCTATAACCGATGTCTCCTCGATAATATATCCCCTCAAATTGAATAGCTTTGATGCCAGTGTATGCTTGGGCGATCGCTTGCTCAAAATTTTTGCCTACCCCGGTGACATTTAACACTCTCCCTCCATCTGTCACTAGTTGTTGTTGCTGATTTAACTTGGTGCCAGCATGAAATACAGTTGCTCCTGCTGCCTCTGCTTCACTAATGCCAGTAATGACTTTACCTTTCTCATAAGCTCCAGGATAACCGCCGGAGGCAGCGACGACAGTTGCACATGCTCCCTCTTGCCAAGCAATGGGAGGCAATTCGCCTAAACGCTGCTGTACACAAGCTAGAAGTAAATCTTCTAAGGGTGTTGCCAAAAGTGGCAAAATTACCTGGGTTTCTGGATCGCCAAAGCGACAGTTAAATTCTAAAACTTTAAAATCGCCGTTGGGTGCAATCATTAACCCAGCATAAAGCACGCCTCGGTAGTCAATACCTTTAGATTTTAAAGCTGCGATCGCCTTTTCTAAAACTTCTGTTTGAACGCGTGCCATCAACTCTGACGTGGCAATAGGTGCTGGGGCATAAGCTCCCATACCACCAGTATTGTCTCCTGTATCGCCTTCACCAATTCGCTTATGATCTTGAGCAGGTAGCAAAGCTCGAATTGTCAGTCCATCGGTCAGTGCTAAAACCGAAACCTCTTGCCCAATCAAACATTCTTCAATAACGACAAAATTGCCTGCACTACCAAACTGACCTTGAAAAATGCTATCTATGGCAATTTCTGCCTGTTTTAGCGTTTCAGCAACTATTACACCCTTACCAGCTGCTAAACCATCAGCTTTGACAACTATAGGCGTTCCTTGTGCTTTGACATAAGATTTAGCTGCTACTGCCTGCGTAAAAACCGCGGCCCGTGCCGTTGGAATCCCCGCTTCTTGCATCAGGGCTTTTGCCCAAGCTTTGCTTGCCTCAATTTGCGCTCCGGCTCTGACTGGGCCAAATACCATCAATCCTTTGTCTTGGAGGTAATCTGTAATTCCCTCTGCCAAAGGTACTTCTGGCCCAATTATCACAAGAGTGATACCGTTTTCTAGAGCATATCGGCTTATGCCTTCAAAATCATCCACTGCTAAGGGCAAGTTATGGCAACGTTCCATACTTGCTGTGCCTCCATTCCCCGGTACACAGGCAACTTGCTCAATTTGCTTAGATTGCAACAGCTTCCATGCCAGAGCGTGTTCGCGCCCCCCATTACCTACAACTAAAACTTTCACTGATTTCCTCGTGCGTTTCTTGCGAAACGAGAATGCCCAATTCGGCTCTCGCGGATCAATTTTTTCATCAATTCTCGCACTTGTACAAGCCTCTTATGATTAAATATATAGGCATTAACCAATGTAGTTAGCTAAAAAGTTAATTTATTACCCATATCTAACTTTAATTCTTCGCATCTACTGACCTGTTTTAGCTATTGAATTTTAACTATATTTTTCTTGAAATTAAATTTAATTAATTAGCAAATTTATAATTTTATATTATTAGCATCCTAAAATAGAAGATTTTTAATTTAATTATTTATTATAATGCTCTCACCAAAAATTAAAAAAATCCAATTAACAACAAATTATTGATTATAATTAGTAACTTGTGAATATCTAGAGATTAATCAGGATATAAAAAATAGGCAGCATGGCTAAAATTATCGTTACTGGAGCCGCCGGATTTATTGGCTCTCATCTTACAGAAACATTGTTAAAACAAGGAAAAGAAGTAATCGGAATTGATGAATTCAATGATTACTACGATCCGATATTAAAGCGTAACAATATTGCACACTTACATCAATCACCTGGTTTTACATTAATTGAAGGAGATATGCAGTTTTTAGATTGGCCAAAACTCCTAAAAGATGTTGATTTAGTTTACCATCAAGCGGCACAAGCAGGGGTAAGAGCAAGTTGGGGTAAAGGTTTTCGAGGTTATACAGAACGAAATATTAACGCTACACAAGTTTTGCTGGAAGCAGCTAAGGATGCTAAACATCTGAAAAGGTTAGTGTTTGCTTCTTCATCGAGTGTATATGGTGATGCAGAAACATTACCCACCCACGAAGGAATTTGTCCTCAACCAGTTTCTCCTTATGGCATTACGAAGCTAGCATCGGAGTTTTTATGTGAACTGTATCACAAAAACTTTGGCGTACCCTGTGTAACATTGCGCTATTTCACAGTCTATGGCCCCAAACAGCGCCCAGATATGGCATTCCATAAGTTCTTTAAATCCATTTTGCAAGATGAAGCAATTCCTATTTATGGGGATGGGCAGCAAACGCGGGAGTTTACCTTTGTTAGTGATATTGTCGCCGCCAATTTAGCCGCCGCGATCGCACCCGAAGCAGTGGGAGAAATCTTTAATATTGGTGGCGGTAGCAGGGTAATTTTAGCAGAAGTCTTGGATACGATTGAAGAAATTGTCGGGAAACCAATCAAAAGAAACCACATAGAAAAGGCAATGGGAGACGCACGCCACACTGCTGCTGATGTATCTAAAGCACAGAAAATTCTGGGATATCAGCCGCAAGTCTCTTTACGAGAGGGTTTGACGCAGGAATGGGAGTGGATTAAATCTTTGTATTAACTCTAGTGTAGTTTGCATTCAACATTACACTTGGCGTTTCATGCTTTACCGCAAAAATTACATTCCCTTAGACTATGTTAGTTTCCTCAACTACGCCAGCGATCGCATTTTTCTGCAAAAGGTCGGCGGCGGTTATATCTTCGTCCACCGGAGACTTGCTGGAACATTTTGCCTGCATGGAGTGAGTTTAGGTAGAGTGAGTGCGATCGCCGCTTTTGTAGCAACTATCTTGAAAGTCAGGTTATGGTACTTACCAAGAACGAGTAACTGCGTAATTGTCTAGCACTGCATCCACGCTAATGATAGGGATCTTTTCTGTGAGTGCTTGGGCAACCAAAAGCCGATCAAAGGGATCTTTATGATGGAAGGGCAGAGTCACGATCGCGGCTGCATGAGCAACTTTAATCGGTAATATTTCTAATTCGTTAACTTGGATTTGATGCTCCATCCATGTTTCAAAATTTCCAGGAATTTGATACTTACCAATACTAACTTTAATGGCAATTTCCCAATAGGAAGCAGGACTGAGCAAGATATCATTGAGGGGATCGACAATCAAATCACAGGCGACTTGACTAAGAGCGCGCTCGTTAAGTACAAACCAGAGGAATGCCTGAGTATCGAGCAGAAACTTCATGGCATGTAGTCGTGAAAGTCTTCCAAGTGGGTTTCATCTTCGGAAAGGATGGTTAGGGTTCCGATTGCACTACCGGGCTGGCGAGGCTTACGGGGTGGTTGAAGTTCGCCAATCAGTCTGGCGACAGTGCGATTACCGGAAAGAATTTGCACTTCTTCACCAGGTTGCAGACTTGCAATTAGTTCAGGTAAACGAAGTTGAGCTTCTGTTAACGGAATCTGCGTCATTGTTTTGTGCTTCTATGCGTTAGCCGTTCTTAGCGTCTGGTAGAGAAGACTTTGGCAAAGCCATCGCTCTTGTTTAATTTTACAGGTATCTTGAATTTAGGCGATCGCCTGTCTAATTAGTTCAACTCTTAGCTTAATACCTACCCCTATTCCCATGATTGAAATTCATCAATGGTGCTACGAATTAGGGAAGTGATTTGAGCGCGACGGGTCTCAAAGTTGGCAGCAATATAAATGAGTAAAATGCCAACTAGTAAGCCAATAATCCATTTTAAAAAGGAGTACTGCAAACTAAAAATTACTGATTGATAGATTGTAGTAATTAAAAAAGTGGCTGTACCAATGTAGAGAAAAGCTCGTACTCGCAAAGCTAATCCAGCAAAAATGGCAATGAGGCTGAAAATTCCCGGAATCCAGGCTGTATCTTGATTAAATAAAATTGCCCACCCACAAATTAAACCACTACCTAGCATTCTCAAAATATGCCGAGCTGCTTTGTACTCTGGTAGCCTCAGCTGGGTATCTACTTGAGCAATATACAACAGTGATAACCCAATGGGTGTTACATACCATAAAGCTTCAGTCAGGCGTAGGGAATCAAACCAACGGTAAAGCGCCCAATCAATCAATGCCACACTAATATAGGTAAAACGAATGTTTTCGCTCACCTTTGCTAGAAAAATGTAGAATCCAGCTGCGAGTACCAAGGTAATAGGGTAAGTTTGCAGTCTGGTTTCCCATAAAATTATCAGTGGTATGATGTAGGCGGCTTGTTGCCAAGGTCTTTTAGACCAACCCCAATTTTCCCAAGGCAGGATATACAGAAAATAAGCTACCACACAGGCGATCGCACCGTTCCAAGGAAGTAACGGCCCAGCCCAAAATTTTCCCACTGCTGTCTCCCGCCAATAAACCCTCATCGCGGCTACCTCTAATAAACCAAGGTAAACCCACATCTCGGCTCTTGTGATTCCTCCCAAGATGCTGGGGGAAGTGCGCGAATTTCGTCCTTGAAAGATGGCATAGCGAATCAAAAATACCCCTGTTGCCAATCCCACCAAACGGTTAACTCCAATGGGAAGAGGAATAGCCGCCATTAATAAACAGCTACTCCAAGCCCAATGAAGATGAGCAATACCTTTGAGTTCTTGAGGAGTCAGGCGTAAGTAGCTTACAAGCCAAGGGGAGAGAATGCGATAAGCATACATGATGCTAGTACCTAGGGCAGACATGGCAATCAATCCATCACCTAATGCTCCGCCTGAAGCTTGTAACATTTGATAAAACAGAAGTTCATAAGCAGAAATTGATACGCCAATAATTCCTAAGTACAGCAGGGGTTTAAAGTTCTCGCGTCGTCGCCCCACGCCAATAATAATTAAAGCTACACCCAAGGAATACAAACCTGTCCACTCGGTGAAGGTGTTCAAACGCAGCAATACACTGAATGCACCATAAATTAATGGCAAAATGTGGAAGCTACTAGGAAGCCTTTCTAATTGGTATCGTCGTCGCCACCACTCGCCTAGAAACTGAGTGAGCAAACCCAAGGCAATGTTAGCAGCAGCAATTCTAATAACTGAATGTTCCCCAAAGCCCAATACTTGGGCAATTAACAATTCCAGACACCAACCGATGCCATAAAATGCCCAATTTGTCGGTTCTCTCCAACTGCGATAAGCGATCGCCCCTAATGTAATGGCAGTGGCTGCTAAGTAAAATATTCCTGGTGTGACAACATTCCAATAAATTAATGTCGAGTGTAGTGTCATAGTTACTAACTCAAAACTACACAATGCGATCGCCCATTGATCGCTTGCTTGGGCATATAGAGTTGCTAACTGATCACCGCGTCGGTTGAGAAATGTCCGCCCTAGCCATAAACTGAAAATGGCGATCGCTTCTACGACAAACCAACCTGCAATCGTTAACCGTGGTAGCCCAGGCAATCCTTCCCATAGCAGCGTAGCAATAAAAGTTAGACCAAAACCTACCGTAATTCCCGCAGTTACTTGGTTGCGTAAATAGCGCGTATTGACAAACATCACAACCGCAGCCACAGCTAAACCAATTAATCTGGTTTCTGGTTGCGGTAAAGTTAGCGTCTGGGACATACCCGCAGCCAGGACACTCAAGAAACTATTGGTAGTACGTTGTGTGACAGATGTGCTATTGGCTAAACCTGTAAGTGCTAAAGGTGTAATTAACCAAGTGACACCCCAATAATCTGGGCTAGTAGTAAAGCCATACCAAGACGATTCAGCATTAATCCACAATAGGGCAAAACTAACAACGGCAAGTCCTAAACCGATGTACCATGCACTACGTTGCCATAATCCACTTCTAAGGCTGAATATCCATTCAGCCACCATCAAAGCTAACAAAATGCTTGCCCAGACTTCTTTGCTGAGAGTTGGCAATAACCAATTAATAGTAGAGCAAAGCGTGAATACCCCCATGATGTGAGTAAAGTAGATCAAGAGGGCAGGGTTAGAAGAACGGCGTTTGGTAACGATGGCGATAGTGATTGTAGAACATAGCAGATTTAGCGATCGCAATGTGGGATTTACTAAAGAAAGCGTGGTTAAACAGCTGCCAAATAATAATGCTAATATTTCGCCAAACTGGGCTAAGTCCCGCTTTTGGGTGCGATATAAATGATCTGCGATCGCTACCATCAAAATTAAGTAAGGAAATAAAGCTACACTCAGCAACGCCCAAGGTTGATTTTGAGCATTCGTGATTATAGTACCAGTAGCGATCGCCCATTCTTGCGCCCCAGAAGGAACTAACCGCCAACCCAACCAAATTGTCTGTAAACCAATAGCAAAAATTGCTGCCAAATCAACCTTTAAACTATGCCTATGCAAGCGACGAACCAAAAACCATAAACTCAATCCACTGACAGCTATTGCTTGCCAAGGATGATCGATTACAGCCACTAGCCAACCCAAGAAGAGTAAAACTCCGCCAAGTCTCTCCCAAACTAAGAGACCGAGGGGCAAAGGAGTAGTAGAAAGCAATTCTGCTTTTTGCTGTGCTAACCAAGTTGCCAGCCAGCCACAAATGCCAATAGCCAAGCCCAACTCAGTGACATCTACCCCAGCCACAAAAATTGCCCGTACCAGCAGTACTATTAGGGCATAAATAATTACAGCAGCGTACAAACTCATGCCTGTTACAGTACGCCGCCTATCCTCATTTACTAATGGAAGAGGAGGGTTTGGTTGGAGGTAAAGATTTTGATAGATGGTAATGATAGCTGTACCTACCATTGCCACATAAACAGCAATTAAGGGAAAATTTGGTAATTGCCAACCCCAATGCAGATAAATCAATCCGAGAATATTGACTAGAGGCAATTTCCCAGTTGATAAATTATGAAAAACTGCCCGATTGCTGCAAAGCAAAACTGTAACCAACGTCAAAGTAGGAAAAGCGATCGCCACTGTCAACCAGTCCAATGGATTTTGCCATAACCGGAAACTATCCATTGCCCAAAAGTTGACTGGTATCAATAACAAAGTGACAATCAGCAATGTCTGAGCCGTTAATCTGAGGTTGGTTTGCCTACCTGCCCAAAAACTGAATCCCCAGAAACTCAAGGTATAAGCAAATAAAACCCCATATTGTCCAGAGGCAGGAAACCTCTCCCATTGACTAGCAGCTAGTACCCCAGAAGAAACCACTACCAGAAATACACCTAAAAATAGCAGCCAGCGGACACTCAATTCTGCCCCCAATGACTGCAACATTGTGGCTAAAAAGTTCGGTTTAGCTGGTTGTCTGGGGCTTTGTAAAACTCCCACAGGCAACTGCTTAACAGGGTCATAAGTTGCAACTGTTACCTGTGGTTCAGGTTCAATCTGGGCTTGCAATACTACTCGACAAGCTAGAAACTCGCGGCATAGTTGCCTGACTTGAGCATCAGAGATCAAACCTAAACGTAGCCATATATCCAATCCTTCCAGTAATTGAGGATGGGAAGATGGTAATCTGATTTCAATTTCCAAAGGGCGGTCAAGTGGTGAAGACATGAGTGGCAGCCCTACAAATATGTACTTAAATCATGGGTTTGATTAAGTATATTTTGGTTCTATTTGTGCCACTTATTCGGCTGACTAATCTTAATTTTTAATTGAATCTTGGAAAAATGGCAGTGCAGTATCGATGGCGATCGCCTTCTTTGTAAACTTACACTTAATAATTAATTTTTTGACTGCTCTCTTTCTTTGGGCACTTTGCGTACTTTGTGGTAGCCTGCGGCAAGCCACTTCTCTACGAGACGCTACGCGAACGCGTCTACATCTAATAAATATTTAAGTGCATCCTTATAGAGAATTAGTATCATATTCACGATTTTCTAGCAAAATTACAGGTATATGGCTAGTTTCCAAGACTGCTTGTGATACTGAGCCTAACAGCACTTGTTCCCAAGGTTGATGGCCGCGTTTTCCCATCACGATCGCAGTTACATGAAACTCCTCGGCGATGCGAATAATTTCTTCTGGCACAGCGCCTGTAATAGTCAAAAATTCATATTTGATATCAGATAATAACTGTTTAGTTTGTTGTTTTATTTGTTGAATATCTTGCTGGCTGGAAGTATTAATTACATGCAAAATAATTGCCTCACCATTACTGCGACGTGCTAAATCTGCAACTTTCGTTAAAACTTCTGTAGCCAAACTAGAAGTATCTACTGCTGCTAGCAATAGAGTACGAGTAGAAACTGTAACTTTAGTAGGATCAACTTCGCCCTTAGTTAACAATTTAGGAGCGAAAGTCATAGTTGACCAAGCCCCTAATGGTGCAGTGATTAAAATTGAAAGAGCTGCGATCGCTAGTATAGTTTCTCCTCCCGCAATTCCTTGAGAAAGAGGAATTGCCCCAATGGCAGCTTGAACTGTAGCTTTGGCTGAATTCCCTGGTAATAAAAATAGTCTTTCTCGCCAATTCCAATTACTACCCAAAGTCGAGAGATACCAGCCCAGCATCCGACCAATCAATAAACCAATTGCCAAAATTAAAATACCAGGTAATAGAATCTTCTCTAATACTTGTAGTTGAATAGTTGCTCCTAACAATACAAACAAAAAAATCTCGGCTACTATCCATAAACTATCAAATCCGCCGCGTAATCTCCTGGCTAGAGGAGCATCTAATTCAATTAAGAAAAACCCCATAGCCATTGCTGCTAAATAACCAGAAAAGTAAGGCAAATCATGAGCAACAATTACCAAAAATAAGGCTAAACTAGCAGCAATTACAGTATCTTGAACGATGTTCTGAGTCCAGTTTTGTTTGGTTAAAACTACAACCAATAAACGAGCTGCTAAATACCCCAATAACACTCCCAGAAATATTTGCATGATAATTTGCAATGGCAGCAGTTGGAGAGCAGTAAAAGTGAATCCCCCAGGTAGGACAATCTGCTCAATACCTCCGTCACCTAAGAAACTCAACAGTAGGCTAAAAACTAGCAATAGCAGCACATCAGATAAGGCACTACCAGTTAAAATGGCATCGGGAATGCCTTTAGTAACACCCCAGCCCAAACTTTTAAGTCTCAGCATTCCTGGAACAATCACAGCCGGAGATTCAGCGCCAATCACACAACCCAAGAGTAAGCCAATGGGAAAGTCAAATTTAAAAATTACCATAGCGGCAAAAGCAATGGCGATCGCTTCGATTGCTGCTGGCAAAAAACCCAAGCGCAGCGCGACACTTCCTTGTTGAGCTAGTTTTTCTCTATCTAGCCCCAGTCCGGCTTTCATTAAGATAATCATCACTGCCAAAGTTCTCAATTCATCAGCAGCACCCAGCACATCTTCACTGATGACATTACGAACTTGGGGGCCAAGGATAATTCCCACTAAAATCATCCCAATTAAAGGCGGAGCGCCTAAACGACGGGCAAGTTGACCCCCAAAAAAGCCGATGATTAAAACCCACAATACACTGGCTAACATTCCACGACTCCAGAAACGAAATTTGTAGATAAACACTTTCTACAAGAGAGTCAGGTAATGCATTTAGCCAAGCCCTACTCTCCCGCAGTTAGGAAAGTAGGAACCATCAGCCATCCAGATCACATTTACAGAACTGGAAGGGCGGTTTTGGCGAGCTCCATCGCCATTAAATTAGGTAAACAATACCATTTTTAATTGGCATTGTGAAAAGCTATTTCCTTTACTCTACTTCATGTCGAAAAATTAAGGAATATTGCAATTCCATGAAAACCTGGAGGGTAAGCGAGAAATCAGCCAAAAGACCGTGATACGATGCTTTCGGTAAATGTCAAGATTGGGAGAAGACCTTTGACACTACGGGTTGCTGTTGTTGGGTCAGGCCCTGCTGGTTCATCTGCCGCTGAAACACTGGCCAAAGCAGGAATTGAAACTTATTTGTTTGAGCGTAAGCTAGACAATGCCAAACCCTGCGGGGGAGCTATTCCCCTGTGTATGGTGGGTGAATTTGACCTACCACCAGAGATTATCGATCGCCAAGTGCGAAAGATGAAAATGATTTCGCCCTCAAATCGTGAGGTTGATATCAATCTGGTAAATCAAGATGAATATATAGGAATGTGCCGCCGTGAAGTTCTAGACGGTTTCATGCGTGATCGCGCGGCAAAACTCGGCGCAAATTTAATTAATGCGACTGTTCATAAACTCGATATACCCATAAACAATACTGAGCCTTATACTATCCATTACGTTGACCATACAGCAGGCGGCGGACAGGGCATTACCAAAACCCTGAAAGTGGATTTAATCATTGGGGCAGATGGGGCTAATTCCCGGATTGCCAAAGAAATGGATGCTGGGGATTACAATTATGCGATCGCTTTCCAAGAGCGCATTCGCCTACCCGAAGATAAAATGGCGTATTACAACAACCTTGCCGAAATGTATGTCGGCAATGATGTTTCTACCGACTTCTACGCCTGGGTTTTCCCCAAATATGACCACGTAGCCGTGGGTACTGGCACAATGCATGTCAACAAAGCCAGTATCAAACAGTTGCAAGCTGGTATCCGCGCCCGTGCTTCCGAGAAGCTAGCAGGCGGTAAAATTATCAAAGTCGAAGCACACCCAATTCCTGAGCATCCACGTCCTCGTCGCGTTGTAGGTCGCATCGCTTTAGTCGGAGATGCTGCTGGCTATGTTACCAAGTCTTCTGGTGAAGGCATTTATTTCGCCGCTAAGTCTGGGCGGATGTGTGCTGAAACCATTGTGGAAATGTCCAATAGTGGTAGCCGCATTCCCACAGAAGACGACCTCAAGGTTTACATCAAGCGCTGGGATAAAAAATACGGACTCACTTACAAGGTATTAGATATCTTGCAAAGTGTGTTCTATCGTTCCGACGCTACCCGCGAAGCCTTTGTGGAAATGTGCGGTGATATGGATGTGCAGAAATTAACATTCGATAGCTATCTGTATAAGACAGTTGTCCCAGCCAATCCCATCACTCAACTGAAAATTACTGCCAAGACCCTTGGTAGCCTAATTCGCGGTAACGCCTTAGCTCCTTAAAGTAGGGCATGGGGCAATGCTTCTCGGTTAAAGGAAAAAGGGTAAGGGGGAAAGGGAAAGAAAAAACCTTTAACCCTTCCCCTTTAACCTTTTCCCAAAACCCGATCCGAATTAAAAATACTTAAGCGAGAAGTCTTGGGGCATGGGGCATGGGGCATTGGGCATTGGACATGTGGAAAAAGGGGCAAAGGGGAATGGGTAAGGGGGAAAGGGTTTATTTCTTCGTCCTTTACCCTTTACCCTTTAACCTTTTCCCCTCTTGTTGCTCCCCTGCTCCCTGCCCCTCTGCTTCTTCCCCTGCCTTAATTAACTACTTGACTACCATGACTGCGCGGGTCATCTTGACTGTTCGCTGGTGCAACTGGGGCTGAAAATTTGGAAACTTGCCCACTAGCTTGAGCATAAGGTAGAGATGAACCAGTAACCAAACCATCTAAATTGCTGGCCATGACTAGACGGGGTTGATCGCCGATCGCTTGGGCGATAGCTTCTCCGTTCTTAGCCAAAAATACAAAATGGGGAATGCCATCTACACGATATTTCAGCATCTCTGGCAGCCATTTGGTGTTATCGACGTTCAACATGACAAAATTAACTTTGTCAGCGTACTGTTGTTCTAATTCAGCTATATCTGGAGCCATTTTTTGGCAGACAGTACACCAATCAGCATAAAATTCTACTATTGATGGCTTACCGTTGCTGATAGCTACTTCCAAAGGTATTGATGTCTCTTCTAATTGAACCAAAGAAGCTGAAGTTGTCTCAGTTCGCAATCCTACGACTAAAGCAACACTAAGAGCGATCGCCACTATTGCAATTAAGAAATTTCTCACACGCACGCCCATCGTAGATACAGGCTTTTCAGGCGAATTAACTGGTGAATATTTAGTCATAACAAATTTATTAAAACTTATTAAGCAATTTCCTCTTCAGTTTAACTGACCGAAACCAAGGTCTAGTGCGTAGGGTGAGGTGAAAGCCAGTGTAGCGTTTACGAATTACGAATTACGAATTATCCAGCCCTAGTACGCTACAACAGAAAAAACCCTCTGCTAAACCTGTGAAAAAACGAGTTACCCTGACCTTTCCCAAACGTGCTGTTCAAATGCCAGTCACTTACGTCTTGGCAAAAGAATTTAACGTAGCTGCTAATATTATCCGCGCCCAAGTTGCCCCCAATCAAATTGGCAACCTCGTGGTAGAACTATCGGGAGACATTGATCAGTTAGATGCTGCTATTGAATGGATGCGATCACGGCATATTAATGTTTCCTATACTTTAGGTGAAATTGCCATAGATGAAGATGTATGTGTCCACTGCGGCTTATGCACTGGGGTTTGCCCTACTGAAGCCCTTAGTCTTCATCCAGAGACATACAAATTGACATTCACGCGATCGCGTTGCATTGTTTGTGAACAATGTATCCCTACCTGTCCTGTACAGGCAATCTCAACCAATCTTTAATCCAGGCTAAACACATCTGCCATCACACCACTATCTCCTACCAGCCTATTTTGTGCTGGAGAGTCATAAACCACTAATAGCGAAGGTACACCAGTAATATCATTAAACAAGGTAATTCCCTCCGGGCGATCGTCTCCATTTCCGTAGGGAAGATCAAGCAGCAATTCAGGATTATTCAAAACATTTTCTTGCATATTTACACCATTTTTTAAGCGATAAACTTGCACCTTGCCATCTAAAACCATTGTTGGGCCAGCCAAAATTAATAAGTCATCGCCATCCAAACATAAATCCCGAATACCTAACCCATTTAACCAAACAAAATGTTTTTTATATCTTTGTTTGTCTGCGCCAATTTTTTGTAACTTCATTACATCTGGGCTAGAGTTTTCTAATTCTATCTCTAGCATCATTGCCCAACCACGCAACACAGGGCCGCGCAAACCTAAAAAAATTCGATTTTGATAAACAGCTATTCCCTCAATATCAAAACCATTATCTTTACCAGGAATTTTAGCGTTAATAAATAAGCCCAAGTGCGGATCGTCTGCTAAATGTTTGGTCAGCAAATTACCGTCTTTTTTGAGATCTAATTTGGCGGCGCTCAATTGTACATCAGGATTTTGAGGATGAGGGCAAGATGCCAATAATTCACCGTCGATTAACGGAATTTTTCCTAAGATATAGCGATTGTGTTCTGATTCTATTTGTGTGAGCCTGAGAATATTTTCAGGATCATTATTCTCTGTTTTAGTTTTTTCGCGTTTCCAGCTATGGGAGCCAACAAACCAAAGATAATAATCGTCATAAGCAATTCCTTCAATATCAATTTCATTATTCTCTGATTCAGGTAAGCTGATAAATTCTGCTACCCGAAATTGTTTGTGTTTTGCAAAGTTTTGTGAATCAACAAAAGAAAGACGTTCAATAGAAGAAGTTTCATCTGATCCAAACCACAAATGATGATCAGGAGTAAATCGCAAAGCTGAAATGTCTTTCCTGTGTTCTTGAAAATTGTCGCTAAACATCAGAGAAACTTGATGGAGCAGGTGTGAATTCAGCATTTAACTTAGTCTCTTTTATTCAAAAATACTAAATTTCTATTTTAATATGCTTTAATACTGAGCAATATAAAATTTGCCAAAACCTTAGTCAGAATGCACTTTAGCAAGTAACTTGTGTTTTAAATCTTTAGTATTATTTGTATTTTTTTACAAAAATATCTAGTATCGATGGTAACAATAATACTTACTTCTAAAGTATTATTTAAAAAAATATCAATAGATAGATAGATAGATGGAAAGTTTTAACTAATGCTATTATGCAATAACCTGATTAAGTAGGTCATTGCTATCAAATATGAAATTAGCGACAGAACCAACAGTAAAAACTCTAGGAGACTACGCTTACCAGGCGCTTCAAAAACACTTTAAGAAAACCTTGAAGTGGGAAAAATCAGTTAAGAAAGATGAAGACCCGGAAGCACTGCACCAAATGCGAGTGGGGATGCGCCGTTTACGCACGGCTGTAAGTAGGTTTGATTTGGCACTGAATTTGCCAAAGCCAGCTAGTGATAAGAACATTGGTAAAATTGCCCGTCGTCTTGGTAATCTACGAGATTTGGACGTATTAAAAGAAACATTAAAAACTCGTTACCAACCATATTTACCAGCTAAAGAACAAGAATCTCTACAAATAGCTTTTAATGTTTTAGCTAAACAACGTGAAGATGCACTTACTAAGGTGCAAGCAACATTAAAAGATGATCCTTACAAGTCTTTAAAACATGAATTAGAAGAGTGGTTGGAGAAACCTAATTATCAATTGTTGGCATCTTTACCAATTCAGCAAGTTCTACCAGATTTGCTTTTACCTGAAGTCAGTAGTTTCTTGCTACATCCAGGTTGGCTAGTTGGTACTCATGTTGTAGACTCACAAGTAGAAATCCGCACAAATTGGAAAGCAGAAAAAATTGAACAACAGTTGACAGCAAAAGGCTCAACTATTCATAGTTTGCGGAAACAAGCCAAACGAGTACGTTACCAAATGGAGTTATTTACTGAACTCTATGGTGAGTCTTACGCGGCTTATATTGCAGAAGTGAATAGTATGCAAGATATTTTGGGTTCTATGCAAGATAATGTGGTTTTAGATGAGTGGCTTGTAGATGTATTTAAATCAGAAATACAAACTTCTTTACCTGGTCTTGCTACTTTATTGACAGAAAATCGTTCCCAGCTATGGCAGCAGTGGCAACCTTTACAAGAACGGTATTTGAAAGCTGAAACTAAGCATAGCTTTCATTTAACAATACTGCATCCTCTTGAACTGGCAGGTGATGAATCACAAAAGGTAGATTGATCAAAAAAAATACTGCGGAATCATCCAAAAATTCATTCCACGCTCATTATTAGTGAGACTTGGGATGAATTTTTATTTTATAACTCTTTATGGTTGAGTTTGTATAGTCAGTGAAGATGACTGTATTAAAAATAGAGGGTATAGGCAAAGGTATCTAAATTGTGACAAAGTGATAACGACATTGAGTCGAAAAGTACTTCTATTAATTAGGAAATAGTATGCAAGTAGCCAAGGTAATTGAGGCCTACAATCAGGGAGCAGTGGATTATGAGTCGATTATGCTGCGTTACTGGGATATTAATCGCAAACCGCTAATTGATTCTTTGCAACTTCAGCCAGGACAAACTGTACTTGATGCTGCCGCAGGAACAGGTCTTAATTTTTCAGCCTACCCTGAAGGAGTGCATGTCGTAGGGGTTGATCTTTCAGAGAAAATGCTAGATGAAGCCCGTAAAAAACGTGTATCCGCAGACATCACTCTCAAAGTAGCGGATCTTCAAAACCTTGATTTTCCTGATGATAACTTTGATGCAGCAGCGTCGGGCTTTACTCTTTGTGTTGTTGCAAATCCAGTCCGCGCCCTTGAGGAGATTTTACGGGTTACTAAACCTGGTGCATTTATCGCCATTCTTGATTACTGCAAATCGCAAAACCCAGAGGTTCAGAAATGGCAGGAGTTAATATCTGATGCAGCTTTAGAATTAGGCTTCCCAACCGGCAAGATTAAGTGGAATGCATTAATGGATTACGACGAGTTGATTTACAACAGTAAACTTCCGGTTGAGGTGGTTTCGGATGAGCGTATAGAAAGCCTAAATCCATTTTCATGTGGTTGCCAATTACTGCTAAAAAACTCGAAAAGTTAAAAGTCTGTCTAGGGCATCTTAACCAGCGGCTTTGGGGCGAAGCAATGCCCATTGGTGTCAACTTAAGAAGTTAAAGCCAAAATTTGTTGGGTGTAAGCGTCATCGTGAGATTGACGCTTACGCCTGGTTTTGACTGATAGTAATACCAAGTTGAACTCCATAATACAGAAACCAAGCGTACCTTCAGTCCTTCCAAGAGACGGCAATCAATCGCCGTCTCTTGCCTTAACCGAACAGTATTGGTTTCAACTTCAGAAACTGGTACAAAGATTTTTGGACGAAGTAAGGTTTTAAGCCGTACTTCGTGGTTATACATCCCTTTATTGCAAGAGTACCTTTTTGCTTATTGCCTCGCCCAGAAGAGGGTTATTCAAACAATCACAATTTGGCATCTTTCAGGAAAATAAATACTGTTGAATTTCAGGTTGTTGACGACGCAAGATATTTATGGCTTGCTGCTGGATTTGGCGAACTCGTTCCCGACTGACATTCAACTTTTCTCCAATCTGAGCCAAAGTGAGTTCTTGATCGTTCTCTAACCCAAAGCGCAAAATTAATACTTCACGCTGCGTCGGTTTGAGTGATGCTAACAAATTCTTCATATCTTGGCGCAGAAGTTCTTGGGTGATATGTTCGTTTGGAGATATGCCCTCATCGGGTAAAAGTTCATTGAGTTCTGTGTCTTGATTATCTCCGACTTTTAAATCTAAAGAAAATGGCTGCTTTGAAGCACTCAGATATTCTCGTATCTGATTAGGTTGTAAATTCAAAGCTCCGGCAATTTCTACCATAGTCGGAAAACGACCAAGGGTTTGAAACAGTTCTCGTTGTACTTTTTTAATTTTGTTGAGTTGTTCGGTGATATGAATTGGTAAGCGTACAGTGCGGGATTTTTCGGCGATCGCTCGTGTGATTGATTGCGTAATCCACCAGTAGACGTATGTCGATAGCTTATAACCTCGGTTGGGGTCAAACTTCTCCACACCTCTTTGTAAACCTATTGCCCCTTCTTGCAGCAAATCTAAGAATTCTAGATTGCGCCCCTGATACTTTTTGGCAACAGAAACCACCAAACGCAGGTTTGCTGTCACCATCTTTTGCTTGGCTCGTTGACCAAGATGAAGGATTTGAGCTATTTCAGCTTCGGGTTTATCGGCATCGGCAGCTAATTCAGCAGTTGTTGGTGAGCGATGTAATTGTTGGATGAGTTCATTTTTTCTTTGCTCAATTGCCATCATTTGCTGTACCTGCCTGCCATAAGCAATTTCTTGGTCTGCGGTCAGCATTGGGTAACGACCAATTTCTTGCAAATAGATACGAACCATGTCTGGACTCAGGCTGGACATACAACTTAAAGTTTTTTGATAATTAGGCGAATTTAAAAGTATAAATCAAATAATCAAATAGCTGCTTAAAAAATATCAACTTTAAATTGCAGCAGGTATAGCAGTTGCCACTTAGCTTAGGAAATCAACTAATCATAAAGCCCCGATAACAAGGGGCTTTCAAGCCTTTTACCTGTACCCTAGTATCAATGTAAACCGATCTCTACTGTAACCAAGTATAGTGCTGTTGGTCATCAGTACAGCACCCAGCCAGGGATATCACTTTTTTATAGCCTTAAATATTTCACACTTTTGTCGTCATTTTGTAATAGTCATGTCATAACTGTGTGTGATATTTAGTTTTGTATTTGGTTACAAAATGCTTTTTTCTGGATAAAAGGTAGGAAATTCTACCTTTTCCTTTTTTATTAAATTATATTTATCGTCCCATCATCTATCTTCGTTATATATAAGAAAACTGCTCTGTGGCAAGAATCCAGAGTTTTTTTGTTTATGCCACTTGGTAGTATGTTTACCATCCCTAGGGGCGTGGATTGATTTATCTGTAACTTCTAAAACCCCTTGGGGATTAAAGTTTTTTACTTTATTATTCCCAAGATGCGATCGCCTGAGCTAGTCTAGTATAGTTTGGTTCTTAGGATGCTGCTTGATATCACTTAACATTATATACTGTTTCAAAAATTTCTACTTCGGTTGGGAAACACTAGCTTACATAAGCTAGTCTGTTGTTCAACAGAAAGTAAGAAGTTGTTTTATAGCTCTATGACTACTAAGGATCGCACTAGAAACTCCGAAAACAAGTTGCTCTGTGATATCACAGGTGGAAAACCCCATCGCCGTGTCACGAACTTATTCATTGGTATATTTGCCTCTGTTCCTGTAACTTTGGCATTGCCTGCTGATGCTTTACAAGTAAAAGTAACACCGAGTAATCCTGAGTTAGGAGATACGTTATCTGTAGTTATTAATCTCGATAATCCAGATAACGGTAGTAATCCAATAGTGGCTATTGGCGAAAAAACATACCCAGCCTTTGCAATTGCCCCTAATAAATATCGGGCTTTTGTCCCCACAACTCCAGTGGAACCCGCTGGAATCAGAAAACTGAAGATTTCAGGTGATGGTCAGGTGCAAAACTTGGCAGTAACAGTACGTAATCGTAAATTCCCCGTACAACGCATTACTTTACCACCAGGTAAATCCGCAGACGGAGCTACCGAGTATGAACTCAAGCGTGTAGCAGCTTTTAAGGCGTTACAAACACCGCAAAAGTATTGGAATGGTTTATTTGGGAAACCAAATGCAGGGCGGATTAGTACAATCTATGGTGTACGTCGTTACTATAATGGTAAATTTGCTAAAGACTACTACCATCGTGGCGTTGACTACGCTGGTGCTGCGGGTTCGCCTGTAGTTGCCCCAGCTGCTGGGCGAGTTGCTTTAGTAGGTACAGTATCCCAAGGTTTCCGGGTTCATGGTAACGTAGTTGGCGTTGACCACGGTCAGGGAGTGGTAAGCATTTTCATGCACCTCAGTCGCATTAATGTTAAAGAAGGCGATATTGTCAAAACTGGCCAATTAATTGGTGCAGTTGGCTCTACAGGTGCTTCCACAGGGCCACATTTACACTGGGGTCTATATGTGAATGGGCAAGCTGTTGATCCAGTGCCCTGGCGATTTAATGCAGTTGAATAGTAGAGACGGCACAAACAAACCGTGTCTACGCATAAATTTTAGATATATTTTGCTGACCAATTAAGCAAAATAAATTGAATTGATACCGTCCCGTCCCTACCTTGCTTGGGTTGCTTTAAGAAAATGAGCGTTATGAGTATTGAAAAAATTGTAGAACAAGCTCTCCAGGATGGTTATCTTACACCAGCAATGGAAGCAGAAGTCGGGCGAATCTGTGATAATGCGTCGGAACTCTCAATTGAAGAGTACATGGCGTTAGATCGACTGATGGGATCGTTGTTGACTGGTGAGGTAGTGGCGGTACCTCGAAAACAATTTATTAACGTCATGGAAGAATTGGTACTAACTGAGGCGATCGCCAGAGTAGCAGAAATTGAAGCTACCAGCGAAAGCTCCCTTGAAGTAGGAGATATTGCGGCTTATGCCCTTAACAGGCTCCCACCTTTGTACGCCACCACCGAAGAAGGCGCTAATTATCAGCGCCAACGCGCTCAAGCCGAACTTGAAGAGTTAATTTTTCAACAAGTTAGCGAAGCGATCAGTCGTTACCTAGATCGACCCAGTTTCTTCCCAGAACGTCAGGCATTGGGCAAAAACACCGGTAATGAAGTTGTGCGCCAAGTCAGTGCTTTACTCCAAGCTTACGCACCTAACTTTGAACAAAAATCAGATGGGCAAGATTCAGATTAAATAGTCGAAAGTTAAGAGTATTTGTACTCTTAACTTTCGACTATTTAATCGCGCACTGTGACAAGTGTGCCCACCTTCACCTGTTCATACAATAAACGTACATCAGCATTACGCATTCTTAAGCAGCCGTGAGAGATAGCAGTTCCCAGCAAGTGGATATCTGGCGTACCGTGGAAGCCAATTTCGTTACGCCCATCTGACCAAAAACCAATCCATCGATCTCCTAAAGGACTATCAGTACCTGCTGGAAAGATTTTGCCAGTGATTGGGTGACGCCAAATAGGATCATGCTGCTTATGTCTCACTTCAAAAGAACCTGTGGGTGTCTCCCAACCTTGCTTACCTATAGCAATGGGGTAGCTTGCTATAACTATATCTCCTGCATAAACGTAAGTACGGCGATCGCTTAAATCAACCACTACTTGCGTTTTCATAATTCCCAGTCTATTTGATGATTTTTGTTGAGGGAAAAACTGGGGTAAGAAGAATTTAGGTTGGTTCTCCTCATTTAGTTTCTGCTTTTGTTTTGGCGCTAATAATCGTGTGTTTTTAGGTACATCAGTTACTTCAGCTACATTTTGGCTCACTTGACCCGACGTATTATCAGGGGTGACAGTAGAAGTTCTCTGGGAAAGTTTTTCTTGGGTGTTTTCTCCAGGCGGTGTAGACGCACCCAAAGCAGTTTGCCCTAGACTACCACCAAATTTTCCTGGAAAGCTCTCAGGACGAGTTCCTGTGGCATAGGTAGGTTTCTCAAACTGCGCTAAGGTTGAACTGACGCGCCAATGGACAGCTAGCGATAAGATGGCTGTGCCAAAACAGAGAAACATTACTATACGCGCTACAGATTCATTTCTTACCATTGCCATCGCCTATTGTTTATCCCTGACATATCCAAATGACTAATTGGATGCGCTCATTATCCAATTATGAAGAATTTATCAATTCTTATCTGTTCCCTTATAACTCTTCTAATACCATTGGGCAAACTAAGGTTAGGCTGACATCCCCATAGACAAAACTCTTGCTGAAAAACTTTGTTCATCCCTAGTTTTGCCCAAAGGCCGACTTTAATCAGATTTGTCTGTGGAACTTTCCAAGTATATAAATCAATCATTAATGGTGTGGGTGGGAGAAAGATCATGTTTGAAAAATTATTGTTAGCAGTGACGATTACATTTTCCCTGAATTTATTTTTTCAAGTCCGCGTACCCGATCAAAATAATACGGGTGCTAGTTACCAGCAAAACACAGAAAAATCAGCCACAATCTTGGTAACAAAACCTGAAAGATAACATTGTGATAGCTACAAATGTCTAAATTAGAAAAATTGTAGATTTGTTCTAGATATTAAACCTTTAAACATCAACTAAGTATTTACCAGAGGGGAGTTATACTTTTGTTTGAGGTATTTGAAAGGTTCTAAAACACCATTGAATATTCAAAATAAATGCTAATAAATCAGCTTTTTGTCTATTATGAGAGGGAGATTTAGGGAAGTTATTCCAGTAAATCTAAGTTCTCAATTGACAAAATTAGTGTTTTAGAAGAAAAGACATTTGGCGCTTCTTAATCTAACATTGTCTTAGCCACTATACTTCAGCTATATGAAATAATAAATTGTTACTAATGATGTTATTAGCAAAATTTTCATTCCAGCGTACCACAAAGAATAAACAACTATTGGAGCAAGGAGCCACTTTCAATCAGGTGGCTAAGTCTATCATTTTTATACTGTTAGAAACACGGATTGCGTTTTTTGTCAAGGGTAGATGGTCAGATGCTGTTAGCTGCATAGCTATACGTAACATTGCTGTAGTTTGAACAGTAATAAACAATGGCTAAAAAAGCCACTGTTCAATCGTTTTGCTGCAAAATTAACTTTTTTTATAACTATGAACGTACCCAAACTTATATACCTGATTGTTCCAGTCGTGAATCCGTCCCTGATGCAGGAACATCATGTCCATTAACAGGTCTAATAGAAAGGGATAATTTACAGCCAGTACGATCTATGAGTCAGTCGATTACTGTATCCTGGTCAACGGTTGATGCGAGGTATTCGGAAGCATCAGTGCAAGTTGACAAACTATCTAATCACGATCTAATTTTGCGCTGTCAAGTCGGGCTGCGTCCGGATCGTGCTGCGTTTGCAGAGCTACTGCGCCGCTATCAAAATCAAGTCGATAGGGTTTTGTATCACCTGGCTCCAGATTGGCCTGACAGAGCCGATTTGGCTCAAGAGGTTTGGATTCGAGTGTATCGAAATGTTAACCGATTGCAAGAGCCGGCTAAGTTTCGAGGCTGGTTAAGCCGCATTGCGACCAACTTGTTTTACGATGAGTTGCGTAAACGCAAGCGAGTTGTCAGTCCTTTGTCACTAGATGCTCCCCGTTCGGTAGAAGACGGCGAAATGGATTGGGAAATTGCTGGAGATACTCCAGGGCCTGAAGAAGAACTCACGACTAGAGAATTTTACGAGCAGCTGCGGGAGGCGATCGCGGATTTACCAGAGGTGTTTCGTACTACTATTGTCCTGCGAGAAATTGAAGGAATGGCTTATGAAGAAATTGCTGAAATCACTGGTGTTTCTTTGGGAACAGTGAAGTCGAGAATAGCCAGAGCTAGATCTAGACTGCAAACTCAGTTACAAACTTATCTAGACATCTAACTTACAACATCTTCCCTCTGCCTAATGGCAGAATTTAAGCATTGATTAAGAATGATCATGAAATGTATAACACTACGCCATTAGGAATAAAATTGATGAATTTTTCAGGATGGCTGGCTGCTTTTACCCGCGTATGAATTGGTAATAATGTTAAGATGACTACTGATTCTCAGTTTTACGACCCTTCCCCTTTACAACTTCCTCGAAATTTGTCAGATGGAATGGATCAGCATACCAATGAATCAACGGGTGCTATGGATATGATGAAGCGCGATCGCTTCGAGTTATTGAGTGCTTATCTCGATGGTGAAGTCACAGCTGCCGAAAGCAGACAAGTAGAAGAATGGCTGGACAACGATGCTTCAGTTCAATGCTTGTATGCCCGACTGTTAAAGCTACGGCAAGGCTTGCGGACTCTCCCAGTACCAGCAGCCCAACAGCCACCAGAAATAACAGTCCAGCAAGTAATGGCGCGTTTACGTCGCCGTTCTCGGTTAGCTTGGGTATTTGGCGGTGCAGCCGTTGCTGCTTGTGTAATTGGCGCAGTATCTGGCTTACTACCAGGTGGTGAATCCAGGACACTGCAACTGGCACAAAAACCAAAAGCAGAATCAACACAAGCAATGACAATGCCTGGATCTCCTGCTTCACCACTGATGGTGACTTTAAATAATCCCGTCATCGAAATTCCCAAAGCAGCAGTAGCCTCTCCAGAAAAGCCAGTCAATTTGGAGCAGCCTGAACTTGGGGAAATCGAACAGGATATTAATTAATTGCCAAGCGTAGTTAATTTACAATTCGTAACTTTACTGGGCGATTAAACCACAACCACTCCACCAGCCATCAGGTTGGAGAATGCCTTTTAATTGGTAAACTCGCTCTATAGTCATGAAATATACCCAAGCCTGACCAAGAGGTAAATTTTGGCGATCGTATATTTCAACTTCTTGGCGATTATAGAGGTTTGCCGACATTTGTCTAGTGGGTTGGTAATCTTCTAGTTCGTCTAAGGTATCTAAAATATTTAAATCGTTAAACGAAAGTAAATAACCGTGGACAAAGTATTCTCCAGGCGTTATTGCTGGGTAGCCCACTGACAAAGTAAATAGTTGGCCTTTGACAACTGCCCTTTTGGCATTTAACACCTTGCCAGCACAGTATCTATGATAATTAGCTTCACCTGGTTTGAGTGTGCCGTATACAAAAACCCGCACTTCTTGAGATAATATTATTTTTGATTCAGCCATTCTCTAATGAGGAAAAGGGATTAGGGACTAGGAACTAGGGGCTAGAGTAGTCTATTTCATCCATCTATATAAAACCGCTATTTATCTTGGCTAGCATCTACAATATGTAGGCATACAAGATTTAAAGTCCAGTAGGAGAATTTTTGGTGGATTCCCGATATAACCCGGCAGCAATTGAGGAAAAATGGCAAAAGACATGGGCAGAATACGGCTTAGACAAAACACCTACAGATAGCAATAAGCCAAAATTCTATGCTCTCTCCATGTTCCCCTACCCATCTGGTAGCCTGCACATGGGTCACGTCCGTAATTACACAATTACTGATGTGATTGCCCGCCTCAAACGAATGCAAGGGTATCGGGTGCTGCATCCTATGGGTTGGGATGCTTTTGGTTTACCAGCAGAAAATGCTGCCATTGACCGAGGAGTTCCGCCGGCCAAGTGGACTTATCAAAATATGGCCCAAATGCGGCAGCAATTGCAGCATCTTGGTTTATCTATCGACTGGGACAACGAAATTGCTACTTGTTCACCAGATTATTACAAGTGGACACAATGGATTTTTTTACAATTTTTGCAAGCGGGGTTAGCTTACCAAAAACAAGCAGCGGTAAATTGGGATCCGATTGACCAAACTGTACTAGCTAACGAGCAAGTTGATAATGAAGGGCGTTCTTGGCGCAGTGGGGCTATAGTTGAGCGCAAATTATTGCGACAGTGGTTTTTGAAGATTACCGACTACGCCGAAGAATTGCTCAATGATTTGGATAAATTAACAGGTTGGCCGGAACGCGTGAAGTTGATGCAGGCCAATTGGATTGGTAAATCAACAGGAGCGTATTTAGAATTTCCCATTGTTGGGATGAATGAAACAATTGGTGTGTATACCACTCGTCCAGATACTGTTTATGGTGTTAGCTATGTAGTATTAGCACCAGAACATCCCTTAACAAAACGCGTCACCACCAAAGAACAACAAGCAGCAGTAGAAACCTTTATTAAAGAAGTTTCCAATCAAAGTGAATTAGAACGTACTGCCGAAGACAAACCAAAGCGGGGTATTCCCACAGGTGGTAAGGTAACTAACCCATTTACAGGGGAAGAAGTGCCTATCTGGATTGCTGACTATGTACTGTATGAATATGGTACTGGGGCGGTGATGGGTGTACCTGCACATGACGTACGGGATTTTAAATTTGCTAAAGCTTATGATTTGCCAATTGAGTTTGTGATTGCTTCTTTGGATGATGTTGCAGGTTTTGACTTAACACCAGTATCAGAGATTGATGAAGTCACACAACTGATTCAAATTGAATATAACGAAGCATACACCGAACCAGGTGTTTTAATTAATTCTGGGCCATTTACTGGCATGGCTTCTGTGGATGCGAAGGAAGCGATCGTTAAATACGCCCAGGAACAAGGTTTTGGTAAAGAAAGAGTACAATATCGTTTGCGAGATTGGTTAATTTCACGGCAACGTTATTGGGGCGCACCTATCCCAGTAATTCATTGTCCTAATTGTGGGATAGTGCCTGTTCCTGATCAAGATTTGCCAGTGCAGTTACCGGAAGAAGTGGAATTTACCGGACGTGGTGGTTCACCGTTGGCTCAGATGGAAAGCTGGGTAAATGTACCTTGTCCAACTTGTGGGACACCAGCAAAGCGAGAAACCGACACGATGGATACCTTTATTGATTCCTCATGGTATTTCTTGCGGTTTCCTGATGCCAATAACGAACAGCAGGTTTTTGATTCTAGCAAAACTAATGACTGGATGCCGGTTGATCAATATGTGGGTGGAATTGAACACGCGATTTTACATTTGTTGTATTCGCGGTTCTTTACTAAAGTATTGCGGGATAGAGGCTTGCTGAATTTTGACGAACCCTTTCAACGTTTGTTAACTCAAGGTATGGTGCAGGGTTTAACTTACTTAAATCCCAATAAGGGGGGTAAAGATAAGTGGATTCCCTCTCGTCTTGTTAATGCAAGTGATCCTCGTGACCCTGAAACAGGCGAACCATTGCAACGCCTTTACGCTACCATGTCCAAATCCAAGGGTAATGGTGTAGCGCCAGAAGACGTAATTTCCAAATATGGTATAGACACAGCGCGGATGTTCATTTTGTTCAAAGCGCCACCAGAAAAGGATTTGGAATGGGATGAAGCTGATGTAGAAGGGCAATTCCGCTTTTTAAATCGGGTGTGGCGCTTGGTAAGCGATTATGTTGCTGCTGGAGTATCCCGTAAGAAAGCCCAATTTGCTGATTTAACTAAGCCAGAAAAGGAATTGCGGCTGTCTATTCACACCGCTATCAAAGCGGTTACAGAAGACTTGGAGAACGAATATCAATTCAATACAGCGGTTTCAGAATTGATGAAGTTGAGCAACGCCCTAGCTGATGCTAACTGCCAAAATTCTCCAATCTATGCAGAAGGTATTCAGGCTTTGGTGGTGTTGCTGGCTCCTTTTGCACCACACATTGCTGATGAGTTGTGGCATTTATTGGGTAATAGCAACTCAGTCCACATTCAAACTTGGCCATCTTTTGACCCTGCTGCCTTGATAGCTGACGAAATTACCTTGGTAATTCAGATTAACGGCAAAAAACGGGCTGATCTTCAAGTACCAGCACAAGCAGATAAAGCAGAGTTGGAGAAGTATGCCCGTGAATTAGAAGTTACTCAGCGTTACATAGAGGGTAAACAGATTAAGAAGGTGATTGTGGTACCTGGTAAGTTAGTGAACTTTGTAGTTGTCTGAAGCTAGTCTTATCAGACGCGATAAATTGCGTCTCTACATGAGGCTTTTTGTCAATAGTTTGCCATCTTCCATGTGAATAATGCGATCGGCAACATCTAAAATGCGATTGTCATGAGTAACCATGAGGATTGTACAGCCTTGTTCTTTAGCCAGTTTTTGCATGAGGTTAACTACATCTCGGCCAGACTGGCTGTCAAGGGCGGCCGTAGGTTCATCTGCTAAGACAATTTGAGGATAACTCACCAAGGCACGAGCGATCGCCACGCGTTGTTTTTGCCCTCCTGACAGTTTATCAGGATAATAATGGAGGCGATTTCCTAATCCTACCTGCTCAAGCATCTGGGCTGATCTTGTTTGCATCTCTTGTAGACCAATATGTTGATGCAGTTCTAAACCCATTTTGACGTTCTGGAGTGCTGTTAAACTACCATGTAAATTGTGTGCTTGAAAAATATAACCGTTACGTCGTCGTACTTGCACCAATTGTTTAGCGCTAGCATGGCAAACTTCTTGTCCCAATACCTTTAAACTACCAAATTGGGCAGAACGTAACCCACCCACCAAGGTCAGCAGGGTAGTTTTACCAGAACCAGAAGGCCCTGTCAAAATAATTATTTCACCAGTGCTAATTTCTAAATTGAGATTGAATAAAACTTGCTTACGAAGTGAACCGTGACCAAAGTAATGGTCGAGGTTATGAATGGAAATGGCTTTATTCATTGATATCGGGTATGGGGCATTGGGCATTGGGCATGGGGCATGGGGAAGAAGGGATAAGGGGGAAGGGGTTTGTTTCTTCATCCTTTACCCTTTAACCTTTAACCTTTTCCCCTCTCTTCTTGCTCCCCTGCTCACCGTTTTTTAGAACATGTCGGCGGGGTCAGCTGATTGGAGTTTACGGGTAGCGATCGCCCCAGAAATGGTACACATGATGATGGTCAGTACTAGTACCTGCAATGCCCGGATTGCAGTCATGTAAATTGGCAAGTTTGTAGCAGTGCGAGTCAGATAGTAAAGTCCTAAAGAAACTGCAACTCCTGGCATAAAGCCCAATACTGCCAAAATCACAGCTTCTTCAAATACCACACCTAGCAAGTAATAATTGCAATAACCCATTGCTTTAAAGGTGGCGTATTCTTTAACGTGGGCATTAACATCTGTGGAGAGGACTTGATAGACGAGAATTACACCAACCGCAAACCCCATTGATACACCTATGCTGAAGATAAATCCGATGGGGGAATTTCGTCTCCAGAAGTCGTTTTCAAGTTCAATAAATTCTTCGTGGGTTAGTACTTTGATTTCATCTGTAAGGTGTGCTTTCAATGCTGCTACTACATGTTTGCGATCAACGCCTGGCTGTATTTGGATTAAACCCATACTGACACTAGAAGCCAGTTGTCGAGGAAATAGCCGCAAAAAGTTTTGATCACTGGTGATGAGGGTACCATCAGCACTAAAAGAAGCACCGAGTGTAAATAAACCAGTAATAGTAACTGTGCGCCTTTCTACTTCAGTCTTAACTGTGTTACCTAACTCAAGTTGAGCGATCGTCTTGTGGTAATCTCCTCTAGCAGCACGGTCAAACAAGACGGTATCTGGTAGTTTAATTTCTGGCAATTTTTGGATAACTTCTGGGAAGTCAAAAGCTGGCTTGTCTGGATTGAACCCGATTACTAAAATTTCCGTATCGCGCCGTGTTTGGGGATTCTTCCAGATCATGTTGCTGATGTACATTGCCTCTGCCGATTTTACTCCTGGTACATCCATTGCTTGGTAAAGTCGCCGACGAGAAAATGTAGATATTCTTTGTAAGTTACGAGTTTGGGAACCGATTAAAACAATGTCTGAGCGCAAACTGCGATGTAGCTTAGTGTTACTGTCATACAGGGCAGTCTGAAAGCCTAGCTGCATGAACATAAGCAAATCGGCAAAAGCAATGCCTGACAATGCTACTAACAGACGACTTTTTTCATGACTCAGTTGCAGCCACCCTAGAGGTGTCCGCCGCTTTAGTTGTTTGAATAGTCCCATTATTTAAGGAGTGAGGAGCAGGGTGAAGAGAGGGAAGCAGGGAAGCAGCACTTCGGCTACGCTCAGTGGCCATGGAGCAGTGTTTCGACTACGCGGCAATCGAGCGACTTGTGCCGAGCGAAGTCGAGGTAAGTCGAGATTCAACAACCGGGGCAGGGGAGAAATAACTAAATAACTCTTGCTATTGCCTATTGCCTATTGTCTTATAGTTCTATAACTACCTTGACTTGCATATTGGTTAAGTTGGCAGCTTTCTGGCTAGAAGCATCATCCAGGCGGACATGGACTTCTACTACTCTGTTGTCAATATTGCTGGAGGGGTCAGTGTTAATTACATTCTGCCGTCGTACTTGTAAGCCTTTGCGCTCTACAGTTCCTTGCAATTCAATAGGTAGAATGTCGCCAACTACTCGCGCTCGTTGCCCTGAATGCACTTTGTTGATATCGCTTTCGTAGATCTCGGCTACTACATACATCTGATTGGTTTGCCCGATATCGGCAATGCCATCGCTTGAGACTAATTCCCCTGGATGGGTGTGGATCTCGAATACCTGTCCATATTGAGGCGATCGCTCTCCCAAGGTTTTTGGCCAACGCACATAAGCTTGCTTTAAATCTACTTCTGCTCGATTCATCGCTGCTATGGCACGACTAACTTCTGCTTTGGCAGCTTCTACATCTACTCCTCGGACTTCTGCAACTTGATCAAGTGTTGCTGTCGCTTCTTTGAGTTGTTGCTGGCTGGTTAACCGGATGCGCTTTAATTGTGCTTGTACTTCTTGCAGGCTTTTTTGGGCTGTTTCTAAAATTAAGCGCTTGCTATCTCTTTGAGAAGCGGAAATTGCTCCTTGTTGGTACAACACCTGATAACGTTGATCTTCGGCTTCGGCGTTACGCACTTCGGCTTTTAATCTATCAACGGTCGCTATTTGGGCATTGATATCTCCTTGGCGTTCTGCTTCTAGACGAGCAATTGTTGCTTGTTGCGCGGCAATTTCTCCACGTTTGGCACCTGCTTGGATGCGATTCAGGTTAGCCTGCTGCACTTTTACTTGTTCTTGTGCTTCTTTTAATGATGCTTCTAAGCGATCGCGACTGTCTAGGATGGCTATCACTTGTCCCGGTTTTACTCTATCTCCCTCCTTGACTAACAGTTGCTCTACTCGATTTCCTTCAGTAGATGTCGTAGCAGAAAGTTTAATGACTTTTCCCTTTGGCTCGATTCGTCCTAGAGAAGTTACCGTTTTTAGCTCTGGCAATATTACTGCTGGGGCTTGTGCCTTCTGATTGGCTGCATCCTGAAATTTTAATACTGTATAAATACTGATTCCCAATACAGTCAAAGATACAATTATTGCTATAAAAATGCGTGGACGCAAAATTGACTGAGGAGATATTGAACCGTCTAGCTTTGAGTTTTGCACAATAGCATACCTTATTGGCTGATTCAAATTAGGGAAATATTGAATTTTAGAAATGTCTTGACCAACTTTGGTAGATGCCTATTTGAAAGCTATGCCGTTTCTCACTTTATTGTTGAGATTAGTGTTACAGCTACTTTTATATGCTTAACAGAGAGAATGATCTGTAAGATACAAAACTAAACTGTACAGTTATATATATGATTATACTAGACCGACTAGTTTAGTCAATCACTGACTAAAAGGAATTGGTTATTTGCTGACTTTGCACAAAATGCTTTCGAGTAATACCATTTCACGAAAAATTTGATACAGATTTAACCATTGAAAGGTTTACTGTATCTAGGTTTTTTAATTGCGACTTGCGACTTGCGATCTTCGCAGCGTAAAGCCTGCGGCATAGCTACGCTTAGAGCGACGAAGGAGCGTTATTGTGAATTGGTATAAGGTGTTACAAAGTACAGAAATTCTTAAGACTGTTTACAAACTAAGGATTATTGAAAAATGGCTCGCCCAAAAGTTGGGGAAATTGATCGCTCAAGTTCAGCCGATAAAGTAGAAAAAATTCTGCAAGGGGCAATGCAGGAGTTTTTAGCCCATGGCTATGCTGGAACTAGTATGGATAGAGTTGCAGAAGCTGCGGGGGTTTCTAAAGCAACGGTGTACAGCCACTTTCAAGATAAAGAAGGACTTTTTAAGGCGCTGATAGAGAAATTGGCTAGAAAGCGGTTTCACTCTATTTTGGGAACGCAACCCCTGAAGGGAGAACCCTATATGGTGCTACGAGGGTTAGCTGCAACCGCATTAGATCAGATGGTTAATGACCAAGAATATCAAGCGTTTGAAAGGCTGTTAATGGGAGAATCAGCACGGTTTCCTGAGTTAGCGCAGGTTTTTATTCACAGCATTGCTAAACCGGCAATCGAGACTATTAGTAAATATATAGCATCCTGTTCAGAACTGAATATACCTGATCCAGAGGCAACAGCCAGGATTTTGATTGGGTCATTAGTGCATTTTGTGATTACGCAGGAAATTATGCACGGTAAGGACATTATGCCAATGGAAGGCGATCGCCTGATTGATGCTTTGACACACTTGATTGTCAACTGCGCTGATTGAGGGGTTAGGGGTTAGGGGCTAAAGTGTGGTGTATTTCATTCAGAAGAAAAACGTTATAGAATAGCTAATTTTGGTCTTTACGTCATCTTCTATAATTGATAAACCTGCACAATTAAATCTTAGGCATGAGACTGTGACAGAAACTGGAAGCTATAAAGATACTGTAAATTTACCCAAGACTAACTTTGACATGCGGGCAAACGCCATCAAGCGTGAGCCTGAAATCCAAAAATTCTGGGAAGAAAATAAAATTTACGATCGCCTGTCCGAAAATAACTCAGGCGAATTATTTATACTGCACGATGGGCCTCCCTACGCTAATGGCTCACTTCATATTGGTCATGCCTTAAATAAAATTCTCAAAGATATTATTAACCGCTACCAACTGCTGAAAGGGCGTAAAGTTCGCTACGTTCCTGGTTGGGATTGTCACGGTTTACCAATTGAACTGAAAGTTTTGCAGAACATGAAATCAGCAGAACGGCAAAACTTAACGCCTTTACAACTGCGGCAGAAAGCGGAAGAATTTGCTCTAACTACGGTAGATGACCAGCGCCAAAATTTTAAACGCTATGGTATTTGGGGTGATTGGGAACATCCTTATCTAACTCTGAAGCCTGCTTATGAGGCGGCGCAAATTGGCGTGTTTGGTCAGATGTTCTTGAAAGGCTATATCTATCGCGGTTTGAAACCTGTTCACTGGAGTCCCAGTTCTAAGACTGCTTTGGCTGAAGCTGAGTTGGAATATCCCGAAGGTCACGTTTCCCGCAGTATCTATACAGCTTTTGCAGTTACAAGTTTGGCGGAAGCTGTAAAACCAGTTTTGGGAGAATATCTCTCAGATTTGGGTGTCGCTGTATGGACGACTACGCCTTGGACTATTCCGGGGAATTTGGCTGTGGCGGTGAATGGCGATTTGAATTATGCGGTGGTGGAAGTTTCACGCAAAGAGAAGTTGCGTGCGGGGGTTCCCCCCGTTGAGCAAACTTCGGTGGACGCAGAGGCGCAAAGGGAATTTAAGTATTTGATTGTGGCTGCTGATTTGGTGGAGAGTTTATCTTCTACTTTGGGAGTTGAGTTAACTGTAAAAGCTACGTTCAAGGGGCAAGATTTAGAACATACTACTTACCGTCATCCTTTATTTGACCGGGAAAGTCCGATTGTGGTAGGTGGTGATTACATCACAACTGAGTCGGGTACTGGGTTGGTACACACTGCACCCGGTCATGGTCAAGAAGATTACATTGTTGGTCAACGCTACGGTTTGCCTATCCTTGCACCAGTGGATGACAATGGCAATTTTACCGAAGAAGCGGGAGAGTTTGCTGGATTGAATGTGCTGGGTGATGGAAATCAGGCGGTGATTGATGCACTGGCTGCGGCTGGTTCTTTGTTGAAGGAAGAACCATATCCCCATAAATATCCTTATGATTGGCGGACGAAGAAACCAACGATTTTCCGCGCCACTGAACAATGGTTTGCTTCGGTGGAGGGATTTAGAGAAGAAGCATTAAAGGCGATCGCCACGGTAAAATGGATTCCAGCCCAAGGTGAAAATCGGATCACGCCAATGGTAGCGGAACGTTCCGATTGGTGTATCTCTCGTCAGCGGAGTTGGGGTGTACCAATTCCCGTTTTCTACGATGAAGCTACAGGCGAACCACTGCTGAATGAGGAAACTATCAACTACGTCCAAGGAATTATCGCTGAAAAAGGTTCTGATGCTTGGTGGGAAATGTCGGTAGAGGAATTATTACCAGAATCCTATCGCCATAACGGCAAGTCTTACCGCAGAGGTACAGACACTATGGATGTATGGTTTGATTCTGGCTCATCTTGGGCAGCTGTCGCCAAACAGCGTCCAGAGTTACGCTATCCTGCTGATATATATTTGGAAGGTTCTGACCAACATCGCGGTTGGTTCCAGTCAAGTTTGCTCACCAGTGTAGCGGTAAATGACATTGCACCTTACAAAACTGTGCTAACTCACGGCTTCGCTTTAGATGAACAAGGGCGAAAGATGAGTAAGTCAGAAGGTAATGTGGTTGACCCCAATACAATCATTGAAGGCGGGAAAAATCAAAAAGTAGAACCGCCTTATGGTGCAGATGTATTGAGGTTGTGGGTATCATCGGTAGACTACTCCGGCGATGTCCGCATTGGAAAAAACATCATTAAGCAACTGAATGATGTTAGAGGCAAAATCCGCAATACAGCGCGCTTTTTGTTGGGTAGCTTGCATGATTTTGACCCGGAAAAAGATGCAGTAGCCTTCGAGGAATTGCCAGAACTTGACCGTTATATGCTGCACCGCATCACCGAAGTGTTTGAGGAAGTAACGGAAGCCTTTGAAAGTTTCCAATTCTTCCGCTTTTTCCAAACCGTGCAGAATTTCTGCGTGGTGGATTTATCCAACTTTTATTTAGATGTTGCCAAAGATAGGTTGTACATCAGCGCTGTTGATTCTTTCCGCCGTCGCAGCTGTCAAACAGTGTTGCAGATTGCTTTAGAAAATTTAGCACGAGCGATCGCACCTGTGTTATGTCATACTGCTGAGGATATTTGGCAATATATCCCCTACAAAACACCTTATAAATCAGTGTTTGAAGCTGGTTGGGTGCAAATTGAAGAAAAATGGCGTAATCCAGAGTTAGCGGAATTTTGGCAAGCGTTGCGACAACTCCGCACCGATGTTAACAAGGTGTTAGAACAAGCCAGGATTGAAAAACTCATTGGTTCTTCTCTGGAAGCGAAGGCGTTAATTCACATACCTCACAAACAGTTAGGCGATGCTATCAAAGCCTTTAACCCCAAAAAAGGTAACGGTATTGATGAACTGCGGTATTTATTGCTGACTTCCCAAGTGGAAATATTAGATTCTACCGAGAAGTTGCAAGGATTGAAATATACAGCTAAGACAGAAGACTGGGGAATTGGAGTAGTGAATGCAGACGGTGAAAAATGCGATCGCTGTTGGAATTATTCTACTCATGTGGGAGAATCAAAAGAACATCCCTTGTTGTGTGAACGGTGCATTCCAGCCTTAGCAGGTGAGTTTTAGGCAGTAGGAAATACCATCGAATAATTTCACTTTAATCAAACCCAGCGTTTCCTAGTGAGGCGTTGGGTTTCATTTATTTTAAATCTGAATGCATAAGTAGTAAAATTAAATAGTAAAGACTCATTAATCAAGTGATTTGTTATTGTGTAAGACTAAATTGATAAAGAATGAACAATAGGGAAAATCTATGAATGATCTCTTGCAAAAAGCATTTGCCGTCGTCTCAAAACTACCTGAAACTGAACAGAATGCGATAGCTCAATTAATTTTCCAGCAACTAGCTCAGCGTGATCAATCACTGCATCAAATACCCATAGATTTTATGCAATTCGCTGGTATCGCCAGTGATGAAGAAACCATGCTTTTGCAAGCTCTTGAACGTGAAATTGAAGAACAGCGCTCATTAGACTTGCAAAGACAAATTGATCTGTGAAAAAAGCTTTATTGGATACTAATATCTTGTCATACTTCCTACGAGGTGAGATGCAAGTTGTCAAAAAATTAAGTGAATACCAAAAGTTTCATAATAATTTGACTTTTTCTATTCTCACCTATTACGAAATCAAAAGTGGTTTACTCTACAAAGATGCACAGAAACTGCTTCAAAAATTTGAACTTCTTGCCAATAGCAGTGAAATCTTCCCACTTGATTTAGAAACAGCTAATATTGCAAGTATCATTTACACAGACTTACGTCAAAAAGGTTTACTAATTACTCCGATTGACTTGCTTATTGCAGCATCAGCAATTCAACATGAATGTGTTTTAGTTACTGCAAATATCAAACATTTTCAAAATATTTTGAACTTAGAATATGAAAATTGGGCAGCAACTCCCTTATCATGAACGATTTTATGAATACTTTTGAATTGGCTAAGTCGAACTACAAATAACAAAACAGCCAGCCCCATGAGGTTTTAATTCCTACTCGTGTACCTATACATGTATTCCCTTGTAGCGTAAATTTTAACCCTCTTTTTCTTAAAGCGATCGCAGCACTGAGCGTAAGTTTAGCCCAATGAGGGCAGACGATCGCATCTGCGCCTTTTTAAAATCAATCTTTGACAACAATCAGCAATTGCCCTCGTTTCAGGGTTTTCCCCGGATATTTACTCAAATACTTATAAATAACCGATACAATCGTTTAAAATGATTTAAATTATATTTAAGCGGTTTATATGGTAACTCAATCTAACGCTCAAGTAACCATTTCTCTTACTGAACTGGGCTTAGACGATGAGGATTTACAAACAACAGTACAAAATTTGCTACCCCAATTAAGAGAAGTGGATGGGGTCGAAGATGCAGATTTAGTTGCAGTCGAAAACGCACCCAAAAATACAAAGGCTTTAGGCGGCTTTGTGTTGGGGTTGTTAAATGCACAAGTTAACGCCGCTAATATCAAAACTCTATTTAAATTTTTGGGCGATCGCCTCGGCAACAAACCAATTAAGATGGTGCTGAAAGCGCCTGATGGCAGAGAACTCAACCTAGAAGCTAGCAGTCGGGAAGAATTTGAGTTTGCTTTCCAAAAAGCACAGGATTTTTTGAACAATACAGCAAACAGCAAAGATGAATAAGGTAGCACTGCTGATAGGGATTAGCGAATATGAGCCAGAATTAGCAGCGCTACCCAATGCTGTAAACGATGTTGAAGCGATGCAGCGAGTTTTGGTAAATCCAGAAATGGGTGATTTTGCACCAGAGGATGTCACGGTGCTGCAAAATCCCCAACGGCAAGATATGGAAACTGCTATTTATCACTTGTATGCTAATCGTGGAAAAGATGACTTACTGCTTTTTTATTTTTCTGGTCATGGCGTGACTGATGAGGGTGGTGACTTTTACTTCTCCACTCGTCAAACCCAAAAAAATCAGAATGGATTGATTCCAACCACAGCTGTAGCTGCGACAAATGTCCATAACTGGATGAACAGAAGCAAGTCTAAACGACTGGTGGTAATTTTAGATTGCTGTTTTAGTGGTGCTTTTGCCAAAGGTTTGACAGCTAAAGATAGTGGGAATATAGATTTACAACAGTATTTAGGGGGTGAGGGAAGGGCAATTCTTACGGCTTCTACTTCTACACAATATGCTTTTGAGTCTGATGGTTTAGACCTTTCGATTTACACTCACTATTTAGTAGAAGGAATTGAGAAAGGTGCAGCCGATAAAGACGGCGACGGTTTGATTGCGGTGGATGAGTTGCATGACTATGCAAAAAGCAAGGTGCAAGAAGCAGCCCCCGCTATGACACCAGAGTTTTATCCCCACAAAGAAGGTTATCGGATTTTTCTGGCGAAGTCGCCCAAGGATGACCCCAGGCTGAAGTATCGCAAGGAAGTTGAAAATCGCATCTGTGGTGGTAAGTTTACTATTCCCGCCCGTCGCCTATTAAACTCATTACGCCGTGATTTGAATCTTGACTCTAATGTTGCTGATGCTATTGAGGCTGAAGTTCAACAACCGTATCGGGAGTATCAACGTAAATTAAAAGAATATGAAGAAACGCTGATAGAGACAATAGAAGATGAGCCGAACTTGAGTAAAGGAACTCTCAATGACCTGAGAGATTATCAGCAATATTTAGGTTTGAGAGATGAAGATGTTGCACCCATAGAAAAAAGGATTATTGGTCAAAGAAAACCGTCTGTATCTGATCAAGCCAATCAATTTGAGTTTGACATAGTGAAGGTAGATGCTCAAGGGCAACCCATCAACCGCAGTCGTGGACGCGCCGAGTTTTTTACAGAAGACTTGGGTAATGGCGTTGTTTTAGATATGGTGGCAATTCCTGGTGGTAAATTTATCATGGGTTCGCCAGAAAATGAGCCAGAACGAAGTGATGATGAAAGTCCACAGCATACTGTCACTATTCAACCCTTTTTTATGGGGAAATTTCCCGTTACCCAGGCACAATGGGCAACAGTTGCCACTTTTGATAAGGTGAATATTGATTTACAACCCGACCCATCTAACTTTAAAGGTGCTAATCGTCCTGTGGAATGTGTTTCTTGGGACGATGCGGTTGAGTTTTGTGCCCGATTATCAAAAAAGACTGGAAAAATCTATCGCTTACCTAGTGAGGCTGAATGGGAATATGCTTGTCGGGCGGGAACAACCACGCCCTTTTATTTTGGTGAAACAATTACGACGGATTTGGCAAATTATCGTGGAACCGACTGGGATTATAAAGGAACCACGTACTTAGGTAATTATGACCAAGGCCCAAAAGGTGAATATCGGGAGCAAACAACAGATGTAGGAACATTTCCTGCTAACCCTTTTGGTTTATTTGATATGCATGGTAGTATATGGGAATGGTGTCAGGATGAGTGGCACGAAAATTATAATAATGCACCAGCAGATGGTAGCGCTTGGTTAAGTGATGATAATAATCAATCGCGTTGTCTGCGGGGCGGTTCCTGGCTCATCAATCCTGGAAACTGCCGTTCCGCGTATCGCGACAACGACATCAACCTCCGCAACAACCACTTCCTCAATTTTGGGTTTCGGGTTGTGTGTGCCGTCGGGAGGATTCTTCGGTAGCCCTTTATACTTTTCCCCTCTTACACTCTACACTTGTTCTTTTTCCCTTCTTACCGTCTCGCGCTCTGCGCGATCAAATATTTTTTAATTTTTGGATGAGTAATTTACATAATACAGAACACTAGCGATTTAATCAAGTGGTCTTTGTAAAAAACTAGACCCCGATTTTTCCAAAAAGTCGGGGTCTAAACCCTTTGTAAACCTTTGAGCGATCTCATGTGAGATAATCAGCAAAACATCCGCTAATTTGCGAACAGTGTATTGCAGCTTTAGCAGGTAAGTTTTAACACACAATAAAACTTACAACGCTTGTGGGGTAAGCATCTTACCTGTCCAAATTATGCAAATTAAAACTACACTAACAACTTAATAATTAAGACTTTTAATCTAAAATTCAAAATCGTTTGACTGAGCATAATCGAAGTCTAAAATTCAAAATTGCTAAGTTGTTTTCACGTTCTGACTGGATTTTTGCTCTGAATTTTTCAAACGCGTTGCCTGACTTTTGCGGATGCGATCGCTTTTACGAACAGCACCTGCCATTTGATATTCATGGCTGTCTTTGCCGTACTTAAAAGCAACTCCAATGAGCATTTTTTCAGTTAGATCGCTTAAAGCTTTGTCCAATTCATCCATTTCAGTTTTAGAAGAGTCAATCACAGCTAGAGCAGTATTATAAGCATCTATTTTGGTGCGGTATTGCTCAATTAGTTGTGTCATGTTTTCTAAATTGCGCCCATCCCCAAAATCCATAGTACTATCAATTGCTTTAAGTCCCGCCGTTCTGAATTCAGCTTTTTCTAGAACGCGGTATGTACGTTTTTGACGAGACATAAATCTATCCTTTTTATTCTGCTTTAGAGCTAGTTTGACTTACTAAAGCTGTATATTAGTTCAGTAAAATTCTCACAAATTGATACATATTACAACTTCCAGTTGTGTATTTACCGCAACCATTATGATTTTGTTGATGAAACGCATGGTTTTATTGATGAGAGACATGATTTTATTAATGAAACGCATGATTCTGTTGATGAAAATCGTGACTTTATTAATAAAAACCCAGCTAGTTCTAAATTTTTTAACTTTATTGCAAAATTTAGAGAAATTAGCAGACAAAATTGGTTAGGTAGTAATGCCAGGTGGAACAGGAAATATTGAAACTATGTCTTTTTAAATTATCAGCAAAAGTTATTTGACCTAACCCCCAGCCCCTTCCCTGCAAGGGAAGGGGAGTAAGACTCAAAGCCTCTCTCCGCCTTGGAGAGAGGTCTTTCAGATAGTATTTAATTAAATATTGATAGATTTAGAGGAAAATGTGACCACTACAGTACACTGGCAACAACGAGTTGGTAATCAGAGAGATTGGGTTTGGCGGGGTTGGCAAACTCGTTACACCTATATTCGACCTGCTCAAGAAAATCAACAAACAACACCTTTAGTCTTGCTACACGGGTTTGGTGCTTCTATTGGTCATTGGCGGCATAATTTAGAGGTGTTAGGAGAACACCACACAGTTTATGCCTTAGATATGCTAGGTTTTGGCGCTTCTGAAAAAGCCCCTGTGAATTACAGCATAGAACTGTGGGTAGAGCAGGTGTACGCTTTTTGGAAAGCTTTTATTCGTCAGCCAGTAATATTAATCGGAAATTCCAATGGTTCGCTGATTTCTATGGCCGCCGCCGCCACCCATCCTGATATGGTGCAAGGGATAGTAATGATGAGTTTACCTGATCCCTCCTTAGAACAAGAAGCGATTCCGCCTTTTCTACGACCTTTGGTCAAAGCAATTAAAAATATTGTTGCTTCTCCACTGGTATTAAAGCCTGTATTTCACTTCGTGCGCCGACCTAGTATATTGCGTCGCTGGGCCGCTATTGCTTATGCTCATCCAGAGGCAATCACCGATGAACTCATAGACATTTTAGCTGGCCCTCCCCAAGACCGAGGTTCTGCTCGTGCTTTTAGTGCCTTGTTTAAAGCTGCGATCGCTGTTAATTTTAGTCCTAGTGTTAAGGCAGTATTACCAAATTTAACAATACCAATGCTATTAATTTGGGGGCAAAAAGACCGATTTGTTCCTCCTGTACTTGCTAATCGATTTGCTCAGTACAACGAAAAATTGCAAATACTTCAGTTAGAAGATGTAGGTCATTGTCCCCATGATGAATGCCCAGAACAAGTAAATCGAGCAATCTTAAATTGGATTGATGGATGCCTTGATGACACCCAGCAATTGACCGCTACTCAAAAATGAACACAAAACTACCTAGCCAACAGTAACTTCCCTAGTGTCAACATTTGTAGCTCCGTGGACTGATTGTGCTACAGAAACCATCTTGTTCAGAATTTCCTGACTAGGAACTTTGCCTTTCAGTACTACAGTGCTACTTGTTTGAGCTACCCAGAGGGTAGCAACATCATCAAGTTGCTGGTCTTGATCGAATGCCAATGCTACCCGTTTTGCCAGTCCACTTTGGTCGTATTCTCCATTTAATCCTACACGCTCTGGGGGAATTGATTGAGTAGCAGTAGGGGCAGCGCTAGTAGAAGCTTGGGGTACTGGCTGAGGAGTAGGATTTACTTGTGCATTTTGAGGTTTTTCTAATCCAAAAAGCCTTTTTAACCAACTCATACAATTTTTTCTCTCATTAAAGGTTCATAACATTACAGGATAAAAGTTTTATCAAAAATCCACATCTATCGAAAAAAAGATGTGAATTGAGTAAGGGTTCTGCTTTCGGTATGATTTGTGCATAACTTTTCTTTAGATAGTGTAGTAAATGCAGGTATTAAGTTTAAGATAGAGGATTAGACCTACAATTTAGCAATTTAAACAGTACGTGTAGGGCAGCCTTTAGCTAGTGTTTATGTTAGTAACATGCTGCCTGAGCCTGTGTTGGCGAAGATGAAACATACCCTTTCAGTTCTAGTAGAAGATGAGGCGGGTGTTCTATCCCGCATTTCGAGTTTATTTGCCCGTCGCGGCTTTAACATAGAAAGCCTTGCTGTTGGGCCAGCTGAGCAAGGAGGAGTTTCCCGAATTACGATGGTTGTACCTGGTGACGATCGCGTAATCGAGCAACTCACTAAACAATTGTATAAGCTGGTCAACGTCCTCAAGGTGCAGGACATTACCGAAACTCCTTGCGTAGAGAGAGAATTAATGCTCGTGAAAGTGAATGCTACTAGTAGCAATCGCTCAGAAGTCATCGAACTAGCTCAGATTTTTCGGGCGCGAGTTGTAGATGTGGCAGAAGATTCATTAACTCTGGAAGTTGTGGGAGATCCAGGTAAGATGGTAGCGATCGTTCAGGTACTACAAAAATTTGGTCTGAGGGAAATAGCCCGTACCGGCAAAATTGCCCTGACTCGTGAATCGGGCGTGAATACTGAGTTACTTAAATCTTTGGAAGCAAAGGTTTAGTGAGAAAATGCGATCGCTGCTATTTTATACATCCTTAAACAAGGTGTAAATTGCCATCTACAAATGAGAAGAAATAACTCTTGAAACTCTTTACTCTGCGTTCTCTGTCTTGAAAAGTTTCCTACGGAGGAGCCAGTGCGGTAAGGCAGCGCGGTCTTGGGGTTTCCACGCCCTTGCTACAAGTCAGCATAGCCGCCCAACGCAGTGGCTTCCCAGGAGCGACTGCCGCACCCCTTGTGGGTCTTGGGGGTTTCCACGCCACTTGCTACAAGTCAGCATAGCCGCCCAACGCAGTGGCACTTATCGAACTCACCAATACTTAAAATACCAACTAAAACATCTGAATCTGCATAGAAGTTGAAAGTAGACGTGTACTTTACTTCAAATAAATTAGCAAGTTTAATCCGGGAATTGTGCGGGAAAGTGTCCATAAAACCAACGTAATATAAAGTACGCCTAGACTCCACTGATACCATGCAAGAGTGGCAATAATTCCTGGTAAATGTTCGTCTCGGAGGCGAATATCATTAAATCCTAATCGCAGTAAGTTATTGAGACTGAAATCATAGTAATTCAACCAATTCCAACGGCGGTTCCATAACAAATACATATAGCGTTCACGAAACATTTGATTTCTTGGTATCACAGGTAATCGTCCAATTAGTAATCTTAATTGTCGGAAAGTACCGTCTTCTGTGAAATAAGAAACATCCATTAAATCGTGATAACGACCTTGTTGATAAAGTCGGATGATTAAAGTTATTGGTAAGGGAACAATAATGATTAAAATACACCCTAATGTCAGCCAAGGTTGTTCGGAACTGCGAAAGATGGCTAGCAAGCTGAAGAATGTTATAAAGCCAAAACTTACCAATATCGCAACGGATTCGTAATGTGTGGGAATAATTGGCGCAGGATGCAAGCGACGGCAGCGATCCACTAGCCAAAATAATAAACCAAAATAGGCGATCGCTAGTCCACCCACGCCAAACACTAACCAAAAATTAGTACCATACCCACTCAATAAAAGCAGTAAACTCAACGCTAACCAATTCCAAGCTTGCAGTAACCAACCACCAAGTGATAAAGTTTCAGCAAAAACTAAGCGATCGCCTAGTTGAGTGTAGGTTTCTACATCAATGTTTAGTAAGGTGAGTAACTCACTGCTTTTACGAAACGGTTGGACAATACGACGGTGGACTATTTCTTGCGCCTGAATTGCAGAAAATCCCAAATTAATTAATTTTGTTAAAGTTGCACTATTAATGTTTGTCGCCACTAAAAGATGACTTAACTCTTTAATTCGCAGTTGCTGTTTTGTGTACTCTAGTTTATTAGCATCGGCAACTTGTTGTTGTTGACGGAAATTTTGCCCTAAATTTCGTAAAATATTTTGATTACCTTGCAATGTCGGAATCGAGAACATTTTACCAATTTCGCCAGAATTACCTAAAATTTTGGCTTGGTTAGAATTAAAAGTTAGACCTGGCACATTTAAAAAAGCCGCTTTAGCAAACCCCGCATCACTAAAATCTGCTTGATTGAGAATACTAGCGCCGCGAAGATTTACAGGTTGGTTAAACTGCACTTCCCGAAAGATCACAGCTTGTTCAAAAATTGCTTCTGTGAGGAAGAGAAATTGATTAAAATTTGCTCTAGTAAACTGTGCTTGATTAGCGAAACGTACATTGGAAAAATCTGCATTTCCTTGCCATTGCACATGACCAAATTTAGCTAACTGTTTAAAAATAGCTTGGCTGAAGTTGGCTGTATCTAAAAATATGCTGCCATGAAAATTAGCGGTTTCTTGAAATTGGGTTTGTTGAAAATTAGCTTTCTTAAAAAAAATACTCCCATGAAAATTACTCAACTGACGCAAAATTGCACCCTTGAAGCTGAAAGAACGACTGAATCTGGTCTCAGTCCAGTTAGTAGGTTGAAGAAAAGTTGCACCTTGGGCATTGACAGATTGTAGAAAAAATGTATTTGGAAACTGTACTTCCCCAGCAAAGCGAGTTTGCACCAGTGTCAAAGAACCACGAAAGACAGAAACTTCACTAGATGTAGTTAAATCAGTTCCCAAAAGTGATCGACAGTCCCTAGAATTGGGTAAGGCGATCGCTAATGATTGTAAGCAAACCAAGCGTAAACTTTCTAGTTCTTCTTGTTCGGTAGCGGTGAATATAGGAGCGTAGACACCTCGTGGCTTGTCGCCAGACATCGCTTGAGCATATAAAGGTGTTCTTAAACCCAAATCACTACCTATGAAATCTCCTTGAATTAAAGACTGACTCAAATCTAAACCCAAGGGTTTTGCACCCAGTTCTTTTCGCAGCAATTGATAAAAAGCATCGCGAAAAGTTGCATTTTCAGGCCGCAAATCGATTACCATCTCCCGCAAATCTACGGTCAAATTGCCTTCACGAAGTATTGGTGTGTGTAATCGCTCTTGCAATAATTCCAGGGTTAAAGGTGTGCGTTCTATTTGTGTCTGTGCTGCCTTAGCTGGTAGAGGTAGAAAAAGGAGAATTAATAAAACGCAGAGGCACGCAAAGGTTAAACGCAAAAGTACACAGAGGGTTTTCTCTGCGATATTTTGCGTTTTTCTGCGTTTCAAAAATAACTTATGCAAATTGTTCGATCATTCATCGCTAATTAGCAGAACAATTTTACCTGTGATAGACCCACTTTCAAGTAACTGATGTGCTTTTGCTGCTTGTTCTAGAGGAAACTGATGATTAACTTGGATTTTTAACTTGCCTTGATCGATCCATTTAGCACATTGTTCGAGAATTTCTGCTTGATGCTGGAGGCTTTCTTCCAATCCTTGCAACATCGGTGTCAACATTAATTCTAAACCGATGCGGAGATTACGCGCTCTTGCAACTTTCCAAACGGTATTGGCATTCGGTTCGAGAATCGTCACAATGTCACCATATACTCGCACTGCGGGAAAGGTTTTGTGAAATGTTTCCCCGCCTACGGTGTCAAAAGCCAAGTCTACACCTTCGCCATCAGTCCAATCTAAAGCCGCTTGCACAAAGTCAGTTTGTTTGTAAAAAATTACTTCATCAGCACCAAGTTGTTTAACGAAATTAGCCTTTTCTTGAGAACTCACAGTGGTAGAGACAGCAGCACCTTTGAGTTTTGCTAGTTGAATGGCTACATGACCTACACCCCCAGCACCTCCATGAATTAAAACTTTTTCTCCTGGTTCCAGTCGTCCCCGTTCGTACAAGGCTTCCCAAGCAGTGATTAATACCAAAGGTGCTGCGGCTGCTTCTGCAAAGGAGACTGAAGTGGGTTTATGTGCTACAAACCGTTCATCTACCACAGTATATTCTGCATAATTACCTGACTCTGCGCCTAAGCCGCCATAGCAAAAATATACTGCATCTCCTGGACGGAAACGCTGAACGCCAGCACCCACCGCTTCTACAATACCCGCACCATCACATCCTAAAATTGCAGGCATAAGTTCGGGGTAGAAAGTGCCTCGGCTACGGAGTTTTGTATCAATTGGGTTAATGCCAGCTGCTACTAAGCGAATTAAAAGTTTGGTATTGCCTACAGGAACAGCAGGATTGACAACTTCTTGTATTTGTAGAACTTCAGGATTACCTGCTGCTGTCATTAAGACTGCTTTCATAATTCTTTTCTCCTGGCTCAAGTTAGATGCACACTCATTTGCAACTTTAGCGTAATCGCAAGTACACAGAAGCTTGGATGATTTGGCAATTAATGTTATACCAATTCAAATAATGTTTGCGACACATCAATTATTCGTAAGGGCACAACATTGTTGTGCCCCTACCTATCTGTCGCATTCTTTTTTCAAATTTGTATTACCTTTGCTCTTTGCAAGTCGCCTTTCTAGTACTGTGTGATCAGACACAAATGATTAGCAAAAATTGACCAGTGGCTTGGTTAATTCCAGCCCAAAATCTTACAAGTCTTACTATGAATAACACTGCCGCAATTTTATATAAAAGAGATGGTTACGATACTTCTGGAAAAAGACTTTTAGGTCGTCAGGCTGCGGGAGAAGGGTTTCTCAAAGCTTTAGTCCAATATGGGACAGCCGATTCTCTATATTGTTATGCAGATACTCAACCAGAATTTGCGGAGTTTTGCGATCGCATTAAACCTTGGATGAAACGTCCTCGTCAAGTGCAATGGCTACCTACCAGCCATCCTCAGATTCTTACGCAAGCAGGAACAATTTATCACCCTGACCCTATACTCTCTAAGCTTGCCTGGAATAGAAGATTTTTTGACCAGCGCGGATATAGTATCTGTGGGGTAACTCATACTATTGCTAGTACGGGAGTTATGGGTGGTATTGGCGATTTGCTCATTGCTCCTCTTCAGCCGTGGGATGCTTTAATTTGTACTTCTGTGGCAGTTAAAATTGCTGTTGAACGTCTGCTTAATACTTGGGCTGAATATTTAGCTCAACGTACAGGCGGTAAGCCTAATATTGATATCCAACTACCAATAATTCCTTTGGGTGTTGATTGTGACGCTTTTGCTCAAGGTGATAATACACCAAATATTAGAAAAAGTCTGCGTCAAGTACTTAACATTCCTCAAGATGACATTGTTGTGTTGTTTGTAGGCAGATTGTGCTTTTATGGCAAAGCACATCCTGTACCAATGTATTTGGCTTTAGAAAAAGCAGCACAAGCAACCAAAGCTAAAATTCATTTTGTCCAGGCTGGCTGGTTTGAAGATGAAAGAGAAGAAGTTACTTTCAAACAAAGTACTCAAATATTCTGTCCATCGGTTAATTGTATTTTTGTCGATGGGCGCAAACCAGAAATTCGTTCGGGAATCTGGTCTACCGCCGATATTTTTATTTCTTTAGTAGATAATATTCAAGAAACTTTTGGACTAACGCCCATTGAAGCGATGGCGGCTGGTTTACCTGTAATTGTCTCAGACTGGGACGGTTATCAAGAGTCTGTGCGTCATGAAGTTGATGGTTTACGCATTCCTACCCTTATGCCTCCGGCTGGTTCTGGACTTGATTTAGGCTCTGCGTATCTGAGCGATAACTTAAATTACAGTTCCTATATTGCTCATTCATCAATGGTAATTGCTGTTGATATTGATGCAGCATCCAGAGCTTTAATAGAGTTAATTACTAATCCTGAGATGAGAAAGCGCTTGGGAGAGAACGGACGACAACGTGCGAGGCAAACTTATGATTGGCGAGTTGTAATTGCAGCTTATGAGGAATTGTGGCAGGAATTAGCCACAGTTCGCAATACTGCACCGATGTCTGCGCCAGTTCTACGAGGTAGCCCGCCTGCACCTTTGTGTGATGATCCTTTTAGGCTATTTGCCCATTACACCAATATCAAGCTAACCCCAGACTTAATATTAGGGCTAGGTAGTATGGGTACACCAGAGCATTTACAGCAACTTAGGCAAAACTGGATTACCAATTTTGGTGCAGACAGAAGAAGCGCAAATTCTACTGTAGATGGAATTTTAGCTGCGATCGCCCAACATGGAGCAGTCTCAATTGAGACAATTATCCATCAGCACCCAGATGTCTCTTCTACAGAATTACTTCGCACCGTGATGTATCTGCTCAAATTTGATATTTTGCGTGTAGAAAATTCACTTTTAGAGATATAAAATCGAAGACAAGAAAAAATTTCGAAACTACTGAAAAGGTTTAAGCCAACCAAGTTGTATAGCGATATCAACAGCGATCGCCGCAATTGTAAACCACAAAATACTTTCAAAAGCCAGCACTACAGCAGGCAAAATGGTAACAGTAGAATTCCAGCCCATTTCTATCTGAGTTAACCCCCGCACAAAACCAAAGGCAAACACACCGCCAGCTTTGAGTTGGGGATTTTCATCAGAACGAATGATATAGCGATACGTGACACCAAACAAAAAACCGCAAACAGCAGCACTTACCCCATTCACCCACCAGTGCCAACTCAGATCAATTTGGAGAATTGCGAGTATCGGAAAATACTTCGCTAGTACGAGAGTATTCAAAAAACTGGTCGTAGCGAAAGCGAAACATAAGGCAAAACCCCCAACTATTCCAGCTTTAAGGGATTCTAGACGTTCTACCATCATAGGACTATCTAAATTTCTATATAGACACAAAAAAATTCTTCCCTTACCATTCTCCATTCCCTATTCCCTATTCCCAGTATGATAAATATTAGAGACGTGTTGTAATTATTTAAAAAGTAGGACTATGGCGATTTTGACATTGGGTTGGGTATCACTGTTAGTTGTATTCACTTGGTCAATTGCAATGGTAGTTTGGGGACGCAACGGATTATAGGGGAATTGTGGAAAGTCCATTCCTGAGTATTTTGGCTTTAGTTGCCTTGGTGCTGCTACTAGCAGTTACTGGTGGCGTTGGTTATTTGACGCTAGCAGATTGGCGCGATCGCCGTCGTCAAGAAGACGAAAAACGCGAAACCCGACGCAGCACCACTAAACGGCGATAACTCTTTTGGGGTAAACATAGCCTAGTTTTCTGCATTCAAAACCACTTTTGTAGGGACGCGATATTAGGAGAAAGCCCATATCTGCTGGTTGTAAGCGTCAATCTCTTGATGGCGCTTACGCTTTTATTTATCGTCAGAGTTCACAGAATCCAAATCAAATACCGGTGCTATGCGCCAAACTCTCAATACGTAAATAAATCTCGTAAACACTAACGCTTGTAACCCAGTATTGCAGAAATCGAAGAGGTAAGTTAATATTTGGTTGTACGACCAACCAGAAAATATAACTAGAGAATGTCAGTGAGCAAAAAAACGGCATCAAACGGTGCTAATAATCGTTCACTAATTATCTCTGCTGCTTATAAGCTCTTAGCAGAGGAAGGATACTATGCGGCAACGATGAAGGAGATCGCAAATGCAGCTGGGGTGGCTCCTGGCTTGATTCACTACTACTTCAGTAGCAAAGATCAACTCCTGCAAGAAGTACTCTATGTTGCAGGAGACCGTTATATGAAGGAGGTGGAACAGTGGTGTAACACACTGGCTTCACCGCAATTGTTGGAGACAACGTTTAGTGAACCAAAGCAACGGGTGATCAATGAGCCTGAATGGTTTCAGCTGCGATGTGAGTTGTTCGCACTAGGGCTACGCAACCCCAACTTCCACGAAGCGGTTCAGGTTATGCTCTCAACTGGGCGACAATGTATTACTCGTCTGGTGTGCCAGATTGCAGGAGGTAAGATTACTAAGCCAGAGGCAGTGGCAGGTATCTTACTGGCAGCGTTTGATGGGTTGGCTTTACAGAAGTTGGTAGACCCAGACTTTGATTTAGAGAGTGCTTACTGTGTCCTGCTCCAGATGTTTACCTCACAGTTGAGTGAAAAATAATAACCTTCTGAGGTTGATCAGCAACACTCTTCTTTTTTTGAGGATTTTTAGTTGTTTGACCAACTAATGTTAATGGAGAAATTTTGTCATGAACGTTTTAGTTACAGGAGCAACAGGATATATCGGCAGCGCGGAGGAAGCCCACATAGTAATGGGTACATTTGCCGATGCGCTGGCTCTTGACCAACAGGTGAGTGGAGCAAAGGCCAGAAAAGTTTTGGGTTGGCAGCCTCAAGCCATTTCGTTACTGGATGACTTAAAGGAAGGTTCTTATGTTGGCTAACGTCTTACTAATATTTGCGATTTTATCAGTAGGGGTAGTTTATGGGGTTGATGTGTTTTTTGCGGTTGTGGGGCGTCCTGCTTTAGCAGCCAGTGATGAGGATGCGATCGCCAACGTGATGGGACATCTTCACAAAATAGCAGATGCTCGAATGCCTATATTCGGCATATTTGGGGTGTTAACAACTTTTACTTTTGCAATTGTCAGCCAGATTGGGACGATCTCAAGTTGGTTGGCATTGATTGCATTAGCTGGATTATTAATTCAACTGAGCTTGTATTTGACCGTTGCTAAACCAGTAAACCAAAAAATGACGAAAGCTGTACAACTAGGGAATATTCCAAACAACACTCGCGAACTCCAAAACCGATGGGATAGCGTGATCATTGTACGTGCATTAGCCATGACCTTAGCGATTGGATGTCTCCTTGTATCAGGAATTTTGTTCTAGTATTTTTAAGCGAAAGCGCATATTCTACAGATTTTCTAAATGGGTAATCTTTGCAAGGTTGTTGACATTTTTACTTGAAAATAGTAGATAGATAATTACCGCCAAGCTGGTTTAACGGCTTGGTAGTAATCCTCAAAAGTGCCGCCAAAAGCTCTTGGAAAGAAACTTAAGACTGACATTTTGTGGTTCAGCTTTCGGCACTTCTGTAGTTTGCAAAATAGCGACGATTGCTTGAAAAGTTGGAGATACCTGCCATAATCGATTACCTTTTGATTCAAGAGTGATAAGTTGTATGACCCATTTTCTAAAAGGCGCAAATGCTCATCTCACAAAATCAAATAAGTGATGAGCCATAAGCAGTTTAGAACAAGGTGCAATTTCTACCTTTCGCCCTTGCCGATCTAAAATTATCGCTTGATTATTGTCACTACCAAAACCACTATCAGGTTGATCGATGGGATTAGTAACAATCACATCCAACTTTTTACTTTGCAATTTTTCTATAGCTGGTGTGATGATATCACCTGTCTGGGCTGCAAAGCCAACTAAACGCTGGTGGGGTTGTTTAAGCTGTGCCAATTGGGCAATGATATCTGGTACAGGTTCTAGGGGTAACGCTTGGGGAAGCGATCGCTTGGGTAATTTTTCTGGGCTGTAGTCTCTAGGTTTAACATCAGCCACTGCGGCTGCCATAAAAATTACATCCGCAGTCGGGAAATATGACCGCATCACTTGCTGCATTTCTTCAGCACTGGTGACAGAAATCGCTTGCACTCCCAATGGTACATCCCAATTGGCCGGGCCATGTACCAATGTGACACTTGCCCCGCGATGTAGTGCTGCTTGTGCTAAAGCCAATCCCATCTTCCCCGTAGATGGATTACCAATAAATCTCACGGTATCAAAGTACTCTCGTGTTCCCCCAGCACTAATTAACACTTGCTTACCAACTAAATCTCGTACTCCTTGAGTGTGCAACAGCGATTGGACGTATGCCATAATTTCCGGGGGTTCTGCCATTCTCCCAGCACCGATGCGATCGCAGGCTAATAAACCCGATGCTGTATTCATTCCATGATATCTGCGATCAATCAATATTTGATGCCAGTTACGCTGCACTGCCGACTGTTCCCACATATCTGTATTCATGGCTGGCGCTAACAGCACGGGACAAGTAGAAGCTAGCACTGTATTAGTCAGCAAATTGTCAGCCATCCCATAAGCTAACTTGGCTAATGTATTAGCCGTTAAAGGGGCAATTACCAATAAATCTGCCCATTCACCCAACTCAATATGCAAAGGACGAGAATGAGTTGGTTGCCAGAAACTATCATCTGTATAGGCGCAATGACGGGATAGGGTTGCTAAAGTCAGAGGCGTGATAAATTCTTGTGCTGAACGGGTAAGAATGACTCGAATTTCTATCCCCGTTTTAAATAACGTCGAAACCACCTCACAAACTTTATAGGCGGCGATACCGCCGCCTACACCAATTAAAACCCTTTTGTTGACAGTTGCAGGATTAAGCATGAAAGTTAGGGAGAATACAAAGTAATTCTGACACTTATACTTTCATCCTTGATCTTTTTTTTAAGCTTCATCGTAGGGTTCTAAATCTAAGAGGTAGACATAGGGTTCCACTAACTCCGGACGCTGAAAAGCGATCGCTCTCAATACGTGCCAATCATTTAAACCCTCAAAAGCATTGCTATAATTATCCAATTCCAGACGTGTAGCCAGTTCTTCCACCTCTGCTGCGGTCATGGCAGCAATTTCTTTTTTGGAAATGCTCAAAGTTGTCATAATGCTTGCCCCTCCCTTATGCAGCATTTGCCCCGGCGTGGGTTAAGTTACGCTTGGCGCAGCCTCCCAATCTATATTACTCATTCGAGGGCATTGATATCGTAAAATCTTTCAGGATTTTACCTTAATTTGTAAAAAATTTGCATCTAGGACTATTTCATTACATTTACTACAAAATTTCGTAGCACTTCTAACATTTGGGGGCTGATTTCATGTCCCATGTCAAATTCGTGGTATTCCGTCGCAACGCCCAAAGCTTCCACAGTTTCCCGTGCTTTTAAGGCAGCTTCCAGCGGCACAACTTGATCGTTTCTCCCATGCATAATTAAAGTTGGTGGAAAACTACTTTGATTTGCCGTTGCTACTTCAGGATGTAAATACCCACTCATGACAATTAAACCTGCTAAGGGCAATTGCAATCCTACGTCTAAAGTCATCGCGCCACCTTGAGAAAATCCACTCAAAATAGTCCGCGATAAAGGTACGCCAGTAATACTCTCTAAAGATTGCAACCAATCTGTTAACAGTTGCCGACTTTCTGTTAACCCTTCAAACATATTCTCCATTCTCAGGTCGTACCATGCTTTACCTATCGGAGAACCAGGATGAGGATAAGGTGCATCAGGAAACACAAACTGGTAATTAGGTAATCTAAAAAAAGGTAATAAAGATGCAACATCCTCAGCATTAGCTCCCCAACCATGCAAAGTGACTATCAAGCCGGCGGGAGGTTCAGAATTTGAGGAAGGGAAGGTAATATATTGTAAAGACAGAAGCTTACTCCTAAAAATTTTACTCTTCTAATAAATCCTATCTCTAATAAGAGATTAAATTAAGTAGAAATCAGTGATAAATCTGAATTATTGTATCTTAAATTTTTACTCAGATTCATTTTCAAGCAGAATAATATTGAAAAAATTCAATTCATTGGATTTGACATCTTAAATATGTTTAGTCTGTCAAAATAGTTATATTTTATATTAATCATATTTTTTTAAGAGTTATTTCATAAACAATTCAGTTTTATGTTTATGTATATTGTTGAGTGTTGAATAAAAAAACTAATTCATGTTTTCGATTGATTCAGTTCTTCAATTTTTTTCATTGGCATACTTTAGCTTATTCGGATTTATCATGAAACTTCAAGAATTTAATCCAGCTTGTTGAAAGATTGCGTGAGGGCTAATTTCTAATTCTGGTAATAAATCATCAGTTATTACTTGATGACCTCGATAAGTAATCGGCAAAGAGGATGGCACAAATACAGTTACAGTTCTAGCTTTTGTATCAACCACCCAAACACGAGAAACACCAGCTTTTAGATAATCAGTCGCCTTTTCGGCAATTTCACCAAAACTTTGACCAGGTGAAATGATTTCGATGACTAATTCAGGTGCGACAGGACAAGCTTCGTCTAATAGCCAATTAGCAGGAAGACGGTTATGAGAAATATAAGTCAGATCAGCTACAGGCATCCAATCTTGTTGATTTCGTGTTAGTTTGATTGCCCATTCAATCACAACCCGACCTTTTGCTTGTGCCCATGCAGACAATATTATAAATAAAGCACCAGTAGTCGAGCCATGAAAAAATTTTGGCGACATTTCATTATTTTTATATTTGGGTACAGCTTCACCATTAACAAACTCGTATGTAACATCTCCTTCGGGAAGTGCGAGAAATTCTTCTAGAGTTAGACGTTGATTAGAAGACTGAACCATAATGTTATGTGGCTAAAAGATGCTTACTTTTAGTTTAGGCGATCGCCCATACGAGAGGCTAAGATTAGTACATCATGGCGGAAATGAACAGACCATTAAAAATGGTCAAAAAGCCGACAATACAAATCTTTTGCCTTTTGACTTCCATGCAGCGGTACTAGGGTGTTGACTTTGTGGGGAAATTAGCGAAAAAACTTCATACAATTTCCATATCGTTATTTCCGGTCGAACGTGATTTTAAGGCTTTGCGTCTACGACGCACTAGTAGGGTATATTCTAGTGGGCTGGAGGAATCAGTGCAGAGGTTTTTGGAATCATTGGGGAAACTGAACCGTGCTTATTATAGTTGGTGTGCAACGGGCTTGTTAGGCATCCTAGTTGAAGTGTAATGCCAGATGCTCCTCATCGAAATATATACCATCAATAAATAAAGCATCACGCTCTAAGCCAAAACGCTCAAAACCCCGTGACCTATAAAGAGAGGAGGCTGCTAAATTTTTTGTAGTGACCGTGAGAATGATCTGTCGCAGACCATCAAGCCGTCGAGCATGGCATAATGCCTCATCGAGAAGCGCAGCTCCAACGCCTCGCCTGCGAGACTCAGGCAAAACATACATACTCCAGAGAGAACCAATGTGAACACGCTTCAAACGGCTCTCGCGTGAGAAACCGAGCATACCAATAAGTTTATCTCCATCGTCGAAAGCACCGAAAATGCCGTTGGCAGAATCATCGTGAGAGCTAAGTCTGGTAGCAAAGTCGGTTAAAGAAAAACAGGATTCCTGCTTATAACTGGAACCAAAAGCCGTCGGCGACTCTCTCAATGCATAAAGACGCAGTTCACGGTAAACGACGACATCTTGGGAGTTGAGAAATCGGATTTCCATTTCAAAAGCGAGAAAGATATCTAGAATTTTTCTGGATACTGTCCAATAAACCATAATATACAGATACTTTTTGAGCTTTTTCTCATGTTTAAATCAGGTAACTTTTATTTCTAAGGGAGACCGTACTCCTATTCCACATCAGCCAGCAATTTTTCCTGCAACGGCGAAAGAGTACAGTATCCCAGTACTTTTTGACTACACCCAAACATAGCTCAGGGTGAACCTGCAACTACTTAGTCTTTATTTTCAGCATTTTCGACAGTGATTGAAGTTGTATCCAAGCGGACTCTGAGGGATTTAAGCATACAAATTAGACTATTATTTCTCATCGTCTTGAAGTGAACCAAGGCTTATGTAAAAATTGGAGTCTTTCGCATCACAGCCTAACTTTTGAGGAATTGACCAATGGCGCGTCTAGCACTGCTGAGTGTATCTAACAAAACTGGTTTAATAGACCTAGCCCGTCGCTTGGTGGAAGAATTTGACTTTGACTTAATCAGCAGTGGGGGAACCGCCACAACCCTTAAAGATGCTGGGCTACCAGTTACCAAAGTGGCAGATTACACAGGTTCACCAGAAATTTTAGGCGGTCGGGTGAAAACTCTGCATCCCCGGATTCATGGCGGGATTTTGGCGCGGCGGGATGTTCCTGAAGATATTACAGATTTAGAAAATAACCAAATTCGCCCGATTGATTTGGTGGTGGTGAATCTTTATCCTTTTGAGGAAACTATTGCTAAACCAGGGGTAACATTGGCTGAAGCCGTGGAGCAAATTGATATTGGTGGCCCAGCGATGCTGCGGGCATCATCCAAAAATTTCGCCCATCTCACTGTATTATGTGATCCGGCACAGTATGGCGAATATTTGCAAGAATTGCGGCAAAATAACGGCGAAGCATCTCTAGAGTTTCGCCAAAATGCTGCCTTAAAAGGCTTTTTACATACTGCTAGTTACGATCGCGCGATCGCATCGTATCTTGCAGGCACACAGCAATACAATCTTTCTGGACAACAATTACAATCTCTGCGCTACGGCGAAAATCCTCACCAACCCGCGGCTTGGTATCAAACTGGTACTACCCCAACAGGATGGACAGCTGCAAAGATACTACAAGGTAAGGAACTCAGTTACAATAATTTAGTTGATTTAGAAGCTGCACGCCGAATTATTGCTGAATTTCCTGATACCCCAGCAGCCACAATTATCAAACATACCAATCCCTGTGGTACAGCGTTAGGAAATAGCCTTGTAGAAGCTTACCAAAAAGCTTTTAATGCTGATTCTGTTTCGGCTTTTGGTGGAATTGTCGCCCTCAATCGTTCTATCGATGCTGCTACCGCCAGCGAATTAACTAAAACATTTTTAGAATGTGTGGTTGCACCAGATTGTGATGCAGAGGCTCAAGAAATTCTGGCTCAGAAATCCAAAGTGCGGGTTTTGACTTTAGCTGATTTGCATAGGGGCTCCAAAGATACCATAAAAGCGATCGCAGGTGGTTTTTTAGTCCAATCTGCCGATGACATTGTTGCTGACACTAGTCAATGGCAAATCGCTACCGAACGTCAACCCACTGCTGACGAATTAGCAGAATTGCTGTTTGCTTGGAAAGTTTGTAAACACGTAAAATCAAATGCAATTGTCGTGACAAGCGATCGCGCTACTCTAGGTGTAGGTGCTGGCCAAATGAATCGCGTCGGCTCAGTTAAAATCGCCCTAGAACAAGCTGGAGAAAAAGCCAAAGGCGCAACTCTTGCTAGCGATGGATTTTTCCCTTTTGATGATTCAGTAAAAACAGCCGCAGCAGCGGGAATTACTGCCATTGTCCAACCAGGAGGAAGTCTACGGGATCATGACTCCATCAAAGCTGCAAATGAATTGGGTTTAGTGATGGTTTTAACAGGTGTACGTCACTTTTTACACTAATTTTAATAGTGCAGTTGATAAAGTGTCACCCATATTACTTGTCATCTCATTAAATAGGTGATATTCTCTACTTGTGTGTGAGGAGCAAGTTAGAAATAAAAAGCGTTTGGGGTGGAAACACGGCAACACTCCCAAGCGCTTTTTAATTTGTATATAGAAATGTTCCAATTAGCAAAGTGTCACCCATATCACTTGCCATTTCAAGAAATAGATGATATCCTCTATTTGTGTGTGAGGAGCAAGTTAGAAATAAAAAGCGCTTGGGGTGGAAACACGGCAACACTCCCAGGCGCTTTTTAATGTGACTGATGATTTACAGTCGCATTGGCAACAGAAACAGGAGCCGCACTGATACCACGTACAAAAATATCTACACAAGTATCGATGTAATGCTCACGGCTATACTTCTTTTGGTTAAAATTGGCGCTGCGACATAGCATTCCGGCTAGTAGCATTCCTGTAAACATATCAACTGCCGGCAAAGGATCAATATCTGGTCTAACATTGCCTCGTTTTTGACTGTATTGCAAGTAAGCTATAAGTTTTTCTTCTAAAGGCTTAACCGCTGCTTGGATCACTTGCTTAGCAGCTTCAGGATGACGTTTAGCTTCTCCAATGAAGGTACGAATTAAATCTTCTTGGGCTTCCAGCATAGAGTTGTAAAGCTGGGCATAATGCTTTAAATCAACGCCAAGATTTTGTGTCCACGCTTCAGGATGAGCCAAAGCTTCTATTTGAAGTGTTAAAGCATTTTCAATTACTGCTCCCAGAAGTTGCTCTTTGCTAGCAAAGTGGCGAAATAAAGTTACCTCATTCACGCCAGCTACACGAGCTATTTCACGAGTAGTTGCTCCTTGAACACCTAGACTGGCAAATACCTGTGAGGCAGCTTCTATTATACGTGTACGGGTCAGGGCGGAAGAACGGATAATTTTATTCATTCAAGTTTGCAAGCACTTACTTGCATTATAGTCTGTGGAAAAAGTGGTTGCAAATTTAAGTAAAATAGTAAAGATAATTTATGTAAATTATTTAATCAGCGGAAATTGCGATCGCTATTGTGCAATTTAAGTTCCAATATATAGATTAAAGTAAATTTAATTACGCTGTAGTATTAGTCAATAGTTTACTCATCTTAGTGACTGGAACAATTATTTGATTTCTCAATTGATGAGGTGCTTTCTTAATAGCAATAAATCCTAGCCGCAAATAAAATCCTTCAGCATAAAGGCTAGCAGTAGTAATTACCTTATCTATACCTTGAGCAGCAGCTTCGTTGCAAAAATGTTGAACTAAAGTGCGTCCAATTCCTTGACCTTGATAATGAGGATGGACATAAAGCCCAATCAATTCATCAATAATAAAACTAGCAAATCCTGTAATGATATCGCCTTTAACAGCTACCCAAAAATTTTCTTTTTTCATACTCTTCAAAATATTTGAATCATCAGGTTTGTCGCGATAATTGCGCCAAGCTAACAGTTCTTTTTTTGTATAGAAAGTTGCAGGCAAAGCCTTAATAGCAGCAATATGAATTGCACTCAGCACCCACGCATCTGTTTCTTGGGCAGGTCGAAGATATATTTCGTTAGCACTCATATTTTTAGGATTGATATTCAGATTAGGGCTTTTTACCTTGGTGTCTTGGTAGTTCAAAAATCAATTTTTTAACACTAAGATTCCATATATCTTGTATTTCAACACCTTATTTTTGATATTGTCATGGATTATTAGCATAAATACAGAACTCCACCAACCAAGCCCAAGTTTGATACAAAACCGAGCTATGAGCAACTACTTTCGTTCCCATGTTGATGCAATGGCTGGCTATGTCCCTGGTGAACAGCCTCCAGCCGGGACACAGACTATTAAACTCAACAGCAATGAGAATGCCTATCCTCCCTCCCCAGCGGCACTAGCTGTGCTACAAAGCATTGATGGGGAATGGTTGCGGCGCTATCCAGAACCGTTTGGGGAAAAGTTTCGGCAAACCATCAGTCAAATTTTAGAAATACCTAGTGATTGGATCATTGTAGGCAATGGTAGTGACGAAGTTTTAAACTTGGTGATGCGAGCCTGTGCAGAACCGGGACGACAAGTAGTCTACCCGATGCCAACATACGTGCTTTATCGCACATTAACCGAGATGCAGTCCGCAGAGATTGTGGAGATTCCCTACAATCAAGATTACAGTTTACCTTTAGAAGAACTAATTGCTGCTAATGGATGTGTAACATTCATTGCTTCACCTAATAGTCCATCAGGGCATGTCGTACCCATAGATGATCTGCGGCAACTAGCACCTCAATTATCTGGAATTTTAGTAATTGATGAAGCATACGTAGATTTTGCCGAAGAAAATGCCTTGGGTTTAGTTAAAGATTACGAAAATGTCATCGTGATTAGGACACTTTCTAAAGGTTACTCTTTGGCAGGATTACGCCTAGGATTTGGAGTAGCGAATCCTCAACTGCTGCATGGATTATTTAAGGTGAAAGATAGTTATAACATTGATGCGATCGCCTGTGCAGTTGGGGCAGCCGCTATCAGTGACCAAGCTTATAAAAATGCTTGTATAGTCAAGATTAAAGCATCACGAACTCAGCTAGCAACAGACTTAAAACAATTAGGTTTTCATGTTTGGCCATCCCAAACTAACTTCTTATTGGTACAGCCTCCCCAAGGCAATGCAGAATATCTTTATCAAAAGCTGAAGGAACAAGGAATTTTAGTCCGTTACTTCCGGCAGCCAGGATTGGATAATAAACTACGCATTACTGTTGGCACTGAGTCACAAAATCAAGCTTTAGTAGAAGCACTAAGTAAATTACTTAAGGAACTAAGATTGCACGAGAATTAATCATCCCTGCTTCTTGAATCGCTGAAAAAGCAGTTTCCCCTATAATGCGATGAGCCGCAGTCGTGGGATGAATGCTATCCCAAAACAAAAATTGGTCTGGGTTTCCGCAAATGCCAGAACTAGATAGACAGGGACTGATGACATTTGTAAAGCCAAACATTGCCGGATTTATCATCGCATCTCGATATAAACCATTAGCATCTAAAGTCGCAATCTGAAGCTTTGAATCTTGTTGAATCAATACCTTTAGTGACCGCCTTAAGCCTTGATTATGTGCTTGTGTTAATGCACTCAGATTCCCTGAATTCGTAGTATTTCTCGTTGCAGGTAACTTGCCTAAATCTGGTAAATTTGCGACTAAAATCTTTTTAGCACCTACATCTGTGAGCAAATTAATTGCACTCATCACATTTTTTATGGGAACAGTTGCACTGCTTGCTCCCTGTAAATAATCATTTGCTCCTGCCCACAACACATATAAAGCATCTGAATTTGTCTTTTGATGTGTTTGTGTAAAAGACTGCACTTGCTTAAGTAAGCTAGGTACATAACTATTAGCAATGCTGCCAGTGGTTGCTCCTCCGTAAGCAAAATTTTTAGTTTGTTCAGTGGATAGATGTAAGCGATCGCTCAGATACTCAATCCAAATTCGACCATTCGAGTAACGCCCCTGGTAGTAAGTTGGATTAGGTGGATATAATTTTCCGGTCGCCTGGAATACCATACCTGCATCTGAAAGACTGTCCCCGAATATATATGCTTCTGTAAGAGGATGAGTTTGAGCTATAGATTTTGTTAACACAACCATGATCAAAATTAAAACAGCAAGTCCTGTTGTTAAAAGCCAGTTTTTTCTCAGCATTAAACCTTTCTCTAAGTCTTAAAACTAATTACAATTCTTGTTAATAGTTCTCATTATGACTAAAGATTAAGCTTGCAATTAACACTTCTTTAGGCTAACAAGCAGTGATTTATACTTACTGAGTAAAACCGAATGCTTTATAGTGTGGATTTTGCCAATTGTCTTGGGCAAATGCATCACTTGACACGGTAGGTTTGTGCAATTAGATACATGGACTTCAGTCTTCTTTTAGGGTTGCAGTGCGATCGCCTTTAAACAGTTAACTGTATCGGCTTTATCCCTTGGCGCAACTGTATCTGTCGCTTTAGCCAAGACTGCCGAAGACGCTGATGTAGCAGAGGATTTAGCTTACTTATTACCCATCGCAAAAGTGCGCTTTTACCTAGTAATTGTGCCTGAGCTGCTTCTTGACTTTGAAGTTGCTGCACTCGAACAATCTCTGGCTCTCGTTGGGTTTGAATCTGCGGCAAAATTGCATCAATATTCCTATGCCCTGACTTAGAAAGCAATACTGGAATTAAATGGTTTGCGGTAACAATAACGTCCCGCAAAGCCATATTGATACCTTGGGCGCGAATAGGTGACATAGGATGAGCGGCATCCCCTAAAAGCATTAATCCTGGTATAGACCAACGCGGACAGCGCCCGACCACAACAGATAACAATACAGGTCGCTCAATTGTTTGTGCATTTTGCTGTAAATGCTCTGCAAACCAAGGAGGTGATACTGATACAAGCATAGAAAGCCAATCGATTTGCTTCCAATCAGTAGATGAACTCTCATGAAGCGACCAACCCAATTGCAGATGGCCTTCTGCTCCTTGAAATAAACCAAATGCATGATCACCATGAAGAATCGAATAAAATATATTCTCAAACTTCAAATCTGGACTATTTGGCAATTTAAACCATAGAACGTCAAAAGTTTTGGAATAATGTTTTAAAGGTAAATTTGCTCGTTGCCGAACGATGGAATTACGACCATCTGCCCCAATAACTAAATCGGCATCAATACAGCGTTCATCACCTAGTTTTACACCAGCAACTCGTTGCTCAACCCACAGTAAATCTTGTACAGATACACTCTGTATAAACTCAAAATTAGAATAAGTGCTTGCTTCTGCAATTAGCGCTTCCAGTAAATCTGGTTGTGAAACAAGTGTTGTAGGCTTACCACCGATTTCAAATGGTTCATCAACCCGAAACAACAAGTGATTATCAAGTAAAAATTCCCAAGCATCTAAGGCGCGATGGGGTATACGTTCTAACATGGGTAACAATCCCATTTGTTCAAGCGCATCTAATCCACTAGGCATCAAGCCTTCACCGCGAAAAACTCGGCGGAAATTACGGGATGCTTCAATTAATTTAACTGCAATGCCACGTTTGACAAACAGAAGTGCAAGCGTTGCACCAGTTGGCCCAGCCCCAACAATTACAACTTGAGACATTACTTTTTTAGTAAAGCTGAATAACTTTAAAATAACAATCCTGTTTACGCTTTATCTAGCATCCCCAGGGACTCCCGCCACAGCACAAGCTTGACGGCGGGAGGATTTCAATTAACCAAAATGCTGAATAATTGCTTCGGCAAATTCAGAACATTTTAAAGGCTCCACAGGTGGTTCGAGTAACCGTGCTAGATCGTAGGTGACTTGACTGTTAGCGATCGCCTCTGATAAACCTTTCTTAATTAGGTCTGCGGCTTCTTGCCAACCCATGTATTCCAGCATCATCACTCCAGATAAAATCACTGAGCCAGGATTAATCCGGTCTAAGCCTGCATGTTTGGGTGCTGTGCCGTGGGTAGCTTCAAAGATGGCACAAGCATCGCCAATATTTGCCCCTGGCCCCATTCCAAGACCGCCGACGATCGCCGCCGCCGCATCAGACAAGTAATCACCGTTTAAGTTCATCGTAGCCAAAATCGAATACTCATCCGGTCTGGTTTGGATTTGTTGAAAAATACTATCAGCAATTCGATCATTGACCATTATTTTGTCTTTCCACTGGCCGTTACCGTGGCTTGGCCAAATTGAGTTAAGAACCGTTTCAACCTCCTTGACAATTTGCGCTTTTTTCTCTGGAGTTAAAGCATCATATCCAGGGTCAATTTGTCGAGCATTATCTTCTGAGGAGATACTAGGGTTTTTCTCCTTGTTACTCAAAATCCAAGATTCTCGTTCGGTAACACACTCTTGGCGAAATTCACTCGTTACCAGTTCATAACCCCAATCACGAAAAGCGCCTTCGGTGTACTTCATAATGTTGCCCTTATGCACCAAAGTTACCTGTTGCTTTTGTTTGGGCAATAGCATGGCATGTTTCATGGCGCGTCTGACCAAACGCTGGGAACCGCCTTTGCTAATGGGTTTGATACCAATGCCCGCATCAAGGGGAATTTGCTTTTTCCCATGTTCTGGGGTGGCGGGGATTAGTTCTTCGTTGAGTAACTTGATGAGGCGATCGCCAATTTCACTACCTTGTCGCCATTCAATTCCCAAATAAATATCTTCTGTATTTTCCCGATAAACAATAACATCGAGTTTTTCGGGATTTTTATGGGGCGAAGGCGTACCTGCATAGTAGCGGCAAGGGCGTACACAAGCATAGAGGTCAAAAATTTGCCGCAGTGCCACATTTAAAGAACGAATACCGCCACCAACTGGGGTAGTCAAAGGCCCTTTAATAGCTACACCATATTCTTGAATTGCCGTAAGTGTATCTTGAGGTAAATACTGATATGTACCGTATAAATCACACGCTTCATCTCCAGCGTAAACTTTGAACCAACTTACTTGACGCTGGCCTTTGTATGCCTTAGCTATCGCAGCATCTAGCACTTTTTGAGTAGCAGGCCAAATATCTATACCTGTACCATCACCCCGAATAAAAGGGATAATTGGATTTTCTGGCACAATCGGCTCACCATTTTTAAAGGTGATTTTTGCTCCAGTTGTAGGGGGAGTAATCTTGTCATACATACTTCACACACTCCTAATCAATATGCCGCAAGTCAAAAATTATGCTTTTGTAGGCTTGCAAATTTTACTGTGTCCTTTGTTTACCAATTCATGAGGCGCAGATTTTCCCCCTATTACCCTTGTACAGCATTTGGGGATTTAGGTATGGAATTCAGTGAAACCGTCGTAATTTTGTACGATCAAAAATAGTAAACTACTTTTCGCTATCAGTGCTTCACTTTCGAGAACACCCGATAGCCGATCGCTTACAGCACGCCCTCAAGGGCGATCGCTTTTTCACTGCTGACCGCTAACATGAGTAATGGCATGACAGACCCAATGATTTTATCAGGCCCTGCTAATGACATCGACTCCCTCCGACAAACATTAATCGCTGGGTCTCTTCAAGTCCAACAACAAATAATCCCACAGTTAGCTGATTTGGGTAATGAGGGATTAACCGTATTGATGGAATTTTTACTGAAACGTCGTGACAACCCAGCAACTTGGATTGATGGCAAAGTCTACCAAGCCCTCTATAACTCTGATGCACTCCAAGTCAAAGAATTTTTGCTTTCTTGTTTTCCTGAGGGAATTGTACCTCTAAAATCAGAGTGCGGGATTAATTACAAACCTTTGCAACAGCTACTTGCTGCTCAAGATTTCCAAGCAGCCGATCGCCTGACCATAGAAAAAATGTGCGAATTAGCAGGGCCAACGGCTGTCCAAAGAAAATGGTTATATTTCACCGAGGTAGAAAATGCCCCTGCTGTTGACTTACAAACCATTAATCATCTGTGGTTAGTTCACTCCGAGGGCAAGTTTGGCTTTTCGGTGCAACGAGAAATTTGGTTGGGTGTAGGAAAAAACTGGGATAATTTTTGGCCGAAAATTGGCTGGAAAAATGGTAATAACTGGACACGTTACCCTAACGGGTTTACCTGGGATTTGAGTGCGCCTAAAGGTCACTTACCCCTCTCTAATCAATTACGAGGGGTTCGGGTTTTTGCTTCTTTACTATCCCATCCAGCTTGGACTAAAAGTGCGACAAATTAGGGGATACCAAAAAGTAAAAAAGGAGGGAGAAGGATTCTGGTATAAACCCAAGGCTTTCTCCTCTGCACCCCGCACCCTGCCTGTTATAAATTATTTATTTATCGGAGCGACTGTCTTAAAAGTCAAGCGATCGCCAACAAAAAATTAATACCTGTAAATACTCCCAGTAGCCAAGCTGCACTAAATATTTCCGAGTAATTCCCTAAGATAGTGTGACTTATGAGCGCTAGCGAATTAAAATCTGAGTCAAATCATTGGTAAATTTTGCTAGTCGTGTCCACTTCTGCAAAAACCTTTCCCATCTGGGCATTTTTCTCGCTGTTAACCAACGGCATACTGATGTTGGCGGTCATTCTGCTAATTTGGCAACGGCAACGATTAACCGCTTTTTCTAACAATACAGCTTCCTTGGCTCAAATTAGTCAATCCCAAGCTGTTGCACCGGAGTTAGGCCCCCGCCACAAACTCAGTTACCAGCAGTGGGTAGACATTCTTCAACAAGAAGCCAAAGTCGCCGCCCAAAGCCACCCCCAGCATTTAAGCATATTAGCGGGTGATTCTCTAAGTCTCTGGTTTCCTACTGAGTTATTACCTGAAGATAGAAATTGGCTCAATCAAGCAATTTCTGGCGAAATTAGCGATGGGTTATTAAAAAGATTAGGTTTATTTGACTCCACCCAACCAGAGGTGATTTTTGTGATGATTGGGATTAATGACCTGATTCGCGGGATAAGTGATGAGGTCATTTTAGATAATCAACGGCAAATTATGAATTACCTGCGAAGGATGCATCCAAAAACGCAAATCGTTATTCAGTCAATTTTGCCGCATGGGGGCGAAGAGGCTACTTGGGAAGGACGAGAGAAACTCCAGGCTATTAGTAATAGTCGGATTCGTCAATTAAATCAACAATTGCAAGGCATAGCTGCCAGAAGAGGCGTTAAATATCTTGATTTGTATCCTCTTTTTGCCAATCAACAAGGTAATCTCCGCCGTGAATTTACCACTGATGGCTTACACCTGAGTCCCGCAGGTTATATAGTGTGGCGTACTGTATTGCAGATGTATAACAATAGGGAATTATCGCCTAAGACGAATTAGCGATTGAGATTGGGGAGTTCCAAATCATTTATTTTTGGAACTCTTTGTTTTACCAGCAATTGTAGAAGTGTATTGTCTTGGAGAGGCGATCACACAACATAGGTTTTAGTTATGCTTGTCCTTCCTTAGACAAACTTTACTTATGATTTTTGACACAATCAAGCAAAAAGTAAGCAACCAAATTTTTGAACTTACTCGAAAGCCTTATTGATCAAAAGTTTTGGTAGCCAATGCTGTTAACTGTTCTTGCGAGGTATAGGCTGGGGGAGCTGGGGAAGCTGGGGAG
>NZ_JAECZB010000103.1 GCF_016056295.1 Atlanticothrix silvestris CENA357
GATATCCATATTATTCAGTTAGATAATGGAGCTTTTCATTTTAGCCAGCATCTTCAAATACCAGAAAATATCATTTTATTATTTCAACCTCCACACACACCCCAAGTTAATCCAATTGAGCGATTATGGGAGGAAATTAAAAGGCATTTAGCTTGGGAAAGCTTTGGAACTTTAGATGAGTTAAGACAATTTATCTGGAGGCGTTTGGAAAAATTAAACACATCAATCGTTGCTTCTATTACAGGTTGGGATTTTATTCTTGATGCTTTATTTGAATCAAATTTTTCGTGAATTGGTATGACCACTGACAACTGACCACTGACCACTGACAAAACTCCATCCCGCAAGTGGCGTGGAGTTTCCCTTAATATCTATTATCTTCTCCATCCCTTTGCCTTTCTGGACGACGGCGGCGACGGCGTGGTCTTTCTTCTCGGTCTTCACGTAATCGGCGACTCACTTCATTAAAAAAATCTCTTCGTAGACAAGGATAATCATTTACCCATAAGTCATGGCTGGGTATATATACATCGCTAAATTCTTCAATAGTGCTTAAATCTGAGCGATTTGACATCACTATCATTTCGGCAATTTGACCACGAGTAATAACTTTGTGATTTTGACGAAGTGGCGCTTCAAATTCCACGCTAAAACCGGTGTCATCGCCCACTTCTAAGTTAATCCGTTTTTCCCGATTTTCAACAATTACCAAATCACCTTTGCTGTTGACGGTTTCTTGTTTGCCCATCAATCGGTCTGTAATCCACCAATCCAAAATTCTACCACGGAAAAAGCCGCTGTATTTGTAACGGCGGGTTTTTGCATTGCGGACGCTGGCCTGAAACACTGGATACCACAGCCAAAAAAAAGCACCAAAAACCCCCACCAAAAAGATGATTCCACCAAATTCCAGTTTGAAGAAAACTCTAATCAGGAAAATTACAGCTATGGTAACTACAGAAATTAATAGTCGTTGCAAAAAGTTGGCAAATTTCCCCCAGTAGTACTTATATTGCTGGCTAGTGGCTATTAATGGTACAAGTTGTTCAAATTTTTGGCGGGTCAGTGGGACTAACATAGGTGGGGAGTAGGAATTGGGGAATTTGCAGCTTAGAGGATCTTTTCTAATCCATATACTAACGACTTTAGCTGAGAGACTTTACGAATCGCCAGTAAAACTCCTGGCATATAGCAAGAGCGATCGCTTGTGTCATGTCGTAAAGTATAAATTTGACCCGGTGCGCCAAAAATTACTTCTTGATGGGCAATCAGTCCTGGTAAACGCACGCTGTGAATCCGAACACCTTCTTCTGCTACACTGCCTCTAGCTCCAGGTAATTTTTCGGTTTCTTCTACAAGAGCTTGGTTAAAAGGTTTACCTAGTTCGGCTAACAATTGCGCGGTCTGAATCGCCGTACCACTAGGGGCATCAGCTTTTTGATTGTGGTGCAGTTCAATAATTTCTACATGATCAAAATATTGGGAAGCTGCGATCGCTGCTTGTTGCAACAGCACCATTCCTATGGAAAAATTAGGAATTATTAAACAACCAGTACTAGCCTTTTCGGCGAAGTCTGCCAAATTTTGAATTTGTTCTGAACTTAAACCCGTTGTGCCGACTACAGGACGAATCCCGTAGGCGATCGCACTACGAACATTATCATAAACTGAATCAGGATGGGTAAAGTCTACAATCACCCCTGGAGGAAGTTGTCTTTCGCCAGCTACATAGCCCAGCATTGGTTCTAACTGATTAGTAATAGGAACTTCCAGAGGTTCGCTTAAACCCGCTAGTTCTCCAGCGTCTTGACCTTGATGTTCCGGGCTAGTGTCAATTGCACCCATGAGGGTTAAATCCGGCGCTTGCGTCACCGCTTTAATCACTTCGCGACCCATTTTGCCAGCAGCACCATTGATAATAACTGGGATCGGTGTTTGATTAGTCATAAATCAAGAAATGCCTTTTGAGTCAATATAAAGAACTTATAAAATTAAACAACAAAAGTGATAGTGTGTGTATAAATTAATAAACCTGTTGGAGATTAATCCCAACAAAACAAGTTAAAAATTAATATGTTTGCTCAATTTCGTCGCTCATTGAGTCAATTCTTTAATAAATCAAAGACAATCAACAACGAACCTCTAAATAAAGTTAGTCTGGTTGTCATTATTCTGATTGATATTTTCATTCTCATCAATGTTTTTACAGGCTTAGATGATATTAGCAGATGGTATCTTAGTCCTTTGCAGACTTATCCATGTTATTCCGAGTGGCAAAATTATCAGACACAAAATACTCAGGATAAAGACTATAAAATTATCCAGCTTTCATTAAGCTATAACAATACTCAACCTAGCCAACAACAAATTTATCAACAAACAGAAACAGATCATTTAGGCAAAGTCTCTACAACTTGTCTAAAGTATGCAGAATATCAAGAGAAAATTAATAATTCTAAAAATCAGCAAAATATCAATCTTATCAATCAAAAACAAACAAAAATTAATACGCTTAAACAAGCTAATAGCAGTATTCGTCAGCAATATGACTCTACACTTCTAGAAAAGATTGCAGGTCAACCTCGTGAGCAATCAATTAATCAAGTCAGTGCTGAAAAAGCAAAAATTGAATTAGAACAAAATAACCGAAATATTTCTACACTGGAAAAGGAAATCACTAATCTTAAAAATGAACTACTATCTCAACCAGAAACTTCTAGTTTCATAGCCTTTCTTAAAGATAAAGAGCAATTTGCCACACTTAAAAAAGGTTATCAACAAGCATCATTTTGGTATCCCAGTATTCAACTTGCTTTTCAATCTATTTTTCTGTTGCCGCTGATTTTTGTAGCTTTATTAGTTCATAGTTTAGCTCAACGAAAAGGATATGGACTGATCACATTGATAAGCTGGCATTTGCTTATCATCTTTTTTATCCCGCTAATTCTAAAAGTTTTTGAATTTCTGCAAATCGGCGTATTATTTGAGTTTATTATTGATATAATTAGCGTCCTTTTTGGTAGGTTACTTTTCCTCGTTAGTTATATTTATATCTTGTTAGTGCCACTGATAGGTTTTGGGATTATCAAGTTTTTTCAGAAAGTTGTTTTTAACCCTCAAGTCCAGGCAATTAGCAGAGTTCAAAAATCATCCTGTATTCAGTGTGCTAAAAAAATTCGACAGAATGATATTTATTGTCCTTACTGTGGTTATGAACAATATGTCGAATGCCAAAACTGCCATGAACTGACTTACAGAAAATTATCGCACTGTAAACATTGTGGTTATCTACAAGATTCTAATAATTTGTAATTTTTAAGTTCATATAAGTTAATTTTTTTTGTAAATCTCCATCACTTTCGGATTTTTTCCCAAACTATAAGAGGTTGTTTTAAAAATAGTTAGCTGTCAATTTAGGTATTTATTAATCCCTTAAAAAAGGGGGGAAACTTTTGAAAGTTCCCCTTTGGAAGGAGGATATAAAACGTATTGTTACCAATGATAGGACTTTTCAAACATCCTCTAATATTCAAAATCAAGAGAGATATATACAATTTCATTACCCATTCTTAAATATCTGCCTCTATTCTGAGTTGTGTCGATCATCTTAGGTGATGAAAAATGGCATTAAGAAGAATTTTTCTTGTCGGTATTGGAATTATCATGGCGATAGTATTTGGCAGTTTGACACAGATAAAGGGAATTGCCCAATCTTTCACGGATTTAGATTTAGCCGTCTATCATGCTCCAATTCACTATCAAGACACAGATAGCACTAAATACATTGGGGACTACATCACGCGGTTTGACTATGATGGAAATTGGCAAGGAACAAATAATTGGGACAACCTGCAACAATTTGCTCTTAATGCTTATGCCTACTATTCTGTAGTCGAGACTTGTACTCACTGGTTCATCACATATTCTTTTTTCCATCCTCAAGATTGGACTGATATTCCGTTCGACCAGGAACACGAAAATGATTTAGAGGGGAAGCTGGCTATAGTTCGTAAAGACGGTTCAACTTTTGGGAAACTGGAAGGTATTGTAACTGTATTTCATAAAGATTTTTACTCATACACTCCATCTGCTAGTCCTTTAGTAAATGGTGCAGAAAACATTGATGGAACGCTGACCATGAATACCTATAATGGTTCTCTGCACCCGTTGACAACTCAGGAAGCTAAAGGTCATGGTTTAAAAGCCTGGCCTTATACCAGCAATTTTAAAGGAGCCAGCAACGAGGATGGAATTATCTACTATCCTTCTAAAACTACTGCCGAACTTCCCGCTTCAGGCAACGATCGCAATGTACAATATCTCTTACTTGATGTCTTTGCTTCTAATGGAATGTGGCAGCGCCAATTAAATGAAGCCTCTTTATCAAGTTCTTCAGCATTAACTTTTGCCAGTTGGGGAACGTTTAAAGGAGACACTAGTGGCGGGTGTGGTGCTGGTACGCCAACTTGCAGCACAAATTCTGCTAATGCACCTTGGGGTTGGGATGATTCTAATGATGGCTCAGTATACAAGGGTGAAATGGCTTTAGACCCGGCTCACCTAACTGATGTTTACTTTGATGGTCTTGGAAATTTTGATACAACATATATCCGCAACCAATTTATTCAAGATTTAAAAGATAGAGGATACAACTCAGCAAATCTTCCTCAAGGCTGGCCTACCCAAATCAACCTTAATTCTCTAATTGGTAAGCTCAAAAACCAATGCTTTTAGGTAGTTGAATTTTTGTCAAAACTCAAGCTATCTAATTTCAGTTTGGGCTAGTAAAAAGTTTGAAAGGCCTCCAGTAACACCTAAAAATTTAAACAAGATTTTTAGGTGTTACGTCCTTGAGAAAGTCTTTGAATTTCTGCTTGAAGATTGGCTCTTGCAGATTGTTCTGCAACCTCAAACATTAGAGGCGTAAAATATATATACTGTCTTTGTAAAAATTTTTCTAAAACTTGCTTGCGACCCATAACATAGTCGGTTTCTGGTACCCAAGCGTATTCTTGACGAATAGCATTAGCGTACTCTTGATAATCAACTGAATCAGCAGCCAAAATCGCCAAATCTGCATCTAATAAAATGTGGCTATCAATATCATCTGCTGTAGCTTTGTGATATTTAGTGTTCAGAATAAGACGATTAACAGTAGTTATATAACTAATAGGAATTTCCAGATTATTCATTAACTTACAAGCATATTCGGCACTTTTTTCTTCATTATCTAAAGCTCTAGTGTCATAAATAGCATCGTGAAACCAAGCTGCAAGTTGTACAGCAGGCAAATTTGGGGTATTAGCTTGCAAAGTCTGAATTTTATTCAGGACGTAATGTATATGTTGCAGTGTATGGTAATAACGACCCGTGGTAGAATATGCCTCAACTAATTGGGCAAAGGTTGATTCAACTTTTAATTGGTCAACCTCAAAGTATTGGAGTGTTTGCTGCCACTGATTAAATAAAATATTTGTGAGTTTAGCTGCGGGCATATCAGTTAACCGCACCGCAATGAATGCCAATACCTCCAGCCCTGCACAATACTTTTACTGGGCAAACTGAGCAGCGATCGCATCGGTCTTGGCTGCCATAATAAAATCATTGCGATGCAATCCTTGAATCGCGTGTGTCCACCAAGTAACTGTTACTTTGCCCCATTCGGTTAATAAAGCGGGGTGATGTCCTTGTTTTTCAGCTTCTTCACCCACTTTTTGAGTGAAAGTCAGTGCTTGTTTAAAATCGGGAAACTTATAAATGCGTTGTAAACGTTTCTCCCCATTCTCCTCAATCATCTTCCAATCGGGTATCTGGGGCTGAAGTTCAGCAATTTCTGCTTCAGTTATCGGCGGTGAACCACCACTACAAGGAACACAAGTCTGTGGTAATAAGGTTTCCATTATTCCTACTCCTTTAAAAACAGTAACATTTTCCCGACGCTGACCCTTTCAGGTACAGCGCGGGACTTATAGCTTAGTCAATCGAAATTGATTGAGGGCCAGTACCCTTGCCATTATGCACTTCAGTACTGAGGCTAGGATAACTGTTAGGGCGAGTCTGTTGATCTAGCCAACTTTTAACAGGATCATCTGCCAGATTGAGTCTAAGCACACCAGAAACAAACCCGCCCAAAAATGAGACTGGGTGTTGGGTAAATTGTTTAAATATTGGTGACAATTCATCAATAAACATTTTATGAGTCTCCTGGTATTGCCGTAAAAAATTATCACTTCTTAATTGATCGTAACCTGGAAAGTGATATTGGGCATTGGACATCGGGCATTAGGAAAAGTTCTATTCCTCTACTCCCTAGCCCTTAGCCCCTAGCCCCTTATGACATTGGTTGCTGAGCTGGAAACATACATTTATCAGAGTCACAACCACTAGGGCCAGCCTCAGCCAACTCACCTAAATCATAGCGACTGAGAACTGCACAGAAATCATCTGTTTTCCGCCGTGCTTTGACATCTTGATTCAAAAGCTCGTAGGCTGTTTTATCTATTGGCTCAAATGGTAAACGTGGAAATGATTGCAAATCGTCAAAACGGGCTAAAAGAGCTGCTGAGATATATCCCTCATCATTCTTGATTGCTTCGTAGATACGTTGTCCTAAAGATTCGACTTCCTCAGATCGCAGTTCCAGTGTTGCTGATGTATTATGTGTTACATAATGTTGTTGAACTTGGAGAACAAAATCAAATTGAGCTGAGACGGAAAACTTAGAAACATCAATTTTATCTGCTCCTGGTAAATCAGCCCAAGATACAGCAACCGGAATTTCTACTAGCCATTCACTAACACGAGAATCAAAAGGATCATTTAACAAATTTCCTTGTTCATCTTTATCAGATTGGGAAGGAATGACATTGTAACCGTAGTCAATACAAGCTAAAGCTACCGGGTCATTTTTGCCAAAAGTGATCCGCCGAATAAATCTTTGTGCCTTGGGGGGATGCCATCCGGAACTAGCACCAGTTAGTAAAGCTTTAGTGCCACTAGGCTGGACTGTAGTGCAGCGATTGGGACGTTTTAGATCATGGCGATCGCAATATTCCCACACAACTCGATGTACAGCATCTCTCCAGAAACTGAGATATTTTTTTTCCTGGTGCTTAAATTCTAATCCTTGAGTAGTTGCGGGTCTTCCTTCCTCCCACCAACGCAACCAATCAACACCAAAAGCATGAACAAAGAAATCGAATAAGCCTGTGAAAGAAACACCCACAATTGGGTCTAATTCACGGCTATATTGATAGCGTGGTTCTAAAAATTTATGATTCAAAAGTGCTGCTACAGATAAAGCCCCAGCGGTGAAAGCTTCCTCTTGTTCTTTATAGTTATGTGGGTCAATTTGATTGAGGTGAACCTCAGACAAGTTACAGTGGAAGTTACTGCCGATAATTTCCATTTTTGTTACCCTAGAGGCTTTTTATCCTCTAGTTCTATGAGTTCTGAATTCCTCATAGATCCGACTATATTTTCTACTAACGAAAAATAGCATTAGTAGCCGGGGACTCGTGGAGCCGTTGTGAACAACGGAGGTAAAACCCAGATTATATTCTTTTTAAACTCCAAATTTTATTGATAATTTAAAAAGGTTCACTCTCTAGTCTGTACGGTGTCAAAGATATTTTAATTCCTTTGATTACCTCGGTATTCCCATCGCAGGGTTCACCGATTTTCCCCGGTGTTTAACGTGAGGCAAAATCACTTACCACACGGATTTAAACCGTAACGAGCTAAACGATGTTCTAGTTCTTTGGCATCCAAATCAGGGTAGCGTGCTTGTAACCACTGTTTTGCTGTTCCTTGTTCGTAAGATTTCAAGAAATCAACTTTTAAAGCTTGTGTTGGTAGCAAATCACAGTTGGAGCGAGCTACAGCTTCACCAGCCCATTGAATCGCACCTTCGCCACTGTAATACTGTTTGCGGACAGCATCAACACATTCTTCTAATGTGGGCTTACGGTGAAACACTCTGGTATGGTTTGCCATCCGTAATGCATCACGCTCAGGATCAATGCGCCAGTTGCCATTTTCATCCTGTTGCCATAGGTTATCTTTAGCAGTGGCTCCTAATTGATCGTCAGCTTTAAATTGACGCATTCCCGCGCTTCTTCTAATATTACCTGCAACAATTGTTACAGCAGCCTGATCAATTAACAAACAGCATTCAACTGAATTTAATTGTCTTCCTATGGCTTTATTGAGGATGGATACACAACACTGATAAAGTCCTGGCAACTTCACAGGATTAGCAACCCCTCCAAAGCCGTTCAGAGTTTCTCCGGCTTGACGAACATCACTTAGATCAACGACTACTTCCACTTGTGTGGAGAATCGTTCATCTGTGGAGAGTTCTAACAAGCTTTTATAGGATTCCACCCAACCTTCACGGCTATCTCCCACATGGATAGTAACATTGTTACCTTCTATACTAGTTTGGGTGTATTCACGACGTAATTCTTGGGGCGTGCTACCAATTTCTCCATTTACCGTCACATTTAAGTAATTACGGATGGCAGGTAATTGATTAATATATTGCGGTTCTATAACGGCTCCAGTACCACAACCCATCATAGCCAAATCCATCATCAACCCGAAGGCACTCCAGTCTTGCAGGTTGGTGGAGGTGCAATTATAAGCCCCAGAAAAGTTTTTGGGTTTGGTAATCCAGTCTGTACCTCCTACCCATAACCAGCGGCCGCTGGGTAAGGCTTTGAGGTTTCGTTGCATGTTCTCTAGGATGGCAATTTCTGCTGGGTTGAGTTTACCCAGTTCGATGATGCCTTGGATGGTGCGATCGCATACCTCATCCCATGTTTCTCTTAGCCCTGCCTTTGTGCGGCGGCTGTAAGTTCTAAAAAATACTGGATTAGCCGCTGGCGCAGTTTCCGGAAACTGCGTACTCTGACGTTTTCTTTCAAGCTCTCGAACCATAAATTAGGTATCTTGCGTTCTTGTTGGGTGCGGACAGATTATGACTATACGCCAAGTGGAATTAGGATTAAAGATTGCAAAATTTTCCACTTTACGCTACTCCTCCACCCGTAAGAATTGCAACAAAATTGATCATGTATAATATGTCTTTGCTATAGCTCGAAATCCCTACTGAGTTGCAATTATCAACAGTATTTTGGTGGTGGATATAGAAAATTTCATAGCCTAATTTTAGCTAAATAGGCAAGAAGTCACACACTTTAAACCAAGATGAGAGTCTATAAAAGGTGATCGGTTAATCCTGTCTCATCGGCATTTCATCCCACAGCCAGAAGTGAAAGTTTTTACGCTTATCTACTATAAAAAGGGAAATATACCTCACATAGCTCATCAGATATAACCGTCGTTGTTGAAGAGGAAAAATGAGGTCATAGCCTAGCTAGAGTTCTGGAAGTCGTCATGTATGAACTAGTTCAATCAGTCTTCAATAGTGATGAAAAAGCTGATCTGCATCAGTTAATCGATGTTTTAAGAGCTTCAGGTAAGTTTTACTTCCTCAGAAACGAAATTTTACAAGTTTTTGCCGACTATTGTCAGCAAGCTCAAAAGCCTGCCTACTTTTACTACTCTTCTGCGATTGGTAAACTAATTAACTACACCCATGAAATAATTCTAGAAGCAGAAAGTAGTTGGTTTGTCGTCCGACCGAGGATTGCTAGTCAACAGATGTGGCAATTAAGACCTGATTTTACTGGGTTTGATATAATGACACCCCAGGCATTTTTAGATGTGAGCGATCGCTTAGTCAACCGTTACCAACCTCACATCCTCGAAATCGATCTCCATCCCTTTTATCAGGGTTCACCCACAATCGACGACCCCAGAAATATTGGTCAAGGTCTAGCTTTTCTCAACCATTACTTGTGCAATCAATTATTGACTGACCCTGAGTATTGGTTAGAGGCGTTGTTTAAGGCGCTACATCAACTACATTACAATAGTATTCCTTTACTGATTAGCGATCGCATTTCTTCAGGTACTCAGTTAGCCAAACGAATTAAGCAAGGTCTTAACTTCCTCAGTCAACAACCCCCTAACGAATCCTACGAGAAGTTTCGTGTTGACCTCCAAGAACTTGGCTTTGAAGCGGGTTGGGGTAATACTGCTGCGCGAGTCAGCGAAACCTTAGAACTTTTAGAACGACTAATTAATAACCCCCAACCTGCTATCCTTGAAGCATTTGTGTCCCGTGTTCCGGCTGTTTTTCAGGTTGTTCTCATTTCTATACACGGCTGGGTTGGTCAACAAGATGTTTTAGGACGAGATGAAACACTTGGTCAGGTAATCTATGTTCTCGAACAAGCTCGTAGCTTAGAAAATAAATTGCGTGAAGAAATCAAACTTGCTGGTCTTGACCTGCTGGGTATTAAACCCCATGTGATTATTCTCACTCGGCTAATTCCTAACTGCGAAGGAACAGAATGTAACCTGCGTTTAGAAAAAGTCCAAAATACTGAAAATGCCTGGATATTACGCATTCCTTTTAGAGAATTTAATCCCGAAGTTACCAACAACTGGATTTCTAAATTTGATATTTGGCCATATTTAGAAACATTTGCTCAAGATGCAAAAACAGAACTACTAGCTCAATTTAAGGGTCGTCCTAATTTGATTATTGGTAACTATAGCGACGGCAATTTAGTAGCCTCCCTATTATCCCGCAGCCTCAAAGTTACTCAGTGCAACATTGCCCACTCCCTAGAAAAACCGAAATATTTATTTAGTAATTTATATTGGCAAGACTTAGAAGATCAATATCATTTTTCAGCTCAATATACCGCTGATTTAATCAGCATGAACGCAGCCGATTTTATTATCACCTCATCCTACCAAGAAATTGTGGGGACACCAGACTCGATAGGCCAGTACGAGTCTTATAAATGTTTTACAATGCCCCAGCTGTATCATGTAATCGATGGAATTGATTTGTTTAGTCCTAAATTCAACATGGTAACGCCGGGAGTAGATGAAAAAAACTTCTTCCCCTATACTCAAAAAGAAGATAGAGATCCTAGCCTCAGCACCGAAGTCGAAGACTTAATTTTTAATCGTGAAGACCCCGATATTTTGGGGACTTTGGATAACCCCAACAAGCGACCAATATTTGCTGTTCTACCGATTACTTCTATTAAAAATCTTACTGGATTAGCTGAATGTTTTGGCAAAAGTCAGGCTTTGCAAGAGCGTTGCAACCTAATTATTTTAACTAGTAAATTGCATCCAGATGCAGCGACAAACCTAGAAGATGCCCGCGAAATTCAAAGGCTTCATGACATTATTAATCAGTATCATCTTTACGGCAGTATTCGCTGGTTAGGAATGCGCCTCCCTATCAGTAACATTGGTGAAGCATACCGAATAATAGGCGATCGCCAAGGAATTTACATTCATTTTGCTCTTTTTGAAGCCTTCGGTCGCAGCATTTTAGAAGCCATGATCTCTGGATTACCAACTTTTGCTTCTAAATTTGGTGGTGCTTTAGAAATTATCGCTGATCGAGACAATGGATTTCATTTAAATCCTACAGACTTAGAAGGAACAGCGAAGAAAATTTTGGATTTTCTTGATCAATGCGATACTCACCCCGAACACTGGTATGAAGTTTCCGAGTGGATGAGTCAGCGAATACGTAATAGTTATAATTGGCAACTACACACCAGTCAACTGTTATCGCTAGCTAAAATGTTTAGTTTCTGGAACTTTATCGCCCCAGAAAATAACGAATCTAGAGATCGCTACATGGAAACCTTATTTCATCTTATTTATAAACCCAGAGCAGAAAAGATTTTAGAAAAACATCTTGAACGATAATCAACATAATTCTTAACATTTTCTCTGCTTTTAGCCAGATGAAAAATTATCAAGATTGAATAAAATTTTTCGGAAATTGGATCTTAGCAAAGATATTTAAAATGGATACAAAAAGTCCGGCTCGTCATTTTATCTATACAGATTGGATATTAATTGAAACCCAGTTTGATCCTGAGCAGCTGCACTCCAGGGAAACCCTGTTTACAATTGGCAATGGATTCTTAGGAACACGGGGAAGTTTTGAGGAAGGCTATATTCGTGCCTTGCCAGCCACTTTCATCCACGGGGTTTACAATGATGTTCCTGTAGTGTACACAGAACTTGCCAACTGCCCTGACTGGTTACCATTAGTGGTAATAATTAATGACGAACGCTTCCGTCTGAACCAGGGCGAAATCTTGCGGTATGATCGCCAGCTTGACCTGCGTCAGGGCCTTGTCAGTCGTTCTTTGCGTTGGCGTAGTCCCAGCGGAAATACCGTAGACATCCATTTTGAACGTTTTGCTAGTCTAGCGGATCAGCATGTGTTAGGGCAGCGCTGCCAAATAACACCCCTAAATTTTGATGGATTAATTGAAGTTCAAGCTAGCATCAATGGTTATCCCGAAAATCAGGGTTTTAATCACTGGGAAGATTTAGACCAAGGTAAGACAGACCAAGGAATCTGGTTCCACAGCCGCACTCGAAAATCTCGGATTGATATTGGCATGGCAGCTAAGATGACAATATCTGGGGTTGAAGCGTCGTTACAAGTTAACACTGCACCAGGCTATCCGACCTTGAGCGCCTCCTTTTTGGCTACATCAGAGCAGACTGTTACCATAGAAAAGCTAGTTACAGTTTTTACATCGCAAGAGATAGATGCACCAGTTTTAGCAGCTCAAGAAAAACTCGCCCATTTGCCAGATTACGCAATGCTGCTCAATGCCAACCAACAAGCATGGGATGAGGTTTGGCAAGATAGCGACATCGTGATTGAGGGAGATAGCACAGCTGCTTTTGCTGTCCGCTACAATCTTTTTCAGCTGCTAATTGCTGCCCCACGCCATGATGACAAAGTAAGTATTCCCGCTAAAACTCTTTCGGGGTTTGGCTATCGCGGCCATGTATTTTGGGATACAGAAATTTTTATTCTCCCCTTCTTTACTTTTACCCAACCAGACTTAGCCCGCAACTTACTCAGTTACCGTTATCACACCTTAGATGGAGCGCGACGCAAGGCAATTCATTCTGGGTATCAGGGGGCGATGTTTGCTTGGGAAAGTGCTGATACCGGAGATGAAGTTACACCACGGTGGTCACTTCCCAATGATTTTTATGGTGAAGATGTGCGGATTTGGTGTCGCGATCGCGAAATTCATATTAGTGCAGATATTCCCTACGCCATTTGGTATTATTGGCAAGTCACTGGTGATGATCAGTGGATGCGAGACTGTGGTGCAGAGATTGTTTTGGATACCGCCGTCTTTTGGGGTAGTCGGGTTGAGTTCAATTCTCAAAATGAACGCTATGAAATTCGGAGCGTAATTGGGGCGGATGAATATCACGAGTTAGTTCACAACAACACTTTTACTAACCGGCTGGTGCAATGGCATTTAGAAAAAGCCCTCATAGTTTATGATTGGCTGCATAATAATTTCCCCGAACGAGCTGCTGAATTAGAAAAAAAATTGCAACTCACCTTAGAGATGCGATCGCACTGGCAAGATATCATTAGCAAAATCTGGATTCCCTACGACTCCTCAACGGGACTGATTGAGCAGTATGAAGGATTTTTTCAATTAGAAGACATCAATTTAGAAGAATACGAACCTCGCGAGCGTTCAATTCAAGCCATTTTAGGCATTGAAGCAACCAACAAGCGCCAAGTACTGAAGCAACCAGATGTATTGATGCTTTTATATTTAATGCGGGAATCTGCGGATTATCCCTACAACCAAAAAGCCTTGCAGGCAAACTGGGATTACTACGCACCTCGCACTGATATTACTTATGGTTCATCTCTGGGCCCAGCAATTCATGCCATCTTAGCCTCAGATTTAGGTAAATCAAGGGAAGCTTACGAACGGTTCATGCAAGCGGTAATGGTAGATCTCGAAGATAGCCGGGGTAACACCGCTGACGGGATTCATGGGGCTAGTGCTGGTGGTATTTGGCAGGCTGTAGTTTTTGGATTTGGTGGTATCCAATTTAAAGACAGTAAACCCGTAGCAAATCCCCACCTACCTCCTGGCTGGACACGCTTGAAGTTTAAGTTGCATTGGCGCGGTCAATGGCATGAATTTGATTTGCGTTCTCAACAAATCACTCAAGAGGAAAACAATAGAGGATTTATCTTGTTTGCTCCACAGGCCAACTCTTCATCTGCCTTATCTTCTCCATCTCTACACAACCCTGACATCCGGGGAGTGATTTTCGACCTCGATGGTGTATTGACTGATACAGCAGAATACCATTATTTAGCCTGGCAGCAGCTAGCAGATGAAGAAGGTATTCCTTTTAATCGCCAAGCTAACGAACCGTTACGGGGGGTGTCCCGTCGTGCTTCACTGATGCTGATTCTTGGAGACAGGCAATATTCAGAACCAGAAATCCAAGAAATGATGGAGCGTAAAAACCACTACTACGTAGAACTAATTCAAACCATCTCGCCCAAGGATTTATTACCAGGAGCGATCGCTTTGTTGGACGAACTACGGCAAGCTGGAATTAAGATAGCCATTGGTTCAGCGAGTAAAAATGCCCGTATGGTTGTGGAAGGATTGGGTATTGCTGATAAAGTAGATGCGATCGCAGATGGTTATAGTGTAGAACGACCCAAACCAGCACCTGATCTATTTTTGTACGCCGCCAACCAACTAGGATTAGAACCGCAGCAATGTGTAGTTTTTGAAGATGCAGCAGCGGGGATTGAGGCCGCACTAGCGGCTGGGATGTGGACGGTAGGACTCGGTCCACCTGAGCGTGTCGGAGCATCTCATATTGTCCTCCCCAACCTAGCAGGTGTTAAGTGGGCAGAGTTACAAGCCAAATTGAGCGATGTTAGTAAACAAAAACGATTGAGTTAATGTTTACTTAAGAATTTTGAATTGGGTAATAAATTTTGATGTTATTCAGTTATTAGTTGTGAATTTTAGTATAAATCTTAAAATTCACAACTGATTCTGCGAGGAGTTATGCTGCTAACTGAACGTCGCGCTGATCGGGTAGTTCTTTACAACATCAGTTGGCAACAATTTGAAAACTTATTATTAGATTTAGGTGAAAGTCGTGCAGCTAGGGTGGCTTATGATGATGGCACGTTAGAGATTATGACACCATTACCAGAACATGAATATTTTAAATAAATAATTGGTGACATCATCAAAGATACGGCTGAAGTTTTAGAACTAGATTATGAGTGTTACGGCTCAACAACCTGGAAACGAGAATTAAAAAAGGCAGGGATAGAACCCGATAATTGTTTTTATTTCCAAAATGAAGCTTTAATACGAGGTAAGTTAAAGTTTGATTTAAATCAAGATCCACCACCCGATTTAGCTTTAGAAATTGATATTACTAATAAATCACCAGATTATTTGCATATTTACGGAATGAATTTTAGAATCACAAGTAACCAAAGGTAAACTCAAATAAAAAGCTGTTGCTGCAATGATACGATCTGCCATTTCTGGTACAATATTTCGGGGAATTTGCATAATTGACTGAGCAATTTCTATGGTTAATGGCATTACTAACCAACTAGTGTGACTGTCGGCTAATGCTTGGTTTAGTCGTTGCAGTGCTACCTCCGGTATTTTCCCTTTTTCTTGCAAGTAAATAATTTCTATAACAGAAATAGCAGCGAGATAAACCGAGTCAGCGTTATCAATTGCTGTTAATGCAGGAGCAGATAATTTTTTGGATTGCAAAAAATACCAAACAATAGCATGGGTATCTACCACTATTGCGTTCATAGAGGAATATCCTTCGGAAAATTCCCCCACATTTCTTGACGGGCTTCAGCAATATCTGTCTCTGTAATTTCAATACCTAAATCACTCCACAACCCGTACAAACTACGGCGAGGTTTTTTTGGCTGTGATTTGTGCTTGAGTAACTGAATGAAATCTAGAACTTCTTGCTGTTTATCTGGTGGTAGTTCGCGTAATTTTTTTATAACTGTTTGTTCAATGGTCATATTTTCACCTTTAAGAATAATTTTATTGTAGAAAATTCATTTTTTCATTTCATACAGTCTCATCAATGGCTTTGAGCAGCTTTTTGTATTATGCGATACTTTTTTCTCAACTTCTGTAAGGCTGTAAAAATTAACTTTTGCCAAAACTCTAGGTACAATACATAAGCCTCATCCTTTTTCTTCAATATTATGGGTAGCACTTTTGGGCATCTATTTAGCATCAGCACTTTTGGCGAGTCCCACGGCGGAGGTGTGGGGGTTGTAATTGATGGTTGTCCTCCGCGACTGGAAATTACGGCTGAAGAAATTCAATTAGAGTTAGACAGAAGACGGCCTGGACAAAGTAAAATAACTACCCCGCGTAAAGAAGCCGATTCCTGTGAGATTTTGTCTGGGGTGTTTGAAGGCAAAACCCTAGGGACACCCATAGCAATTTTGGTGCGGAATAAAGATACACGTTCCCAAGATTACGACGAGATGGAACAGAAGTATCGCCCTTCCCATGCAGATGCAACTTATGATGCTAAATATGGCATTCGCAATTGGCAAGGTGGTGGTAGGTCATCAGCGCGTGAGACAATAGGAAGAGTAGCCGCAGGTGCGATCGCTAAAAAAATTCTCCATCAAGTTGCGAATGTGGAAATTATTGGTTACGTCAAGCGCATCAAAGACTTAGAAGGCGCAGTTGACCCGAATACAGTCACCTTAGAACAAGTAGAAAGCAACATCGTTCGCTGTCCCGATGCTGAATGCGCGAATCGCATGATTGAATTAATTGAGCAAACAGGTAGACAAGGTGATTCTATCGGTGGCGTAGTCGAATGTGTGGCGCGCAATGTCCCAAAAGGCTTGGGCGAACCAGTATTTGATAAATTAGAAGCTGATATCGCTAAAGGTGTGATGTCTCTCCCTGCAAGTAAAGGCCTTGAAATTGGTTCCGGTTTTGCTGGGACACTATTAACTGGAATTGAACATAACGACGAATTTTATATAGATGAAAATGGTGAAATTCGCACCGTAACCAATCGTTCTGGTGGCATTCAAGGGGGAATTTCCAACGGGGAAAATATCATTTTACGAGTTGCATTTAAACCCACAGCCACTATTAGAAAAGAGCAAAAAACAGTCACCAATGAAGGGGAAGAAACTTTATTAGCCGCCAAAGGTAGACATGATCCTTGTGTATTACCCCGTGCAGTCCCAATGGTTGAGGCGATGGTAGCTTTAGTGCTGTGCGACCATTTATTACGCCATCATGGACAATGTAAGACGTTGTAAGTAACACGCAACTTTTAAAGCAAATTTCATGATTTTGGGGTGGTAATTGTGCCATCCCTATTTTTTACTCAGCATTGTTATAGTAGCAGCTAACACAAATTAATCACTGCGATCGCATCTACTTGGTCATTAAGGACAGGATCGCTCATACTAAATGGTAAATCCCGTTGAATCTGAAAACAGTCTATGTTGCCACAAGAACTAAAAGCTCAAATCTTCAAGTTGCCGCCCAGCGATCGCCTCGCACTGATCTCTGCTATTTGAGCAAGCGCGGCAAGCAGTCTTAGAAATACTGACTGCTATGATGATTTGTCCGGTTGATCGAGTTGTTCTGGAATCGGCTTTTAACTCTGGCTTAGCTGATTTTGAAGACGCTGTTCAAATTTTCAGTGCTGTCACTCAAGGATTAGACGCAATTGTGACCCGTGATGCTCAAGGTTTTTTGAGTTCACCTATACCCGCTTTATCTATTCAAGAGTTGTTGCAGCAAGTCAGGCAGCAAAATGGTGGTTAGGTTTAGTTGGAAGGCATAGGGTGAGTATTGGTTTCAAGAAGCAATCAAACGTGGGGTTAATCCTAAAGATATGGATTTTAAAATCAAGCTAGTAGTGAAAAACACCAAGGATGAAAACCAGCGTAAAAAAGTTATATAGTATTTACTAAAAAAAGATTCACAGCGGTATGCTTGGGCAAAGTCATATATCAAAAAGCAGAACAATCAAGACTGAATTAAAAATTAAAATATTATCAAAAAGCCTAGATAAACTAAAAATGATTATATCTAATTCGAGCATCACTATAGCGTTACACTTCAAATTAATTTATATAATTGCATAGCATGGATTTTATCACGCTGTTAGGATTAGCTGCTGCTATACTAACCACGATCGCCTTCTTGCCACAGATGTTTAAAACTTGGCAAACCAAATCAGCAAAAGACGTTTCTTTAGTAATGCTGATAACATTTATGAGTGGTCTTTTTTTATGGTTAATATATGGAATTTATTTACAAGCTTTGCCGATTATTCTTGCTAACAGCATGACGTTATTTTTTAACTTCATAATTCTATGGCTTAAAATTAAATATAGATAACCTGCCTAGATTAAATACCTGTGACATCATCTGTTTTTGACTCTGAACGCCTCTTATTCACTCCTGCTACCCCCGATACCAACGCTATACCGCTGATTTTTGCTTTTCCTAATGAATACAGTGTGGGTATCACCAGCCTTGGCTATCAGGTAGTATGGGCAACTTTGGCAATGCGTGATGATGTGCAGGTGAGTCGCCTGTTTACCGATATTCACGAACAACTTCCCCGAAAGCCAGAGATTATTGGATTTTCTATTTCTTGGGAACTAGATTATGTCAATATTTTAAATCTGCTGGAATTTTTAGAAATTCCCATTCGAGCAAGTTTGCGTGATGAGAATCATCCCCTAATTTTTGGTGGCGGCCCTGTCTTGACTGCTAACCCAGAACCATTCGCAGATTTTTTTGATGTCATCTTGCTAGGAGATGGCGAAAATCTGTTGGGAAATTTTATTGAAGCGTATAAAGAAGTTAGAAACGCCTCAAGAGAAACTCAATTAAAAACATTAGCACAAATACCAGGAATTTACGTTCCTAGTTTGTATGAGGTGGAATATCAAGCAATAGATGGTGCAGTTAAATCAATTAACCCAATTTCTCCAGAAATTCCCACAATAGTCCAAAAACAGACTTATCGAGGTAATACTTTATCGGCATCCACTGTTGTTACAGAAAAGGCGGCATGGGAAAGTATTTATATGGTAGAGGTAGTAAGAAGTTGTCCGGAAATGTGCCGCTTTTGTCTAGCCAGTTATCTCACATTACCTTTTAGAACAGCGAGTTTAGAAAGTTCATTAATTCCAGCTATTGAAAGAGGTTTACAAGTTACCAATCGGCTCGGATTATTAGGAGCTTCTGTTACTCAACATCCAGAGTTTGAAGCTTTATTAGATTATATTAGTCAGCCCAAATATGATGATGTCCGTCTCAGTATCGCTTCAGTCAGAACCAATACAGTCACAGTACAGCTAGTAAAAACTTTAGCGCAACGAGACACGCGATCGCTTACCATTGCTGTAGAAAGTGGTTCGGAAAAAATCCGGCAAATCATCAATAAAAAGCTGCACAATGATGAAATTATCCAAGCGGCTATAAATGCCAAAGCTGGAGGATTAAAAAGTTTGAAACTCTACGGGATGGCAGGAATTCCCGGTGAAGAACCAGAAGATTTAGAGCAAACAGTAGCCATGATGCGTAGCATCAAAAAAGCTGCACCAGGATTGCGCTTAACATTTGGATGCAGCACCTTTGTACCGAAAGCACACACACCATTTCAATGGTTTGGGGTGAATCGCCAAGCCGAAAAGCGGTTACAGTTTTTGCAAAAACAGTTAAAACCACAGGGCATAGAATTTCGCCCAGAAAGCTATAATTGGTCAATCATACAGTGTTTATTGTCGAGGGGCGATCGCAGAATCTCCCACCTTCTCGAACTTACCCGCAACTTTGGCGATTCCTTGGGTAGCTACAAACGTGCTTTCAAGCAACTCAAAGGACAAATCCCCGACTTAGATTTTTATGTTCATGCCAATTGGTCAACAGAGCAAGTATTACCCTGGAGTCACTTGCAAGGGCCTCTACCACAGACTACACTACTAAAGCATTTGGCTGAAGCTACTAGCTATAGCAAAGTGGAAATCAACCACCCGTTTGAAATGTCTAAAACCCTTGCAAAAAAGTAATTACGAATTACGAATTACGAATTACGCACAGCGGTACTAGCTATTTCAATTATTCCCCCAAAGAACTACAGCCATTGAATTCGTAGTTGGAAATTTGATGCAAACAACAGCTGAGTATTACTGCGCCTATTGTGGCGAGACAAACCTAAGCTTTATTGATTTGAGTGCTGGCTCCCAACAATCTTACGTAGAAGATTGTCAAGTTTGCTGTAACCCCAATATTCTCTATGTCCGGGTTGACGAAGACACCTTAGATATCGAGATTGATACCGAATACGAAGAGTAAATTTTAGGTTTTTCTTTCCATGCTGCACTTTACCCATTCCTCAGTGATTAATGCGCCACCAGAAGTAGTTTGGAATTTTCACGAAAGACCAGATATTTTGCAACTTTTGACTCCACCTTGGCAACCAATGCAAGTAGTCCGCCGCGAGGGAGGACTTGATGTCGGTGCCATCACAGAATTTCGCCTATTTGTAGGGCTACTACCTTTAACTTGGTTAGCGCGTCACACTGAATATGAAAAATATCGCTTGTTTACCGACGAACAAATATCTGGCCCTTTTGAATCTTGGGTACATCGACATCAATTTGCACCAGAAGCCGGTAAAACTAGGCTAACTGATGCTATTACCTTCTCTATACCAGGGGGAGGAACAGTTGAATTTATCAGTGGTTGGTTAGTGCAAGCACAATTAGAAGCAATGTTTCGTTACCGTCATTATGTAACTAAACGCGAGTGCGAATCTCGATCATAATGCCCAATCTGTAATCCCTTGTAATTAACCATGCTACTTTTTGTTCAGGTTATTGTATGTTTCATCTTGGTAATTGCTGTAGGGACATGGCTGTCAAAAAGTGCTGATATTTTGGCCGAGAAAACGGGATTAGGGCGTACCTGGATTGGGACACTGTTACTCGCAGGTGTCACATCTTTACCAGAGTTAGCAACAGGTGTAAGTGCAATTGTTGTGTTCAATGCCCCAGACTTAGCAGTAGGCGGCATTTTAGGCAGCTGTCTTTTCAATCTGCTCATTCTGGCGTTGCTTGATATTCTCAGTGGCCCTGAACCCTTACTCAAACGAGCGCAAATTAGTCATGGATTGGCAGCTAGCCTAGGTTGTGCAATGTTGGGCGTGACTGCTGCTGGAATTATCTTAGCTCGTACAGGTACTTATCTGACTGTGGGATGGTTTGGTTTGCCGAGTTTGGTACTACTTTTGTTTTACATGGCGAGCGCCCGTACAATTGCCCAATTTGAGACTAGACGACGTGCTGAAATTTTAGAAGAAGAAGCTGAGGTTTTTCAATACCAACATGTCAGACGTAAGCAGGCTTATGTAATATTTATCTTACTTTCAGTAGCAACTGTAGTTTTAGGTGTGTGGCTGGCTTCTCTGGGCGACCAAGTTGCAAGGGCGACTGGATTGGGGCAGAGTTTTGTTGGCGCACTTTTGCTAGCTGCGGCCACCTCACTACCAGAAGTAGTAGTCTCTCTAGCAGCAATCAGACTCAATGCTGTAGATATGGCAGTATCTAACATTTTTGGCTCAAATCTCTATAACTTGGCAATTCTTGGGGTATTATGATTTGGTGTACTTCCAGGATAATCTTTGGTTGCATGTCAGCCAAGTACACATTTTTACTGCTATTGTAGCGATGATCATGACTTCAGTTGCGATCGCTGGGCTAATCTATCATGCTGTCAGTCGTTCAAAAATGTACATCACTTGGGATGGATTGACTTTGATTATCCTTTATTTAGGCGGTATGTATATGATTTACTACAGCTAAGCTGTTGTTATTGTTATTGAGAATTTAGTAAGACATAATGTGAATTTGAGGTGCTCCCGCTACATTAGTTGCAATTAGCGGTGAGAGTTGTCACTTAAAGATTGATTGTCAATATTCATGGACTGCAACATTTTTTCTCGCTTTTTGCGTGCAATCTGTTGTAAATCCACGGTTCTATCAGTCTCATCTACAATTTCACCAGTTATTACCTCAAGCACGTCTTCCAAAGTAATTACACCAGCAACATTTCCATATTCATCTACCACTACTGCAAGATGTTCACGCGCTTCTATAAAGTGTTTAAGTAGTTTATCTGCTCGAATACTCTCAGGAACAAAGTAAGCTTTTCGAGCCAGAGTAGTAACTTTTTGATCACTACTTCCCTCAACCATTGCTGTTAATAAACTCTGTTTTAAAGCATATCCGATAACTTGATCAATAGAGTCATCAGTTACAAGAATTCTGGTATGTTGGGAGGTGATAATATCGGTTTTACCTTCCGCAAGTGTTAAATCACCTTTTATAGATGTGAGCATAATTCGCGGTGTCATTAGGTCAGATGATGTCACATCATTTAATCTAAATACCCGCTGAATCATTTCTGCCTCATCACTTTCAATAATTCCTTCTTGTTTACCAATATCTGCCAACAATTTGATTTCTGCCTCATTCGTTGTTGGTCGTTTCTTACCTTTAGAAAAAGGTGCAGTAACATTTTCTAAAATCCAAACCAAGGGTGTGAAAGCAATAGATAGCCCTGTAACAGGTAGAGCTACTAGTATGGCAATTTTTTCCGAATAACGCTCTCCAATCGTTTTTGGAATAATTTCACCAAAGATGATAATTAAAAAGGTCAATAACCCTGAAAATACACCAAGCCACTGATAACCTAGTACTTGAGTAGCAACACTACCTGTGAGAATACTACCAATGATATTGAAGGTATTATTGAGTATTACAATAGTAGCAATAGGCCGATTCATGTTTTCACGAATTGCCAAAAGTGCAACTGCTGAAGGATGATTTGATTGCGCTAATTGTCGGACTCTCAATGTAGAAACAGAGAATAGGGCTGTTTCTGCACCAGAACAAATAGCAGAACCTAAAAGAACAAAAGTTACGATGGTTATAAGCTGTAGCATATTATTTTACTCTAAATAGAATAAAAATTTAATACTAGCTGATAATCATCTAAATTAATACTTGAGTCACTAATAATAAGACTCTTTCTGAAGAGAGGTAAGTTACAATTTCCAAAAAATTTAAATTTCGTCAGTAGTTGCATGTATTATTCGTTACGTAAATTAATAGAGTACAAAGAAGGGAATAAAGTTTATATAATAAGCTTTTGCAACTTTTTATCCTGGATAGTTATTTCTGCCAAACTATACTAGTGAATGTAAAACCCTCATAGGGGTAATGTAGTTTTATAAAGTTTAATCGTCTAATAAACTCATCAATGCTTGCAATTCATGGTCTTGCGGCTCTGAAAGTTGACACCGTAATTCTAGCAGTTGAATCTCTAAAGCTTCTGCTACATAAACCATATTAGACTTTTGTGCGATTTTTAGCTGATTTTCTTTAATTTCGATTTGTCGAAGCAAGTGATCTTCAACATGAATTGAATCGTAATCTTGAGAAATCATAGCTTTACATCTAATTAGAATTTATGGAATTAACTAAATTTCTTGTTTATATATTATCTTGAAATTGTCTCAAATTTTAAGTAGGTAGTATCAAATTTTAGATGGATAAATAGTAAAATAGCCTCGTAGTAAGCAGATCAAGTCTTTAGGAGATGTAGCAGAGGGCTGAGAGCTACTTACGGCAAACACAAACCTTTAATTATTTATGTTACACCGATTTACTTCAATCCGTGCGCGATCGCATAAGCAGGCTTTGTTTATATATCAATATAACCGCTTTAGCAAAGCACATTAATCATCTATTAATAAACTGTAAAAATATATCTAGAGTTATATTGGAAGTTTGTAATTAAAATCAGTCCCTTAGAGGCTTTATTTTTTACTGTAAAACAGTACTTTTAAAATAAATAATTATCTACATTTAAATAATTCAATATTGGAGGTAGCTTTGTGCGTTTTGGGCAATGGATTGGCTTATTAGCTATTTTGTTATATCCATTTATATTATTTGGCAAATGAGACAAATATTTTTGGTAGTTTTTTAGGTGTACCATTAGTAATTGTTTGCCAAATTTGGATACAAGAAGTTTTGGTCAAAGATATACTTAACTACTGGCATACTTAAAATAAATCTTAAATCTTGATGTAAATTCAATAAGCAAAAATGGCAAATGGAGGGCAATTTCCTCCACGCCATTATAAAGAGCGATCGCAGGCTATATTGTAGTCAATAACTGCTTCTATGAACGGTGCTTTTAGTGTGTCATCTTTAACTACAAATGCCAACTTTTATTAAATCAATGACTGAGTGACTTAGCGGACGCGATCCCGTTTGTCAATAATTTCCACAGTATTTCCATCAGTGGTATTTCTATCGACATATCTTTCGGTATCTGCATGCATACCAGCACGACTAACATCAGAACTGGAACTAGGATTATCAGAGATATCGTATACTCTCCAACCAAGAATACCTCGATTGCTCAAAATAGAAGCAGCACGCTCAACTTCTTCTTCGTAACCTTCTATGGTCACTAAGTAGTGTCCTTGGGATACGCGATCACTATAACCTTTTGCTTCCTCTTCAGGAATGCCTAAACCAGTTAGAGCGCCTACTATACCACCTGCTGCTGCGCCAATACCAGCACCAGCCAAGGTAGTTGCTATGGTACCTGCTGCTAAAAAAGGCCCTGCACCTGGAATCAGCAAGGCTTCTAGTCCTACCAGTAAGCCACCGATACCTCCCAAGACAGTACCTGTCGTAGCCCCAATACCAGCTCCTTCCTGAGCCTCAGTGTCGCCGCGGTCTTTGACATCAGCCCCAGCAATTTGGTCATTGCGGTCTGTATCTTTAGCTAATACAGACACTTTATCCATCGAGAAACCTGAGTTTCTGAGTTCATGCAACGCTTCTTCCGCTTGCTGTCGGCTAGGAAATGTCCCAATCGCGCGTTTTTTTTGTAGAAATGCCATTTTTCCTCCTTGCATAATTACAAATGTGTTTATACATCAAGTAATTTTTGCAGTGATACTTAATATCAGTTTCTCTCTTGCAATCAAGGTATTCATCAATCTATAGGTTTAGCTTACAATCCATCAGAAGAGAGGGGTTTAATACAACTAAATTGCAACTGTCTTATTTTTCATGCGGTAGAAGCGATCGCATCATTATAAATAAAAATTCTCAACCCACTACTGGCATAGCGCTATTTGACGTTTTGTGGTGACTTTTCTGCCAAGTCTCAATCAATCTAATTAATCTTAGCGTAGACGCAAAGCAGCTTGTCGTAGACATCGCAACACATGGCCAGTTTCTCAAATTCATATCTGGCAAGTATTATTTGCATTTTTTTGATTTGTCAACCGTAATTACAATGTTATTTGTTCACTATTTATATTTAATTAATTTACATAAATGATTTAACTACACCTGCTATTAGCAGAAAATTTTGTAGCTGATAATTTGTTCGTAGGTTTTGCTTCGTCAGTAGTATGAACGAAGGATAAATACACTTTATATATATGAACGAAATTTATATTTGATTAAGTACTAGTACTTAATCAAATATAGATGAATTTCTGTAGATAGTTAATAATTTTAATGGCCAACTTTACTAATTCAAATGAAGACTGACAAGCCTTTAATAGATATAAACAGCCACAGTCAACTTGTTTAGAATCGATTTTGGACAACAACAAATACATACTTCATGTAATCAATTCTACTAAAAATTACCCGCCTTTTAAAAATGTATTTTATATTACTCAGTGTCTATTTAAGTGTATTAATTAAACTTTTATAATCACGGAGAATTACTGTTATCGTTTTTAATAAAAAAATACAACAATGATGGTACGGTTTGAGGCTTTGAACAATTAATTATACTTTGAAACAGACTAACAGTAAGGTAAGTAGAAAATGTGTACTGTATTCAATGTGATGTAATAGTAAGTTGTTGGCTTTACCACTTAAAGCTTCTTGACTATTTGGTAATTTGGTTGCTGCCTTAACCTGCATCTATTGACAAAATTTTAACCTTTGAAATAGGTTTATTAAATATGCAAGACATTTTTACAGTAATTGAAAATAAAAAGCAAGAATTTGCTCAATTACCATTGTTTCATTTCATGCAAGACAAAAGCATAGACCCCAGGCAAAGACTAGCTTGGGCACCATGTGCTGCTCCCTTTATTATGAATTTTGGAGAACTAAATAAGTATTTTTTGAGAGTCGAACCAACAAATGATCCCCTTCAAGCACTTATTAATAAGCATACTTATGAAGATGACCATCATTGGTTGTGGTTTTTGGAAGATTTGAAGAACTTGGAAATTGATAAATCAATGAAATTTAGTGATGCATTAAGATTTTTATGGAGTGCAGAAACTAAGAATGCCCGCTGGTTAAATTATCAACTTTATCAATATACATTACAAGCTACTTCTCTACAAAAACTAATAGTAATTGAAGTAACTGAAGCTACAGGCAATGTTATGTTTTCAACTGCTGCAAAAATTGGTAAAGAAATTAAAGAAATTACCCAGAAAGAATGCCGATATTTTGCGGATTTTCATCTAGATGTAGAAACTGGGCACATGACAAGTTCATTAGACATTGAGCAATTTGTTAAAGACATCACACTGCCAGAAGAAACTCAAAAAGAAGCTTTAAAATCTGTCGAGCAGCTCTTTAAAGTATTCACAAAATTTACCGATGAACTTTTGGTTTATGCCAAAAACCATAGAATTGATTATCCATTGATAATGGGATAATTCAATCATTTATTTAATTTGAAAAAATTTCTCATTCAATAATTAAGGAGTAACTTTTACTATGTCAAAGCACGTACAAAATGTTGTAATTGTTGGTGGTGGTTCTGCTGGTTGGATGACTGCTGCTTATCTCAGCAAAGCTTTAGATAAAAATGTTCAGATTACTTTGGTTGAATCATCTAACATCACAACAGTTGGAGTTGGCGAGGCAACTTTTAGTACCATCAAGGTATTCTTTGATTATCTTGGTCTACAAGAACATGAATGGATGCCAAAGTGTAATGCTACCTATAAGATGGGAATTAAGTTTGTTAATTGGAATGCTAAAAGACAACATTTTTATCATCCCTTCCAAAGATATGAAGTGATAGATGGCTTTGATATTTCTGAATGGTGGTTGAAAATCAAAAAAAATCAGGAAGCATTCGATTATGCTTGTTTTTTAATACCCTGGCTATGTGACAATCAGAAATCTCCCAGATATCTGGATGGACAAGTTTTTGATGATAAAGTTCAAAATGAATTTTCCTCGCAACAGATTGCTAAGAAAAACATTCTGAATAATTTAAAGATTCAGTACCCTTATGCCTATCATTTTGATGCTAATCTGCTGGCAAGATTCATGAAAGATTATGCAATGCGTAGGGGCGTGAAACAAATTGTTGATGATGTGATAGATGTAAAGTTAGCAGAAGACGGAAGCATAGATCACATCAATACTAAAGAGCATGATAGTATCAATGGCGACCTTTTTATAGACTGTACTGGTTTCCGTGGTTTGTTGATCAATAAAGCTCTCGGTGAGCCATTTATTTCTTATGCAGAGTCGTTACTTTGCGATAGTGCGATCGCCATGCAGCTACCGAGTGATATTCAGAAAGATGGCATTAACCCTTACACAACAGCAACTGCACTAAATAATGGTTGGGTCTGGAACATTCCATTGTATGGCAGAAGTGGCACAGGGTACGTTTACTCCAGTGCATTTGTTTCTCAAGAGGATGCTGAAAAAGAGTTTCGAGAGCATTTAGGAGAAGCTTCTGATAATTGCAAAGCATCTCATATCAAAATGAGAATTGGACGCAATCGCAACTCATGGGTGAAAAATTGTGTCGCAATTGGTCTTTCTAGTGGATTTGTGGAACCACTAGAGTCTACCGGGATATTCTTCATTCAACATGCCATCGAAGAATTAGTTAGTCATTTTCCCAATAAATCGTCCAATGAAGAACTGATTAACAGCTACAACAAAGTTATCGCCGATTGCATAGATGGTGTACGAGACTTCTTGACTCTCCATTATTGTGCCAGTGATAGAGCAGATACAGAATTTTGGAAGGCAACAAAGCATGACATCAAAGTTCCGGAAAACTTACGTGAAAAATTAAGATTATGGAAAAACAGACTCCCCAATAATAAGAGTATTAATCCGAAATTTCACGGTTTTGAATCTTACTCTTATTCAGTTATGTTGCTGGGTTTAAATTATATGCCAGAAAGCAGCTTACCTGTTCTAGAGCATATCGAAGATCAAAATGCCAGAGCCGCATTTATGGCAATTCAAGAAAAAGCTAATTATCTAAGTGCTACTTTGCCCTCACAGTATGAATATTTGACTCATGTGATAAAGTCTCAAGAACAGTCAGAGTATCTTCATGAAAATAACTTGGTTTCCTCGTATTCCAATGAAAATAACTTAACTGCCTCAAAAGAATCTCTGCCAACAGTAGTGTATTAAACCTTTACATATCGATATGAAAATTCAGCATATTTGTATCATTGGGGCTGGTATTAGTGGTTTAGTCGCAGCTAAGACCTTTACTGAAGAAGGTTACGAAGTAACTGTATTCGAGAAACAGAAAGGACTTGGTGGTGTATGGGAGAAGTCTCGAACTTACACAGGGCTGACCACTCAAAGCCCTCGTGATACTTATGCTTTTTCTGATTATCCCATGCCTGCGTCCTATCTGGAGTGGCCCACAGCGGAGCAGGTAAGAAATTACTTGGAGTCTTACGCGCAGAACTTTGGCATTTTAGAGAAGATTCAATTCCAAACAGAAGTCATTCAAGTTGAGAGGAAGACTGACATACAAGCAAAATGGGTAGTTAGCGTCAATTCCCAGGATGCCAATAGACCAAAGCAACACGAGTTTGATTTCGTCCTGGTATGCAACGGTCTATTTAATATCCCAAAAGTGCCAGTATTGCCCGGTAAGGAAGATTTTATCGCATCTGGAGGACAGGTACTACATTCCACCGAGTTGAACGACATTTCCCAATTCAAAGGTAAGCGGGTAATCGTTGTCGGCTTCGGCAGATCTGCAACTGATATAGCCACCTCTGCTGCTACTCTAGCCAAAGAATGTACTCTTGTCTTTCGTCACGCCTTATGGAAAGTTCCTAAGTTTTTCCTCGGTTTAGTCAATCTAAAGTACATTCTTTTGAGCCGCTTTGGAGAGGCTTGGTTGCCTTACCGTCAACTTCAAGGCATAGAATTAGTATTGCATACTATCGGGAAGCCCTTAGTGTGGGCTTTCTGGCAGATGAACCAAATTATATTACGCTTGCAGCTTGGTCTTGATGCTTGTGGGATGTTGCCTGATCAACCCATGTCCCAATCGGTGAATTGTTCTACAGCGATCGCACCCGATAATTTTTATCAGTACTTGAACACTGGCAAACTAAAATCTAAAAAGACAACAATTGCTCGGTTTTGCAATGACGGAGTGGAACTAGCAAGTGGTGAGCGATTGCAGGCAGATATAGTCATTTTTGGCACAGGATTTCGCCAAGACGTTCCCTTTCTTGAAGAAAAGTATCGTCAAATGCTAATCGATGATCAAGGTTACTTTCATCTCTACCGCAATCTTATTCACCCTGATATTCCTCAGCTAGGTTTTGTCGGTTATAACTCTAGTTTTTTTTCCCAGTTAACGTCTGAAGTTGGGGTCTGGTGGTTAGCGGAGTATGCTAAAGGCAATCTAGCTATACCTTCACGCTTTAAAATGATTGAGGATATGGAGACAGAATTTCACTGGTGGCAAACTCAGTGGTCTCAAGGTCGAGGTAATGGAGGATGCATATCTCCATTTAACTTTCATCACCTCGAACAGTTAATACAAGATATGAGGGTGAAAAGTCACACCAAAGGCTGGCAGAAACTTGTACAAGTTATGAAGCCAGTAAATCCATCTGCTTACAAAAATATTCGGCAACAATTGCAGGCAAAAAGGTCTTCATCTGTCAATGATTCTGAAATAGGTAGCATCTTAACAACAACTGTTGTTGATTAATACCTATTTCAAGGAATCCTTGCTTAAACACATCAGTAGCAGTCTGTCAAGCTAAAGTGGTTGTTGTATAAGATTTATAGCTTTCAAATTCTACCGCTAAATGTTATTGCCCTAGTCAAACGCAACTTATCTAAATCAATCTGATTTAGGAGTAACCAAGATTGGATGAGGTCTGGGCCATGAACATCTCCAGTTAAAGCGGCTCTGAGTGATCGCATAACTAAGCCCTTTTTAACTTTTTGCTCTTTTACCACTTGTTTAATTATGTCTTGAGCGATCGCTTCCGATAGTTGCGGCTGATTTTCTAAAGCTGTGAGAATTGCTTGCAGAGCAGCATTAGAACCTTCTTGTTTTAGTTGTTGGCTGGCTTCTTCGCTAAATTCCACTGTATCGATGAAAAACAGTTGACTCATAGCTACAGCATCTACCAAACGAGTCAAACTTTGGCTTATTAAAGTTACTAACTCCTCTAACCAAGGACGCTCTCGTCCTTTATCAAATTGATATCCAGCTGCTTCCCAATAAGGTATGAGTAAATCTGTCAGTTTATCCGTCGGCAGATTGTGGAGATACTGACTATTTAACCAATCCAGCTTTGCCCAGTCAAATTTTGCGCCTGCTTTATTGACACGCTCAAAGGTAAACTCTTTAGCTGCTGTTTCTAAAGTAAATATTTCTTGAGTAGAGTCTGGAGGCGACCAACCCAATAGAGTCATATAATTTACCAAACCTTCAGCAGTAAAGCCCATTTGCTGAAAGTCAGAAATGGAAGTGACTCCATCCCGCTTAGAAAGTTTGCGCCCTTCCATGTTCAAAATTAAGGGTGTGTGGGCAAATTCTGGTATTTTTGCCCCTAAAGCTTCATATAACAGAATTTGCTTGGCAGTATTGGCTATGTGATCTTCTCCCCGGATGACATGGGTGATTTGCATATCTATGTCATCCACCACAACCACAAAGTTGTATAGTGGTTGACCAATGCCATCTTCTGAGGCGCGAGCAATGACCATATCACCACCCAAATCACTGCCTCGCCAGCTCATACTACCCCGCACCAAATCATTCCAGACGATTTCTCGTTCATCTGCAATTTTGAAGCGAATCACGAAGCTACGTCCTGCGGCTTGATAAGCTGCTTCTTGTTCTGGGGTCAGGTCGCGGTGACGGTTATCATAACGGGGAGCTTCCCCTTTAGCTTTTTGGGTTTCTCGCAACGCTTCTAGTTCTTCAGAAGTGGTGTAGCAGCGATAGGCTAATCCTTGTTCTAGGAGTTTTTCAACTGCTGTTTTATATAAATCTAGGCGTTGAGATTGGAAAAATGGCCCTTCATCCCAGTTTAAACCTAGCCAGCGCAAACCTGTAAGGATATTTTCAGTATATTCAGGGCGCGATCGCTCTAGGTCTGTGTCTTCAATTCGCAGAATAAATGTTCCACCGTGGTGGCGGGCAAATAACCAGTTAAATACAGCAGTTCTGGCTGTACCAATATGTAAATTACCAGTTGGGCTGGGTGCAATACGGACTCTAACAGTCACAGTTGATTCTCTCTTTCGCAAAGCATGATAAATGTAGCTTATAACAAGCTTTAAATATCGAGTTAAAAAACTACGGACTCTAATAAACCTTTATTAAGTCATTAAAGTCTTAATGCTTAACTCTATTAAGACTTTGAACGGGACTGACGGGGCTCGAACCCGCAACTTCCGCCGTGACAGGGCGGTGCTCTAACCAATTGAACTACAGTCCCTTAGTTGGCAACTTTGTCATTATGCCTATTTTTTTCTTACTTGTCAAGTATTTTAAAAGTTTTTATTTTTTTCGCATACGCTAAAAAATGTAACATTTCAGGTTGAGCTTGATACTACAACGTGGGGTGTTGGTGCCAAGTACCGTAGTATCCGAGATTGCATTTGTTTATACTGCTGTTTTAATAAGTGTTTACCCAACTGGGGTTGAGAAGAAGGTGGTAGGTGTTTACTTTGTTCTAGCCAGACTTGCAACATTTGCCGCTGAGTTGGATCAACATAACTGCTGAGAACATTGGTACAAGAATGGGGTGCTTCTAGGGTAAAACAAATCAAGGGGTAGCGTTCATTTTCTGCCAATGAATGCACTAACTGATGATTTGAAGGATATTGCATATCTAAGTAACAAGGTAGCCATCTAGGGCCTAATTCTTGATTGTAGAGGACTGTTACCCACAACAGCATCGGGTGGGGGGATGTAATAAATATAAATTGGTTGTGACGCTTAGAAAGGATACGTTTTTGAATTTCTTGTTTAGGCAACATCAGCCATAGTGCTGCTACAGTTCCTTGCGGAGTGTCTATAAGCTGAGGAAAAACAATTTCTTGAATGGGTTTATTTTGAGGCCAAACAAATCGCCCACAATTTTTTTCGATTGCTAAAAGTAATCCAGAACCCAAGGGAATAGTAGGCGCAGTTCTGGAAGACAAATTTGTAGGTAAAATGGGACAATTAGACTTTTCTAAACTGTTTAATACTTGTAAGATTGCCGTCATATTTTGGGGGCGATCGCTGGGCACTTTTGCCAGACAACCCATAATTAAATCATTGATCTGTTGAGGGAGTCTGAGTTGAGAATTAACCTCTGCGATCGCTCTGGGTGCTTCAAAGTGATGTGCTTTATACCAAGCACCGAATAAATCTGTTTCTGGCTTCCAAGGTTTGACACCTGTGAGCATCTCAAACATCAGTACGCCTAAGCTGTAAATATCAGAACGACTATCTAATTCTCCCCCTTCTAATTGTTCAGGAGAAGAGTATGGTAAAGTTCCATTAAATCCTTTATTAGTACTATTTGTAGCTGCATGATTAAGAAATTTAGCAATTCCAAAATCGAGAATTTTGACTAATTGACCTAATATGGGATCGGGAACAACTAATATATTAGCTGGCTTAATATCTCGATGAACTAGAGGAAAAATTTTGCCATCAATATTAATACCTTGATGGGCACACTGCAAACCTAAACAAATCTGGCGCGCTAAAATTGAAAACCTGGACAAAGGTATAGGAATTAAATCTTTTAAACTCCTACCGTTGAGATATTCCATTACATAAAATGGTTTACCTTCTGCACTTACACCGTAGTCATACGCCCGCACAATATGTAAGCTTTTTTGACTCAAAGCTGCGCTAGTACGTGCTTCACGGGCAAAATCTTGTTGGATTTTGGGATTGACAAAAGTCTGGGAAAGAAATTTAACGGCAACTGGTGTACCCCCTAATAAAACATCCTCTGCTAAAAACACTTCACCCATGCCACCCCTCCCAATCAACTGCTTAAGTTGATAACGATTAGCCAGCAATTCCTTCCTGTGTGGTGACACAAATGCACTTTGATTCACTTTTACAACCTCTATTGTTGCCGCGTTAAAAATTAATAATTTTGAATAAATTAACTAATTAATTTTTACTTTAATTACGTGCTAAAATTTGTAAAAATTTCTCAAACAATTTAGATACCCACTGTTTAAAACCAGCTTTTGCTATGTGCGGATTGGCTGCCAAATTTTGTCTAATTTCTAGCTTCACTTTCTCATACTCTGCTTTCAGAATATTTTTGGCTTGATCGGGTGAAATTAATTCATTTGATTTTTGATTTGTAGCTAAATAATCTGCAAGTTGTTGGCGCTGGCTAGCTGTGAAAGTTAAAGTCATAACATGGGCACAACGAGTTGGTTCTTCTAAGGCAAAAAATAGTAAATGATAGTAGCCTGTATCTGCTAAAGCCCGAACTATTTTTTGTCCTCTATGGTCTTTGATATCTAAAAAATAAGATAACCAACGTGTGAGGGAAAATTGGGCATCATATAGCACTGTTACCCACAATAACATTGGGTAAATATTCATTTTGGCAATAAATTCCGTGCCATGAGTTTTATTTAAAAATTTGCTAATCTCTTCTTGGGGTAGCATTGCCCAAATAGTTGCTATTGTGCCTTGAGTGGTATGTAATAAATGGGGAAAACCAATAGGAGCAATTGGTTTATTTTTGGGCCAGGTTTTTTGCAAACACTCTTTTTCTGATACTGAAGTTAGAGGTACTAATTGCACCGGGGATGAAGTTTGCCAGTTGTGATCATTAAGCTGATGCTTAACCTGCTCTAATTTTTCTAAAATTTGGCTGATGTTTTGCGGGCGATCGCTGACTTCTTTCGCTAGACAATTCATCACTAACTTTTGCAATTCCTGCGGTACTTGGATTTGAGAATTAACTTCCTCAAATGTTGGTGGAGTTTGAAAACGATGAGCTTGATACCAAGTGCCAAAAGAGTTACTTTGTGTTTGAAATGGATGTTTCCCTGTAAGCATTTCAAACATCAGTACTCCCAAACTATAAATATCGGAACGTACATCCAGTAGTTTACGTCCTTCCATGTGTTCGGGAGAACAATAAGGTAAACTACCAATAAAAGAATCAGTCAGCGTCATGCCACTGCGTTCTGTTAAAAACTTGGCAATGCCAAAATCGAGAATTTTCACAATCTCGCCTTGTTTGGCATCTTCAATCATGAATATATTTTCCGGTTTAATATCCCGATGCACAATCGGATAAATCTCTCCTTTGAGACTAATCCCTTGATGGGCGCACTGTAAACCTAAACAAATTTGCTGACAAATATCCAAAAATTTTGATGTCGCTAATGGCTGAATTTTGAGAATTTGCTTTAAATTTTTTCCTTGGAGATACTCCATGACATAAAAGGGAGTTTTGTCATCTGTCACGCCGTAACTTAACACCCGAACAATATTTTTACTTTTACGTCCCAATTGAGCGCCAATAAAAATTTCTCTAGCAAAGCGTTGGGATATTTGCTGAGTTCCCAAACTCAGCAACAGAATTTTTATTGCAACTAATGTACCACCTTTAGCTGCATCTTCTGCTAGGTAAACCCTACCCATTCCTCCTTTGCCAATTAAATCTTTTATTAAATAGCGATTGTTTAAAAATTTTCCAATATAAACATCTAATTCTATTTTTGGCTTTAGCATATTTGAAAATTTTACGCTATCAAATATTTTATAAACATCTAGACAAAAGCTTGATAATTTTATGTAATTCTTTATTGGATACAATAAAAATTTAAAAAAACAAAGAAGATAAAAATTAATTCTGCATAAACTTAATTCAAAACATTCTGAAAAACTCCTTAAATATTTATGTAACATATTACTTAAGCAAAATGTATGAGAAAATTCACTGAATCCATAAATAGGCTGAATTTCCTTAATCAAATACAGCAGTAAATCCACGTACTAACTAGTAATAGCGGCAAGGCATGTCTGTGCATATTCTGAAACTGCTAATTTTGTATTAATCTATAAAGTTAAATTTTGCTTGTGTAGGAGTTAATTGGATTTGTCAAAAATTTTAAAAAGTTCAACAATAAATATGTCAATCTATCGCTAAAATTTAGGAATTAAACGGCGGAATAATCTAATAATTGGAGCTTCAATTTGAAGTTGAAAAGCCAAAATTTGGGTGCGTTGTAGGGAATTGAAATTATCATCGCTGATGAGGATTAATGAGCGCTGTCCATTAGGTAACTTAGAACCAAAGGTCAAACCTTCAATGTTATCTAGTGCAACGTCTAGGGTTCTGAGATCTAACAGTAATTTTTTCTTGACTGGTTTGATGTTCTGAAAATCAACTGCTAAAAGGCTATTGATATCTTGAATATCATCAGATCCTTCTAAGGAAACCTGAAACAAGGAAACAGCAAATCCTAAGCCAGTAAAAGATCGCTCAATACTAAGGAAGTGTCCTTGATTATCCAAAGCTAGTAAATCAGGTAATCCACTAGCGAACCTACCAGTTAGATTAAATAGTGGTGCAACTGGTTCGGTTTGGTACAGAAATTCTTTTTCAGACTGATTAGTAAGCAGGTTGTATTGCAAAATCCGGCAAGGACTACCAAGATTAGCTTTAGCTGCTGGGCCATCTTGAATGAGAGCATTTTCGGTAGCGGTAAATAGATGCTTATTATCTGGCGTAATAGTCAGGCTTTCAAACGCTAAATTATTGCGAATGCCCTGCTGACTATTTTGATCTGGCAAAAATTTGTTTGGGACGGGTAGTGTTGTCATTACTCTACCAGCAGCAAGAGAGAACTCTTTAATAAAAGGATTAATTAATTGTCCAACATTACCTTCAGAAGAAATAAAAACAGTATCCTTATTAGTTAAAGCAATACCTTCTGTATCACTGCTACCAGGAGCAAAAATTTGACCATTATCGTTTAGAAGTGTAGTGACACCTACTGGCACAACGCCACCATTTTTTAGAGAACCTTTGCTCAAGTCGATTTTCAGAGTATAGAAACGGATATTAGCTTTTTGCCCACGCTCATCGGAAATAGCATAATAAAGATCATTTTTTGCATCGTAGGTAATTCCAGATAAGCCCCCAACTTCTGTTTTCTGGAAAGATAATCCTTTTGGCAAAGTGGCTTGTCCGATAAAGTCTATCCCACTAATCTCAACGGCGCTTGTAGATAAATTAACCAGAAAAAGACTAATAATTACAATTACAAAAATAATAAAATAAATAATTTTAGGAAATTTCAAAATCTTTTTAATTAACTTCATTAATTATATTTCGCTATTTAAAAGAATAATCAATTATCAGATGCGTTATACCAATTTAATGTGAAGCTGCACTAAATGAGTAACTCTCTATTCTTGGCGTACTTGGCGGTTCGTTTAATATTCTATGCATCTTCATAGAGAATTGGTATTAGAGCAATGCACCTGATAAATATTGATTTACCTGAAACTAGTATGAGTGGGTAAACGATGCTGCCGTCGACGTTTTTTCCAAAATTTGTTGATGAAAAAGTTGTTTATACCTTGTTCATGAGTTGTTTGAGAGTTTGTAGAGGTTTGTCTCTTGTTGATCAAATGATCTATTGAGTAGATATTGAAGCTGTTCGCAGCGAGTAAAATAAACAGTACAATGCCATAACTCAGCATAGAAGTAGCTGCACCCCAGTTTTGTACTGATGTCACACCCATCTTTAAGATGATCATCAGGATAAATGTAGCAACAAGGGCACTGCGAGTTGCCAACCCTACTGTAATCGATACACCCACAATTAATTCAACAGGGGGAACCAAATAGGAATTAATTCTAACGAGAAACTCTGGGAAATAAGAATTTTCCAGTTGTTTAACCGTATCTTCTACAAATCCTGGGATGTTGAAAATGCGAGTGAATCCATGATTAAAGTAATTTACACCAATGAGAATTCGTAGTAACAAATAAGCGATCGCAATATCTTTCTGTTTAAGACCAATGTAGGTTTTATTTTCGGTCATTGCTATAACTCCAAATATGTGATTGATTGTAATTGCTGGAATTGAAATTCACACGGCTATGGGAGAAAATTTGGTATTAGCACAATTAACGAGGCAGAATCAAGCGGACAGCGCGATCGCCTAATAAATAGGTATAAAGCCAAGTGAGTAATACTAGCAAGCGACTACGCCAACCAGGAAGATAAACTAAATGAACTCCTAGCCACATCAACCAAGCTAAAAAGCCTGTAAACGCAAATACGCCAATTTTACCGACACCAGAGTAGCAGCCAATAATCGCTAATCTGCCTTTATTGAAATAATTAAAGGGCTGGGGTGCTTTTCCTCGAATTTGCCGTTTAATATTGCTTGCTACAGCCACACCCTGCTGTAATGCTTCTGGCGCAACTCCATTTAATGGTTTACCGTTGTTTTCAACGTAGGCGAGATCCCCAATGACATAAACATTGTGTTGTTCTAATAATTGCAGAGTGGGCTGAACGAGTAATTTTCCTTTTTTAGCGCTGGATAAATCCTCAGATATTTCGGGAGAGTTGGCTTCTAATCCTGCTGTCCAAATGACGGTTGCACTGGGAACCACCTGATTATTTTGAAAATGTACAGATTCTGGAGTGACTTGGCTGACTTTGGTTTGCAGGTAAATTTGTACTCCCAATTGACGTAATCGCTTATGGGTGTAGATTCCCAATTTCTTTGGTAAATCAGTCAATAAGCGATCGCCTGATTGCACTAAAATCAGTCTTACTTGCCTCAAATCTAATGTGGGATAATCCCAACGCAATTTTCCTCGCAGCATTTCAACCAAAGCACCCGCCATTTCCACACCTGTTGGGCCACCACCGACAATTGTAAATGTCAGCAGTTGTTGACGTTGTAATGGATCAGATGCCTGGACAGCTTGTTCCAAACAAGCAATAATTTGGTTTCGTAATGTTACTGCCTCTTCTAAGGTTCTCATAGGAAAGGCATAAGTTGCTGCTCCAGGAACCTCCAAAAATTGCGTTTGGCTTCCAGTCGCCAGCACTAAAAAGTCATAGGCGATCGCACAATTATCGCTCTCAACGACCTGTGCTGAAAAATCAATTCGTTCCACCTCAGCCATCAAAAACCGCAGTTTAGGCTTTTGGTTAGGCCGTTTCCAGGAGAATCGCCGTAAAATTTTACGAATAGGGTAAGCAATATGCTCAGGTTCCAATTGAGCTGTAGCAACTTGATATAGCAGTGGTACAAAAGTGTGATAATTATTGCGATCAATTAATAATACATCTGCTCCCGAATTAGCTAAAGATTGGGCAGCTTGCAATCCACCAAATCCAGCGCCGACAATCACAACGCGGGGACTTTTCATTTGTCCTCTCCTGGGTTATCTAGCTGGGTAATATTTCTTAATTAAATTTTTATACTAATTGCCTAATTTTTGCCACTATCTTGGTTGTGAAATTACTTAAGCCAGTCGCCAATTATATTCATCTTGAATAAAGTTGACAAGCCAATCTTTGACATTGTAAGTGGCGCGGCAATCGTCTTCGTTGTAGCGTTGGATGAGTTCTAATAAGGTGCGATCGCCTGTTGTTAACCATTGGTCATACCAATAAATACACTTAGCACCATTCGCTTCTTGATCGCGCCACTCAAACCCTAACCAACGAGCGATCGCTTTGAGGGCATAGCTTTCTACAGGTAATGCTACACTCTGAGTTAATTGTTCATATACATCGACAAATCGATTCAGTACAGGGCGCACTGAAGAATATGGGGTATGATAAAGTTTCGCTAGTCGTTTGACTGTATCAAATTCGTAGACACAGAAATGGTAAATTGGCGCTTCGGGATATTGCCAAACCAAATCTAGAAATTGCTGCCAGACTAATTCTTCTTCTGCTAAATTTTCAGCTAAAAAAGAATAAAACTGTTCAGTATTAGTTTGTCTATCAACAACCAACACTCCTAAAAGATAATTTAAATCTAAGTCTGGCTGTGCCTCAATATCAAAATAAAGCTCCACAGGAGCCGTAAATGTAATATTCTCTGTTGGTAGTGGACTGGGTAAGATCAAAGGTCGTCTTTGCAATGCAGATTGAGCTTGTACTACCAACTTGGGCGCTACTTGGGCATCGAAACCAGGGAGATTTTCTAGAATAATGGGATTAGTATTAGCTAGAGATTCTAGTGTATTAATGGCAATAGTTTGAAGTTGAGTGTAGCGGACAGGTGTCACTCCTGGTAACAACGAGAGATGCTTTTGTGATTGAGCGATCGCATAACATTCATTGTACCAATGACAAAGATTACATTTTTGGCGAGAGATAAACACCTCTGGTGGATCTGGTGATTCTACAACTTGAATAAACTCCTCCAAAATATGTTGCATCTGTGGTATCCATTTCGTTAAATCCACAGCATAATCAGTGTTTTTATTACGCAATAACAACCAAGCTGTCTGGGGTGTAACTCCCTGCACTGTCGCCAAAACTTGGGCGTGAAATGCGATGACAACTTGATATTCCTGCTTGGGACGCTTACCCAGTTCGATATTCGCTGGAACGTACATCCAATCTCCAAAGCAGGACTGTCCTGGCTGTTTTACAAGTAAATCTGGGCGGCTAAGGAGAGTATAGCCTTCATAACTGACCTCATCTACTAATTCGTTGTTATTGACTAACAGCACTCCTTGATGGATGTACTCCACTCCCTGGTGCATCAATTCTAAAGTGGCTGCTTGCCCTGCTTCCCAGTTACCCCGTGGGTAATCTGGTTTTTGACAGGTTAGAGTTGCCAAAATTCCCAAACGATGGGCCTTTTTGTCTTGTTGCAGTTTGAGCAATAATTCGTTGGGTGCATTACGCTGACTTTTTTCACCGTGAATATCTAAAAAAGGTCGGCGTTTACAGCGTTGATATTGCAGTAGGTGTTCGGCATTTATTAACATTCCTTTAAGCTAGCAAGAATTAGCACTCTCTGGGAGTAGTCCAGCAAATAAAGATCACAAAATAAGAGGTATCTAACCCACATTAGCTTTAATCTGCTAGGGGAGCCAGCGGCGTGGTGTTAGCGTAGCGTTGAACATTAGTTCTGACGCATCGCAAATCTGGCAGAATTTGAGGTGATTAGCTCATTTGTGCATACATGGTAGCCTTGATGCGACAAGGGTGAATAATTCAAAACCTTTGATACCAGCCATGAATCCGTGTAGCGCAGTGGTTCCTCCTTGAATGAACTGAAAACTTTTGATAGTTGGTAATATTAGGGATGCTACTTCGTTTTAGATACAAAAAACTATGAGTTTAAAGCAGATCAAGAAAAAAGTTTTGAGTGTGATCAAATTGATCTCTACAATTCTAATAATCAGTGCCCTTGGATGGGAATTAGGGAATATTTACGCTGCTTTAAATAACCAAAATATGCCGAGCAATCTTAATTTTATTTTCTGGATAGGACGTTTTGCTCTTGTGGCTCATTTAATTGAGGGAATTATTGCAACTGTGTATGCATCTTCCAAAAATAAGGCTCCAATTCAATATGGTATTTATACTTTTTTCGTTGGTACAGTAGGTTTGTGGGAATTATTTATAGAATCGAATGAAGATTTAATTCCCAAAGCTCAATAATCACAGGAATCTTATCAGACGCGATTTATCGCGTCTCTACATGAGGCTTTTAGCTTAATTAAACTGTATTACACTAATACCTCACACCAAAAAATTGTCTCAGTTCCAATTAAATAATTAAGGCTGGCCAGCTACTTTCCCTTGATTGAGGTAGCCATATACGATTCGGGAGACTTGACTCACAAAATCTCTGGCTTTTGAGTCGCCGAAAGGTCTTCTCACCAAAATTCCTGCTAAGTAACGTTTACCAGATGGCATTTCAATAATACCTGCGTCTCCTAGAATAACTCCTAGTGTTCCGGTTTTATGGGCAATTACTGCACCTTTACCAAGACCAGAAGGCAATAAACTTCTATTTTCAACACGACGCATGAGATTTAATACTTGGGTACGGCTAGAATTAGTCAGCGCTTGATTATTCACAACTAAAGCTGACAACCTTACCAAGTCTTTAGCACTAGTTGTGTTAGTACCTTTGAAGTCGCCCAGTAGGTTACGAATCACAGTATTTTGTAATCCTAAGCTCCGGAAACGCTGATTTAACTTAGCCTTACCACCTAAACGATGAATAATCATGTTGGTGGCGGTATTGTCGCTGATGGTAATCATTTTGGTAGCAGTTTCCAAAAGACTAAACTTAGTTCCAGCCTTTTTATACTGCATTACTCCTGAACCTCCAGTCATTAAATCGCGCCGCATTACCAAAGTTTCATTCAGCTTGATTCTCCCTGCATCTACTTCTTGAAACAGAGCAACTAAAACGGGAAACTTAATTGTGCTAGCAGCAGGGAATGCTTTTTCTCCATTAAAATCTAAATAGTTACCTGTATCTAAATCTAAGAAAAACATTCCTGGATCTAAGGAACTATAGCGATTCATCAATGCTTTAACTTGAGAGCTAATTTGTGATATTTCTGTGCCTAAAGGAACAACTCCTGCAAAGGGCGAAACATCACCTATTTGAACGGGAATTTTTTCTTCGCTAGAAAGCGAAACCTTATTGTCATTGCGCTCAAATGATGTGAAATTCACTATCCAGTGAGAAGAAGAGTCACCTTTAATGAGTAATTTTTCGGGAGAAACTGTATACCCTGGTGCTAATTCAACCACTAATCTAGTTGTGTCAGAGTCAACTTTGCCAATGCGAATTTCTCGAACTGCTGAGCCAAAACTTTGACGAACTGTATTTCCGGCGAGTTCGGTTTTTGGCAGGTCAATCACAAGTCGTGTCGGGTTATTAATTAAAAATGCTTTTGGTTTAACTCCCGATTCTGTAGTGATATTGAGTTGGTTTTGGGCGGTGTCAAAATACCAAGATTCTAAGCGCGATGCTTTGGCTGGGGAAGCAAGCAGCACAATGCTGATGACGCTGAGCAGAAAAAAGCGTAATCTCATCCGTATTATTTCTATGTGAGAGCAGAATTTACTGGCATAAATTTCTCAGGGTTTACCGTTTGATCCGGAAAAAACTTCATGATAATTTTTGCTAATCTTTACTCAAGACACTAAGACTACAGAATAGTTCCGCGCTTTGGCTGAAAAAGTCTTATCAGACGCGATTTATCGCGTCTCTACATGAGGTTTTTTGGCTTAACTGAAAGGTATTCTTGTATTAAAGACTATCTACGAGTCCGTGGAGTCAACGCAAATCTACATATTGACCTAAGTCCTTATCTCTAAGAATTTGCCCCATTTTCTGATATTCCCGACGCATTGCTCGGATTAAATGTACCATCTCAATTACTGCATGATCATCAGCTGCTAAAAAAGCTGCTGTGAGAACGATATTGCGAATATTAGCCCCTGTAAGCTCAAAATTATTTGCCAGAAACTCTAAATCCAGGCCGGGCTACAAGGTGCATTTTTGGGAAAAATTCTTTGCCAAATGAGGTAACGATTTTTTGTATCCGGTAACGGAAACTCGATAATAAATCGGAGTCTTCGCTCAAAAGCTTCGTCCATATTGTTACGGAGATTTGTAGTTAAAATTGCAATACCTTCATACTCCTCCATTTTTTGCAACAGATAACCTACTTCAATATTGGCATAGCGATCGCGCGCATCTTGCACTTCAGAACGTTTACCAAATAAGGCATCTGCTTCATCAAAAAAAAGGATGGCATTAGCATTAGTTGCAGCTGTGAAAATTCGATTCAGGTTTTTCTCTGTCTCACCGATGTATTTACTAACTATTTGGGACAAATCTATTTTATAAAGGTCTAGTTGTAAGTGACGAGCAATTACCTCCGCAGCCATCGTTTTATCTGTACCGGAAGAACCAGAAAATAGAACATTTAGACCTTTTCCTAAAGATAATTTCTCTGCAAAACCCCATTTTTGATGTACTAAATTTCGGTATTCTGCTTCTTTACAAATTTCTTGTAGTTGCATTAATTGATTGGGGTGCAGTATGATATCGTCCCAGGTATATTTCGGGACAATTTTCTGGGCGAGAGTCGCTAAATCGTGGCCAGATTGAGCGCGGGCTGCACTACATAAGTGCAAAAATCAGGGTAGTGTTTTTTCTGTTTTGGCTGATTGCCAACGGGCGGTATTATAGGCAGTAGCGACAGAATCGGCAATTTGATCTGGGGTCAAAACAAAGCGATCACTTAATACATCTAACTCTGCATTCTCAATGTTTATTTGGGCTGCTTGCAAGTGGATTCGCCAACAATCTCTGCGTTGGTTAGATTCAAGAATCCCAAAGGGTACTGTAATTAAACCCTTTACACCTGTAGCTGTAGGTATCCAAGTTTGTACCCCTGCAAGGATTGTAATACCGCTCTCAAGGGTAGGTATTTTGTATTTGGTCATTTTTTGGCTAATTCAGCCGATACTTAAATCCTGAAACGACCAAACCACGTTAAACAATTGAGAGTTTTCTCAACTATTTTTGAGATTCTGAAAACCCTACCCTTGAAAGGGAATCTAACCCCGGTTGATGCAATAGTAATCTCACCACTTGGGGGTCGAGGATGAGATGATGAGAAATAAGTGTAGATTGCTGCTAATGAGGTTCTGGGCAGAGATGAAGCAGACGGTGGTTAATTAAGGGTGAGTTAGTAGTAAAATGCTTACGTCGTGATAATTTTTCAGGAACGGTAGAACAGAGTAAATTTAAGACCATATCTACTGTAGATCTTTTGTTGTTCATATCATCTTGGAGATAAGCATATCAGGGCAAAAAGTAATGGCAGATTTAGAGACGAAACAAGCAAATTTGCGTGATACCTTACTGCGAATTAGTGGAGCCATTCAAATTTTGGAAGAAGAAATAGGCAAAGTCAATACAGAACAAGAAAATACTCAAAACTCAACGTTTGCGTAATCGAGTGAATTTGCTGTTTCTTGCTTAATTTCAGTTTAATAGCGAATCAGTTTTTTAATTCGATCGCGCGGTAAGCCCAACTCTTGACTAAGGCTGGCTTCAATTTGGCTCGGTTCTGTTACAGGAAACTCAAAGGCGATCTTTTTGAGAACTGAGTTATTCGTTTTCACATTCACTATTGAAACTCCATCTTCTTGGCGAATTTCTACTTTAATCGCCACGATTCTTTTCATCATTTGACGCGCTGCTTGGGTATCTGCTTGGAGATATTTTTTGTTGTAGTAAGAGTGACTCAAAATCCGATCTTGCACAAAACCACTCCCCAACCAGAAAATTAGCCCAATTAAGGGCAAAGACAACCAAAACACAAAGCCCAACGATCGCAACACTCGAAAAAACTGAAATTGGCGCATGGAATGCAACATCTAGGCTCGTTACCTTATCATTTCTGTGTCACTCTTTTAGATTAATCTGAAAACTAGAAAGTAAAAATTACAGCAAGCTGAGTAAATGGGATGTTGATCTTACTAGTAGAAGATGACCCATCGCAGTTAGAGCCACTGCGAACAGCATTGTTGAAAGTGGGACATACAGTGGATGCGATTGAAGATGGGGAAACAGCACAATGGTTTGCCTTTCACAAAGACTATGATCTGTTGATTCTAGATTGGATGTTACCTAAAGTAAGTGGTGTAGAACTCTGCCAAGTGTATCGGCGAGCCGGAAAGTTGGCTCCTGTGCTAATGCTGACTGCCAAAGACACAGTTTTAGATAAGGTAACAGGTTTAGATGCCGGAGCAGATGATTATTTAGTAAAGCCAGTGGATGTGCTGGAGTTGTTAGCACGGGTGCGGGCATTGGGAAGGCGATCGCCTATGTGGCAAGGAGATATACTCAGCTTGGATGATCTGCAACTTCATTTATCCAATTTAACAATTGAACGCGGTTCAGTTACAACTCAACTTTCTTGCCGAGAATTTCAATTAATGGAATATCTGATGCGTCATCCCCGTCAAGTTTTATCTCATGACCAGATTGAACAAGCTCTGTGGAGTTGGGGAGATGAACCCGAAAGTAATGCAGTTACAACCTTGGTTCGTCGCCTACGCCAACGTCTACAAACCATTGATGCCAAAGATTGGCTCGAAACAGTCCATCGCATAGGTTATCGGTTAAATCCACCAAATTCTTAAACCACGAAAAGGCAAATAAGCACAAGAGAATTAAAACCTCGTTCCCCTCCCTAGCCCCTAGCCCCTATACAAAATGTTTGATCGCAGCCGCCGTAATCTTGCTCACTGGTTCGCCCTGTCGATGGGGGGAATTTTGTTTGCTTTTGCAGGCGTGGGCTACTGTCTCAATGTAGAAGAACAATTGCGGTTTTTTGACGACGAACTCTTTTCCCAAAGTAAAGCCTTTGCTGCAAAAACCCAGTACTCGCTTTATCAAAGTCAATGGCAAAATCAGCGTAGCCAGACTCCTATAGAAAATGGTGCGTCTTTAAATGGTGGACTAGTGTATGCCCGGTGGTATGACGCGAACAAGCAACTTGTGCAGTTTATCGGTTCGTCGGATGCGAAACAATTAACCGTAAAACCGGGATTTAAAACAATACGAGTGTTATCTAGCTCAAATCAATCTTCTTCTAAAACAACCTGGGTTCGCCAAATTACTCTTCCTGTTTTGCAAGGTAAGGTGCTGATTGGTTACTTCCAAACCGCAGCGCCAATGGATTCTCTACGCGGTAGCTTAAATCAAGCTCGATTGTTTTTAACTTTGGGTGTCCCCGTTACCTTTGGCGTAATTGGCATTACGGGTTGGTTTTTGGGCGAATTAGCCATGCGACCAAGCCTGCGTGCTTATCAGCAATTGCAGCGATTTACAGCCGACGCTTCCCATGAACTACGCACACCTGTAGCCACGGTTTTGAGCAATGCCCAAGTTGCTTTAATGCCGCCCGAAGACCCTTCAGAACAACGATTCAGGCTGCAAAAGATCGCAGAAACTGCCAAGTCCATGAGTACGCTAATTAACAATTTGCTCTTTCTTTCGCGCCATGATGGATCACTTACAGAAACTATATCAAAACCCGTTAACTTAAACGAACTTTTGCGATCACTTGTTCAGGAGTGGACTGTTCAAGCCCTTGCTCAAAGCCTAAATTTTAGCGTCCAACTTCCAGAGCAACCCGTTATGCTACAAGTCGATGTTAACTTGCTCAAACAAGCTGTAATTAATCTTTTGAGCAATGCCTTCAAATATACACCAACAGGTGGGAAGGTAGAGTTGCGTCTTTTTACCCAATCTTACCGGGCTGTAATTCAGATCAAAGACAATGGCATTGGCATTCCTCCTACTGATTTACCCCATATCTTTGATCGTTTCTATCGCGTAGATACCGTTCGATCTCGCCAAACAGGTGGCTTTGGACTTGGACTTGCGATCGCTCAACAAATTGTACAAGGATACGGAGGACAAATCACGGTAGAAAGTATACTTGGTCAAGGTTCAACCTTTCAAATTAACCTTCCCGCGTTTAAACATCTCAACTGGGAATCATCATGATTGATCAAGATATTAGTGCCAGATTTCCCAAAGGGCGCACAGCCTTTTTGCTGATTCACGGTGTCGGCCAGCAGAATCCTTTGGAAACTATGGACTATTTTGCCCGGAACTTGCTTAAGCAATTTAACAAGCAGAAATTACCTTTCAAACTAGAACACTTAATTACCAAGCGCAGACTATCAACTGGTTCTTATTGGACAGAAAGCTTTGTCAGATTGAGTTCAACAGATGCCGAGCCAGAATGGCTAATTGATGTTCATGAATACTATTGGGCCCCTAATACAGAAAGTAAAATCAGTGTACCTGAGATATTACAATGGGCAGAAAGAACATTAGAGGGAACAATCAATTTTTATAATCGCAAAGATAACAAAGACTTATTAGACCAGCTTTTAGCTCACAAAAATAGAGCCAGCCTGTTTAAATTTCGTCTGCGTTTACTCACCATCTTCCTCCGCATATTTAATTTTGTCTATCCAGCTTTAAGAACGGGAATTTGGCTAATTCTATTGTTAATAGGGCCATTTTTGCGGGGTTATTTTCTCCAATCCGCCTGGAAGCTAAGTAAAGAAGTTGCCACACCACCTTTAGTTAATTTTGTCGGCGATGTTGCTATTTACAGCATTACCGATCCCAAATCACCTTACCGAAAAATTCGCCAGCAAATACTTACAGAATCCTTAACGCTGCTGAAAGCAATTCTCAAAGACAAACAAGCAAATTATGACCAAGTAATCCTGGCTGGACATTCTCTGGGTAGCTGTATTGCCTACGATACATTAAATCTTCTGTGCATTGAATCTAGTCTGTCTCAAAACGAAAATAAAAGTCTGTTGCTGAATAAAATCACAGGGCTAGTGACCTTTGGTTCGCCACTAGACAAAATGGCCTTTTTCTTTCGGGACATGGCAGAAGAAGGACAATACATCCGAAGACAGATTTTAGAACAACTCAACTCCTTCCGCGCGAAACCAGAATTTGCCCAGCAAAGTTCATATCTCACCCAAAATCCAGTTATCTGCAAGCTCGATCAAGTACATTGGGTCAATTATTACTACCTGAAAGATCCTATTAGTGGTCATTTAGATTACTATGAGAACCTAGATAATGTAGAAATGCAATATCAAGCATCCTGGGGAGTAGAAGGACACCTAGGTTACTGGACTGATCCAAGTTTCTACGAAAACCTCGCCAATCGCTTTCTGTATATCCCACGTTAAAGATAAGGCAAGTCAGAAGTTTTTGTAGCCAGTCCGTTTCAGTAAAGCTTATTTGGCACTATAGAAATACCTTGAAAAGTATTGAGTTAGCCAAAGGTTAACAAATCTCTTACAGAAGAGGTTCGCTGCATTGCTAAACTGACCTTTGTCACTTTCAATCTATTATTACTAGAAAGCCATTTTTGGAGGTAACAATCATGACCAAGTATGACGATATTTTTAACTCATCAGAGATATCCGAAGAATCCCTAAGTCCAGAAGAAGCGGTAGCAGCAATAGCAGTTGTCACCGCCATTGCAGATTCTGCTGTTGAAGAGGTAGACCCAGAAACTTTAGGAAGTATCCTTTGGGAATTCGAGGTCTTTGAAGAATATTCAGAAGATGAAATTACAGAAATAGTTGATAGACTTATAGGCATTGCAGAAGATGATGGGCTAGGGGCTTTATATAATGCTGCAAGCGAAGCCATTTCAGATGATTTGGTGCTGGATGCTTTTGCCGCAGGGGTAATCGTATTAATAGAGGACGAAGAAGAGTTAGTTATCCCCCAACAGAAACAGCCTTACCTAAAAAAACTCCAAGAAGCCTTAGACCTTGAAGACGAAGAAGCGCAAGAAATAGTGCAGGAAGTCATTGCTGCTTTTCAAGAAGCAGAAAATGAAGAATACCTTGAAGAAGGAGAAGACTATAGCGAAGATGTGTATGAATCACCTTTAGGCAATTTTACTGTGCCGATTCCAGTTGACTCTCAGCAAGGGGGTAAAGTTCAAACTCAAGAAGGAGTAGTGGGATTTTCAGATGACTTTGGCACTTTACTCAGAATTGACTATTATTCTATACCACCAGAACAAATAAAGGAAATGGGATCTATAGGACAGGAAGAATACTTGCAGTCGATTTTAGTAGATAAGTATCTGCCGCAGGCGATTTTAGCCAATGTGCCTAATGCTCAGTTAGAATACAGCGAATATTTGTCAGACACGATGGCTGGAGCTTACTTTGCATTAATTAATATGCCGCAAGGTTCAACAATTTCTAAGCAAGAAAATAATGGTACAGCTACCCGATTGGATGCATATCGAGGGCTTCTTAGCTTTATTAATGCTGAATTTTTGTATATAGTTAGTAGCCAGCGTAGCTTTTTGAAAGACGAAATTCGTGGCTCTGCTGAAGAAGAAGCTGAATATATCAAAGAAAGTATTTTAGAGTTTGTTGAAACTATAGATTTCGCTTAGTCGAAATATCTCAATGTAGCTTCATCAGCAAAAAATTGACTAGAAATTAAAGAGCGATCGCAAAGACGAGATATTTTACTAGCACGCAGATGAGTGCTGGTTTTTTATTGTCTATATGTACTAAGGATTTGGCAAAGGCAAGCAGATAGTGAAACAAGTTCTGCCTAGCTGCGACTCAAATGAGAGCGTACCATGATGACGATTTTCTACAATCCGGCGAACGGTTTCCAAACCAAGTCCTGAACCACGTCCCACTGATTTAGTGGTGAAGAAAGGTTCAAAAATGCGCGTTTGAATTTCAGGTGGAATTCCACTGCCAGAATCGATGATGTCAATATGAGCAAAGCGATCACAATGCCAAGTTGTAATTTCCAGCAATCCCTTACCATCCATTGCATCAATGGCGTTGTCAATTAAGTTCGTCCACACCTGATTCAGTTCACTACCATAGGCAATAATTTTCGGAAGATGTTGATCGTAATTGCGTTGCACTTGGATACCATACTTGAATTTATGAGCAAACAATCGCAAGGTATCTTCCAAGCCTTGATGTATATTTACTTCTTGCTGAATGCCTTGATCGAGGTAAGAGTATGACTTCATCGCTTGCACAAGTTCGGAAATTCTCTCGGCTCCTCGCAAACCATGTTTAATCATCGACATGACTTCAAATGAGAGCGATAGCCAATGCAATCCCATTTCTCGTAATTCAGTGTTGTCGTTGCGCCAACGTTCCATCATCTGATCTAGGGCTTCGACCTCAATACCGCCTTCCGCTAAAGGCTCTGCTAATTTCCAGGCTTGCTTTACACCATAATCTTCTAACCAGTCCAGCAAGACGGCTTCGCGATCGCTTAGTGTCACCGGATCTAGACGATTATTCAAAATCACATCATAGCCCTGATCGCGCAGTCTCAACCAGTCTTGAGTATGGGCTTCCTCAACATTGCGTTGCCCATAAACTAAGTTCATTCGTTGTAGCTCCAGGATGGCGGCTGGCATTTCCCCTAAAGTCCGAACGAGGGCTGAGGCTGGGTTGTTGAGTTCATGAGCTAGACCGGCGGCAAGTGTCCCTAAAGCTGCCATCTTTTCCCGCCCACGAATAAAAGACTCTAGCCCCCGAAGCCGACGTTCCATAATGCGGAAGACCATCCGTTCAAAATCACGACATTCATGCAACAGTTTGCGGAAATCCTCTGCCTTAATTTCATAGAGGTTGCAATCTGTCAATGCCCGCATTGTCACAGGTACAGGTTCATCTGTGAGGACGGGAATTTCTCCAAAAAAGGATGGGGCTTCGTGTTGCCCTATGGGAATTTCAACTCCTTCAGTGCGGCGAGTAAGCTTAATTTTACCTTTGACTAAAATAAATAAGCCGCGTCCAGGGTCTCCCTCATGGAGCAATACTTCTCCAGCAGGGAGTTCAACTGTTTGAGCGCGATCGCAAACCCACTCCAAGCGGTCTTGAGGAAGCCGTTGAAATGGGTCTAAGTTGATCAATTCTTCAATACACAACATTAATGAACCCCCTATACTAATTTTTAATTCGTAATGACGCTCCTGCGTCATTACGAATTAGCTAAACATTGCTCAGGTAGCGGTGAACGAATTGAATGGCGATCGAGCCTTCACCCACACCGGATGCTACCCGCTTAATTGACCCGGATCGTGCATCTCCAGCGGCAAAGATGCCAGGAACGCTGGTTTCTAGTAAGAAAGGAGAGCGTTCTAAATGCCAACCTTGAGGAGATTTGCCATTATGCATTAAGTCTGGCCCTGTGAGGATGAACCCTTGAGCATCGCGTTGAATAACACCATCAAGCCAATCAGTTTTGGGGCTAGCACCGATGAAGATAAAAAGCGATCGCGCTGGCACGGTTTCAGTTTGTCCAGTTTTGGCATGGGCAATCACAATTTCTTCTAAATATTCATTTCCCTTCACTTCCACGACGCTGCAACCTGTGCAAACTTGGATATTTGCAGTCGCGGCAATCTGGTCAATCAAGTATTGCGACATACTCGATGAAAGCGATTCTCCCCGCACCAACATGATTACTTTGCTGGCATACTTAGAAAAATGCATTGCTGCCTGTCCGGCAGAATTTGCACCGCCTACCAAGTAAACTTCTTCATTGGTACAGGCGATCGCTTCAGTCATCGCAGCACCGTAATAAATTCCTGCCCCTGTCAGCTTCTCGGCTCCTGGGACATTTAGCCAGCGGTAGGAAACGCCGGTTGCTACTAAAAGTGCATGGCAACTAATCTCACTGCCATCCGCCAATTGCAGAACCCGATAAGGATCTTGCAGCTTAACTTTGGTTACTACTTGAGGAGTGAGAATTTCTACCCCAAATCGCCGCGCTTGGGTAACTCCCCGCCTAGCTAAATCGCTACCACTCAAGCCAACAGGAAACCCTAAATAGTTTTCAATGCGTGAACTCGTGCCTGCTTGCCCGCCCGGAGCCTCACGCTCAATTAAAACTGTACTCAACCCCTCAGAAGCGCCATAGACGGCGGCTGCCAGTCCAGCAGGGCCACCACCCACGATCGCCAAGTCATAAAATGGACGCTCTGCCTGAGTTTGCAGTCCAATTTTGGCAGCAATCTCTAAATTAGATGGTTGAATTAATCGGGAACCATCGGGAAACAGCACCAGAGGTAATTGCTGTGTACCATCAACTTCTGCGTATTCTACTAATTTTGCCGCATCCGGCTCTAGTTCAATATCTAACCACTTGTATGGAATCTGGTTACGCGCCAGGAAGTCTTTCACCTGATGGGAAAAAGGCGACCAGCGATTACCAATTACTCTAATCCCTTCAAAAGGTGGGCGGAATCCAGCTAACCAGTCATCTAGCAAATCATCCAAAACCGGATATAGCCGTTCTTCTGGGGGATTCCAAGGCTTGAGTAAGTAATAATCAAGTCTGGCACTATTTATTGATTTAATGGCAGCATCCGTATCTGCATACGCCGTCAGCAAAGCACGTTTTGCATCAGGAAAGATGACTTTTGCCTGTTCTAGGAACTCCACACCTCCCATTTGAGGCATTCTTTGATCCACTAAGAATAAAGCAACTGCTTCATTGCGTAATTTGAGTTGCTGCACTGCGTCTAGAGCAGTAATACCGGAATCTGCCCGGACAATACGGAAGCGATCGCCATACTGATGTCGCAAGTCTCGTGATACCGCTTGCAACACTTCTGGATCATCATCAACGGTTAAAATTGCTGGTTTTGCCATAACTACTGTTACTTAACAATTGCAGTGCTTAGCTGTTGGATTCAAAATCTGTCATCAAAAAATCTACTGTTTAACCAGTAAACTATTCTTCGATATACATGAACTCTACTTTTAAAGGTGATTCGACATGTTTCAAAATTCTCTTAAGAGTATTTTAGTAGTAAGTAAGTCGGTGGGAAAAAACATAATTAACTTAAAAACGATAAACAAAGCTAAAACCCTCTTCCCTCCTGTTTTCTGCTTCATCCCAACTACAAATATTTATTTCGCTTCGCGTGTCAGTTGTCAATTGTCAGTTGTTTTAGCCAGTGGTTTAATACCCCATCCCTTTATGGGTGGTTTTTACAAATATTCTTGAAAAGTTGCTCCTCTTGGGTAGAACCCAAGACCGCACTTTTCGCTTTGCAACTGACCACTAACTACTGACAAAACTCCATCCCTTCATGGGTGGAGTTTTTATCAAAGCGTTATGGCGGTTTTAAATTACATAAAATACATTTAACTTTTAATATTAAATTCAAAAAATGTGATAATCTGAATTTTTTGAGAATTGCCTAAAAATAACACCATCAAATTTTTAGCAGATTCTCAGCCTAAATTAATTTTGTTTATGATATAAAGTTTTAAATTGTCTTTAGAGACGAATTAAGGGCATTAAAGCCATGAGATTAAAGCATTTAGCTATTCTGGCGATCGCTACTGTTTTTACTATAAGTTTGATAAAAGATGTAAGTTCCAATCAGCCAGCAACTCCAACGCCTGTAGCTAGTCTCTCAGCAACATCACTGGCTGAGTCTGGAACATTTCAGCTTGGAGAACACCCGGCTCAGGGAACAGTACCTGATAATCTGAAGTTGGCAGAATTTAAATTTGTGGTGATATAGTGTCGTCTATTTAATGCTAATTTTGGCTTTGCCCCTTTGAAAGGATAAAAAATAAGATTTTAACCTTAAGTTAAATCATTATTTAGTGAGAGTTTTTATATGGAAATAGTAGATTTTTTGGGACTTATACATCCAGCGATCGCGGTTATTTTTGTTTTTCCACTTATTGGTATTGTAGTTAATTTTGCTTGGCAAACACGCCAACGTCGTTTACAAACTTTAGCTGGAGGTAAAAGTAAAATTCCTCCAGTAGTTGGCAAAGAACACAAGCAATTAGGTGAATGGCTCACAGGTGCAATTGTCGGATTAGTTTTACTTGGATTAGCTTACCCAATTGGCAAAAATATTCTACATAATCAATTGTGGAATAAAAGTGCTTTTCAAGTTGTGTTTATTGTGCTAATGTTTGTTTTAACTATTACTGCTTTAGTATTACTTTATCAAGCCAAACAGCGATTATGGCGAGCAATCTTTGCCACTTTAACTGGCGCTGGTTTAATAATTATTGGCTGTCAAGATGGAGTATTCCGTCGTACAAATGAGTGGTACTGGTCACATTATTATATCGGAATCGCCGCAGCTCTGCTGATGATTTTTTCTTTAGCAATTGTACAAGATATTTATCAGGATAGATCCAATCGTTGGCGGACTGTGCATACAATTTTAAATTGCATTGCTCTATTATTATTTATTGGGCAAGGAATGACAGGAACGCGAGACTTACTAGAAATTCCGCTGAGTTGGCAAGAACCATACATTTATCAATGTGATGTTGTGAATAAAACTTGTCTGACACCCAATCCCCAAGTACCAAAGTGAATCAAATCATCAACATTTGGCTTAAAATTGATCCTTCTTCGTTACGGGTACGCCTAACGCTTGGAGTTGCTGGGGTTTCAGCTTTTGGGTTAGGTAGCTTAGCTATTTGGACAAGCTGGAAAATGCAGCAAATTTTAATTAATGGTCATAAGCATAATGTTGAACAAATTGCCGAACGTTTACCCCGCGATGTACAACTTTATGGTGAAATAATGCCATCGTCAGCTGGATTACAAAAAGCAATTAATAACTTAACAACTACCAATACATTTTTATGGATAAAAAGTTCTGAGCATAAAATTCTGGCAAAATCTCTCAACTGGAATCAGTTATCTTATACGACAGCTGCTGAGTTAATGTCTCTAACTGAGATGTCAGTTAAACCCCAAGTAGCAAAAGTTAGCCAACGTTATTTTGTGTTGTGTAGCAGTGCATTACCAATACAAGATAAAACATTAGGAAAATTGTTTGTAGTACAAGACGTTACTAGTGAACAAACAATATTTTTAGTAATAGTGCGAAATTTGGGGATTGGCAGTATTGTGGCAATTATGACAATTTCTGTAGCGATCGCATTTTATATTCAGCATTCTCTGCAACCCCTACGCCAGTTAAGTCAAATGACACAAATCATTTCTCTAGCCGATTTAGGACAAGCACAACTTTATCTAGATAATGCACCTAGCGAAGTTAAAGAACTGGCTAAAACTTTTGATATGATGTTATCTCGTCTATCCCAATCTTGGGAACAAGAGCGACAATTTGTCAGTAATGTTTCCCACGAATTACGCACACCATTGACCATAGTACATGGTTATTTGCAAAGTGTATTGCGTCGGCAGAATAACTTAACCCCTACTCAACAAGAAGCTTTAGAAACTGCGGCTTTAGAAGCGGAACGCACCATCCGTCTTTTACAGCATTTACTAGATTTAGCAAGAGCTGATAGTGGTTATTTACATCTGCATAAAGAACCTTGCGTGTTGAATGACTTGGTTGCAGAAGTTGTTAGCATGGCAAAAAAATATAGCGGCCGCACAATTAAAATTGAGTCTACAACTCAATCAATTGAGGTAAAAATAGACTACAATCGTCTTAAACAAGTATTATTAAATTTAATTGATAACGCTGTTAAATATTCAGAAGCTGATACACCCATAATTTTAAAATTAAATCAACAAGGACAAGAGGCAATAATTCAAGTTTGCGATCAAGGTTGTGGCATACCTTTACAAGAACAATCACGGATTTTTGAACGATTTTACCGCGTAGATGAAGCTCGCGATCGCTCCACCGGAGGTTATGGATTGGGATTGTCAATTGTCAAAACATTTGTAGAGGGTATGGGTGGTACTGTGACGGTGCGTAGCCGTATGGATCAAGGAAGCGTATTTACAATTACTTTGCCAGCCTGTTCATTATTAGAATGATTAAACAAAGTGTAATGGCAATGTCACTGTCACCGTTGTACCAACATTTTGCTGGCTTTCTATTTGAATCTCACCTCCATGTAAATCCACACATCTTTTGACAATCGCTAGTCCTAAACCTGTGCCTTGAATTCGACCAACATTACTAGCGCGATAGAAAGTTTGAAATAGATTAGATTGGTCTTTTAGGGGAATACCCACTCCCTGATCTTGAACCTGGAAAGTTGCAGTACCATTTTTGCAATTCAAATCAAATTTAATATTACTTTGTTGGGGAGAATACTTAATGGCATTAGAAAGTAAATTAGTTAAAATGCAAGTTAGTAAGTCTTCATCCATTTGAACACGGTTACATTCACCTTGAGCAGTAAAGCTAATGGTGTGCTGAGTACCTATCCTCATTTGAAAAATGTCTGCAATTTCGCTACAAAAGTTTTCTAAATGCACAGGTATAGGGTTATATTCTAGTTTTGCAGCTTCAGTTTTACTCAAAAATAATATCTCATCTAAAAGCTGAAGCATTTGCTTAATAGCATTTTGAACCCGTTCAAAGTATTTAGTTCGCTGTTCTTCAGTTAGTGCTGCATTGTTATGTTCAATAATTTCTAAAGCCGTGCGAATCGTAGTCATAGGGTTGCGAAATTCATGAGAAACCATAGCCACAAAATTTGACTTGAGTTCGTTGAGTTCCTGTTCCTTCGCTAGTGCCTGACGGCTACGTTCCTCAGTCTCTCGTAACTTGTTGAGAATATCTCCCCGTTCAATAGCATAGCGTGCAGTCCGCACTAACAATTGCATGGTAATTTGATCTTTAACAAGATAGTCTTGTGCGCCTTCTGCCAATGCTTGCAATGCCAACTGTTCATCATCAAGCCCTGTCAATACTACAACTGGGATATCTGGTATTTCCGCCTGATATTCTTTCAATGTGTCCAGTCCTGTAGAGTCTGGGAGGCTAAGGTCTAACAAGACTACATCAAATCTGCGTTGTTTGACACTTTCAGCCTGGGAATCATCAGGTAGGATTGTGGAACTTTGTAAGCTGATACTAATCGCCTCAGATAGTCGCTCAACATGTGTCATTTGCCATTCTTCTTTATCTGCACGCACAAAGATTTGACGTAGCAGTCTGGCATCAGTGGGGCTATCTTCTACCAGTAGAATGTGAATCATTATCTTTTATTTCAGATACGGTTATATAAGTTTGCTCAACTCTGACTTGATTTGTATCCATCAAAAAGTGCCTACAGTTTCTCAGTTGTAAGCAAAATTAGAAATTATTAAACCTATGAATCTGGTGGGAGGGCTACTGCTGCTAGCCAAAAATCTTTAATTAAATGCACCACTTGAATAAACTGATAGACATCAAGGGGTTTTGTGACGTAGCAATTAGCACTGAGATTATAAGAACGGAGGATGTCATGCTCATCAGTTGATGTGGTAAGTACGACAACAGGAATGCATTTGAGATTTGGATCTGATTTAATTTCTGTTAAAACTTCGCGCCCATCCATGCCTGGCAGATTCAAATCGAGCAAGATTAAATCTGGACGTGGAGCATCAGCAAACTCTCCTTGCCGTTGCAGGTAATTTATCGCAGTTTCACCATCTTCAACCCAGCGCAAATTGTTGGCTATTTTGGCATTCAAGAAGCCTTTAATGGTAAGGTTAGCGTCGCTAGGAGAGTCTTCAATTAGCAAAATTTCAATATGTCGGAATGCCTGATTGTTAACCATGCAGTTACTAAGCGTGTATTAAACGTATGTTTGACTCATAATTTATAAGGTAACTTATTTTGCAGTCAAAGTTAAATAAAATATTGTCCCTACACCTAGCTGAGATTCAGCCCAGATTCGACCACCGTGACGCTCAACAATTTTTTTGCAAATAGCTAGACCAATACCTGTACCAGTAAATTCTCTACGAGTATGCAGCCGTCGGAAAATCTCAAATATACGCTCAAGGTACTGAGGTTTGATACCGATGCCATTATCTTGTACCGAGAAAAGCCATTCTGGGGAGTTGGGAATTGAAAGTTCTCCTGCTGTTTCATCGGCTTTCTTCACTGCACCGATGTGAATTTGGGGTGGAAGATCTTTGCGGCGAAACTTGATAGCATTGCCGATAAGATTTTGGAATAACTGCACCATTTGGGTTTTATCAGCAAGTAGTTGTGGCAAAGGGTCATGAGTGATGATGGCTTGACTTTCAGCGATCGCTATATGTAAATTACTCAAAGCCGTATTAAGTGAAGCATTACAGTCAACAGAAGTAAATTCCTGACCGCGAGTTGCCACACGAGAAAAAGCTAGCAAATCTTGAATCAACCGCTGCATCCGGGTTGCCCCATCCACGATATAACTTAAATATTCTTGGGCAGATTCGTCGAGGCGGTCTTGATATTCTTGTCCTAAAAGTTGGCTATAACCTGTCACAGCTCGTAGTGGTTCTTGCAAATCGTGGGAAGCTACATAAGCAAACTGCTCTAATTCTTGGTTAGAGCGTTTTAGTTCTTCATTCAGTTTTTGTAAATCTGCTGTTCGTTCTTGAACTTTGGTTTCTAATTCCTCATTTGCCTGTTGCAATGCGGCTTCAGCAAGTTTGCGTTCTGTAATATCAGTGTTAGCACCTACCCACTCTTGAATCTCGTCATTATCATCCAAGACAGGAACTGCACGGGAGGCAAAAAATCGATAATTGCCATCAGCAAGCCGTACACGATGCTCAGTTTTATAAACACTTTTAGTTGTCAGTGCCTGAGTCCACAATAACTCAGTTAATTCCCGATCTTCAGGATGAATTGCATTGAGTCGTCCCCTTCCCTTAACTTCTGCCTCACTTTGCCCTGTCAAATTTCTCCAAGATGGAATATCTTCTACTATGTTGCCGTTAGGATCAGTTATCCAGATAGCTTGAGAAGTGGCAATCACTAATGAACGATAGCGCCTTTCATTTCTTTCTAAAGCTATTTCTGCTAGTTTGCGACGAGTGATGTCTTGAAAGAAAATTGATAATCCTTCTGGAGACGGGTAAATACGATTTTCAAACCAGCGCTCCCAAGGTGGATAATATTCCTCCATCTCAATCACTCGCTGTTCTGTCATCGCTTGGTAGTAGGCATGATAAAACTTTTGTCCTACACCTTCAGGGAATTCTTCCCAAATGTTTTTGCCAATTAGATCTTCGGGTTGGCGATTGAAAATTTTTCCTGCCCTTTGATTGATATATGTGTAGCACCAATTGCGATCGAGGGCAACAAATGCATCTGTAACCGTCTCTAAAATATCTGCCAGTTTAGCTTTTGCAGCTTGCTGCTCTAAACAAATAGCTTCTTGAGATAAAGCCTTGTTAATGTGAATTTGCTTTTGCAGCAGTAAGTAAACCACAATTAACAAGACAATACTTAAACCATATCCCAGACCCACCACAGTAATGATTTGATACAAACGAGCATCTGTCATGTCTGTTCGCTGTTTTAATAAGGTTTTTTCCTCGTTTTCCATCGTTATGGCTACAGACTGGAGTTTTTCACGGACTTCTATGACTTGTTTGCTAATAGCCATTTGACTTGCTTGGTCTAAGTTTCTTTGTTCCAAGAAGTTCATTGACTGTTCAAGCAGAGCAAATTTCTGGGCAATTAAAGGTTCAAGTGTATCAAGCCGCTTTTGTTGATCGGTATTATCCCTGGTTAGCTGACGCAAAGATTTGAGTGTCTTGTAGACTTTTTGGTTCTCTACCTGATATGTTTCTCGATCAGCTGCTTTTTGCGTGAGGATGTAACTAGTTCGTGCATTCTGGGCATTGCTAATACCAATCCGCATCTTATCAAGGACTTCTAGAACTTGATGAGTATGAATGACTGATTGCTTTTCCTCTCTCAACTTTTGAATGCTCAGATAAGAAACTGCTCCCACGCCACACAGAAGCAGTAATGCCAAGTTAAAACCGCCTGCAACTAATTTTTCTGACAGTCTGTTCATGGAATACTCACGCAAGTATAGCTAACAACCAAATCAGTGTTAGCTTCAATGACAAGCTACTACTGACTCATGAATAAAATGATACAGTTGAAGCGTTTACAGGCGATCGTAAAATCATGTTAATAGGTGAGTAGCTTACAATGCTAATTCACAATTACTCCAGTATGAACTATATTAATTTATACCTCACAGAATCCCCTCAACAACCTCAGAAAATCTCATGTATTGGACAGGGCGATCGCTAACAGAATTGAAACGTCAGACGCGATTCTATCAAAAGAGGCACAATATTTAAGTAAGCCTATACTTTAGTTTCAGAAATGCCCGCTAAGCAAACAAATATTAGAAGTGCGATCGCATCTTGTGACTGGCCTATCGAACAATTACCTGGATTGAATCAAGAAGAACAAGCTAAATTACAAAACTGCGGTATTTCAACTACCAAAACACTATTCAAGCAAGGCAGTAGCCCAGCAGCTAGAATGGCTTTAGCTAATAAATTACAGGTTCATTTACAGTATGTCAATAAATGGATGGCTTTAGCTGATTTGGCGCGTATTCCTGGTGTGGGTACACAATATTGTGGCTTATTGCTTCATGCAGGTATTGCTTCTGTCGTACAGTTATCTCAGACTCCCACACACAGACTGCACCAACAAATTATGCGCTTGCAAGTAGCAACAACACAAAGACGAGATTTGTGTCCGGCGATTGAGTTAGTGCAACAGTGGAGTCAACAAGCAAAAATAGTGCTGAGTACTGAGTAATTATTCTCCCCCCTGCCCCCTGCTCACTCTTTAGCTAGTACCCCATTCAAAAAGATATCAGCGAGTCCTTCTGCCATTTGCTGCATTTCTTGGGGAGAAGCGTCAGGTTCCATGAGGGTGTTGTCAGAAAATCCGGCGATCGCAAACATTCCTAAGAACACCTTGGCAACGAGTTTGGCATCTGTTTGGCGATAAATGCCTTTATCCATTGCAGTTTGAAAGAAGGCTTCGGCCACATCGGTCATTTTGTTAATAACTTCAACTTGAATGCGATCGCGCAAATCTGGGTGAAACTGCACCTCCATGAAGCAAACTTTCATTAAATCAACATTTTTGTGTAAATTCCACATCCGACGGCGCATTACCTGAGCTACAGCTTTATAACTGCCCATTTCACTCAATTCGGTGAGTAAATCTGTCAGAATGTCTACCCAGCCACTAGTCGCCACCTCTACCAAAATTGCCTTTTTATTGGGAAAATGTCGAAACAGAGTGCCTTCTGCAACACCTGCTGCTTGTGCTAAGTCGCGAGTGGTAGTGCCATCAAATCCCTGAGAGGCAAACAACCGCTGTGCCGCCTGTAAAATACGGGTACGGGTTTGTGCCTCTGAGGATGGGGGAGAATTAAAAACTCGCATCACAGTTATTGTTATATCTTCGGAACACGACTTGTAGCATTATTGTCTAACGTCAAGTACAAAAAACATAGAAAGCTTAATACAAGATTAACGCCTTGTTCGGCAAACAGCTTATCTCTTTTTTAGTGGAACCTTACTTTCATTGTCGCTTATGAATCAACCCAGTTATTCAATTTGGGATTTGGAATTTAAAATTTTTAATTGGTGCGATCGCGCATCTGTAGTCTTGCGTCGGGCATTAGCAGTGTTGACGGCACTAGTAATTTTCTGGTGCGGAATAACTCCCGAAGTCTCGCTAGCACAAACTCAGACTGCACCTCCTGCCCAAAGAACTACAACTCCAACCCTAGCAGAACCAAGCTCCATTCAACCTTATTTAGATCGGGTGATTAAGGAGTTGACAGAGTTTCGCCTAGAAAACGGCATGAAGTTCATTGTCTTAGAACGACATCAAGCACCAGTAGTTTCTTTTTTGACTTATGCGGATGTAGGTGGTGTAGATGAGCCAGTTGGTAAAACAGGCGTGGCACACTTTTTAGAGCATTTAGCATTTAAAGGCACGACACGCATCGGCACAAAAGATTACAAGGCAGAAAAACCGCTACTAGAAAAATTAGAACAGTTAGACACTCAAATTAAAACAGCAAAAGCCGAAGGTCAAAAAGATCAGGTCGCTCGCTTACAAGCTGAGTTTGAACAAGTGGAATCACAAGCAGCCAAGCTAGTCAAGCAAAATGAACTAGGGCAAATTGTCGAACAAGCCGGAGGTGTAGGTTTAAATGCCACAACCTCTACAGAAGCCACCCGTTACTTTTACAGCTTTCCTGCCAATAAGTTGGAACTTTGGATGTCGCTGGAGTCAGACCGATTTCTCAACCCTGTATGGCGCGAGTTTTATAAAGAGAAAGATGTAATTTTAGAAGAGCGACGGATGCGGGTAGACAATTCACCCATTGGCATGATGGTGGAAAAGTTTCTTGATACTGCTTACAAAGTTCATCCTTACAAGCGTCCGGTGATTGGTTATGACGAAGATATCCGTAACCTCACACCAGAAGATGTGCAGAAGTTTTTTGACAATTACTACGTACCTAGTAATTTAACGATCGCCATTGTCGGCGATGTCAACCCAACTCAGGTAAAAAAACTAGCGCAAACTTATTTTGGTCGCTTTCAAGCAAAATCAAAAGCTGTTGCCCAAATCCCGACGGAACCACCGCAGAAACAAACGCGGGAAGTTACTTTACAACTACCTTCTCAACCTTGGTATTTAGAAGGTTATCATCGTCCAGCGATTAACCATCCAGATAATGCGGTTTATGAAATTATTGGCAGTTTATTAAGTAATGGACGCACATCGCGGCTCTACAAATCTTTGGTGGAAGAGCAGCGTTTGGCATTAAATGCTCAAGGTTTCAGCGGATTCCCAGGGGATAAATATCCTAATTTGATGCTGTTCTATGCTCTCACAGCTCCTGGTAACACAGTTGATGAGTTAGCGGTAGCTTTGCGCCAAGAAATTGACAAATTGAAATCTGAGCCTGTGACTATGACTGAATTGCAGCGGGTAAAAACCCAAGCACGGGCAGGTTTGTTACGCAGCCTCGATTCTAATATGGGGATGGCGCAACAATTGCTGGAATATGAGGTAAAAACTGGTTCTTGGCGGAATTTGTTTAAGCAATTGGATCAAATAGCTGCGGTGACAACTGCTGATATTCAGCGAGTGGCAAAGGGAACGTTTACAGCCGAAAATCGCACGATTGGTAAGTTGTTGTCGAAAGAGAAATAAAAACTCTATCCCCTAGTGGATAGAGTTTTGTCAGTGGTGAAGCAGTACGGTCTTGGGGTTTCCCCAAGTGGAGTAACTGCTGAACCCGAAGGGTTAGTAGTCAGTGGTTAGTGGTAAAGATGTTTTAAAAACATGCCACTTACGCTTTAGGGTATTAAACCAGATCAAAAATAATTGACAACTCACAACTGACAACTAACCCGCGTAGCGTAAATAAACCGCAGAGACGCTGAGGACACAGAGGAAGAGAGATATGCAAAGGTATAAGGTGAAGGTGTTCAAAATCCAAAATGCTAAGCGGCTGGTTTATGCATTGATTGCTGCTTTTGCTTGTTTGTTTGTCACGTTTGATTTTTCTCTGGCGGCGACAGCAGAGGCTAAACATTACACAGAGTTGCAGTTTGCACCAATTCCGGAAATCAAGTTACCCAAGTATGAACGGTTTGTTTTACAAAACGGCTTGGTTGTGTATTTGATGGAAGACCACGAACTACCATTAGTAAGTGGGACGGCGCTGATCCGGACGGGAAGCCGCTTGGAACCATCAGCGAAAATCGGGTTGGCTGAGTTTACGGGTGCGGTAATGCGGACTGGTGGAACTCAGAAGCATTCGCCGGATCAACTCAATGAGATGTTGGAACAACGAGCTGCGGCTGTAGAAACTAGTATTGGTGAAACTTCAGGTAGTGCTAATTTTGAGGCGCTTAGTGAAGATTTAGAAACAGTTTTTGGGCTGTTTGCTGAGGTGTTGAGGGAGCCTGTATTTGCTCAATCAAAGCTAGACTTGGCTAAGACACAAGCCAAGGGTAGTATTGCCCGTCGCAATGATGATCCCAATGAGATTGCTAATCGGGAGTTTCAGAAATTAATTTATGGCAAAGATAGCCCTTACGCCCGCACGATAGAGTATGCGACAGTTGATCGAGTTACCCGTGGAGATTTGGTACAGTTCTACCAACAGTATTTTCATCCCAATAATATGATTTTGGGGATTGTAGGAGATTTTGACGCTCAGAAAATGCGATCGCTCATTCAAGCTAAGCTGGGTGATTGGCAGCGTAACCCCAAAATTACTAAACCCCAGTTATCAGAGGTATCACCAGCTAATACAGGTGGTGTATTTATGGTGAATCAACCGCAACTGACGCAAAGCAGTGTACTGATTGGGCATTTAGGCGGACAGTTTAACAATCCTGACTATGCAGCGCTGGATGTATTGAATGGGGTGTTAAATGGATTTGGTGGACGTTTGTTTAATGAAGTGCGATCGCGTCAAGGTATAGCTTACTCTGTATATGGCCAATGGAGTCCCCGCTTTGATTACCCTGGTATGTTCATTGCTGGTGGACAAACGCGCTCTGATGCTACTGTGCAGTTTGTCAAAGCCTTACAGACTGAAATTAAACGCACCCAAACTCAAAGAGTGACAGCAAAAGAACTAGCTTTTGCTAAAGAGTCTACGCTTAATTCCTTCGTATTCAACTTTCAAGACCCCAGCCAAACCTTATCACGGTTGATGCGATACGAATATTACGGCTACCCAGCTGATTTTCTATTTCGCTATCAAAAAGCTGTAGCTACAACAACAGCGGCTGATGTGCAACGGGTAGCCAAGCAATATCTCAAGCCAGAAAATCTAGTCACTTTAGTGGTAGGCAATCAAACCGCCATTCAACCGCCATTAACACAGCTAGCCACCCAAGTAACGCCGATAGATGTGACTATTCCTGATTTGCAACCACAGGTCAAGAATTAATCACAGTTGCTTGTCTATAAACAATTATGCTCAAATAATAGATAGAGACGCGATTAATTGCGTCTCTATTTATATGGAACAATTAAGTCAGACAATACAATTACAAATACTATAAAACTTTTATCATTAAAGGCAAAACTCCCTTCTTTATGTCTTTAAAAACAGCCTAAAAAGCTTGAATTTATAAAATCGCATTACATAATATTAGATAGTGATCTTGGATTTGCAGTCTAATCTTGTCCAGGGCTTTTCTTGTTACTATTGCAGAGCTTGAGGAAAAAAAATGACGAAAATAACAATCTCTAACTTGTATCCTAGTAGTGAAGAAAATCTACTTGCTGAAATCAGCCTTAGAGAAATTAAGTTTGTGGAGGGTGGTTACGGTTACGGTTACGGTTACGGTTACGGTTATCCAAGAACAAGAACAGCAAGTAATACAACCGACACCGCAAGTGCAAGTGATACTGTAAGAACTACACTAGGCAATATAGATAGTATTCTCGGTAACATGAGGTCACAAATAGATGAAACAATGTTGAGTCTGCGGGGTCAATTTCAACAAACAGGTTTTTTTTAATTACACTTTTTGAATTTTTCGTGCGCTCTGAGTTTAATTAACAGTGGAGCGCACGATTTTTTATTGATATATTTTGGTTTTATTGTGCCAATTTACTTACTAAAATACTAACTAGTTAAACTCAATAACCGGGCTATTGTGCTTATAAAGAATGATATTTCATTACTTCATACCATTTCACGTTTCACGAAAAATTTGATACAGATGTAAACCTTTCAAGGTTTACATCTGTATCAAGGTTTTTTAATTGCGAATTGCGATCTTCGCAGCGTAAAGCCTGCGGCATAGCTACGCTTAGAGCGACGAAGGAGCGTCATTGTGAATTGGTATCAGTCCCAATTAGCCCGGTTTTTTAATGTTTATATTGAATATTAAACTAGCATTTTTTCTAGTCAATCTTACTGAAGAAAGGCAGAGATCAGAACTAAAAAATTTGTTTCTTCTTCTTTAATAAAGGGTATATAGCAGTTCGTACACCGTAGTCCTGACGGAGACGCTACGCAAACGCCTTTTAGGAGAGGGAGAGGTCGGTCGAACTCACGTGGTGGTTAATTTTTTTCTGTACCTTGTTTGCACGGGAATCGCCATAAAGCCCAAGTGGAGCAAGTTGCCCCTGAATTTATTTATAGAAAAAATAAAAACATTTTTATGATTTCGACAATCAAATATTAAATATGTATTTGGTATGTTGCAATTTAAAAATCAAACTTACTATCCGTTTAAAACTATTTTTCCGTATATAAATTGATTTTTTTAAAAGACTCAAAGCATTTATTTATGTCTCTTTAAACATGTTTTTAGCATTGACTTTCTTAATTGCTATGAATAAAAATTGCAGTATCGGTTAAGCAAACACAGCTTGATTGATTGCATACCTCACTTACTTGAAACGAGAATTTTAGGAGTAAATTATGGCAACTATCGCTCTTTCTGAACTCCACGCTGTTGGTTCACAACTATTTCAAGATTCTGAAAGTTTCCTCAATGAACTGAGCGATGTAGATTCCATTGTTGGTGGTTCTTATGGTAGCTATGTCAGCGATATGTCTGGATTGACAAAGCTAGCTGAAGCTTGGGTTTATACTTATGGCATTGGTCATATTGGCTATTTAGCTAAGTCATTCAGCGGTAAGTACGGATACTAAATAACTTTGTAGTTCCCTACAAAAGTTAGATGACTCTCTAGGGTTAAAAATAATCTTTGTGATTAACATGATGTTTCTAGATTATTAATAAATCCTGAGAGTCAGCCAGATTAAAAAATCAACCATTTCTTTGACTGCAACGAGAATTTTAGGAGTA
>NZ_JAECZB010000015.1 GCF_016056295.1 Atlanticothrix silvestris CENA357
CCCCTGCCCCCCTGCCTCTTTCCCTCGACTGGATAAGCTCCAAACTCCTCCCTGCTCTCCAACAAACCCACCAAGAAATTACCAATCTTTTGCATGGACTGGATGGTAAATATATCCAGAGCGCTCCATCTGGCGCACCTACGCGCGGGCGACCGGAAGTCTTGCCAACTGGAAGGAATTTTTACTCAGTTGATATCCGTGCTATCCCCACAGAAACAGCTTGGGATGTAGGCAGAAAAGCTGCTGAGAATTTAATTGAATGTTATACACAGGAACATGGTGAGTATCCCAAAACACTGGGATTATCATTATGGGGAACCGCCACGATGCGAACTGGTGGTGATGATATTGCTGAAGCTTTGGCTTTGTTGGGCGTGCGTCCTGTGTGGGATGGTGCAGCACGACGGGTAGTAGATATTGAAATCTTGCCATTATCGATTTTGGCACGTCCCCGTGTAGACGTAACCTTGCGAATTTCTGGCTTTTTCCGGGATGCTTTTCCCAATTTAATTGATTTATTCGAGCAAGCAGTAACAGCAGTAGCAGCTTTAGATGAACTTTCAGAGTATAATCCCCTCGCGGAGCAAGTTCGTCAAGATACTGATTTTTGGATGCAACAAGGTTTAACTTCAGAAAATGCTCAGGTACGATCGCGCTACCGGGTTTTTGGTTCTCAACCAGGTGCTTACGGCGCGGGACTCCAAGGCTTAATTGAATCGCAAAATTGGACAGATGATGAGGATTTAGCTCGTGCCTACATCAACTGGAGTTGTTACGCTTACACGAGCGCTGATACTAATCAAAGCATTGGGGGTTTAGTAGGAAATGCTGCACCGGAAGCATTTGAACAACGCTTAAAGCAGATGCAAGTTGTTTTACACAATCAAGACAACCGTGAACACGACTTGCTCGATTCTGATGATTATTACCAATTTCAAGGAGGCTTAACGGCTGCGGTACGTTCTCTCCAAGGCAAAAATCCCCAAACCTATTTTGGTGATAATTCCATTCCTGCTCAACCACGCATCCGCAAACTCAAAGAAGAAATCGCACGGGTGTATCGTTCTCGCGTAGTCAATCCCAAATGGATTGCTGGTATGATGCGTCATGGCTACAAGGGTGCATTTGAAATGTCCGCAACTGTAGATTATTTATTCGCCTACGATGCCACAGCCAAATGTGTGGAAGACTACATGTATCAGGGCATAGCACAAGCTTATCTGCTTGATCCAATAGTCTCGGAATTTATTCATCGAAAGAATCCCTATGCTTTGCGTGATATTGCAGAAAGATTATTAGAAGCATCTCAGCGCGGTTTATGGGAAAATGTAAATATACTGATGTTAGAAACTTTGCGGAACTTAGTACATCAAGCTGAAGCAGTGATCGAAGAAAAATAACAAAACAAGTGATTTAGGAAACAAGTATGGACAGCATTGCGTATTTGCACTTAGCTTTCGCCCATGAAAACAGCGAATCCAATGAACTCATATCTTTAAAAGCTTTATTAAGTCAGGAAGATGCGCCAGACTGGAAACGACTTTCTAGTAAGGCTTGGAGTTGTATGCTACCCCTTGCCCTCACTTTGTCTGTTCTCAGTTCTGTCGGTAGCGCCTTGGCACTGGAAAGAGGTGATCAAGGCCCTTCTGTCAAAAATTTGCAACAAAAGTTGCAACAAGCAGGTTTTTATCAAGCTCCTATTACCCAAGTCTATGATTTTCCCACAGAAGATGCTGTCAGGCGCTTTCAAAAAGCTAATGGCATAACAGTTAACGGCATTGTAGGAACAACTACCCTGCAAAAATTAGAAGCTTGGCGCACGCAACCGATAAGTAACCAAATTCAAAAAACTAATACTACCAGTACACAAGTTAGAACAACCAATACTAGTACAGCAGCTAAAAAACCCATTGCCACTAGTACCGCAGCTAAAAATACTAGTACTGCTAGTTCCGTAACCAACAAACGCCGTAATTCTGGTTTACTTGTCAAAGGTGATGAAGGTGAAGATGTGAGAACTCTACAACAACGTTTGCGAGTTGCAGGTTTTTACTACGGTAACGCCACTGGGATATTTGGCCCAATCACTGAAGAGGCTGTCAAAAAGTTCCAAAAGACTTACAAATTAGATGTTGATGGTATTGTCGGCCCAGCTACACTGAGCAAATTACCACCAGTTGGTGTTGGTGGAGAAGATGCTCCCAAAGCAGTTGTTGACAAAGATAAACTCACTATAGGCGATCGCGGCGAAGCAGTGAGAGTTTTGCAAGAACATTTGATCCGAGCAGGATATTTAGAGGGAGAACCAAATGGCTACTTTGGCCCTTATACTGCGGATGCTGTACGTCGATTTCAAGGAGCTAATTACTTGGCAGCTAGTGGTGTAGCTGGCCCCACTACCAGAGGTAAGTTATATAGCTTAGTTAAGACCGCTTCCAAAAGTGATTTTAGTGTCCTAGAAATTCAAAGACGGCTACGGGACAAGGGCTTTTATAAAGGCCAACTCAACGGTGTAATGGCAGATGACACGAAAAAAGCGATTAAGCAAGCCCAGGAATACTACGGTATCAGCCTTAGTGATATTAGAAGCGGAAGCTTTTAGCATCCGCTTAGGTTCTATCAATACAAGTACTCAACGGGTTGCTTACCTCCGATAACAATTAATAGGAAATTGCTCAAAGTTATTAGTTGACCTGAGTAACTCCGCTTTGTTATCTCACCCAAGTGCTAAAGTGGCATCAGTGCCCGTTGGCACTTGGGGCACACTGCATGAATGGTCATTTGGCAATCAAGCAGGTGAAAACCTTCTTTTTGGGCAGTTTTTGCACCTATTTTTAAAATGGAGTCGTTTTTAAACTCAATAGTCGCGTTACACTTCACACAAATCAAGTGGTGGTGATGATGGGGATAAGGCTGATTAATTTCATAATGTTTATGACCTTCTCCCAGTTCTAGCTCTCGTAAAAGCCCCATCCGTGCCATCAACTTTAGTGTCCGGTAGATAGTTGAAAGACTGATACCTTCACCTTCACCTTCTAATCGATGATAAAGATCCTCGGCACTGAGATGTTGACCTTGCGGAAGTTCTTGAAAAATGTGTAAAATTGTTTCGCGCTGGGGAGTTAAACGCCAGCCTCGTTCGTTTAATTCTGCCTTGAGTGAAGTAGTTGTATAGACAGTCATACTAATTTTTCTCAATAAAGCCTGTTAATTGAGAATATAACAAATGTTTTGAGCTGTTTGCAACAATTATGACTTATTGAGAATATTTATTAAAGTCTCAAAAATAATTAACGAAATATAAGTCAGCCATATAGTGATTATGATCCCTATTCTCAAGGGATTATCAAAAACATGATTGGTAAATATTACCTGTACTTAAGTGCAAAAAGTTTTCTATAAGCTAGAAAGACATTTTAGTAGCAAAGATCAAGTTAGTTAGCTAGAAATAGTTAAGGATAAAAAGTCCCTAGTAAAAGCTTTGTTTACTATAGACTATTAATTATAAATTAGGAGGCGGAGCGTTCATGGCCCCGCCAGTAACTAGCTGAGGGATTCCAAATAGTCGCGGATAAGGTTGCGTCGTTTGGGTTGACGTAGTTTCTGCAAAGCTTTTGATTCAATTTGGCGTACCCGTTCCCGCGATAAATCAAGAGCGCGGCCAATTTCTGCAAGAGAGTAAGGATGACCATCTGCTAAACCAAACCGCATCAAAATCACATCACGCTCGCGGCTAGTTAAATCAGCTAACAAATTATGCAAGTCTTTTTGTAAAGATTCTCGCATTAGCATTTCTTCAGGAGTCACACTGTCGGTTTCGAGTAATTCGCCTAACTCAGTGTCCTTATCCTTACCTACCTTAGTTTCTAAAGAAACAGAACGAGGTACTCTTAACAAAACTTCCCGGACTTGGGTAGGAGTCATGTCTAACTCAATTGCCAAGTCTTCTAATGTTGGAGTACGACCTTTTTCTTGAGCAATTTTACGCTGAGCTTTTTTAATTTTGTTAAGTTTTTCTGTAATATGTACAGGTAAGCGGATCGTGCGACTAGAAGTAGCGATCGCTCTTGTAATTCCTTGACGAATCCACCAGTAAGCGTAGGTGCTAAAGCGATATCCTTTAGTAGGGTCAAATTTTTCTACTGCACGCTCCAAACCTAGTGTGCCTTCTTGGACTAAATCCAATAATTCCAAACCACGATTTTGATACTTCTTGGCAACAGACACAACCAAGCGAAGATTAGCCTTGATCATGTGTTCTTTTGCCTGGAGTCCTTGAGTCTGGACTTTCTCCAATTCTTCTACGGTCAACTTGGCAATTTCTGCCCAACGACGCTTACCATCTGCCAAAATCGGTTTGAGATCCGACAAATTTACACCAGCTGTAGTAGCCCACCTTTCTAAAGACGGACGATGTCCCAATTCAGAAGTTAAACGCTCCTGAACTTCAATTAACCTTAGATAAGGTGAAACTACTTCATCCCCTTGCTTGGCAGCATTGGCAAGTACTATACGCATCCGCAAGTAGCGCTGGACTTTTTGAGCTTCTGAAACTTCTTCATCACGCCCTAATAACCTAACTCGACCAATTTCCTGAAGATATAGACGTACCAGATCTGTACTGCGACGGTTAGTGTTAGCACCAAAGTTAGCAGGATCAGCAGCAGCTATTTCTAGCTCCTGTAGATCATCTGCCGACAACTCACTGTCATCAATCGTGAGATCTGAGTCCAAAACCTGGCGAGATTTTGGGGTATTGTAGGCGGCATCTGCGTAAAAAGATGTTGCTGGCATAAAATCGTCTCAATGGCTCCAGGTAACAATAGATTACGGTGAGTCAGCGCTGCAGGAAGGTTAGCCCGACCTAGGCAACTGCAAACCCGAAGGGTCAGCTAATCAACTGTTGCTATTGTTCCCGTGATTCAAGATGAACTAACACGGTTGAGAATTTCAGTACGGTTTTTTTGAAAAAAACTGCACTGGTTATTTTCAGACATCTGAGTGTCTGATTGAACCAATAGCTATTCAAATCACGGCTAGGCTAATAATTTCAAACTACCTAGTCAGCATTTCAACTTTGATATATGTGGACTGTTACTCTTGTAACGGGTATAAACATCTTTCAGTAAAAATTATGTTTATCATTGGCATAGTCATATCTACACGACTAGGAAAGTAATATCCTGACGATTTACTAATTTTTCTCTAAGGATTATTTGGGAATCATTAGATGTGATGGATAAGTTAGTAGTTACGCAAAACAACGCAACTACTAGCTAATAACTAATTAACTTTAACGACTGGTTAATAATCGTATTCTGGCTTGATGTCTCGCAGCATCAGTTCTTCAAGTGCTTGTCGGGGTGTGACTTCACCTTTAAGTAATCGATAAACTTCCTCGGTAATCGGGATATTAATCTTTTGCTGCTTAGCTACTTGCACCAAAACCTCACAAGTATTAACTCCCTCAGCGGTTCCTGGCAAATTTGCCAGAGTTTCTGTAAGTGTTTGACCACGGGCCATTTGGTAGCCAACTTGGTAGTTGCGACTGAGAGGACTATTGCAGGTAGCTAACAAATCTCCTAGACCCGATAAACCGTAAAATGTTTCCGTCTTCGCTCCCCAAAAGTTGCCGATCCGAACCATTTCTGTAAGTCCACGGGTGACTAAAGCAGCTTTGGCATTAGTTCCTAATTGTAAGCCATCACATACACCAGCTGCGATCGCAATTACATTCTTCAGTGTTCCTCCCAGTTCCACACCTACGGGGTCAGGATTGGTATAAACGCGGAAATGAGAAGAAGAAAATACCAGTTGTACTAGTACAGACGCAGTAGTTACACTGCTAGCAACTACCGTTGCAGCTGGCAATGATTGTTGAATTTCTTGAGATAAATTGGGACCTGATAAAACAACTACTGCATGGTTAGGAAATGCTGTTTGCCAAATTTGCGAAGGTGTGTAGGTAGTTTGAGGATCTAAGCCTTTGGTTGCGGTGACAAAAATTGCCTTTGGAGATATGGGAAAAGACTGTACTTGAGAAGCAACATCCCTAACACCTTTCATTGATATAGCAGACAGAACTAATTGGGCATCTCGTACTACTGCTTCTAAAGTTTCTGACCCCTGACGTGACCACAAGCGCACATTATGACCATTTGCTGCTGCTAGATTTGCTAAAGATGCACCCCAAGCACCTGCACCCAAAATTGCAACCGATTGTGGATTAGTCATTGGTCAGTTTCCTTGTTTTTTATCCTCGATTGCGGGGATAGCGTTTCATTAATTCTCTTACTTGTTCTGCATGGTATGAACTTCGAGTCAAGGGTGAAGAAACAACTTGTAAAAATCCTATTTCTTCACCGAATACTTTCCAAGCAGCAAATTGTTCTGGATGGACAAATTCATTTACTTGCAAGTGCTTTTGACTGGGTTGGAGATATTGCCCAATTGTCAAGATATCGCAATCTGCTGTTCGCAAGTCTTGCATCACCTGACGAATTTCTGCATCAGTTTCGCCAAGTCCCACCATGATACCGGATTTGGTATATGTTTTTGGAGCAATTTGGCGTGTTTGCTGCAATAATTCCAATGTGCGATCGTAGTTTCCTTGGGGACGCACCCGTCGGTATAAACGTGGAACAGTCTCTGTGTTGTGGTTTAAGACTTCCGGTGCAGCTTGCAAAATCATTTCTAAAGCATTCCAATTGCCGCACAAGTCAGGAATTAGTACCTCAATTGTCGTTTGAGGTGAAATTTTACGCACTGCCGCAATACACTTTACAAACTGGGATGCCCCACCATCAGGTAAATCATCTCGGTTAACAGAAGTTATTACTACATGATTAAGTCTCATGCGATGGACAGCTTGCGCTAGTCGTTCTGGTTCTGTAGGGTCTAAAGCTTGAGGTTTTTTCTCAAAGTCAATATCACAATAGGGGCAAGCACGGGTACAGGCTGGGCCCATAATCAAAAATGTGGCAGTACCAGCTTTGAAGCACTCACCAATATTTGGACATGATGCTTCTTCACAAACCGTATTGAGCGCTAAATCCCGCAAAACTTCTTTAACGTTACCTACGCGCTCCCACTGAGGCGCTTTTACCCGCAGCCAGTCTGGTTTAACAGTCACAATCCGCTTACCGCTGAAAGTTATACAAATCTAATCGTAGCAAGCAAAGCCTTTGTTGAGTTCTACTATGTATAGATATAAATTTGTGATATCTTGGTAAAGCAATGCCATATTGATGGCGGGATGTGGCGCAGCTTGGTAGCGCACTTCGTTCGGGACGAAGGGGCCGCTGGTTCGAATCCAGTCATCCCGATTTTATTTTTTTACAACTTTTTATCCTACTTGCTCTAAATACTGATTAATGTCTTCAATAATCCTGGTAAGTTCAGCTTCTGTAGTCAAACGAATGCTGACATCGCGGATGGTGAGTAAGACTTTGGCTGCAAAGGGAGTAGGCCAGATATTAGGATTGCAGAAAATTTCTAAAAACACTCCACCAGTGTAGCGGTATTCTAAGGGAGGCTGAGGAGTAACTTTACCACTACCAAGTGTTGGTTTAGAAGCAACAGCTTTAAGACGCTCCATCAGTTGATCTGTAGCTGTTTTTAATTCCCGTGCTGCTTGGGGTGAAAAACTAAAGGAGACAGAACCCTCAATTAAATTCAGTGTCAAAGGAGTTGAAGACATGAGCTATCTATTAAAACTTCTTGATAATTACCTATATTACTGGAATAGGAGTTGCAACCGGGTAATACTTCGCCAATTTACGAGGCTGAGTTGATGATGGTTTCATTATTAACTCACTGTTCTCTGAGGTTTGGCAAAAACAATAAGTTCTAAAAATTCCTTTAATATTTCCCACAAGGTTTTTTTTAATGTATTTACCGCAGTATAGGTGTTTGAGATAACAAACTACCTTTCAAGTGAAACGCTTATGTATGGGTATTTTGGCAAAACTGGCAAAATTTTTTTAGGCTCTTATTTTGGCAAAAGTATTGTTAGATAATATGCGCTTGTTTTTGCCTTATGGAAAAAAACTGAACCAAGAAAATTCTGTATGATGTCTGTGTAAGGAATACATACTATTGTGTACGTCTAAACAAGGTTTTACATTTTGCTTAAGAACCAAGTATGCTCTTGTGTTGGACTATTTCGGTAAAAGCTAGACTTGTTTTTTTATTTCTGAAAACAACAAATTTGATCTCAATGTTTGCTTCAAACTTATATCCCTCTTCAATCACTATAGACAGAGAAAAGTAAAAAACATTAAGATTATCTGGTGTCTGCAATAGCACCTCATACCCGATATTTAAGAGTGTATATTTTGTTTTTTGTCAGTTCCTAGACTAGTATTCTACTGCTTTCGTACTGACATATACATCAATTTCATTTTCTGTCCTATATTTGACTACTGTAGCAAAGTTTTTCGCATGATACTCACTGGTAAAAACACCAATGATATATTTACCATTTTCAGATGTTCTACCTCCTTTACAAAATTCAGACTTAACTACATGATGTAGGTATTTTTTGTCATCAATAGAAACAAGCCAGCCTTTTTTGATTGTTCCATTTTTGATGTCAGGGCTTACACACAGATCATTTACAGGAAACTCGGCATTATCTTCTAAGTGTTTTAGAATAGAGTTAGTAGCAGAATCATGTTGTGCTACTGTAGCTCGTTGCACAGCAAGCCAAAACCCAGCTACCGTAGTGATGAACCCGATAATCTTAATAATTCCCCAAATAGTAACTGGTTCAGCTTTTACGGACTTAGGAGAGGAAACAATTAACATTAAACCAACGCATAAAGCAGCAATAATTTTTTTGACTTTCATGGTTTAAATGTAGTGAATGTATCTGACCGATGGTAACTGTATGAGGTTACTGCCTCTTTATACAAGATTAGTAGCGATAAACTTCAATTTAGGCTTGTTTAATGTGATAGCTTTGGTAGCTTTTAGTTAAGTAAATGAAGTTACTGTAGCTCACGGTGAAATTATACCATCCGAACTTCGATAGGTTACTGATAATATATCTGTATAAAATGTGTCTAAATACCCCCCAGGCTTTTAGTTTGAGGGCTGAGGGTTAATAAATATAATTAATATTTCTCAGAAGTATAAAGAAGAATATTCCCTACATATAGATTCATGCCAAAAAACGGTATTTTGGTTATGGACAGGTCAATTTACAGGTACAAGATGAGCTTTGAGCCTCTATGAACCTTGATTCTCTCATTCGGATTGTGAATCACAAGCTGCGGGAAAATCAAAATCGCTCTCTCAATTCCGCAGAAATTTTAATTATTCGAGGTATCTGGCATTATCAGACCTATAGTAGAATTGCTGAGGAGGGTGGCTATAGTACTGGATACTTGACCAATGTAGTTGCTCCAGAATTGTTTCAACGCCTATCTGCACTAATTGGCCAGCGCATTACTAAAAAAAACTGTCGTCTGTTGCTGGAATCTTATGGTGCTTCTCAAACAGTGTCAGTCATCAGCATTCAAAAGCAATCCATAGAATTTCCCTCAGATACTAACCAAGAGTATTCACCTCGCTATCCCAGTGGTTCAGTTCCACTCAATTCCTCCTTTTATCTGGAACGCTCTTTTATTGATGAGCAGGTATATGCAGAAATTAGAAAGCCAGGAGCTTTGGTGCGTATTAAGGCTCCTAGAGAAATGGGTAAAACTTCACTCATCCTCAGGGCTCTAGACTATGCGGAACGTCAGGGCTATTGTACTGTTAGCCTAAATCTGGAGCAAACTGACCAAGCTATATTGAGCAATCTGAATCGTTTTTTGCGCTGGCTATGTGCGAACGTCACTAGTCAGCTTGATTTTGATGCCAAACTTGATGATTACTGGGATGAAGATATTGGTAGCAAAGTCAGCTGTAGTTTATACTTTCGCAATTGTCTACTAGAACGGATTGATTCTCCTTTGGTTTTAGTATTGGATGAAGCGCACCACATTTTTGAGTATCCTCAAGTGGCAAAGGATTTTTTACCCCTGCTGCGTTCTTGGTATGAAGAAGCTAAGAGATTGGCTATCTGGCAAAAACTTCGTTTGATTATAGTTCACTCGACTGAAATTTATGTGCCGCTGCAACTACAGCAATCTCCCTTTAATGTTGGTTTACCAGTTCAGTTAACCTGCTTCACTTTAAAGCAAGTACAGCAGTTGGCCCAGCGCTATGGACTGGAATGGACTGATGGAAAAGAAGCTAAACAACTTATGGATATGGTTGGGGGACATCCTGCATTGGTAAATATAGCACTATACCACCTGAACCGCGGGGAAATAACACTCCCACAATTACTAAAAACTGCACCAACATCTACAGGAATTTATGTGCATCACTTACAGCGTCATTGGGCGACTTTGCAAAAACAGCCGGAATTAGCGATCGCTCTTAGTGCTGTGATGAGTACTCGTGAACCTGTATTGTTAGAACCCATCACCGCATATAAGTTGAGTAGTATGGGACTAATTAAATTAGCTAATAATAAAGCTACATTTAGTTGTCAGTTATATCGGCACTATTTTCAGCGGGATTTCCTTCCTGAAGAGAGACAAATATTAGTATAAATTTTCTAATAAAATCGTTGTCTTAATGAGCTTGTTAATTCGTTTCAATATTTTCTTGTCTTGCTATTTGCCAATTATAGATAATCATTCCAAGTTTTATCTGTTCATACTTATACTGTTTGTTGCACAAGTATAGCAACAAATATACTAAGCAATCCTCAGTATCACTACCACCGTCCATTTGTTGATATCACGTTATTTATCTTTTTAACTATAAAAACCTCATATAAAACCTCATATAAAACCTCATATTTAAGTTATTTAAAATTCCAAAAAGCTCATATTCAATCAAATATAAAAAAATGTATCTTTTGCATATTTTCGTATTGTGCAATAATAAAAAAACGATATAATAATCTGTGGTTAAGTCAACTTAAATTTGTATTTTTTTACGTAATTAGCAGAGATTGATATCTGTAAACTAGATAAATATTGACCAAACCTTTTAGGAAAGGTGTATTTTAAGTATGCATTTTAATATTCGTGCTAGTTTGAGTTTAGCGATCCGGACACTCTAAATATTAGGAATAATTAATGAATTAAAACAACAACTACATGTTGCTAATTCAGAAATAAGTGATATGTTCGTAGATTTATGATGGAAATTAAAATGATGTTTTAAATGTCTTTAGTGATGTATCGAATACTTTTATATCCCCCTAAATTCTCCTTTTTAAGGGGAGCCGGCGCGAAACTTTTCAAGAAAGCGATCGCACAGTGAAGCACGAGTCCGTGAGTGTCTAGGGTCTCTCCCTCCGGGTGACGCTCTCTAAGAGACGCTAAAAGCGAACGCAAGCTCGCTAGCGCTACGCTAACAGAAGTTTCAACTCGAAGGGAACCGCCAAGACTTGAGCTTCCTCAGCAAGTGGAGCAAGTGGCGTGGACTGGGGGGATCAATAAGTACATAAAGTCACAACCAATTACTTTTCAAACAACCCATAACTGAGTAAAACCTTCTTAAAGTGAGGAGGAATTTAAATTTGAAAGTTGGTTCTTTAATTATTGTTGGTACGGGTATTCAATTAGTAGGTCATTTAACTTTAGCTGCAAAAGCCTGGATTGAGCAGGCTGATAAGGTTTTGTTTGCAGTAGCTGACCCAATCACCGCAAAATGGCTGCGATCGCTTAATGCTACGGCAGAAGCACTGCCTTACAACAAAAATCTTAAGCGGCGTAAAAAGACCTACAGTGAAATGGTCGAGAGAATGCTGATTGGAGTTCGTCAGGGGTTAAACGTTTGTGTTGTTTTCTACGGACATCCTGGTGTCTTTGCTGATCCAGCACATCAAGCAATCAAACAGGCGCGTAGTGAAGGTTTCACAGCACAAATGCTCCCTGGAATTTCTGCCGAAGATTGCCTATACGCTGATCTTGGTCTTGATCCCGGACGTAATGGTTGTCAGAGTTTTGAAGCCACAGACTTTTTAATCCGACATCGCAGATTTGATCCCACTAGCGCGTTGATTTTGTGGCAGATTGCAATGGTCGGTAATCTTGGTTTTTACAAAGAAGGGGAACATTTACATGGACTAACAGTGTTAGCTGAAGTTTTGGCAACACACTATAGTTTTGACCATGAGGTGATTGTTTACCAAGCAGCAGTTTATTACCCAGTTTGCGAGCCGACAATCCAACGGATTCCTTTGTTCAGACTGCCAGAAGCCGATGTTACACCGATTTCAACTCTTTATGTCCCGCCTCAACCCCCAATCACTTTAGATTGTGAAATGATGACCCGTTTGGGTATGTCTTTTGCCAAAGAAACTACAACAGAGCAAGTCAACGGATGGATTACTATCAAAAAACTTTGGCTGACATCGACCGAGCGATTGAACAGAAACTCAATGATGCTAAAGTTCTGGCTGATGAAGGAGAAGCCTGTCGGTTGATGGGGTATTTAGAAGCAGCCTTAGATAATTTTAACCGCGCCATTGATCTTAACCCCAACTACGCTTGGGCGATCGCTCACCGAGGGGAAACATATCGGCAAATGAAACGCTACGAAAAAGCCTTAGTTGATTTTAGCCGTTCTCTTACCCTTAAACCAGGACACCCCTGGACGTTAGCACACAGAGGAGCAAGCCACTATAAATTAAAGTATTACCATGATGCCTTAGCTGATATTAATCAAGCCATCAACTTACAACCTAACTATCCTTGGGCCCTTGTTTATCGAATTAACCTTCATATCATAATGGAGCGTTATGAAGCAGCATTAGTCGATTTTGATCGCGCGATCGCTCTTGACGAGACTATCATTCCTCATTGGCCTGGTGAGCGTGGGCTACTGCTCAGTTATTTAGGGCGATACTCTGAGGCAATTTCTAGTTGTGAGCAAGGATTGCAGCAAAACCCAAACGATTATGTTACCTCATATACTCTTGCTGTCATTAAAGCCCAATTGCAGGGTCTGGCAGCAGCACAACTAGAAATAAAAACAACACAAAATATTTTACAAGCAGTAACTAAACGTTCGAGAAATGCTGGCGTTATTTACAGATTGGGGGGCTTAGCTGCTCTTGAAGGTGATATAGAACAAGCTTTGAACTATCTTCAACAAGCTATTTTGTTGGACAATGAGCCACTGGAATTAGCTCGCCGCGACTTAGCTTGGCTAAATTTACGTGATTATCCACGTTTTCAATCATTAATCTACGAAGGAGGATTAACTTGAAAAGTTACGGGGAAGCGATCGCTAGCCTTAATCAATCAATCAAACATAATCCCAATAACACCGAGGCGATCGCTCATCAAGGGGAAGCCTACCGTTTGGGTAAACAGTATGAAGAGGCTTTAATATACTTTAACCAAGCGATCGCCCAAAATTCTACCTACGCCTGGGCAATTGCCCACCGAGGAGAAGTTTATCGACTGATGAAACGCTATCCACAAGCGCTAGCCGATTTTAACCAATCCCTAGAATTAAAACCTGACTATGTTTGGGCGCTTGCTCATCGGGGTGTAACCTACCGCTTGATGGGAAAGCACTATTACGAAAAAGCCTTGGCAGATTTTAGCCAAGCAATTGACCTTAACCCTAATTATGCTTGGGCACTTGCCTATCGAGCGCGCCTCTACGATCTGCTTAGACGGTATGAGGAAGCATTAGTTGATTTCGACAGAGCAATTGTCCTTGATCAAACAGTATTTGACAATTGGCTGAGTGAGCGCGGCTCGCTGCTGAGTTATTGTGGGCAATACGCTGAGGCGATCGACTGTTGTCAGTTAGCTTTGCAAGAAGATCCAAAGAATCATTTTGCTCTGTATAACATTGCTATATTTCAAGCTCGTTGGCAAGGATTAGCTGAGGCTAGTACAGATATAGAAAAAGCACGGGCACTATTGTTAACTTTGCGAGACACTCAAGAGCGCGGGATGGTTCTTTATCGATTGGGAGGACTAGCTGCGATTGAGAATCAGCCAGAGATAGCGTTGAACTATCTCCGAGAAGCGATCTTACTAGATCAAGAGGCGATTGAGTTTGCACGTCATGACGTAGCGTGGCTAGAACTACGAAACTCACCGAAGTTTTTAATGTTAATTGCTGAACCCGATTAATACTCTGTTCGTAGTCAGTACTTGAGTGCTGACTTGAAGAGTGAAGTTTTTACTACAAAAGCATTTATCTATCAAGGAGACATAAAAATGGGCAGGAAAGAAGCCATAGCCAAAGCCAGAGAAGGAGAAAATTTTCGTCTGTTGGCTAGGTACAACCAAGACGAATTTATTAAAGATAATATCGATAGCCTACTTGAACGAGCAGGTCGGTATTTTGAAGAAGCAATTAAAGAAGATGATAACTATGCATGGGCTTGGTCTCATTGGGGCGCAACGCTCTCATACCGGGGTGGGACTCTCAAACGCCTAAACGACCAAAAATTTGAGTATTACCAACAAGCAGACGAGAAATTTGACCAAGCACTCCAACGAAATCCCAATTATGCTTGGGCTTTGGCACATCGAGGAGAAAATAATACTTGGTGGGCGATCGCAGAAAGACCCAGGAACGATCAACAAAAAGTCAAAATACTTTTATCTAACGCCAAAACCTATTTAGATAAAGCTATCGATATCGACCCCAGCTATACTTGGGCTTTTGCCCGCAGAGGCTCTGTGTATAGATTTCTTGGGCATCTCAAAGGAGAGGATAATACACCAGAACAGCCCAATTACGACGAAGCAATCAAAGATTTCAGTAGAGCGATCGAGTTGAATAGCAAATATGCCTGGGCTATAGCCTTTCGAGCCGCAATTCATCGGCAAAAAGCCAGAGCATTAGAAATCAATGGGAACCAAGCAAGTGCCTTGGAACAATGGAAACTAACTTATCTTGATCTCGAAAAGAGTTTAAAGACTTATCTCAACGTTTTTAAACGGCCTGTCGTTTTAGATATTGGTGAAGTTTTTCTGCCTCCATCAGCAAGTTTTTTAGCTGCTAATCTCAATCAGCCGACTTTAGCTGCTAATTTGAATCTGTCTCCTTCTGAAAGATATGCTAAGTTGGCACATCGCGTTTACGAAGAAGGATACGAGAAAATTAATCCCGAAGAGATCAATCAAGTTTTAACTGCGATCGCCCAAGAGTGGGCTAGCGTTGACTGATAAAATAGATTCACTCTTGGAGGTTGTATTAAACTTATTTTCCAATAGTTAGGAGAGATTCCACTATGAGCAGCTTATTCGATTTTCTGACCGATATTGCTATTAATCCTAAGCAACAGATAGCATTTGCCCAACAGCCTATTATTCTGACAGATATGCTCGGATTATCTGAAATAGAACAGGCAGTTTTTGAAAGTAAGAGTAGTAACAAAATTGCAGCTTTGTTTGCTGATGAAACGACTCCATTGGCAGAGATTTGCAATGATCCCAATCCAGAAGATCCTTTTCCCGATCCCGACCCCGAACCTGAGCCTTCTAAAGAAGATTAGCTTTGGTTTTATTTCTATCAGCTTCGCCATTGCCAACACTCAATTTAGAAAAACCTCATTTTCTAGTTGCATGTTTGGTCTAGAAAATATATTTGATTACATCCCACAATCTTGAATCTAACCAATATACTAAAAGCTCTGTTATAACAGAGCTTTTAGTATATTTTTAATACAAAAATTTTCTAAAAAATATTAAATAGAACTTCTTCTTAATGCGGATTTATTACCACTGGGAGAATTGATTTATATATAGATTATGCAACAATTCAAACAATTGGGAGGGTAAATGAATGCCAGCATCTTTTCCAGGCTACCAAATCATTGAAGAACTGCATGATAGCCCTAACTCGCTTGTCTATCGCGGATATCGGATAGAAGACTCTCAACCAGTCATTCTCAAAATTCTCAAACCAACTTATCCATCACCGGAAAAAATAGCTTGGTTTAAACAGGAGTATGAAACTACCCAATCTTTGCTGCTACAAGGAGTAGTAAAAGCTTATAGCTTAGAAAGCTATTTACATCAATGGGTAATGGTGTTAGAAGATTTTGGCGGTGAATCTCTCAATCGCTTCATTAAAAAAAGAGAATTTACTTTCGCTGAGTTTCTTCACCTTGCCATTCAAATTGTGGAAGTTATAGGACAAGTACATCAATGTCAAGTAATTCACAAGAATATTAATCCAGCTAATATTGTTTGGAATCATCAAACTGGACAAGTTAAACTTATTGATTTTGGCATTTCGACAGTACTTTCACGAGAAAACTCCACGTTTCGCAATCCGAATTTGTTAGAAGGAACCCTAGCCTATATCTCCCCAGAACAAACTGGACGAATGAATCGAGCGATTGATTATCGAACAGATTTTTATTCGCTAGGAGTAACCTTTTACGAATTACTGACAGGTCAATTGCCTTTTCCTATAGATGATGCCCTGGAATTAGTACATTGTCATATTGCTAAACAATCTATACCTCTACATGAACATAAGCCAGATATTCCTCAAGTAATTTCAGAGATAGTGCTGAAATTGATGAATAAAAATGCCGAAGATCGTTACCAATCAGTACATGGATTAAAAGCAGACTTGGAAGTATGTTTACAGCAGTGGCAAACCAAACAACGAATTGAACCTTTTTTATTAGGACAGCAAGATATCTCAGATAAATTTCAAATTCCGCAAAAACTATATGGCCGAGAAGAGGAAATTACAACTTTAATGGCTGCCTTTGAACGGGTCAGCCTGGGTGCAAACGAACTGATGTTGGTGTCGGGGTTTTCAGGAATTGGTAAGTCAGCCTTAGTGCAAGAAGTCTATAAGCCAATTACCCGCCAGCGCGGCTATTTTATTGCTGGGAAATTTGATCAGTTTCAACGCAATATTCCCTACACGTCGATTATCCAAGCATTTCGGTCATTGGTACTACAAATACTTACAGAAAGTGAGATGGCGATCGCTCTTTGGCGAGAAAAACTGCTCACGGCTTTAGGTGGCAATGGACAGGTAATGATTGAGGTCATTCCCGAAGTAGAACTCATTATCGGTTTGCAACCTACTGTAGTTAATTTACCACCCGCAGAAGCCAAAAATCGTTTTAACTTAGTCTTACAAAATTTTATTAAAGTATTTACCTGTCAAGAACATCCACTAGTTATTTTCTTAGATGATTTGCAATGGATCGATGGAGCTTCGTTGAAGTTAATTGAGATGTTAATGACAGTAGCAGACAATAAATATCTCTTTTTAATTGGAGCCTATCGAGAAAACGAAGTAAGTGCAGCGCATCCTTTAATGTTGACTTTGGCTGAAATCAAGAAAGCCCAAACAACAGTGAATCAGATTTTATTATCGCCTTTAGCTTTACCACAAATGATTCAATTAGTGAGCGATATCTGCCACTGTGAGTCAACAACCGCGATTCCCCTAGCCGAATTAGTCTTAAACAAAACAGGTGGTAATCCCTTTTTTATGACTGAATTTTTGAAGTCTTTATATGGAGAAGCCTTAGTCACTTTTAACTATGAACAAAACTGTTGGCAATGGAATTTAGAGCAAATCAAATCTCAACAAATCACTGATAATGTAGTGAAATTGATGGCGGATAAGGTACAGAAGTTACCGCCACCAACACAAACTGTTTTGAAGTTAGCCGCTTGTCTAGGCAACCAATTTAACTTAGAAAGACTATCAACTATCTCTGAAAAAACATCACAAGAAACAGCATCTGCTCTTTGGTCAGCGATCGCCGAAGGATTTATATTACCACTGAGCAATACTTATAAGTTGACAAATCTGGATGTGGAAGGCTTGTTAGATGGGTTGACAGCAGAATATAAATTTGCACATGACAAAATCCAGCAAGCAGTCTATTTACTAATTCCTAAAGCAGATAAAAAAGCCCTGCATCTGCACGTGGGTCAACTATTACTACAAAATACGCTGCCACAAAAACAAGATGAAAACTTATTTGATATTGTGAATCAGTTAAATCTAGGGCAAGATTTAATTAATTGCCAATTAAAAAAATATCAATTAGCTCAATTAAATTTACAAGCGGGAAAGAAAGCCAAAGCCTCAACAGCTTATCAATCGGCATTTAACTACTTACAAATTGGTTTAGGGCTATTACAAAAAGACAGTTGGCAAACTCAATATAACCTGACTTTGAAACTTCATGTAGAAGCAGCCGAGGCAGCCTATCTCAGCACTAATTTTGCACCAATGGAGCTATTAACAGAGATAGTCCTGCAACAAGCCCAGACACTATTAGAAAAAGTAAAAGTTTACGAAATTCGTATCCAAGCATATTGGGCAGAAAACAAACATTTAGAAGCTGTCAAAACGGCGTTACAAGTACTGAAGTTATTAAACGTAGTTTTTCCAGAACAGCCAAGCCCGGCAGATATCATCCTGGCTTTGAAACAGACAGATTTAGTTTTAGCAAAAAAATCACCCTCGGATTTGATTGACTTGCCCATAATGACCGATCCAGTCAAACTGGCTGCTATGCAAATCATGACCATTGTCTGGAGTCCTGCCTACTTAACAGTAAATGAACTGATTCCGTTAATAGCCTGTCAACAAGTAAATCTTTCGGTTACTGAAGGTAACGCCCCCGAATCAGCTTTTGCTTATGCAAATTACGGATTAATTTTATGCGGTCAGGGGCAGATTGATACTGCATATCAATTTAGTCAATTGGCTTTATACCTTTTAGAAAAATTCAACGCCACAAAACTTCAAGCCAAAATATATGTGTTTTGTAACTTTGTCAGGCATTTAAAAGAGCATCTGAGAAAAGTGTTGCTATACGAGTTAGAAGCTTATCAAAGTGGGCTAGAAAGCGGAGATTTTGAATTTGCTGCTGGTGGGGCAATGGGTTACTGTATGATGTCATATTTAAGTGGCAGAGAACTGGTAAAACTTGAACAAGAACAAGCAACTTATTATCAAGCGATCGCTCAACTTAAGCAAGAAGCATTTCTCAATTGGCATCGTATATTTTGGCAGGCAGTTCTCAACTTGATTGGCAAGACAGAAAATCCCTGTTGTTTCAATGGTGAAGTCTACGATGAGAGCAAAATGTTGCCGCTACATTTAGAAATTCAAGATCGAACTGCAATGCTGCATTTATATACAAATAAACTGACCCTATGTTATCACTTTTATAAATTTGATCAAGCAATTGAAAATGCAGTTAAATTGGAAGAATATTTAGTGAATGCGGCAACAACTTGCTTTGCACCCCCGGCTTATTTTTATGATTCGCTGACTCGGTTGGTAATGTTTCATGATGCTGACACAATGGAACAAAATCGCATTCTCGAAAAAGTTGCTGTCAATCAAGAAAAGATGAAAACGTGGGCAAACCATGCTCCTATGAATTATCTGCACAAGTTTTATCTAGTAGAAGCTGAGCGTTTTTATGTATTAGGTAAAGATCAAGATGCTAGAGAATATTACGATCGCGCCATTACCTTAGCTCATAAACACAAATATCTCCACGAAGAAGCTCTAGCTTACGAACTAGCAGGGCGATTTTATTTAGCTAAGAACCAAAATCATCTAGCTCGCCATTACCTGCAAGATGCTCACTATGCTTATCAGCGTTGGGGGGCTGTGGCTAAGGTTAAAGATTTAGAAGCGAGATACCCACAATTTTTGACCAAAACTTCAACAGACAACTTTCTAAATCGTTTAAATCCCTCAACTACCAACTCAGATCAAACTACATCAGGTGTATTAGATTTTTCCAGCGTATTGAAAGCCTCACAAACAATTTCTGGTGAAATTGTTTTAGATAAATTGCTAGCAAAGTTAATGAAAATTGTTATTGAAAATGCTGGCGCGGAAAAAGGTTTTTTAATTCTTTATAAACAAAAAAAATTGGTAATTGAAGCCCAAGGTATTGTAGATGCTGACAATTTAACTCTACTGCAATCCTTGCCAGTAGATTCAGTAGCTACTGGAACTGAAATTCCTATTTTGTCAACAGCTATTATTAACTATGTAGCTCACACTCATAGAGATGTGGTCTTAAATGATGCTACCCACGAAGCACAATTTACCCTCGATCCTTACATTGTTGCCACTCAACCTAAATCTATCCTCTGTACTCCCTTAATTCATCAAGGGAAACTCAGCGGTATTTTATATTTAGAAAATAATTTAACTACAGGTGCTTTTACAAGCGATCGCGTCGAAGTTTTAAGAATCCTTTCGGCTCAAGCCGCCATTTCTATTGAAAATTCCCGTCTTTACGATCAACTAGAAGGTTACAGCCGGACTTTAGAGCAGAAAGTAGAAATCAGAACTCAAGAACTCCAACAAACAAATCTGGAGTTAGCCAGTGCCCTGCAAACATTAACAAATACACAAGCTCAGATTATTGCCCAAGAAAAGTTGGCTTCTCTAGGAGCTTTGACTACTGGCATTGCTCATGAGATTAAAAATCCCTTAAACTTTGTTAACAACTTTGCCGAGCTTTCTATAGAGTTAACTCAGGAACTCTGCGAAGAAATTGAAAATCAACAAGACCATTTAGATCCACAAACCAGAGAATATATTGCAGAAACTTTAAACGATATCAAGCAAAACGCTGAAAAAATCAATGAGCATGGCAAAAGGGCAGATAATATTGTACATGCAATGCTGATGCACTCGCGGGGACAAGTTGGCGATCGGCAAATGACAAATATTAACGCTTTGCTTGCAGAAGCGATCGATTTAGCTTATCACGGAATGCGTGCTAAAATCCCCTCCTTCAATATCAGCATCAAGACAGATTATGCTGATAATCTTGGTCAATTAAATGTCGTACCACAAAATATTAGTCGTGCTTTTATAAATGTAATTAATAACGCTTGCTATACAGCATATAAAAAGAAAATGCGTTTCATAGCAAATTCAGAAGGCAACGGCGAAGAATTTTCACCTATGCTTTCGGTAACAACTAAAGATTTGGATCAGCGAATAGAAATTCATATCCGCGATAACGGCGAAGGTATTCCACAAGAAGCACTGGATAAGATTTTTAATCCCTTTTTTACAACTAAACCCACTGGTGAAGGAACTGGTTTAGGTCTATCTATTACTCATGATATTATTGTTCAGCAGCATCAAGGAGAAATTAAAATCGAAACAAAAGTTAATTTTTATACAAGTTTTATTATTAGTTTACCTAAGCTTATTTCTCAGAGAAAAAGATTTCAAAAAGTATAAAACTTTCTTGTGCTAAGTTTAAAACCAAACATACTTACATTTTGTAGTGGGTGCTTTAGCGCTCATCAATAGTATATATTTATCACGACTGAATACAAAATACGACTAACTACTTAGTCACACGTGCCGCTATGCTATGAGCATCTGCATGGTTTAACTAATCTTGGCCTAATGTTTGCATAATAAATTTTGATTTCACTGACTATAAAATTATAAAAGATGTACTTAACTAATTTCATTTATCATAGTCAGTTAGTTTTGTCAAGACAAAAATCTTAAATGAAAATAATGGTTGTAGATGACGAACAAGATGTGCAATTGTTGTTTAGACAGAAATTTAGAAGAGAACTAAAACAAGACCAAATCAAATTATATTTTGCTTTTTCAGCAGAAGAAGCCTTGGAATATTTACAAAGTCAGTTGATTAATCGTTTAACTTTGCTCGTAACAGATATTAATATGCCTGGGATGAACGGGTTAGAAATGCTCAAAGTTGTTAAAAATAATTATCCCAATCTCAAAGTATTTATTATTACTGCTTATGATGATGAATTTAATTATTTAACGGCTAAACAATATGGAGCTGATGGCTATATTACAAAACCGATTGAATTTGACAAGTTGAAAGAAAAAATACTTAATTTATAAATAATCAATATCAGGTAATAAACTATGCCAGCTAAAATACTGGTTGTGGATGATGAGCCTGACTTAGAACTCTTACTCCGCCAGAAATTTAGAAAAAAAATTCGGGAAAAACAATTTCAGTTAATTTTTGCCCGTAATGGTGTTGAGGCATTAGAAAAACTAGAAGTGGAACCAGATATAGATATAGTATTAACCGATATCTATATGCCGGAAATGGATGGATTAACTTTAGTTACCAAACTTAATGAGTTATATCCCATTATTAAAGCCGTCATTATTTCTGCATATAGTGATATTGAAAATATTAGAGCCGCGATGAATCGTGGTGCTTTTGACTTTTTAACTAAACCAATAAATTTTCAAGATTTAGAAATTACAACCAATAAAACTCTGCAACATGTGCAATACATGAAAGCAGCTAAAGAGCAAGAATTTTTAGCACAAGCAGCTCAAGCAGAATTATTAATCCGTTTGCAACAAGAAGTTACAGTGCGCCAACAAGCAGAATCAGCATTGCGTGAAAGCCAAGCGAGATTGACTCAATTCTTAGAGGCTTTACCAGTTGGCATATTCGTAGTTGATAAGGATGGTCAACCTTACTACGCCAATCAAACTGCCCAGCAGATACTTGGCAAGGGAATCGTTGCCGCAGCAACACCTGCTCAATTGGCTGAGATTTATCAAGTTTATTTGGCAGGGAAAAGGCAGTTGTACCCTACAGAACAACAGCCTATTGTGCAAGCATTAAACGGCAAAAGTGTTATTGTCGATAACATGGAAATTCACCAAGCAGAAAAGATTATTCCTTTAGAGGTGTCTGCGACCCCAATTTTTGATGAGCAAGGTGAAATTGTTTATGCCATAGCGGCTTTTCAAGATATTACACAACGCAAACGCTCAGAAACTGAACGTCTGCGGTTAATTTTGGAGCTAGGAGTTAAGAATCTTGCCTTACAAGAAGCTAAAGAAGCGTTAGCTAAGTCTAATTCAACTTTAGAACAAAAAGTTAAAGAACGTACTCAAGAATTATCACAAACCCTAGAAATTCTCAAAGCTACTAAAGCTGAACTTGTCTTTGAAAATGCCTTGCTTAGAAATGCAGAGCAATCCTCCATTTTTGATTATCAGGTAGGAGGAAGTTTGCCTATGGATGCTCCTACTTATGTGGTACGTTCAGCAGACCGTTATCTATATAAAGCATTAAAAAATGGAGAATTTTGTTATATTCTCAATGCACGGCAAATAGGCAAATCCAGTTTGATGGTAAGGATAATACATCATCTCCAGCAACAAGGTTTTAGCTGTGCAGCCATTGATATAACTCGCCTGGGCTGCGAAAATATCACTCCTGCTCAATGGTATAAGGGATTAGTGGTGGAGTTGTGCCAGAATTTTAATTTGTTAGAAAAGGTGAATCTGAAAAATTGGTGGTATGAGCAAAAAGATTTATCACCTATTCAGTGTTTAAGTCGATTTATAGAAGATATTTTATTAAATCAAGTTCAAGGTGAAAACATTTTTATTTTTATTGATGAAATTGATAGTGTTTTATCTTTAGATTTTCCAGTAAATGATTTTTTTGCTCTGATTCGTTTTTGCTATAATCAACGCAGTATTAATCCCAAATATCGGCGTTTAACTTTTGCTTTATTTGGTGTTGCTACTCCTTCAGATTTGATTACTGATTATCAGAGAACACCTTTTAATATTGGTCAAGCAATTCAATTAAATGGTTTTCAGGTACATGAAGCTCAACCTTTGCTACAAGGATTGACACAAAAAGTTAGTAATCCTCAATTAGTACTCAAAGAAGTATTAACTTGGACTAGTGGTCAACCTTTTCTTACCCAGAAACTCTGTAAGCTGATCCGCAGTTCGACTGCTGCTATTCCTACAAATAGTGAAGCAAAATGGATTGAGAATTTAGTAATCACAAATGTCATCAATAACTGGGAATCCCAAGATGAGCCGGAGCATTTACGAACAATTAGCGATCGCATCCTCAAAAATACTCATCACCCTGTTGGGTTACTAGAACTATATCGACAAATTTGGCATCAAGGGAAGATTCCCGCAGTGGATAGTTTAGAAGCAAGAGAATTGCTGTTGTCGGGGCTAGTAATCAAAGAACAAGGATATTTGAAAGTTCATAATCGGATATATGAATTGATTTTTAACAGCAGTTGGATTGAAATTTGGATTGCAAAAACTGCATAAATGAGCATGGGGAAGAGGTTTTTGATATAAGCAGATTAATTGTATAAATATTTACTTTTAATACATAGGAAATAAAGAAATTTGACTTTTGAATTATTAACTCTTCTTGCGCCATTTTCTGTCAATAGGGGTGTTGGGTAAGTATTTTTTCCTACTTTAGGGGTGGTTTTTAGTGAAACAACTACCCAAAAAACATAAAAAATCCTGAAATCCATATAAATTAATGGTTTCATATATCCACTTCAGGCTACAACACCTTAGAATGATTCATTGAAAAGTCGAGCCGATGGGATTTACAGGCATTTTGAGTAGAAATACTCCCAAAGGACGATTTTTATATTTCTCCCAACAGAGATTTCCGTAAAAAATCTCAAGTAAACCACAAGGAGTTTGACATGAACAAAGGTGAATTGGTTGATGCCGTATCTGAAAAGGCTAGTGTTACCAAAAAACAAGCGGATGCAGTCTTAACCGCCGCTTTGGAAACGATTATCGAAGCTGTTTCTTCTGGCGATAAAGTCACGCTAGTAGGATTCGGTTCATTTGAATCACGGGAACGTAAAGCTCGTGAAGGTCGTAACCCCAAAACCAATGAAAAGATGGAAATTCCAGCAACTAAGGTTCCCGCCTTCTCCGCTGGTAAGCTCTTTAGAGAAAGAGTTGCACCCCCAAAATCATAGGTTCTGTTTCCGGAGACCTTTTTTTGATGCGGCAACCAGCTCACGGGGGAAATTTAGCTTGGGCAGCAGCACTGGCTGACTGTCCCCCTGACGCTATTCTGGATTTTTCTGCCAGCATCAGCCCTTTGGGGCCACCAAACAGCGCGATCGCTGCTATTACGTCCCAAATTGGTAATCTTAGGCACTATCCAGACCCAGATTACAGTGAACTGAGACTTGCTCTCAGTCACTTTCATCAATTACCGCCTGAGTGGATTTTGCCTGGTAATGGTTCAGCAGAATTACTGACTCTAGTAGGTAGGGAATTAGCAGAATTAGCCGCAACAGCGCTAATAACTCCAGCCTTTGGCGATTATTACCGTACCCTGGCAGCGTACAACGCTAAAGTACTGGAGTTTCCCTTAAATTTGGGGTATGAGGATCATTTGTCATTTGACAAAGGACAAAATACCAAGGACAAAGGACTACTCCTGAATAATCCCCATAACCCAACGGGAAAGCTGTTTTCGCGGGAGGCAATTTTGCCCTATTTAGAGCAGTTTGCTCTGGTAGTGGTGGATGAAGCGTTTATGGATTTTCTGCATCCCGATGAGGAACAAAGCCTGATTGCGATGGTGCAGGAATATGAGAATTTAGTGGTATTGCGATCGCTGACGAAATTTTACAGTCTGCCTGGACTGAGATTAGGATATGCGATCGCTAACCCCAAACGCCTTACTAAATGGCAGATGTGGCGTGATCCTTGGCCTGTAAACACCCTAGCGGCAGCAGCAGCAATTGCCGCCATCCAAGATCAAAAATTTCAAGAACAAACCTGGAAATGGCTACCACCTGCACGAAATCAACTGTTTGCGGGTTTAGCCTCAATTCCCGGATTGCAACCCCAACCAAGTGCTGCTAACTTCTTACTGGTTGAGTCACAACAGTCGAGTTTGCAGTTGCAGCAACAATTACTTCAGCATTACCGAATTTTAATTCGTGATTGCCTTAGCTTTAAAGAACTAGGCGATCGCTTTTTCCGGATTGCTGTACGTTCCGAGTCTGATAACCAGCGCTTATTAAGCGCGCTACACTCATTGCTAAATGTTAAGTGCTGAATTTTTGTCAGTTGTCAGTTGTTAGTTGTCTTTGTTCTTTCTTATAACCCCTACTCCCTACTCCCTGCCTCTTACTCCTAACCACTAACCACTAACCACTGACCACTAACCACTAACCACTGACCACTAACCACTAACCACTGACCACTGACTACTGACCATTGACTAATATGACTATTGATTACGATGTCGTGATTATTGGCGGTAGTCTAGCCGGACGTTACGCTGCTTTAGTTGCAACCCAACTACACGCCACAGTTGCCTTGGTGGAATCTCAAGTAAATCACGTATTTATTCATCGCCAAGCCATAAACGAAATTGGTCAACTTGCACACAATCTAAATAATGCAATTGATTTTGGTATCAATGCCACATGCCCTAATACCTCAGACAAATGTCAAATATCTGTAACATGGCAAGAAGCTATGCTGTATACCCGCAGCGTCGTTTCAAATATTCAACAACAAAGTTCTCCTGCTACCTTAGCGGCGCTAGGAGTTGATGTAATTTTTGGTAGTGGTCAATTTCAATCTTCACCCCATCTGGCATTTACCGTTAATGACCGTCTACTCAAAGCAAGAACTTATTTACTCGCGAGTGGTTCTCGTCCAGCAATTCCAGATATTGCAGGATTGTCAACCACTGGTTACTTGACCCTATCTAATATTTGGCAGTCTTTAAAAGAACCAACATTGCCTAAAAATTGGGTGATTATTGGTGGTGTTCCCCAAACCATTGAAATAGCCCAAATCTTAGCGCGATTGGATTGTAAGGTAACGTTGGTAGTCGAATCTTCTCATATTTTGCCTTATGCTGATCCAGAGATAGCCCTGCTACTTCAGGCGCAGTTAGAAGTTGATGGTGTGCGCGTCCTCACCCAAACTGTAGTAACTCAAGTGATGCGAATTGAGCATAAAAAGTGGATTCAAGCAGGAGATAAGGCAATTGAAGCTGATGAAATTTTAGTAGCGACTGGACAGCAGCCAAATGTAGAATTTCTCAATTTGGCTGCGGTAGGAGTGAAATGGCGGCGACATCGCTTGGTTGTAAATGAGAAACTGCAAACTACCAACCGCCGAATTTACGCTTGTGGTGATGTCATTGGTGGTTATGACTTCGCCAATGTTGCTAACTACGAAGCCAGAATCGCCCTGAAAAATGCCCTGTTTTTTCCCAGATTTCGAGTCAATTATCGGTGTATTCCTTGGGCGATATTTCCTCACCCCACGTTGGCAGAAGTAGGTTTGACAGAGGCGCAAGCAAAACACCAATTTGGACGAAATAAAGTTTTAATTTTACGCCAGCATTATAAATCAGTAGCAGCAGCCCAACTACGGGATGAAACCACAGGTATTTGTAAATTAATAGTATTAAAAAATGGGGAAATTTTGGGAGCTTCTATTTTAGGTGCAGAAGCCGGAGAGTTAATTAATTTGATTGCTTTTGCTATGTCTCAAAAAATTCCAGTTAAACATTTAGCAAACTTAGCTTCTGTCTATCCCAGTTTCTCAGAAATTCTCGAACAAGCTGCCAGAGAGTGGAGTAACTATAAATTAAATAGCAATATTCCTTTGCAAGACTTTTTAGAAAGCTTTTTCCATTTCCGCCGCAATTGGAATTTATGATAAACCCTGCATCATTATCCATACGACACTTGCCGCCACTAGCGGCACGCTAAGATTATCTGTACCGTGGGGCGAAACTGCCTCAGCTAGGGTAGCAAAAACAGCACTAACTAACGCTATCAAAAAAGCCTTTCCCGCGCTTATAGGTGTTGCTAGAGGACTAAGTGATGAACCAGGTAATAAAAGCAGCACCAAGAATATTACCAACGTACTCGTTAGTAACATCGCTGTAGAACCCTCCCAGGAACGCACAGAATTACCAACTTGGTATTTATGTTGTCCGAAACGCCTACCAATTAACGCTGCTAAGGCATCTCCCCAAGTCATCGCCATCACCCCAGCCACAGCAACGGGAACGTTATCCACTACGCCATCTGGTCGCCACAGCAACCCAAATAATAGTGTTACGGAAATAGCAAAATAAATCGTACCGGGTGAACTGTCTTCACTATCCATCGCGCCGATAATCCGGTAGCGGTAAAACAGGTAATTAAGTCCGATAAATGTGGCAAAAGGCAGAATACCGATTTTCCAGTTATTAAACAGCAATAGTACGCCGAAGACCCACATTCCTGCACCAACGTGGATAATCTTGCGGGTTAAATTTGGCTGCACATCAAACAATCTACGTAGCCCCTCACCCAAAATTAGTAGAGAAATCGCGTAGATATAGGAGAGTACTAACCCAATTAAATTGCTATAAGTCATTTGCCCTTTGTCTCATTTTTGCCGATCGCTGTTGCGTTTAAAGTTTTTTTCTTGTAACGATACACTACCAATACCTTGCAGAATACCACGACCAATTAAACCTAGACCCCGACCAATAATTTTGGTAAGAATGAAGACAAAACCACTGCCTAAAAAAGATAACAATGATTGCAAACGTGGAGCGATCGCATCTCGAAATTCCAGTATCAATGTCACCACTAAGGGGATTCCCGAAAGTTGCGCTAATTCCTGACTACGGGGAGCATAAATTGAAATCTTGGCAATACCACGAGGCGCTAAAACAAATAGCTCATAGCGGCTCTCAAAAATTCTTTGGGCATCTTTGACATAATTATTCAAACGATATTTCCATGACAAATCATTTCTAAAACGTTCAATATCCCGCGTAGAAATTAATTTTCGGTCGTAAAAATTCTGCTTAATTACTTCTACATCTGCGAGAGAGTTCAGCAGCGGCTGCACTACACCGTTCGCTACCTGAATCAACAAATTCTCTAAAATCATTTCGGCTTGAGACTTAGCTTCGGAACTTCCCGCCGGGTAAGAGGTATTATCAATGTACAAATCTACTTGAAATATTAGATAAGAAAACAACTCAACAAATAAAGGAACTTTATTAAAAATTTCTGCTTGTACAACCCCAGGATTTTGCAGCAATAAATTCACAATTTCTATATTTTGCTTACCTAATTGCACTCGTGAGAATTTACCAAAAAAATCTGTAATTGTTGATTGCCATAAATCAAGTAATATAGTATTTTTTAAATCTCCTAACTGATTTATTGTAATTTCAGCAATCCGCAACTCATCTAACTGTTGAGCCAGTTTTTGCAGAATGAGATAAAGTAATTCTCGCTTTTTCTCTTCTCGAAAAATATCAATTTCTAAAGCAACATCGGTCACATTTTGTAAAGAAAATTGCAGTTTAGTGACGCAAGATGAAAATAAAGCAGCTTGTAGCGCTCTAGGGCTAAGTAGAGGTGGTGAAGTTTGCGGGACAATGGTGCTACTTAGTGGGGAGATAGTGGGCTGTTGCTGAGTAGAGAAAATAAATTGTTGCTGCTGTTTTTGTTGTCTTTCTTGTGGTGAAATCAATAAACGATTGAGCAGCCAACGAGCCGCCAGTAATTCTCGCCGTTGTCCAGCCAGAACTGCTTTATCTACTAGTGGTAAGCCGGGGATGCGTAATTGGGATGTAACTTCTTTTAATGTGGCATTAATGTAGCCAATTCCTGACAAATGCCAATTATGGCGTAGTTTAGCAAAAGGAAGTGAAGAAAGAGGAAGGAGAAGTGAGGAGTTTTGATTTCCCTCAGCTACCCATTTACCGATATTTCCATCTGTTGCTCTTTCATTCAACCAATAGGAACCGCCAACTGCTACTTCTTCCATCGCAGCAACTAATTCGGCAACGGGAGTACCTTTAGGGCAGTAACCATCTACACCAGCAGATTTTGCTGCCAAAAGTAGTTCTGGTTCTTGGATAGAACTAAAAAGTAAAATAGGTAAATTGGGATACTGAGTTTTTAGTTGCCGACAGAGTTGTAAACCTTGCTGCTGGCTGTCAGTGGAGCGACCGTTACCTAACTCTAGAATGACCAAATTTACTTGGTTGGGGTCTTGTTGGGCGAGTTCTGCTAATACCTGCAAGGCGGCGGTATCGGTTTCTACTGTCGATACCACTTGGATGTTATAGATTTCTTCCAAGGCTACCCGTAGTCCCAGTTGGAAGATAGGATCTTGGTCAACTAACAATAATTTTAGAGGGCGATCGCTCATATTTTGCTCAAATACACAAGCACCATTTTTTCACAGTCAGAAAACAGTTTTGATGCAAAGCTTAGTCTTCCTCATTGTTACCTGTTTTCGTCACCTGATAAATGGATGATAATTGCCATAGGCAGCTATTAACTATGTAATTAAATGAACTTCAATATTCGGCACTGGCTGGCAGAACGCCATATCGAAATCAATCACATCAGAGAGTTTTCATTTGGACAATTAGCAGGTATTGCCTACCGGATTGTTCAGGATATGGAAGTCAAAAGCCTGATGCCGTTTGACATTTGTACACTAGCAGAGGTCTTAGAACTGCCCTTAGGCGCTGTTGGGGAAGAAATCACTGTCATTGCTTTGTTGAGTGAAAGCTTGTTACGGAGTCTGAGCCAAAAAAAAGCTTTAAAACGCAATGAAGGTACATGGCTGACGTTTCAGATTGCTTATTTAAGAGCATTGCGACAGATTTTAGACCAAGAAGAAAGTCTGCAAAGACCTTGGCTAAATCGGGCGATGATACCTTCCCAACCCCTAGTTAAAGAGGGAATTGCTAAACCCCTTCTCCAAGATGCTCAACTGCAAGGGCTATTAAAAACCCTTAGCCCTGGAAAATTGAGTGATACTCAAGCTGAACAAGCCCTTTTTTTGGTGGCAGACTCATTTCTGGTGCAACAGATGAATAATGCCGCCGTAGCTTGGTTTGTCGCTAATGGTGCAGAGGAATTGGAAGCTAAATTATTAACGCACCGTTTAACACACGCTTTACCTGGACATTTATTAAGAGTTATTGCCCAAAATGCCCCACCTTTAGCCCAACTACAAAAGTTTTTCCGCTTGGGAACTGCTAGCGATACCCAAAACTTAGCTTCTGGAAGTTTAGGAATATCTTCCGCCTCTACAGTGGGTGACAAAATTGATTTGCACCGAGAAAATTACCGGGCTAGTTTGCTGCAAAGCCTTAGTACACCGTTGCTGATAGAATCCTTTGCCCTCAAAGATATCTATGTTCCTCTTGTCGGTTTACCGATGGAGAAAAAGACTACTTCACAAATTGATTTAAAAACATGGGCACAACAACAATTAGCTGATTTAGCAACTATTGCTGTAATTGAGTCGGAATCTGGTTGTGGTAAAACCAGTTTCTGTCAAATTTGGGCGGCGCAAGTAGCCCAGGAATTCTACCCCACTTGGATGCCAATCATTATTAGGCTGCGGGATGTCAAGTATGGCAGTACTTTAACCGAAACTCTCAGTTCTGCTTTTTGTGCTAATTTTCACATAAACCTTGCCACTTGGCTAGAGCAAGATTATCCTCGGTGTCTGTTGCTGCTTGATGGTCTAGATGAACTACCTCCTTCTCCTCAGGGTAAAAGAACAAAGACAATTTTTATTCAGCAGTTACTAAAATTTCAGTCTGAACACCGACACAAAATTTTGTTGACTAGTCGAACAGCGGCCTTGCAGGAAACTTCCCCAGAAATGTCTTTGCAATGGCAGCGAATTGCTATCCAGCCTTTAGAAGCCGAAGAACTGAAACGATGGTTTCAGCAATGGGCAACAGTGCAATCTTTACCTATTGCTCAAAATTATTTTACATTCTTAAAGCAGACAGGGTTATTCGCCAGTAAATCTTTGTCACCAGAACTCTCTAACCTTGTTCGCCAACCTTTGATGTTGTATTTATTGGGCGTTTTGCACCGTGATGGACTTTTTGATGATGAGGTATTGCAATTAGCTGCTAATAGCCAAAAAGCCAATAATGCTGGTTTATTGTCGGAAATTTACCATCGCCTGAGCCAATGGCTATTGGGTTATCCTCTAACTGGAGAGATCAAGACAATGTTACTGCGCTCAGGCTCAGCTCATATTCACAGAACACAAGAAGCCTTAGCCAACCTACTTTCTGGTCGTTATCCTCAAGATTTACTCGCTCAAATGCAAGCGATCGCTCTACAAATTCTACACAGCGATCGTCATCAAGTCACCTTGTCTGGGGAATTAAGCACCAATACTTTACCAATTTTTTATTTTCGCTCTTTTGTCAATCCTCAAGTGCCACAAATAATTACCACAGAATTTTCTCACCCAAAATTAGGAGAGTATCTTTGTGCTGAAGCGATGGCTGCACAACTGCAAATCCTGACTCAATGCCAAAAAGACACTTACGGCACATTTCGTTTTATCCTTGATTCTGCCAGTAGTGTTGCCCAGCATCTCTATCAATTACTCGGTTATGGCATTCTTACTCCAAAAATTGCAGAACTAGTAATTAAAAGCTTACAGCGCCAGCAAAAAAGCAATTTTTCTTGGGAAGTTTTATTACCACGCCTTGAGTCTTTTTGGCGTGCTTACTGTCAAGGTCGTTGGTTAGATGAAGGGATAGCACACCAAGTCTTGACTTATTTTCATACGTTACAAAATCCAGTCAATGTTGAACAAATAAATGCCAATGTGGGACTGAATGTGTTTTTATTACTTAACGCTGGCTACCAAGAAATAAAAATTTCCTTTTGCCCTTGCGGTAATCCAGCCAATATGACGGAGTTCTATCCAGAAGCGCTGCTAGTTTTGATTGGTAGAGCCGCAATTTTATCTAATAGCACTTTTACGAAGCGAATACACTCTCTAGCTAGACTCAACCCCTCAGGTGCATATCTATTGCAAGTAATGCTAGTGGGTATAAATCTTGAGCATACCAATTTATCAGATGCAGTGCTTATAGGGGCAAATTTAGCAGATGCTAATCTCACAGGTGCTGACTTCACAGGTGCTGACCTCACAGGCGCTAACCTCGCAGGCGCTAACCTTACTCATGTAAATCTTACAGGTGCTAATCTTACAGGCGCTAACCTTACTCATATAAATCTTACAGGTGCTAATCTCACTAATGCTTGCTTATTTCAGACCATCCTCTCTGATGCTGATAAAGAAACTGCTACCTTAAATGGCGCTTTATTCTCCCTAGAGAAATTTCAAACTCTAAAAAGTTTATTATCAGAGCAATCTCTCCTGAATTTCTCTAACACCCCAACTAACACAGATGTTTGGTTTCAGAAGACTGCAAATATGAGGCTAATTGAAAGCTTAGATGGTGAACCAATTTCTCCAATAGATTTATACGATGATGATTCTGAGGATGAGACAGTTTTTGGCGTTAATCCTGGTGATTATTATGGTCATGAGTAATTTGACCACTAACCAAAAACTTCATTACCAACGTTTTTTTATAGCTGCTCTTGGGGGTTGCGATAGCCATAAAAGTTAATAGTGTATTCGGTAATCTGCACTCCTGTTTTTTGTTCAACTTGACGGATGACTTCCTCTGGTAGTTCTATATGAACATCAAGAATTTGATTGGTATCAATACAGTTAACATGACTGTGAGAATCACTGATATTGCCATATAAACGCCCGTCACAACGTTCAATACATTCAATAATACCTTGACTGGATAGAGCTTCTAGGTTTTGATAGACAGAAGTATGACCAATGTCTTTACCTTGATGATTGAGGCGATCGTAAATCTCTCTAGCAGAAAGATGTTCATTAGCTTGCCATAGCAGTTCTAGAATAAAGCGACGCTGGCGGCTGACACGCATACCCAGTATTTGACAGCGCTCTAGAGCATCTTCTAAGGAACGAATTGGTTTTGTAGATATTGCTTGTTTTTGCATAGTTAAGTTTGTTAACTATTGGGAAAATTTCCCATGTTTAATGTTTATTGGTTCTTGATTATATGCAAGGATAATACACACCGCCATTTCACCTCTACCTGTGTTGTTGCTTATGATTGCTGCGAAATTCACAGTTTGAGGTAATGATTTCGGTTGTTTGCTGACGGTTGCTTTGCCACACCCTAATCTAAAACAAACTCATTACAACTTTAGCTTAAAATTACTGTAAATGTCCACCTTGGGACTAGGTGCTTTTCCTGCTCAAGTGGGGTGATCTAAAGTGGAGTGATTTAGATAGGTAGCATCAATCCCTGAAAGCTGGTACTGTGGATACTCGATCCTACTGTTGGGTAGAAAGAAAGTGGCTGCTGAGTCAATGACAATCACGATCGCACTGGATGCTGACTCCATTAACAATTTGGATCTTTCACCCGCATTAACGGTGATTGACGAACTGTTGCAAAAAGAAAAGATGTCTGATGACAAGACGCAGAGCGTCTACGCCTCTTATGAGCAGCAACTGCGCTTTGATATCGACTATCCCCTAGAACCTGGCGACCCCCGTGAACTTTCAGAAATTCCAGAGTTGCGGCTGTGGTTTATCCGTTTAGATGCCAAGTATCCTTGGTTTCCGTTTTTGTTAGATTGGAAAGCTGGGGAATTAGCCCGTTATACTGCGATGTTAGTACCCCACCAGTTCAGTTCCAAAGAAGGCATCCAGTACAATCCTGAAGCCTTAGAGATCTTTTTGATGCACAAAATTTTTATTTTAAGCGATTGGCTCAAACAACAAAATTTGCCCAGCTTATCGCGGCTAAAATATATGGCGCAAATGTTTGGTTACGAATTGGATGATGCTTTATTTGAAAGATTTTAAAAGAGAACAGGGCATAGGGCATAGGGCATGGATAAGAAGGGCATAGGGGAATGGGTAAGGGGGAAAGGGTTTATTTCTTCATCCTTTACCCTTTAACCCCTTCAGAGTTCGCCAGTCGCTCATGGGGAGCCACTGCGGTGGACGGGTTCCCAAGGCACTCCGTTGGGCGGCTATGCCGACTTGAAGGAAGTGCCGCCGGCATAAAGCAAGTGGCGTGGAAACCCCCTTGGCGCTAGCCTCTCCCTTTGGGAGAAGACCGCGCTGGCTCACCTTTTCCCAAGATTGTTGCTCCTCTGCTCTCTTTTTAGCCACCCCAGATTTTTTCTAAAACTGTTTTGGGCGAAATATCTGCCGTTCGACCTGTGGGAGATTTAATGGCAAGAAATTTTTCGTTTTTGGGTAACACTTTGGCTGCTTCTGTAGGGCCAAATAAGGCAATGGTATAAGTTTGTACTGCCACACCCAAATGTAGTGGCGCACTATCTGTAGACAACATTAAATTTGCCCCGGCAATTATCGCAGCCAGCTTGCCAATATCACTAGGGGCAGTCACCTTTATCTGTGGACAATACTCCAATAGTGATCGCACAAACTGCTCGTTGTCAACTCCTTTAACGACCACCACAGGCAAATCTGGTTGCTTAGATTGAAAGTCTTGAATAATTTGCTGCCAATTTGCCACAGGATAACTGGTATCCAGACTTTTAGCCTGGGATTCCTGGTTCAAACAGTCATTAATCAAGACATAGCCTGTTTCATGCAGTTTTAAGCGTATTTGTTCCTTCTGTGCCCACTCAATATCTGGTTTTGGCACGTTTACTGCTAACTCTGGACAAGCAGTATTGATATTCAATGATTGCAACAAGTCATGGTACACCGCTGCCCCATATTGGGATGGTTTGAACGGCACAGAGTTGGTGAAAAAAATCGATCCTTTGCCTTGGTAGCCAATACGTGTGGGAATTCCTGTCAACCAGAGAAAAAGACCCACCAACCAGCTTTGCCCTACAGCAATGGCAGCATCATATTCGCGATCGCGAATCGTACCCACCAGATTACCCCAATCTGCCAGACTGTTACGGTCTTTGAAATCAAAGGTCAGTACTTCATTAACTGACTTGCTCACCCGGTAGGCAGCCTTTGACCGGGGTTCAACAATGACATCTAACTGAGCGTTGGGGTAATAGCGCTTTAGATCATCTAGAGTCGGAAAGAAGAGGATTTGGTCGCCAATTCCGCCAGGTACAAGGGCTACTACTCGCATAATATTTATTGACGCGTACTCGCTCCCTATTTTAGGGGAATATAGGTATTGGGTATCAGGGATTTATTATTGGGCATTGAGCATGGGGCATGGGGAAGAAGGGTAAAGGGAAAGGGGTAAGGGGAAAGGGTTTGTTTCTTCATCCTTTAACCTTTAACTTTTTCCCAAGATTGTTGCTCCTCTGCTCCTCTGCTCCCCTGCTCCCCTAGCCCCTAGCCCCTAAATTCTGTGTATTTACTAATTCCAGCCGCAGGAATCGGCAAAAGAATGGGGAGTAACCGCAATAAACTCCTACTCGAAGTGCGATCGCAACCAATTATTGCTTGGACTCTCAAAGCTGCGGCAGCGGCAAGTACAATCCAATGGATAGGAATTATTTCCCAGCCCAGTGATTGGCCAGATTTCAAGAAAATTCTCGCTGACCTAAAGCTCACTAAACCAGTAGAACTGATTATCGGCGGCTCTACCCGCCAAGAATCTGTTTACAACGGTTTGCAAGCACTACCAGCCGCCGCAGAGCAAGTATTGATTCATGATGGTGCTAGATGTCTGGTAACACCAGATTTATTCAACTCCTGCGCCCAAGCTATTCGCCAATGTCCTGGCTTGATTGCTGCCGTGCCTGTGAAAGACACAATCAAAGTTGTGAATGAAAATGGCATAATTGAAAGTACACCCGATCGACAGCAACTTTGGGCAGCACAAACTCCTCAAGGATTTAATGTCAAGTTGTTGAAACAGTGCCACGCCGAAGGTATCAGACAAGGTTGGGAAGTAACTGACGATGCTGCTTTATTTGAAAGGTGCGGCATTGAAGTGCGAATTGTTGAGGGAGAAGAGACAAATTTAAAAGTGACCACTCCCCAAGATTTAGCGATCGCAGAATTCATCCTCAGTAACCGAAACTGGTGAAGATAAACAGGTAAACATTCAGGCTTAGCAAAACATATCTTGACTTTTTTCGTAATATCAAGTATAATCCCACACACCAGTTAATGTCCTTTGTCAAGCGTCAATTGCTAATGACCAATGACTAATGACCAATGAGTAAATGAATACAGCCACAGCGACGAAGATAGAAGCAATTCTCTATTTAAAGGGTAAACCCTTGTTGCTCGGTGAAATCGCCGAGTATGCTGCGTGCGATCGCGCCACCGTTGAAGAAGGCATAATTGAACTAATTGACAGCTATGCCCGCCGAGATAGCGCCCTAGAAGTGATAGAGACCCCAGCTGGTTACAGTCTACAACTGCGGTCTGATTTTCATGACTTAGTGCAAACATTAATCCCCGTAGAGTTGGGATTAGGCGCATTGCGGACTTTAGCAGCGATCGCTCTTAATAATCCTATACTCCAAAGTGATTTAATTGACCTGCGCGGTTCAGGAGTATATCAGCATGTTCCAGAACTAGTCGAACTCGGTTTTGTCCGTAAACGTCGAGACAATGAGTCTCGCTCCTACTCATTGCAAGTAACGCCAAAATTTCATCAATATTTCCAAATCGAGCAGCTTCCTCAAATATTGTCCAACAATCAGAAGGAAGAACAATTAGAACTAGATTTAACACTCCAGGAATAAGTAGGGAGCAGGGGAGCAGAGGAGCAACAATCTTGGGAAAAGGTGAGCCAGCGCGGTCTTCTCCCAAAGGGAGAGGCTAGCGCCAAGGGGGTTTCCACGCCACTTGCTTTATGCCGGCGGCACTTCCTTCAAGTCGGCATAGCCGCCCAACGGAGTGCCTTGGGAACCCGTCCATCGCAGTGGCTCCCCATGAGCGACTGGCAAACTCTGAAGGGGTTAAAGGGTAAAGGATGAAGAAATAAACTCTTTGCCCTTCTTATCCATGCCCCATGCCCTATGCCCTGTTTGGTTATACCTGTGGAGAATGCACTACCCTTGTACTATGGTTTAAAGTAGAATTAGCAACTAAGCTAAAAAAAACTGCCCATGGTGTTTGATCCTGACTTTTTGAATGACAACTCTGAAGAACACCCCAACCAGCTTCTGAACGACCACTCTGACGAATACCCCAATCAGCTACTCAAATATCTACAGCATCAGTCTCCTGATGTTTTAGCTCGTGTAGCCCAGTCCGTTAGTCCCGAAATTAAACAAATCATTTCGCAAAACGTCCAAGGGCTAGTGGGAATGCTCCCCGCAGAAAACTTCAACGTGCAAATCACGACAGATAGGGATAATCTCGCTGGGCTACTAGCATCAGCCATGATGACGGGTTATTTCCTGCGTCAGATGGAACAAAGAATGCAATTAGAGCATTTATCCAACAACCAATAGTCAAATAGTCAATAGTCAATAGTGAATAATTGACAATTCTAAAACTATGGACTGTAGACTCATGACTATTGACTACTTTTTTGCATCAGGATAACTTCCTGACTGCACTTTCAAAGTTTGAATTTTTCCACTGCGGTTGACTTCAATGGCCAAGATATCTCCAACTGAACTGGACTCTACCAGCTTTTGGACTTGGGCTGCTGTTTTGACTGGTTTACCATTAATTTTTTGAATCAAGTCTCCAGGAAGCAGTCCCGCCCGGTTTGCTGGGGAGTCATCCATAACTCCCTTAATTACAACGCCGATGTCCTGCTGAATGTTGAGGTTGTTTTCTTGGTTAATCTGCTGTTTTTTTGTCGGAGACAGATCTGCCATTTCAATCCCCAAAAAGGGATGCTCCGCCCGCCCTTTGGTAAATAAATCGTTAGCAACACGAGCTGCGGTTTCAATAGGAATGGCAAAACCGAGTCCTTGAGCATCGGCACGAATAGCAGTGTTCACACCAATTACCTCACCTTGGGCATTTAACAAAGGCCCACCAGAGTTGCCAGGGTTAATGGCTGCATCGGTTTGGATAAAACTGACTCGTTTATCTGGGACACCGACTTGAGCGCTAGTGCGATCGGTCGCACTGATGATGCCAATGGTGACAGTATTATCTAAACCCAGCGGATTACCAATGGCGATCGCCCACTGTCCTGGTGCTAAATTTTGCGAATTGCCCAACTTAACTGTGGGCAATTTATTTTCAGGAATTTTCACTACCGCCACATCTGTGATGGTATCAACGCCCATTACTTTACCCTCAAAAGTTCGACCATCCTTGAGGGTTACTTGTACTGTATCTGTGTCTGCTACAACATGAGCATTGGTCAGTAACTCGCCATTTTCGCTCAAAATGAATCCTGAACCTGTACCGCGCTCAATCCGTTCTCTAGGAATTGGTTCTTCATCTTCACCAAAAAACCGACGTAAAAGAGGGTTTTTTAAAGCTTCAGAGATGGGATTGGGCACTTTGCGGATGGCATTAATTCGTACTACCGCGGGCCCAACCTTTTGTACTGCTGTAGCAATAAAATTCACATTATCATCTCCAGTAGAGCCATTCGTCCCGCTTCCATAACTTGGGACTACGGATTCTGGAGGTAAAGCCATTGTCACATTTTTTAACTCTTGAAACGAGCGATTCTGTGGCAAGAAATAGCGACTGCCTAACAAGCCTGCACCGCCGCCAATTGTTAGTAAAGATAGATAAATAGCCAGTTGTCTTAAGGATAAATTCATAATCATTACGTTTAAGCCAGAACAGCAGTGCTGTAGTTAATTTCTAAGTGTAGTCAAGCAAACGGCAAGTGGACAGATCAATTTTCATAAGAATTGCTAGAAATTAGGTGATTGGGTATTGGGCATTGGGAAAAAGAGACAAGGGGGAACGGAGTAGGAGAAAAGTGCAGTCTTGTTTCTTGCCCCCTACTTTTTATTCTCTTTCCTCCCCTGCTTTTTCTGCTCCCCATCTAAAATTCAAAATTAGCGCTCTTTTGACGTGTAAATATGACTATTCCTTATCGTCTACTTTTGCTCTGTAGCCTAGTTAGCACTTTGGGGCTAGTATCCATACTGCCAGAATCAAAAAGTGCCACTGCTACGGTAGCAGGTTGCCCAATTCCAGCTTTATCTCGCTTTCAACGCCATAAAGTTGTTCGTGGTGAAACTTTGGAGAGTATAGCGCAACGCTACAATCTTATTCCAGCAACACTGATCGACATGAATCCAACTTTAATGGATGGGAGCGTGACTGTTGGTAGTGAACTTCAAATTCCTCCCTATAACGGGATTGTTGTAGAAGTTCCTCGTGGACAAACTTGGCGACAAATAGCGGCAAAATATAAAGTCCGTGCCGATACACTGTTTGAGATTAATGGCTGTCAACAAGATCCCAGAATCGTGTTTGTTCCAGAAGTAAATGGATCGCCAAATCGTCCTATTGCTGCATCGACTACACCTGCTGATGTAGAAAAGCCCGATCGCGCCTCTATATCTGGATATCCCTTACAGCAATTGGCAACTATAGGATTAGCTTATGGCTGGCAAATTAATCCTATTACTGGTGAGGTATTCTTCCATAGCGGTGTAGATTTATTAGCAGCAGTAGAAACTCCTGTACAAGCGATCGCACCAGGAACCGTAGTCTTTGCTAATGACCAAGGTAGTTACGGCAAGTTAGTTATTATTAACCACAGTGGCAGGCTGCAAAGTCGCTATGCCCAACTTGATAATATCGAAGTTACCGTTGGTCAAAAAGTCAACAAAGGAGACTTAATAGGAACAGTCGGTACAACTGGAAAACCTACTTCCAAACAACCCCATCTCCATTTTGAAATGCGTGCTAGCTCAGACTTGGGTTGGGTAGCAGAAGATCCAAAAACTTATCTCAAACAATAACCACTGCCTATCGTCTCTTGTCTTCTGACAACTGACAACTAACAACTAACAACTGACCAATTGTCAATTCCCAAATTCGATAACTTCGCTAGATTTTATAATGTGCATTCCTGCCTCTGCAAACCTAGCAAATGCTTCATCTGCTTGTTTTGTATAGTCCACAACATCCGGAACAACAACGGGAGAAGTGCAATCTTCTAGTAAATAAACTTTTTGAGCAAGGGTAGCATCTACCAGCTTAATTTCTGTTAATAAATCGTCAATTGTCCAAGCTACGCAGTGACTTTTAGCTTGTCCACCAATAATTACAGCATCAAATTCTAAAAGCTGCTGAATCAAACGCGTGTTTTTTTTTCCAAGTGGACGTTCCTCGAAATCTTCCAACACCTCTGGACGTAAAATTGAATAATTTTCGGTTAAAGGATTCTCACCTTTGATTTCAAATTGTGTCTGACTCTGACGAGCAATGCAGTGGAAAAATATCGCTTCTTCTACTGATGAAACTAAAGCATGACCAATACCACCCAACATAGAATGATAAGGCCAAACAGTTAGAGGATACTTACCATCTTGAGTGAGTTTTTTAACGTAATAATAGGCGTGTTTTTCTAATAATTCATAATCTCCGTTAGTAATACTGTGAGCGACTGCTGGATTGACTTTCCAGATACCTTGTTTAATATCTGCCGGAGTGATACTAGTCGCTGCTGGTGTAGGATGTTCACCTGCATCATTCACCCAAAAAATCGGATGGAAAATTTGCGTTGCTGTATGAGTATCGAGTGTAGGTATAATTGTTGTAATTATTTCTAAGTTACTATAAATAAATTCACACAACCGTCGATTATCATCAACTGCCCCAGTTCCAGATTTTCCTCCTACAAATAATTCAAAATCAGGAATACAAAAAGTGTTTTGAACATCAATTAATAGTAGACAAATACGAGTTGTATCTAAAGAAGCTGGTTTGATATTTTCTTGTTTTGCCCATACTTCAGCTTCTGTTGCACGTTCTTGGTAAGGTACGCGCCAGACTTCACCCACCTTAGTAGGATTAAAGTGCGGGGGAATGAGGAATTGGGCTTTTGTTTGTATATTCATCTAAAATTTGCGCTTTTTTTAATTATTAAAGTTAATTTATCCTTATTTCTTATTCTTAACTTAACTATCTGCGTCATTCAAAATCTCTCAACATAGATAATCGTCCATCCAGCCAATCATTATCAAACCACCCATAAGCTAAAACATCATCAACCGCATTTGCACTAATTCCCATTACCCAAATATGAGCAGCTTTAATAAATATAGGAATTGAAGCTATTTCAGTTTCATTGAGTTGACGAATAGCTTGATAACCTTCAATAAAACTATGTCTAACAGTAATATCTATCTTCATCTTCATTGCTGCATGTAAAAACTTGGCAATATCAAATGCACGCCAACCATAACCGCATTGGTCAAAATCAAATAATGTGGGCTGATTTTGTTTAGTAAAATGGGCATTACCGGAATGAACATCGCCAACACAAATTCCATATTCAGGTGCTAATAAAGATAGTTTAATTTCTAACAGTTGGCTTTTAATTATTTCTATTTGTTGTTGAAAATAATTGATATCCTTCGCCCGGTCTTGATAGAGAGACTTAATTTTTAATATTGACCAATCTAGCAAGTATTCATTATTCAATACAGGACGGCTAAAGCTGCTTTGAAATTTATTTAGCGTCTGGTGAATTTTTGCCAGTACCTCTCCTAAAGTATAACTTTGTTTATGATCAAGCTTTTCATTAACTGCATATCCTGGTGCATAGGAAAATACAGAGGCATAGCGCACACCTTCAGGTGCTAAAACTTCTGTAGTAAAATTACCGTCTGTTCTAGCAATAGGGTAAGCTATGGGCTGCTGTTGTTGATGTAAAAATGCTAGGAGTTCTAATTCAAAATCAATCTCTTCCTTATTGTGCCAACTACGCCGATAAACCCGCAGAATATAATTCTCACCCTCAGTTTCTACTAGATAAGTATCGTTAAGTCCACGTTTGTATAACTTGCAGCTATAAGGCTGTTGAATTGAATACTCGCCAAGTACTGTGGCAATTAAAGCCGCACCGTCAAAAATTGAGTGAATTACAGGTATTACAAATTGCGTCATAAAAGCATTGATATTACTTGTATAATTTATAACTCAGTAAAAATGCATCGCTAACCATACCTTATAGACTTTCATTTTCAATTTCAAGTCGCCTGTACTTTCTTCACCTCACTCTTAATTTTATTTTTTGCTACCTCATCATCCAAAAAAGCTCGTCCTGTGGCAATCTTGAGAGACAGAGACTTTTCAATCTGATATTTTAGCTACAGCAAATTTACCTAATGGGGTTATGCAAACTCTGCCGACTCTTACAACTTCCAATACCACAGCAGAACAACCCACTTTTGAGACCACTATCAAGCGGCGCAAAACTCGCCCCGTAAAAGTGGGAAATGTCACCATTGGAGGTGGCTACCCCGTTGTGGTGCAGTCAATGATTAATGAAGACACACTTGATATTGATGGTTCTGTCGCGGCTATTCGTCGTTTGCACGAAATTGGCTGTGAAATTGTCCGCGTCACAGTGCCAAGTATGGCTCACGCCAAAGTGATGGCGGAAATTAAACAAAAATTAATTAAAACCTATCAAGACGTGCCAATTGTTGCCGATGTTCATCACAACGGCATGAAAATTGCTCTGGAAGTCGCTAAACATATAGAAAAAGTGCGAATTAATCCGGGGTTGTATGTATTTGAAAAACCCAACTCTAATAGAAGCGAATATACTAAAGCCGAATTTGATGACATTGGTGAAAAAATCCGCGAAACTCTAGAACCGCTAGTTGTGTCTCTGCGTGACCAAGGTAAAGCGATGCGAATTGGTGTAAATCACGGTTCTCTCGCTGAAAGAATGCTATTTACCTACGGCGACACCCCAGAAGGGATGGTGGAATCTGCCTTAGAATTTATTCGCATTTGTGAATCTTTAGACTTCCGTAACTTAGTAATTTCGATGAAAGCCTCACGGGTACCTGTGATGGTAGCCGCTTATCGACTAATGGCTAAGCGTTTAGATGAATTGGGTATGGATTATCCCCTACATTTAGGCGTTACGGAAGCTGGTGATGGCGAATACGGACGCATAAAATCTACGGCTGGTATTGCCACTTTACTTGCGGATGGCATTGGCGATACAATCCGCGTTTCACTTACAGAATCACCAGAAAAAGAAATTCCTGTTTGCTACAGTATTCTGCAAGCTTTAGGGTTGCGGAAAACAATGGTGGAGTACGTCGCTTGTCCTTCCTGTGGACGCACTTTGTTTAATTTGGAGGAAGTACTGCATAAAGTCCGGGAAGCCACCAAACATTTGACCGGGTTAGATATAGCCGTCATGGGTTGCATTGTTAATGGCCCTGGAGAAATGGCAGATGCCGACTATGGTTATGTTGGTAAGACTCCTGGTTATATTTCTTTGTATCGTGGCAGAGAAGAAATTAGAAAAGTCCCAGAAGCACAAGGAGTAGAAGAATTGATTAACCTGATTAAAACAGATGGACGTTGGGTAGAACCATAAAGGAATTAGCGTGAGCAGAGGAGCAGGGAAGCAACAATAGGGGAAAAGGTTAACGGGTAAAGGGTAAAGGACAAAGAAATAAACCCTTTCCCCCTTACCCATTCCCCTTTACCCCTTCTTAACCCATGCCCCATGCCCTATACTTAGTCTCCTAAGTTCGCCGGATTGTCAAGTATTTTAATGAATTAGAAATACATGCTTGGCCTGTACGATGTACCCTGTGTTAGATTGGGCATACTGACTATAATTTTTCCCTCTGACAAAACTGTCATTATGGTGATTACAAAAAGTAGACTTGTTTTGGGTGCTACGGCAGTGACACTCTCCACGATTGCTGTTACTAGTCTTGGTATCCACTCGCGAGGTCAGGCTTTATTTAAAGCAAGTCCCAAGGAAACGGTAGACGAAGTTTGGCAAATTGTTAACCGCCAATACGTAGATGGTACCTTTAACCAAGTAGATTGGCAGGCTGTTCGTAAGGAGTACTTGAACAAGTCTTACAGTAGTCAGCAAGAAGCTTATAAGTCCATTCGGGAAATGCTCAAAAGGCTGGATGATCCCTACACCCGGTTTATGGACCCAGAGGAATTCAAAAACATGCAAGTGGATACCTCTGGAGAACTCACAGGCATTGGTATCACAATCAGTCAAGATGAAAAAACTAAGCAGTTAGTTGTAATTGCGCCGATTGAGGATACACCCGCATTTAAGGCGGGAATTTTAGCAAAGGATGAAATTACCCAAATTAACGGTAAAAGTACTAAGGGGATGGATACTAATCAAGCAGTATCTTTAATCCGAGGTGAACCAGGAACAACCGTAAACCTGACAATTAGGCGCAGCGGTCAAACAAAGCAGTTTCAAATCAAACGGGCGCGGATTGAAATTCATCCGGTCAAATATTCTCAAAAGCAAACACCAGCAGGTAAGCTTGGCTACATTCGCCTTAACCAGTTCAGTGCTAATGCTGGTAAGGAAATGCAAAACGCCATCAAAGATTTAGAAAGCAAAAAGGTCTCTGGGTATATCCTAGATCTCCGTGGCAATCCTGGGGGTTTACTATACTCTAGTATTGAAATTGCCCGGATGTGGCTAAATAGCGGCACGATTGTCTCTACCATTGACCGTCAAGGTGAACAAGAGCGAGAAGTAGCAAACGGACGTGCTTTAACAACTAAACCACTGGTGGTATTGGTGGATAAAGGTTCAGCCAGTGCCAGTGAAATCCTTTCAGGGGCATTACAAGATAATAAACGTGCTACTTTGGTGGGTACTCAAACATTTGGCAAGGGACTGGTGCAATCAGTACGTCCCTTAGACGATGGTTCAGGACTGGCGGTGACAATTGCTAAATATCATACGCCTAGTGGTAAAGATATTAATAAGCATGGAGTTGATCCAGATATCAAGGTGGATTTGACTGATGCCCAGAGGCAAGATTTGTGGCTCCGGGAGCGTGATAAACTTGCCACACTAGCAGACCCCCAATTTGCTAAAGCAGTGGAAGTGATAGGTAAACAAATTGCTGCTAGAGGACTTACTAGCTCCGAAAAGAATTAAAAAGAAAAAAGGTGAAAGATAATACTTCTTTTGCCTTTTGCATTTAGATAGCTTGGCATTTACCAGCCCTAATTAATCCTATACGGCGGGCGATCGCTTCCGACTCTGAAGTAAAAGGCCCCCACTGCTCTATAATTTCTGCATTATCGTCCCCAACTTGGTCGCTGGGGACGATTTCGCAATGCCCAGCAGGACGTTTGACAATATATAAATCTTGTGAATTTTCCATACTGAAAATAAAGATTTGTTTTTTCAATCAAAATTTTACGACATAGGTTAAACGTTTTCGCGTCGATCAAGCTAATTACTAGTAAATTACAGCGTAAATAAAGCTGCTATTCAAAATAGTGAATAATTCGAGAATAAAATTAATTATTGTAACTTTTTGACTTCCGCCACACCGTACTAGTTTCTTTTCGTTTTACTAGATATGTAAAAAATTTGGTATTAACTTCAGTATTCAGTACTTAGAATACTGTGCTGTTTCTATGGCTTTAAGTACTATATCTGACGAGAATACAGGTGATATTAGCAAGAATTCTTAGAGTTGCATTAGACCTTACCTCAGTAAGCGCAGACAAGAACAGTCAGTTTACTTATTTTTAAGTTATCTGCACTTTATTTTATATGAATTATAGTTAACCACTCCAGTAACTTTACTGACCAATAAAGTCTTGATAGTCAAGAAAAGCTATGAGAAATAGCCCTCATAATTCATTCATAAAATTAAGTACAATCCCGGTTTTAAATTTAGTATAAAATTTCATATTTTGTTTCTATGTAGTTTGTAAAAGCTACAGCTGATACTAGCTCTAAATAACAAACAAAATACCGATTTCGCTTATTTAAATTTTGCTCAATGGTCAGTCCCATATAAATTCATTGGGGCAAATAGCATGATATTTGCTTTGAATCCGCACAATCGTAACTTTGTTTAAGAGCGAGTATTTGATGTTTATTTACTAAATAAACCCGGTGCTATGCCTACCACAGCAACCAATGAATTGAAGCACGAAATTTGGCAGTTGTTGCGAGAATATCAGCAATCTCGCTCTGAAACTGTTCGCAATCAACTGGTGAAACTTAATTTTGGACTTGTGAGAAAAGAAGCTCACTACTGGATGAATCAATGCCATGAAAGCTACGATGACTTACTCCAGGTTGGTTGTTTGGGTTTAATTAGGGCGATTGAAAGATTTGAAATTTCTAAAGGACATGCCTTCAGTTCCTTTGCTATGCCCTATATTCGTGGTGAAATTCAACACTACCTCCGAGACAAAGGTGTCACAGTGCGAATTCCCAGGCGCTATTTAGCGTTGCAACAGCAAGCAATAGGAGTTTCGCGTTCATTGCGCGAAAAATATAACCGCCAACCTACTGACTCTGAATTAGCTGAAGCACTAACAATTTCTACAGAGGAATGGCAGGAAATTAAATTAGCATGGATCAACCGCGCTCCTTTAAGCTTAGATGTTCCTATCCAAGATGGTGAAGAAGGAGCTACAAGCTTAGGAGAATTGGTTCCCGATCCGCATTACCGCAGTTTTCAACTAGTGCAAGAAGACCAAATTCGTCTACAACAAGCATTGATTCAGTTAGAAAAGCGTACCCGTGAAGTCTTGGAATGTGTATTTTTACAAGATTTGACACAAAAGCAAGTGGCAGAACACTTAGGGATTAGTGTAGTCACGGTTTCTCGTAGAGTCAAAAAAGGTCTAGATTTGTTGAAGCAGCTCATGTGTGTAGGAGAAGATTAAGCCCAAGTTAGGTTAACCCGCATTTACCCCTGATTGGTAGTGCTAAAAATAACCCTTGAAATGTAAAAAATTAGGTTATAAAGGGAACATACTTTGCCAATAACACAAATAGGCATTGTTAACTTCCACAAGCAAATTTCTTATGGCTTTTGAGAACAGCTCATGGGCAGAAAATCAAAAATTGCATTTGCAACTATTTTAAGTTTGGCGATCGCTGGATGTGCATCAGAAGATACACAGCAAGCTACTAATCCTACCCCGCCTACAACACCAGCATTAAAAGCGCCACCAGTTGCTCAATCTTTAATAGCTAAAGCACCATCAAAGACTCAATCATTTAATAACCCTCTAATAGTTGCCAAGGAGGCTCCCGCAAATGCTTCTGGCACTTCTAATCTAATTCAGCTTACTAATGCTACAGAACGGGTAACCATAATATCAAAAGGGCGGACTGACCCATTTGCCCAAATTATTGGAACGCCGATTTATGAAATGTCCACAAGTACGGTTGCCAAAAAAGTTCCTGTGTTGCCTCCCCTACCTAATACCCCTAATCGAGGTGTGTTAATTGCAGGACGACAACGCAGTGCTGTTTTGTCCCAAGCAACAGTAGCAAAAACTGCCAAACCAAAACTCAACCCTGCCTTAGCTCAAGTTTTACCAAAGGTTTTGCCCCAAGTTGTTGCCAATCCTACTTTAGTATCTGTATTACCACCACCAGCCCAACCTGAACTAGCAAGAGCAGTTATTGTGACTGGTGTAGTTCTAATTGGTAGAGAACCCCAAGCAATTATCAAAGTACCGAACGAGCAGGCAAGTCGCTATGTACAGGCAGGACAACGACTGGCCAATGGTCTACTAATTAAACGGATTGAAATGAATGAGGGTTCCAATCCAATCGTGATTCTGGAACAATATGGTATTGAAGTTGCCAGAATGGTAGGAGAAACACCCACTGGTTCCACGCCATCAGCTACAACTGGGGGAAATTCTATCTCAGTAACAACACCTCCTCAAAATCCTTTTAGTGTTGGAGCTTCATAAACATGGAGACCAAAGAAAAAATTGAATTTGTTGGTTTACCTTTAGCAATCTATCGAGAGATAGTAGCTCATTTGCGTCAAGTCGAAGGGATAAAAGTGGGTTTGATTCCTCAGTCATCCCAACAATTTGATTACAATCAAAGCCAAGTCGGTGGCTTGTGGATTTCTTGGACACAAAACTCTAACTCAGAAAGTCGCCAACGTGTCCAGCAAATTTTGGCTCACTATCAAAACCGCTATAGCGTCTAAGACTGTGTGAAATATCAAGTTTTTCAACTATAGCCATAGTTGAAATTTATAAGGGTGAGGTTATTAACCTAACCCTACATGCGTTTGTTGGGTATTCCTTGCCTTGAACCAACTTAATTATTTATTCAATACAGCTAATGTCTGAATCAAAACATTACATTATGTGATGCAATTACAGATTGCTGAGGTAAACTTGCAAGCAAGATAATACACAATATTACTCAGCGGCTCTTCGGTCTGGGCATCACTTAAAATGGAACACTGGCAATTTCTGATTCAGAGACAGGGCGATCGCTCTTGGCATACCCTGGAATCGCCAAATATAGAAATTTCGGCAGGTCGGTATCGAGTTTTGGCTCGTTCTAACCTTCCTAATACAGATGTGGAAATACGGGTAATTCATTCTTCAACCCAGGAAGTTCCTCCAAAGCGGAGAATTCAAAAGCGATCGCGGCGTACTAACTCAGAAGGATTAATGGCGGTAATTCCCTTTACTCATCTCAAGCCGGGAAGTTGGGAGTTGCAATGCTCTGGCGACTTAATGTCGGATCTTTTGGGTAAATCCTGGCAATACAGCATTCATTTGCAAGTCTTGCCTCAAGAAGTAGGTGAGGCGGGAGCAGAAAATTTGGATAGCGGGGAGAGTATAGAAGAGGCAAACTCGCCCCATTATCAAGATGCTACTTTTGAGAGTGACTTTGTAGTATATACTCTGGAAAAGCCAGAAGAGGCTATTATTGATCAGCCTGTCAGCCCAGTTTGGGTCAAAGGTGAAACAGCAGAGCAAATTTTACAAAATTTAATAGAGTTAGCTTTACCTGTTAGTGAATCTTTGCTGGAGGATGAAAAAGTTGAGGATTCTCCAGCCATACAGCCAGCGCCTCCACTTTTGCTAACCCTAAATCAAGAAAGTTACATTGCTAGTTGGGGGCAAGCGTTGATTATTAATGGGTGTGTAGAGCTACAAAGTGATACACCATACCCAGAACACCTCCATGCATTGGAACTACGAATTGAACTGCGATCGCCTTTAAAAACGGAAATTTTAACCCAAGTACGGCAATCCTTACCTAACACGTCACTACCCTTCACCATTAACACCTCCATTGATATTCCTGCCGACTGTGAATCTAAGCTGATTTTGGCAGACATGAGTTTGTATGGCGCACTCACTAACCTTGGTGAAGTGACGCTGCTAGCTAGCCAATCTTTTACAATTACAGCTGATGTGACAGAATTACTGGCAATCACAGGCGCGGCAAAATCTAGTCAAGCCGATTTGCGTGATGACTCGAACCCATCACCAATATCAGATGCTGCCAAAAAACCAAAAACATCAATCAGCATCGATTTAAAACTGTTCAACCTAGTCAGAACCCTACCCACAAATCAGTCTCAGCCTACCGATTTATCGCCAAATCAGCCCCTAACATCGTCTATTAATCTGCGAGTTCTACAAGAAGTCAATCTTCAGGAATCTACCTTCAATAAATTAGTGGATTCCCGATCTCCGCAACTTCCAAAACTGCCTGAAAACCAAACTAAAGCAGATATCACGGATACAGCTGTTACAGAGTTTCCAGAGCAGCTTTTAGAGAAAGGTGATACTACTGTTTCCGTTAACTCAATCACTACTGTAGCCCCGATTAACTTAGAGCAGTTGGTGATCAAGAATCGTCGAGTGTCGATGTTTGGCAATAGTTTTCCTTATTTGAAACGACTCCAAGCCTTGCCTATTGACAATCCAAAAGTGGAAAGTAATGCACCAGATGAGTTAGATGTATTGGCGTTACAGCCGGTAGAGGACTCAATACAAATAGACACAACCTTAGTTGAAGATAAAAATAAACCCGAACTTTTAGCCGATAATGCCCAACCCCAAGATGATTCTGTAACAGAAGTACTAGCCTCAACAAATGTGGAATTAATTGATGACTCTGACACAGAGGCAGATGTACCAGCGAATTCGGAAGTCTCATCCCCCCTAATTAGAAAATGGATGCACAGCCAAGGATACTCCTTGTCTGAACCCCTATATTTACCATCTCCAGATAATGATCCTGATGTTCTTGATGATTTGGTGTTGAGCGCTCAAACTCCTGCTGTGGATGTCGATTTGTCATTAAACTTAGATGATGAAATGGAAATCAAGACAGATACGGAGTTGCCTGAAGCCGAAGATATCAGTACACAAGAAAACATAGAAGATAATACACTTGAAAACCCGGACGTAGAAAGTACTTTGCCAGAAACTTCCTTGTCACTACTGCAAGTTCCACAACTACTACCTGCCCCTTCTATCAAGGTTCCCCCAGCTTGGTTAGCTCAAGAAATTGTTGTAGATGATACATATAGTGAGACCGGAGTAGAAGCACTGAGTAATCATACTTACGAAGCTCAGGCGCAACCAATCTCAGATTTATCTATTCCTCTACATATAGCTGAGGTAAGTAGTGAACCTTTGCCAGTTCCGCAGTTACATGTACCAGATGGTGAACTGATCGCCGGTAAATTGATCAGAGTGCGCGTAGAATTGCCTGATGTCAGCCACCAAGTTGTTGTGAAGCTATGGGTTGAGGATTGCCAAACTCGCTGGTTGCTGGATGGGCCTCATTTGCTTAAAGATCTGTTACCAAGTCCTGGGGGGGGGTTAGAAGTAATTACTCAATTAAATGTTCCCTTCGGCTGTTTGGAAGTTCGTTTGGAAGCGATCGCTTTAAATGTGGCTACCCAACAGGAGAGTCACAAAGTCACAGTAGTGCGGAGTGTGATTCCTCCAGACTTGCCAAATTTGCAACTAGATGAATTGTTCGGTATATGAACACTCTTGAGCGAAGCTGTGTTAAAAATCTTGAGATTTTACAAAATGCCGCTGAATTTGCAGTAAGCTCATTTTGAATTGTAGTGTGATTGAACAGGAATATTTACTATGGCAGCTTCATTTTTGCCTTCTATCTTTGTTCCCATAATTGGTTGGGTTTTGCCAGCTATAACATTCGCATTTCTGTTTTTATACATTGAAAGCAATGATATAGACTAGTTGAGCAATGGGTAATTAGTTACTGCACTTATTACCTATTGTTTGTTGACTTGATTGTGCAACTAATCAATTTTTGAAAAACCGCCTATCTCATGGAGACAGGCGGTTTTTTAATGCCGATTTCTAAATAAATTTTAGAAAATCCAGACTAAATGGTATTGAACTGAGGTAATTCTTACATCGAAGAACCGATTCCGGCGTAGGCTCCATAAAAGAAAATGCCTACAACAGTAATTACACCTAATCCTGCGATCGTAGCGACGACCCACAGGGGAATTCTCCCGCTTCCAGCAGACACAGCTTTTTCCTCTCTTAACAACAAATCAACACAGGTTAAATAAACACAGATTTACAACACCGATTCCAGTTAGTTAAAGAAATAACTGGAGAATAGAATCCCTAGGACAAAAATCAGTAGTAGTCCCAGGTATAGGGAAGTCCGATTTAATTCAACCGGCTGATTATTAGGATTGGGCGTTTTTTCCATGATTGGCTCCTAGCGTTGAATAAACTGCATTGCGGCGATCGCGCCCAAAAAGAAGACGGTTGGTACACCTAGAGTGTGAACTGCCAGCCATCTAACTGTAAAAATTGGATAGGTAACTGGTTGATTAATGTTATTGCCGCTAGTCATGATCCCAAACTACTTTCCGATAAATTGTTCAACTTGTTTTTTAGCTTCAAAACGGTTCTTCACAATCGGCACTTCCTGCCGTGCTTGTGTGTAATACTGATCCGGACGGGGTGTGCCAAACACATCATAAGCCAGTCCGGTGCTGACAAATAACCAACCAGCAATAAATAATGCTGGAATGGTGATGCTGTGAATTACCCAGTAACGAACGCTGGTAATAATGTCCGAAAACGGACGTTCTCCAGTAGTACCTGACATCTAGATTCCTGCCTTCACAAAGATGTTATTGAGTCTATTATCCTACAAAGTTTAGAAAGAGTTACAAGTTGCAACGTTCTTCTCAGAAATAGAGATAAATACTTATGGCTGAGGTGCTATTAAGCGGACTCTGCGGGGGAGGCTTTTTCGAGGTTTGGTTGGTATTTTAGTAAGACACCGCGATCGCCAATGACAAATCCCTGGTCTGGCTGAAAAAAGACTACCTTATACAAATTAGCAGCTACGCTCTCAACTGCACGGTCTTTTTCCCAAGTTTTGCCACCATCAGCACTCCGCAGTAAGTTGCCACTACCGCCACCTATCCAAATTTCGTTAGGTGTACGATATGCCAAATCCAGTAAACCCCAGCTTGTGGCCAACTCAGGACTTTGTGCTTCTTGCCACTCTTCAGGTTTAGTTGGGTCGCTAAACTGTACTTGACCTCCCCGTGCTAATAACCATAGCTGTCCATTCTCAGAAAAGCCCATGTTTTCTACACGACGAGAACTATTACGGTTATGGGGTACCCAAGCATTCTGTCCTGGTTCCCAAGTTGAGTAGAAGCTACCTTTAGCGGAAACAGCAACATATTTGCCATCAGCAGAACGTTCCATGTTACGCACCACACCGACAGCTGCTTCTACTTGGGCTTTCCAATTTTTACCACCGTCTGTGGTCTTATATATTGCTCCTACATCAGTAGCCATTTCAGCGGTATTATTTCCTAGTGCCTTGATGGCGATCGGGCTACCTGGTAGCTTTTCGTTTAAGGGAATGCGTGACCAAGAACGGCCTTCATCGGTGGTATGCAAAAGTAAAGAAGGCTCTCCAACAATCCAGCCTTCTTGATCAGCAAAACTTACTGAATCAAAGCGAGACCTAGGATCATCTAGTGCCAGTGTTAAAGGTTCCCAAGTATTACCACCGTCATTGGTTTCTAAAAGAGTGGCATTGCTACCGACTAAGAAACCATGCTGGGGGTTATTAGTAAAAGCAATATCCAGCAGCTTAGCGTCTGTGGGCACAGAAATTATTTCCCAAGGATTGTAACTCGTAGAGGGTACTTTGCTACAACCTATACATAGTAGAACTACTATCAACAAGGCAAATATTCTTTGCCAATTTTTCACAATACCTATTGAATGCATCAGTATTTCTTAGTTGTTTTCTAAATTTGTGTAGTGGTTCTCTAAATTTTTGACCTTTAGGGCAATAGTGGCCCTACGGATTGGGTAAAAAAGATAACGGGTCTTATTGTAAGCCGTAGAGACTGATAAAGAACAAAAAACCAAGAGCCAAAGCACCAAAAATCAAGATATTTTTTTGCGTTGGCGTTAGTTGATTAACACCCAATCCATAACTTAGATTTTCTTTGAAACCAGATGCTGTACCCGCAGGGCCAATGTTGGCGAAAGCGGTCTTCTTAGCAGTACAAACTGGACAACGCCAATTTACAGGTAATTCTGCAAAGGGCGTTTCTGGGGTAATATCATGGCTACTATCTCCTTTTTCAGGTTCGTAAACATAACCGCAGGCGCGACACTCGTAGCGGTCTGACAGCGAAGTATCAACAGCTTGTTCGCTCATGGCTAGGGCCTCGCAGAAGGGAATTATTAAATATACGTTAAAAATTATGACATAACTGTTAGACTTTTCTATCACTAGCAAAAACGAATTAAATACCTGAAATCCTTTTGTTTCCCAGATTTCAGAAAAGTCAAAAAGATATAATGTAAAAGAAAGTAACAGCCTTAATTTACACCATAAGCGGTAGATATTCATTGTGTTTGTCCTCAGCGGTTACGAATACCTTCTAGGCTTTTTCATCATCTGTAGCCTAGTGCCTGCCTTAGCACTTTCAGCATCCAAGCTCCTCCGACCTACTGGTAATAGCCTAGAACGGCGTACCACCTACGAATCTGGCATGGAACCAATTGGGGGAGCCTGGATTCAATTCAACATCCGCTACTACATGTTTGCACTGGTCTTCGTCGTCTTTGATGTGGAGACTGTATTCTTATATCCTTGGGCGGTGGCTTTCCATCGTCTGGGGCTATTGGCATTCATTGAAGCCCTAATTTTTATTGCAATTCTTGTAGTTGCCCTAGTCTACGCATGGCGTAAAGGAGCTTTGGAATGGTCTTGAATTCTGATTTAACAACCCAGGACAAAGAACGAATCATCAACCCTATTGAGGGTCCTAAAGTCACTCAAGACCTTTCAGAAAACGTAATTCTGACAACGGTTGATGACCTCTACAACTGGGCACGGCTTTCGAGTTTGTGGCCGTTACTGTTTGGTACAGCTTGCTGCTTTATTGAGTTTGCAGCTTTAATTGGCTCTCGGTTCGACTTTGACCGTTTCGGGTTAATTCCCCGTTCTAGCCCCCGTCAAGCTGATTTAATTATCACGGCAGGGACAATTACCATGAAGATGGCACCCCAATTGGTGCGTCTTTATGAACAAATGCCCGAACCTAAGTATGTAATTGCGATGGGCGCTTGCACAATCACTGGCGGGATGTTCAGCGTGGATTCTCCTACCGCTGTACGTGGGGTCGATAAATTAATTCCCGTGGATGTGTACTTGCCTGGTTGTCCTCCCCGTCCAGAAGCGATTATTGATGCGATCATTAAGCTACGGAAAAAGATAGCCAATGATTCAATGCAAGAACGCGGTCAAATCAAGCAAACTCACCGTTTCTACAGCACCACTCACAATCTCAAGCCTACGGCACAAATTTTAACTGGTAAGTATTTGCAGTCAGACACTCGCTCCGCACCACCGAAGGAGTTGACAGAAGCAATTGGTTTACCTGTACCACCTGCACTGCTGACAGCAAAAACTCAAAAGGAGGAGCAAAACCGTGGCTGAAGAAGAATCTAAACCAGTACCAGCAGCGGAAGACTCTTTGGTTAAAGCCGGCCAAGTTTCCCAATGGTTGGCGGAAAATGGCTTTGAGCATGAGTTTTTAGAACCAGATAAGAATGGCGTAGAGATAATAAAAGTGGAGCCAGATTTCTTGCTCCCCACCGCTACAGCCCTGTATGCCTATGGGTTTAATTATCTCCAGTTTCAATCTGGCATTGACCTGGGCCCAGGACAGGATTTAGTTAGTGTTTATCATTTGATTAAAGTTGGTGATAATGCTGATAAACCTGAAGAAGTAAGGGTGAAGGTGTTTTTGCCCAGAGAAAATCCCGTAGTGCCTTCAGTATACTGGATCTGGAAGACCGCAGACTGGCAAGAGCGCGAGTCTTACGACATGTTTGGCATTATCTACGAAGGACACCCTAATTTGAAGCGGATTTTGATGCCGGAAGATTGGGTAGGCTGGCCTTTGCGAAAGGATTACATCTCACCTGATTTCTACGAATTGCAAGATGCTTATTAGGTAGTGGTGAATTTCATCTGGTGAGAATTTTGATATCTCATCTCTAACCCCTCTCCGGCGGCGGAGGGGGGTATTGTTTTTAGGCTTAAACTTTTTAAGAGGTTTGAATATGGTTTTCGCAACTTTAATAATGTTCGATTACGCAGTTATAGGTTATTGATTTTATAAGACGCGATAAATCGCATCTCTACATGAGGCTTTTTGGTTTAACTGAAGGTATGCACTATAAAAAAAAGTCTTTAATATATTGCACAAATTTACAGGTATTTTCAAAGTGAGTATTATGTCCAGAATCATCAATTATTTTTAAATTAGCAACTTCACATTTTTTAGCCATTTCTGTATTAATTTTTATAAATTTTTGATCATATTCTCCAACAATTAATAGTAAAGGTTGTGTATTTTCTGTAAATTTTCCCCATAAAGCAGGTTGGCTACCAGTACCCATAAATTGTAGAGATTTAGCTAACTCAATGGGATTATTCTGCAACCGAATTTCTAACATCTGATCAAATTGGGGATGATTTTTTATAGAACCAAAGATTGGTTGATTATACCAATTTAATAAAAAAGTAAAAAAATCATTTTTGGCTGAACTTCGTTTTAATTTTCTGGCTATTTGAGCATCACGTTTAACTCGTTCTAATCGTTCTGCTGCTGTTACTAAACCTGGAGAAGCAGACTCTAGAACAACTTTATAAAAACGCTCTGGAAAATTTAGGGCAAGATATAAAGCTAATCTTCCACCCATCGAATAGCCAACTAAGAAACATTTGGAAATGTTCAATTCATCCAATAAATTAATTAAGGCATGGGCAGTGTTGACCATAGTATAATATTCATCGCCACCTATTACTTGAGTTTTTCCATGTCCAGGGAGATCAAGTATTAGATAAGAAAAATCGTCATCCAATAATTTTATGGCTTCATCAAATTCATTAATATTACCCATAAAGCCGTGTAAAAACATAATTAATGGTTTTTTAGGGTTGTTAATTAAAGAAGAATGAAATTGATAGTTTTCTATGGTCATGGTTTAGTAGAAAATCGCAGATTAAAGGAGTACAACATCTGTCATACTCCCATAAATAACTTATATCCTTGGCTAGTGGCGGTTTTTATTTCAAGCTGGCCAAGGGATGGATTTGGGAACCCACGCAACATAGTGGCTCCCCCCTACTCTTTCAGCTAGGGTTTAATCTTCGTCCAGTGCTGGAAAAAGCTCTTCAAACTCCCATAATTTATCTTTATTGTTGAGAAACCAAACACGAGTTTCTGGAGTCAATTGACTCCAAACAATATCACTGGGAATGTGAGGAGATGCGTACTGATATTGCTGACCAAGTAATTTTAGATTTCCTACCACATCATGAGGAATACCGAACTCTTGCCAGTTAACTTCGATATGTCTTCCAGAAAGCCCCGCAGCAGGATCAAAAATTAATTGTGCAGCCCTAATCAAATCAGCAAAGTGTTTTGGCTTAAGACTAGCTATTTGCTGAATTCGGAGTGATTCATTATGCTCTTGAGACATTGTTACTAGAGTGATAAAAATTGGTAGTTTGTTGAATTTACTGCCAGAGATTTTTATCCCAATTTTTTTAAGTTTAACCTAGAGTTATGGCAAAGAGCATATAAATTAAGGCATATTGAGAGGGTAGATGTCAGGAACCATGAAGAGGGAAAAGGGGAAAGGGAACCCCATATTTAAAAACAGGGGTTTCAAGCATAGACGCTGATTTAGAGTCGCACTACGTTTCCTCCTAAATTTCCTTTTAATATTCTCCATATTTAAAAATAGGGGCTTTATACCATCTGGGAGAAAGTTTTAGCTTTAATTCCTTTACCCCTCTTGGTAATGTTTTTGTCTCTTATCTCCTGCCCCCTATATATTTATATTGGGATGAACAGTTTAGAGGAAAACTATTTGTATACCCCAATTCTGAGTTTTAAAGATAAATCTAAGTTGCTAAACTGTGAATGATAAATTTTTCACCCCTAATTTCTAATTCCTAACTTTTGCTTACCACTAACTTCTAAGGGTAAGAAAATAGTTAATACTTCTCCGTACTGAGGGCGTTGACGTACAATTAGTTTGCCACCAATTGCTTGAAACAGATGCTTGGTTGCAGCAATATTTAAACTAATCGTACCTGTTTCTGGTTGGAACATCAGTAATTGACCAAGGGCTTTGCGAATTGGTGGTGTTGCAGGTGTAGCGGCTTTATTTTTATCTTGACAATGGGTTTGGGGCGATAGTTGTAATTTTAGTTGGTCTCCCGCGGGGATTACCTGTACTTGGATATGGCTACCAGCAGGTAAACTACGGGTAAAATTCTCCATTAAACCAGTCAATATTCTATCCAGCATATTTGGATTGCTCACCACTGTTGGCAGTTGTTGTGGTAACACAACATCTAAAGTTAAATTTCGCCGATTTGCTGCTTGTTGCCAACGAGGAATGCTCTGTTGCAGCACTTGATCTAAAGACATCGGTGTCAATTGAGTGCTTGAAGATTTTACCGTTGTACAAGTTTCCAGCTCTGCTGCTTTAAACAGTAATTCCATCCGGTCAATTTGCTCAGTACACTCATGGTCAATAATTTCTAAGCGACTGATGACATTTGCAGGTAAATCTCGCCGCTTCAGGAGCAAGCGAGTCATGGTGCGAATAGTTGTTAAAGGTGTGCGAACTTCGTGGGCAAAGGCTTGAAGTAATTCCACATCGGGGCGAGGAGACGCTTTTGCTGACGAAGAGCTAGGCAGAGTAGATGTCGCCGTATCGGTGTATCCCTTTGTCGCTTTATCTTCTTCTGGCTCTGTTACTTCCTGAAGCAACAACTGGCTAAACTGAATTACAGTGCGGTAATCTGGCGCTACTGGGGAATATTGTTCTACTAATGCATCCAATTCGCTAAAGAAATCTGGATTACTCAGCATAACTCGCGCCCCTAGCGATCGCCACGCTTGCTGAACTACTTCTGGCTCGAAGGAAAAGGAAAAAGTTTTGTTACCATTTTTGTGTTCTGCCAACACCAGCACTAATCTAAATTTATCTGTGAAAACCAAGCAAAATTGCTCTGCTCCTAGGGGATCGGCAGGTAGTAAAGGTAGTACAGATTCATGGGGAGATGTTTCTGCATCTACTATGGCGATCGCCTCTGGCATTTGAAATGGCATTAACGCCAAAGGGTTAAATGGTTTTGCGGTAAAAGTCACTGTCTGCAAGCTCTGAGTCAGGATTGGCTGACTAAATAAGGGTGCTGGTGCAGCTAAGATTAATCCCTGAGTAGCCCCAGATGAAGCAGGCGCTAACGAGTTGATTAGCAGATGCTCGGTAGCTGCTAAACTGACGCGCCACTGCCTCTCTGCTTTGGTTGGTGAACATTCAGCCACAGTTGTTTGACTTGCGGCTAAAATTTCACTCAGACTTGGCAATATCCATTCGTACACAGGTTTTCACCCCTTGACTCAAGAGCGACTAACAGCGTTGAAATTATGCATTTCCCTACTACTTACGAGGTTATAGTTATTTGTGTAGTGGCGACAGTCGTAGAACCGAACAAGATAGGCGCAATTTCCTCTGTTACAGTCCAAAGATTGTTGAATATTGACTTGTTTCTCAAGGTATTGTGTTGAGCAATGAGGGTCATTGAAAGCCAACAGGCAATATGTAAAGAATCCTTGCTGTAGCTAATTACCATTTACTCTACAAAGAAAATTGCTGTATTTTGATACATCATCGCCAAGTTAGGATTCTGTTTTGGTGACTGCTGGGCTGAAAATGTCCAGGTAATTGTGTAAATCAAGCCTAAGTACGAAATTAAGTATGTATAAAAAAGCGGCGATCGCTATTTTGAGTCTGACGTTAACAGCAGCCATGCCTGGTGTAGTAAAGGCAGAAACTGTGATGCAGAAAGTTTCTCGAACAGGCGTATTAACGGCTGGCACTAGCAAAGATGCTCTTCCCTTTGCTTACTCTGATAATCAGGGTAAGTTAAGTGGTTATTCAGTAGATATGCTAAATCTAATTAAACAACAGTTAGAAAAAGAACTAGGAAAAAAAATCCAATTAAAATTAGTCACACTGACACCCGCGGAGCGAATTCCTAAAATACTCAATCGACAAGTTGATATTGTTTGCGATGCCAGCAGCTTTACGTGGGAGCGAGATAAAAAAGTTGATTTTTCCGTTAGTTATGGTGTTACGGGAACTCAATTACTCGTCAAATCAGGAAGTAATTTAGGTTCTCCAGAGTCTCTGATTGGTAAAAAAGTAGGGGTACTGGCACAAACTACAAATGAGCGAGCGATGAAGCAGGCACAACCTCAAGCGAAACTAGTGTACTTGAAAACTAGAGCAGAGGGATTTGCAGCTTTAGAACAAGGCAAAATAGATGCTTTTTCATCCGATAGCATTTTACTGGAGGGATGGCTACAAAAGGCTAAAAATCCAGATGAGTTTGCGATCGTACCCGATCGCCCCTATTCGAGAGAAGGGATAGCTTGCATGGTTCCTGAGAATAACTCTAAATTCCTTGATACAGTAAATTATTCTTTGGTCAAATTCATGCAAGGATTTGTGAATGGTCAAAGTCAATATGTCTCTATTTTTGACCGTTGGTTTGGCCCCAAAGGCGCTGTATTGCTCAATCGAGATTTACGAGATTTAGTAATAGAAACCATGCAATTGGTGATTGAATTTCGGGAAGATATTCCCAAGGATGATCTTTAAACATTAGAAACTATTTGAGCAGAAACTTGAGATTTACTCAACTCGCTGACTAAACGATGTGCTTGGTGTTTGTAGAGAGGATATTGTAAGGTTCCCGGTAATTGGTTCATCAGGGTTCTCGCTAGATGCATATCACAGCCAGAAACCCGCGAAATGACTGCTGCTCCTTCAAATGCCGCATCTGGCGATACAGCTTTCTCTACTCGCACCAACCATTGACGAGCTATAGTCTTGCCCTGTTCTACTCGTTGTAGTCCCTCAATTGTGGCTAATACCACTAGGCGATCGCCTACAGCCAGCTTGATATCATTAGATGGCATAAACTTAGGGATTTGATGATCAGCTTTGGCATGGAGAATTGGTACTAGTCCATAACCGTAAGCAATATCAGCCAGCAATTTGCCATTGAGGGTATCGTCTGCTTCAATCTGATATTCAGTCACAAGTGTAGTTTGGTTGTTTAAGCGAAATAGATTAAGAATATTTTCACCGAACGCGGCCGCCGCAAATGCTTCAGCCGCCAACGCATAAACCCCTAAAACTCTGGCATAGGGTAGGAGCCGAGCTACATTTTCGCTAAAACGTGGATCAAAGGTGCGGATCACCAAACTGGCTGTAGGGTTCGCAGCGTGCGCTCTTAAAGCTATTTCTAAATTTGCTACTTCGTCATCGGTAACAACAATTACGCTTTTCGCAGTGGTAATGTTGACCTTGCTGAGGGCATTTTGGATATTGCCGACAATTAGCGGCATCTGCGATAACACTCCTGGTTCGAGGTCAGTAGCCTTCACTCCCACCAATGGTTGTCTAAGTTCTTCTAGTAACTGTGCCACTCGTTGACCTACTCTACCCAACCCAATCAGTACTACATGGTCTGCTTTCGGCACAGGAGGACGACGCTTAGAAAATTGGAATCTAGCAGCTAAGACACGTTCAGTCATTACGGCATAAAGAATGCCCACAAAAACCGTACCCGCTACAGTCAAGCTGATGCTGAATAGATGCAGCCACCAAGGAATTTCAAAAGGTATTTGTAGCTGGCCAAATAAGTTATCATAGCCGCCGATGCTTAAAACTAAGGAGACATTGAGGGCATCTTGCAAGCTGATTTTGGGATATTGCAGTTTGTACAGTAGCATTCCAGATAAGAAGAGGCTAACCATGAAAATACCGCCAACCACAGCTACACGACGAGTTTGACTGCTTTCTGACCAAAACTGTTTCAGCTTGTTTTGGATGTTTTGCCAAGTCATCTCTGTAAAAATCGTCTTCCAGAATTGCCCAAAATTTTTGACAGGCCGGACTGAGCGAGCAACTAGATTTTCGGTAGCTTCAATATAGGTAATGGTGTCTCCTGGTAAGACTTGGGCATCTGGCTCCCATTGATAGAAAGCCTTGGGTGTGGGTTTTCCGGCTCTAGCGTGAATCAAAACTTGGCGGTTAGCGCTGCTATTAATTTCGTAAAGTCGGCGGCGATCGCTCCAACGATGGGAAGCGTCAATTGGCACTTTCACCACTCGCACTAAGCGATTTTCTAATGTAAAAAAGCCTCTGGTTTGACTGCTCAAAGCAGCGATCGCAAAGCTTTTGGCTGGTAACTGAGTAGCTTCAAAAGCAACAAAATTACCCAAATTTTCACTCAGTAATTCATTAAGATTTTCCTGCGCTGATCGAATAACTAAACGAATTTTAGGATTTAGCGATCGCGCCGCAAAAGCCGCTGCAATATTCACTGGTTCATCACTAGTAACAATCAAAATCGCCCGACAGTAGCGAATTCCTGCCTGTTCTAAGATCTTAGGTTGGCGGCAATCACCAATTACCAGTTTGTCTATAAAGTCAGGTAAATCAGGAATTTCCCATTTTTGAGTATTGGTAACTTCAATGGCATTTACCTTCACACCAAACTCTTTCAACACAGATACACAATATTGTCCCAGGTTGCCGAGTCCACAAACTAAAAAAGAGTCTGCATCTACTTTTGCATTTTGTCCCATATACTGATTTATTTAGGCAGCTTTGGCTTTTGTGAAAGTACAAATATTTATATTTACTGAAAAAATTGACTCAAGTTAGCGATTACTAAAAACTTCTTCATGAGAGTAGAAATAGATTCCTGAGAAAGTCGCGGTGTATGATAAATATCACTTTATTCCCCAGTCCCTTTTCACTAGTGATGAGTGCGATCGCAGTCGATAATATCTGCGTACTTTTTATCCTTTATGGATGATTTTTCTCCCCTGCTCCTCTGCTCCCCTGCTTTTCACTCCTGGTGTTTGATGAGATTGATGATCGCAGTTGCTAATTCAATCGGCTCCGCAGGCTTAGAAACATGTTTTTGAAATCCTGCTGCTAATGCTTGTTTTTGGTTAAATTCCCCCGCATAAGCGCTCAAAGCGATCGCCGGAATTTGTCCGCCTGATTCTGGCGATCGCATTCTCACCTGGCGTAGTAACATATAGCCATCCATCAATGGCATTCCGATATCACTTAATAAGACATCTGGCTGGGATTGGGATAGAACTGTGAGTGCTTCATTTGCCGATGCCACTGCCGTTACAGTCGCTCCATACTGTTCTAAGGCAAAGGTAAAAAACTCTCGCACATCAGCTTGATCGTCTACTAAAAGAATTTTCACTCCAGAAAGTAATGATTCCTCGGTGGTGATTTCTAACGAAGAAGGCTCAAGATTGGGTTCTGGTAATGGGGAATTTTTGAGCAACGGTAGCCTAACAGCAAAGGTTGCTCCCTGTCCTTCGCCTGGACTGTCTGCCTGAACTGTACCACCATGCAGTTCTACTAAACGGCGCACAATTGCCAGTCCCAGTCCCAATCCGCCAAATACTCTAGTTGTCTTAGAATCTGCTTGCCGGAAATAATCAAAGACGTAGGGCAAAAATTCCGAGTTAATTCCCTTACCTGTATCGATAACTTGAATTTGGGCATTGCCTGCAATCTGTTCTAAACGTATTTCTACCCGCCCTCCGGAGGGCGTGAATTTAACTGCATTCGAGAGCAGATTCCAGATTACTTGTTGTAGCCTATCGCTATCGCCCATTATCTGTGCCATATCAGCACTGAATGTTGTTTGAATTTCAATTGACTTGGCTTCGGCTGCTAAACGCACTGTTTCTAAGGCTGCGGTAATAGTTGTTCTCAAATCCACAGTACAAGCATTGAGTTTCAACTTACCTTGTAAAATTCGTGAAACATCCAGCAGATCTTCAATAAGTTGAGTTTGTAACTTGGCATTACGCTCAATCGTTTCCAAAGCCCGGATTTTGGTAGCTTCATCAAACTGGCGGGTTCGCAGTAACTTTGCCCATCCCAAAATAGGATTGAGGGGAGTTCTGAGTTCGTGGGAAAGGACAGCGAGAAATTCATCTTTAATGCGGTTGGCTGTTTCTGCTTCTTCCCGTGCAGTTTGTTCGGCTTCATAAAGTTGAGCGCGAGCGATCGCTTGGGCGCACTGTTGCCCTAAAGTCAACATAAATTCCCGATATTCTTGATTAAATGTTTGGGCGATCGCAAAATTTAATCCCAGTGTACCAATCGCCTTTCCTTCTTGGATTAAAGGCACACAAGCGTAGGCAAACTCCCCGTCTTTAGCGGCAACATGAGCTAAATTGGGATATCTTGCTACCCAATCGACTCGATTATCTATAAATACTGGCTGCCCAGTTCGGACTACTTCTGCTGAGGGGATCGGGGCAGTTAAGGGAAAAGTTCCCACAGCATCTATGTCCGCTTGTGTGTACCCTATTGCTTGCACAATCTTTAAGGCAGCACCTTGGTCAGTTAGTAAAAGCACAGAACCAGTTTTGGCACCCAAGGCGACAACCCCTTGATTCATAACGACATCGGCTACCTGCTGGGGAGTTAAGGCTTGGGAGAGGGCGGCGGTAATTTTTTGTAAAAGTACCGTGCGGTTAACAGCTCGTTCAGCCGCCTGTTGTGCCTGCTGAGTTTCCTGGTACAATCTGGCGTTATCGATTGCTGTAGCACAACGACGGGCAACATCCTCTGCTAAAGCTAAGTCTGCCTGTTCATAATGACGAGCTGATTCTGCCATCACAAAAGAAATTGCTCCGAACACTTGCCCACGGGAGCGCAATGGAATCACCATTAGCGAATGAATGCCTAAACTTTGCAGCAATTGCAGATGTAGTTGATCTTGTGCCATCTCTACAAGAATAGCGTCGGAAAATTCGGCATAAAAGACGGATTGCCCCTGCCGTACCTGCTGCATCAGAGGGTGTAGCTCCCCATTTGGTGACGGATAACGCCGTTGTAATTCCTTTAGACTACTGCGTTTTGCAGGGTTAGCAGTTGCGAGAGCAATTTGTTGACTTGACCAATCTTCTCGGAAAATATCCACAATACACCAGTCAGCCAGGGTAGGAACTGCTAAGTTAGCCACACCAGTTAAAGTGACGTGATAATCTAGCGAAGAAGCTAGTAAGGCGCTGGCTTCTACTAAAAAGTTTTGTGTAGCTTCAGTTTGTTTGCGTTCGCTAATATCCTCGATAATGCCCATTGCATACTTTGGTTGTCCATGATCATCCCAAACTACTGATGAAGTCAGATTTACCCAAATAATTGCACCATTTTTGCGGATGTAGCGTTTTTCTAGGGAATAACCACTAATTTCCTTTGCCAACACTCGTCGAGCATAATCCCAATCAACTTCTAAGTCATCAGGATGAGTAATTTCCTCGAAGTTCATCTGCATTAATTCATCATGACTGTACCCCGTAATTTCGCACAGAGCAGGATTAATTTGCAGGAATCGCCCATCTAGCGCTACCAGGGTAATACCTACAGCTGCTTGGTCAAACATAGCCCGGAACCTAGCTTCGCTTTCGCGCAGAGCAATTTCTGTTTGCTTTGCTGCTGTCACATCTGCCAAAATAATCCCAATACCGATGGTTTCACCTAGTGCGTTGTAGACCGGATAATAGTTACCTAACCAGTAGCCCTGACGTGTAGATTCCTCTCTTGTCTTCCCCCTGAGATCCACGTTCAGCATCGGTTCTCCCGTATCCAGCACTAGCTGTAACTGTGGCTCAAACTCAGCCGCCATTTCTGGTAATACTTCCCGGAATTTGCGCCCTAGATGCTCTTCTATGCTCAAACCATTAATATCTGCTAAGACCTGATTAATTCGGAGATATCGCAGTTCACGATCTAAAAAACAGACTGCGACAGGAGCGCCTGCTAATAGTGCATCTAGAAGAGCTAAGGATTCAGCATAATACAACAAAGCCCGATGGCTGTCTTGGTAAAGTCTGGCATTTTCTACGGCTAGAGCAGCACGATAAGCGGTGTCCTTTGCTAAAGCTAGGTCACATTGTTGGTAGCGGCAACCTGATTCTGCACTCACAAAGCTGATGCTGCCAAGTATTCGCTGATGTGCTACCAACGGCACAACCATAATGGACTGACATCCCATCTGCCGCACAGCTTGTAAGTGTTCATCGTTCTGAGTAGCTGCAATCAAGAAGGAATCAGTGATCTCTGAGATTAATTCTGCCTGTCCAGTCCGTAGCACTCTAGCGATGGGATTAGCATCTTTAGCAACTGGTGCATATTTCTGAATTTGACGCGCCCACTCTGCTTTAGAAGAGTCTGCATGGGCGATCGGTAAGCGACGAATAGAACCATCTTCATTTAAAATTTCTACTAAACACCAGTCAGCTAACTGGGGTACTGAGATTTTGGCTACTTGTTCTAAAGTTTCTTCATAATCGAGGGAGGTCGCAAGTATATTACTAGTCTGGGCAATATAGCGGAGTGCATCTTCAGCTTGTTTGCGTTCTGTAATATCAAGCACAAAGAATGCTCCTCTATCTATAGCCCCTTGATAGTGACTGCCACCTATCAAAATTGGGATGCGTGAGCCGTCTTTACAGATATATTCCTTTTCATAAGGAGTGCAAAAGGAATTATTTTCCAATTGAGTCAGTGCTTGCTCATCAAGTGGTAGGTACTTCGCAGGAGTCAGTTCTTGCCAATTCAGCTTTCCCGTAACTAATTCTTCACGGGTGTAACCTATCATCTTGAGTAAGGCATCGTTAGCATCTGTAATTTTGCCATCTTTTTGCCAAAAGCCAATACCAATCATATTGGAATCAACTACACTTCGGAACTTGGCTTCGCTTTCTCGTAATGCTTGCTCTGTTTGCTTGAGTTGAGTGATATTAATTCCAGTAACACCTACTCCCAGCAGCTGCCCATCTGGTAAACACACCGGATAATAACTGACAAGACTATAACGATAAACTCCAGGCGGATAGGTTTCACCGCTGACTTCTTGGTTTAGTAATGGCTCCTTTGTTTCCATTACCTGACGAAAGATAGGTTCTAGTTGAGGTGCCCATTCTGGTAATACTTGCTGTAGGGTACGGCCAATATGTTGATTTTGCGGAATACCGTTGACAGATGCTAAGGCTTCATTAGCATATACATAGCAAAGTTCAGTATTGAAAAATGCTAGGGCTACTGGAGAAGTCATCAGCCAAGCATTAAGCAATGCCAAAGATTCGTCTTTTTGCTGAATAGCTTGTTGAAGTTCTTGATGTAATCGGATGTTTTCTAGTTCCGCTTGCTTGCGTTCAGTAATGTTTAAAGCTACACAGGTAATACCTGAAATGCTATTTTTGCTATCTTTTAACGGTTCAACAAGCAAATCATAATAACGAATTTCTCCACGGATTGTGAGACAAACCTCTTCACAGGCAGAAATTCCGGTTTCTAAAACCCTCCGCTTAATAGTAGTTAATTGCTCTGCTGCTGAGGCTGGAAATAATTGATAGTCAAATTTCCCCAATATTTCCTCAGCTGTTTGTACATTTTGAGGATTATGAATCCATTGATAGCGCAAATTTTGATCTTGCTGAAAGACGACAATATCGGAGCTGCTTAACGCGACTCGGAATTTCTCCTCGCTCACTTTCAGCTGCTGTAAATTCACTTCAGCTCGACGTTTATTAGTCCTTAATGCTTCACATAAAATGCTGAACAGTAATCCCTGCGAGGCAAACAAAACCATTCGCACAAAATCGGATGGAGCAAATTTGAGGCTATACTCTGGTGGGAAGAAAAAATAATTACTTAATATAGTTGACAGAAAAGTTGCTAATAGCCCTGATTTCAAACCACCATGCCAAGCACTCACCATTACGGCGCTATAAAATAGCAGGAAAGGGGTTTTGCTCATACCCAACCAAGGGTCTAGCAACAGCATTAGCACTAGGGTAAGTGCAACAATTAATACAACAATCCCATAATTCCGTAATTGAAAACGATTAATATAGGGCATGAATATCTGAGAAAACAATCGAATAATTGTTGCAAAGGCTGTATATACCCTAAACTAGTTTGTAAATTTTAGGAATTTATCTCCAGATAGATCCTCTAAGCTCTAAGGATTGATACTTTTTAAATAGCTCTTTTACTAGATGTTAAGCTTCCGGGAGTTCAGTATAGTTATTAAATTATTTAACACTAATTAATAGTAAATATTAACTATCTAGTCATACATTTATTTAAGTTAAAATCAAATAATAAACTAAAACTTTGCTGAGGAAGGATGACAACATTTAAGTTTACTTGATTTTCCCAATATCTGCTTTGACTATAGAGTTAGTTGAAGATAATTTATTTGGATGTACAGTTAATAAAAAACAATTTTCATTGTGAAAGAAATGCCGCCAATTCGGTTAATTTTCTCACTGCCAGCAAGGGTTTTCCAGCCTAATTTGTGATATAAATCTACAGCAGGATTTGAGCTTCTAGTGCTGAGTGATATTGATTTATAAGATGCTTTTGCTGCTGCTAATAAATGAATAAGTAACTGTGAACCTATGCCTTGATTTCTATATTCGGGCAAAACTGCGATCGCTAGTTCTGGAGTTTGATCATCAATGTAACCATATCCCTGATTTTCACTCGTTAGTAAACGCAGCCAGGCAGCCCCCACAGGCTGGTTACTGCTAACTAAGGTAGCAACAAAGCCCATATCATCTTTAAGTCCCCAATTCTGGACGTATTTTGCCAAATCGGGATGATTCATCGCATCCTGCACAGTTAAATTACCTTCTTCTCCCATGTGTGCTGCCTCATAAAGCATTTCCCAGAGAAAAGGTTCATCTTCCTGTCTTATAGGACGAATTGTATAATCCATATCTTGCTTGCAAATTAACTAATGTCAAAGTTCAAGTAATTTACTCAATGGAGTTGCTAAACCGTCAATGCTGACCATATTTTTTTGTTGTTGGTAATCTCGAACTGCCTCTTCACCTTTTTTATCTGCCCAATTTACTAGAATTTGTCGCTGTCCTTGATATTCATAAAGTGGTACACCAAAACCACAGGAGGTCTGCACTTTCTCGATATCAGCAACGATAATTTGACGAGTTCCAGGAAGTTGCGGAAACAGAGAGTACAGTGAGTTCCACTCAGGAGAACTAGATAAAACTGTGTATCCTTGGCCGTAAAGACGCAGAATACATGGGGGTTCGACAAAAGCGCAAAACATAAAAGTTATGCGTCCATTTTCTTGGAGATGGGCTGAGGTTTCGTTACCACTGCCTGTAAGATCCAAGTAAGCGACCTGATTTGGTGAGAGGATGCGAAAGCAATTCAGTCCTTTAGGAGATAGATTAACATGTCCCGTAGGACTTAGTGGAGCAGAACCAACAAAAAAGAGGTGCTGGGCAGCAATAAACTCTTGTAGTTCTTTAGTAATACAATCAAAAAATTTAGCCATAAACTATCTAATTGGAATTTGTAAATTTTCTATTTTTAGTAGGGTGCATTATGGGCATTAGTTTTAACGCACCGAAAATTTAAAATAGTGCGTTAGACCAAAGCCGTTCTCATTTTTTATAGTTACATTTATAAGTCGCGATCGCCTAGCGATCGCGAGCTTGTAGTCTTAAGTTTAGGGATTTAGGTTATGCCGGATAAATCCGTAAACGCCGATTTGGTTCTTCCCCAAAACTGTGCGACTTGAGGCGATAGTGTTCTACCAACTCATGTTGCATTTTGCGGACTTGGGGAGAACGAGGCAATAACTCAACTGGCTGTCCTTTAGGAATCACAATCTGCTCAACAGCAAGTCTGGCTTCTTCTAGGGCATCAATTTCATCATCGCTACCGCTGTGGAGAAATAGTTGCAGTTCTTGGTCATCAGCTATTTCTGGGTCATCGATATTTAGTAGCCGCCGCAAACCACGGGTAATTTGCCCAATTGTAGTGGACTTAATCATGTGGATTGGTACATGACGGGCTTTGGCCATTTGCCTAAGTTTGGCATGATTTTTAACGTGCGATCGCAATGCCAAAATCGCATCAGCACTATCAATATCTTTAGTCAATACCACTGGTAAAGTCAGCACATTAATCACTTGTTCTAGCTGATGGCGGCTGACACCATAAGGGTAAATATGCAGTGGTAAATCTTCACCATTTGGCCCTGGATGTTTGGTGGTACTAAAATCAATGCTCTCTGAGTAATTAAAGGATTCATCCAACAAACGGTCAAATTCACTCCGCCCAGTTACCCGCTCGCGCTCTAAAGGCAATGCTGGCAGTGCTACCATTTGTCCAGATGAACGCCAACCGTTGGATTGTCGTGCAGGTGGGAAAGATTCCTCTGTTGTTGTTGTATGCCCGCCACGACCATTAACAACAGCTAACTGCCGTGTAACTGCTACCTTGCCTTGCTCATCAACGCTTCTCGTTTGTGGGCTAGGTTGTCGCCCCCGCAGCAGATTATCTACTGTATCAGCAACACTTTCATGTACAACCCAACGCTGGCGTTCTAACATTTCCACAGCAATTTCAAAGGTAGGAGGAGCTTTGCGTTCTAAAACAGTTTTTTGACTGCCCCTACGTCTGGCTTCGTCATCTCCTAAAGTCACCGCTTGGATACCCCCAACTAAATCAGCAAGAGTAGGGTTTTTAATCAGGTTTTCAATTTGGTTCCCGTGGGCAGTACCTACTAATTGCACACCTCGTTCGGCAATAGTACGAGCCGCTAAAGCTTCCAATTCCGTGCCAATTTCATCAATTACGATGACTTCTGGCATGTGGTTTTCAACTGCTTCAATCATCACCTGATGCTGAAGTTCTGGATGAGCTACTTGCATTCGTCTAGCACGACCAATGGCGGGGTGAGCAACATCACCATCTCCAGCGATTTCGTTGGAGGTGTCAATAATTACTACACGCTTATGCAATTCGTCTGCCAAAACACGGGCAATTTCCCTTAAGGCGGTAGTTTTACCCACGCCAGGACGACCCAACATCAGAATCGATTTACCAGTTTCTACCAAATCGCGGATCATGCCAATGGTTCCGAATACTGCTCGACCTACGCGACAGGTCAAGCCAATAATCTTACCAGTGCGATTGCGGATGGCGCTGATCCGATGCAAAGTTTGCTCAATTCCTGCCCGATTATCTCCGCCAAAGATTCCGACTCGCACAATGCAATCATCTATTTGTTCTTGAGTTACGGGTATTTCGCTCAAATACTCGGCTTGATTGGGAAAACGAGCTTCTGGACGACGACCCAAATCCAAGACTACTTCAACTAAACTATCTCGTTTGGGATGATTCTCTAGTGCTTGTCGCAGGTCTTGGGGCAAAATGTCTAATAACTTTTGGAGATCTTCTGTTATCGTCATGCTTTCTATTGTGACGTTTTTAGAGATAACGAGGATATTTCTGTGTGGGGTTTCCCCCGTTGAAGAAAATATCCGGAACGAGCGATTAGCGCTCCTGCTGTGACTTGAGCTGGGAAACGAGAGAATGGGCAAGTCCTACAGCTTGCCAGAGTAGTACATCATCATCTTCTAGGCGAGTAGTGGCCTTGATACTAGTATTACTTACCTCCTTATTCTCTAACTGTTCGAGAATTGGTGCCAGCAGTACACGGGCGTAGCTACCATAAGCAACCCCAGCAACGTGGGAGAGGGGGCAGAGGGGCAGAGGGGCAGAGGAGAAAAATTTTTCTTTCTCCCCTGCTCCCTTGCTCTCCGAAGTTTGCTTGGAGGGAAACCCTTCTGGCAACTTCTCTTCCTGCTTTCCTGCTTCTTTCAGCAGTCCCATTGTCTTTAACTTAGCAACGGTGTAGCTGTTAGTGCCACCTGCTAACTGCACATATCCCGGTAATTTAGCTGTCAAAACTTTTTGTCCTAATTTTACAGCTGCTAAGGTAGTGCCATCTCCAATGTCACCACTCATCGGGCGACCGTCGGTTTGCCAAATTAAGGCACTACGCAAGGGAGTAACTAAGTCATAAATCGCTTGGAGGTAGTCAGTTATGCCCTCATCATCGGGGCAACTGATGGCTAGTACTTTCAATTGTTCGGCCCACGGTGAAATTGCTTGCCACAATCGCTGAAATTCTGCTAAATGCCCTACTTTTGTATGGATTTCTAGGGCATCTACTTCCCTTGATATTACTGATGGTGCGATCGCCTCTGGCGTTGACATATATGAATTCGTATAAATTATATCATTTGGGCAAACTGGTATACAACGACCGCAGCCGTAGCATTTTTGGTGTTCAACTCCCGAAAAATGATCTTTTATGCGGTTAAAGACAATTGCTTGTGCCGGACAAATTTGTTCACAGGGTCTAGGGCAGTCTGCGGGGCACTCAGTAGAATTAAACTCTGCTTTGCGAAAATGGGGATCTTCTCCATCGTTCAAGCTGACCATCAAAAAGGGACGATTTTCTTGGCAGCGAAAGCCTCGCTTTTGGGCATCCCTAACTAGATATTTGGCCACTTGTAACGCTTCTTGGGCTGCTGCTATGACAGCTGGATCAGCTGCGACATCTATACAGTCAGCGCCCGCCAAAGTATAGGCTAATGTTAAACTTCTGACCGTAGGTAAATGCTGGTAGCTGGCTCCGCAGATGAGCTTGAACCAGTGACCTTCTTTTAGGGATTGTAAAGGGAAAAACAGATCAGTCACATTTCTATTATGCTTTTATGTGACTGAAAATAGCACTCTCTACTAGATAAAATATCGTAATTTCCTCATGTTGAGTTCTAAGTAGTCAAACTCCTGCCCAAGAAATCGACTATCAAGACGATATTTGCGAAAGTTTCCGTCCTCGTTATTGAGGGATATATTCTTGTTGATATATAAAGAATTATAAATGCTGAGTTATCTATAGTAATTGCCACTTAGCTTAAGACATACATTAATCAGAAAACCTGACACCAAGAAACTTTCCAGCTTATTCCCTGCTATATAGCACAATTAACAGCTTACTACGCAGATGGCTTAATGGGAATGGCGATCGCAAACTCTGCTCCTTGTCCTAGAGATGAGGAACAGGTAATCTGCCCTTGATGTTTCTGCACCACGATTTGGTGACTAATCGACAATCCTAGTCCACTGCCTTTTCCTACTGGTTTTGTGGTGAAGAACGGGTCAAATAAACAAGATTTTAAGGATTCATCTATACCAATACCATTGTCAGCGATCGCTATCTTCACAGTATCGAAATCTATCACCTCTGTGCGAATCCGAATCTGCGGTTTAGTCAAAAGTCCATAATCCATAGTTAATAATTTACGATTTTTGAGTACAGAGTCTTCTAAAGAATCAATTGCATTGTTCAATAAATGCATAAATACCTGGTTCAATTCACTTGCATAACAGGTAACTAGGGGCAAATTGCCATATTCTTTGATGACGACAATTGCTGGACGATTTGCTGTTTCCTTTAGTCGATGTTGTAGCATTACCAAAGTGCTTTCAATCCCTTCATGAATATTCACTGCTTTCATCTGAGCTTCATCATGTCTAGAGAAATTTTGCAGTGCTAATACGATTTCTCGAATGCGATCTGCTCCTCTATACATCGCACCGATTAAATTTCGCAAATCATTAATCACAAAATTTAAGTCTATATCTTTAACTACTGTTTGAATCTTCAGAGTTGGTTGTGGATACTCTTGTTGATAAGTTTCAATAATGTTAACTATATCTTGGACGTACTGACTGGCATATTGCAGATTGCCATAGATAAAACTAATTGGGTTATTAACTTCATGAGCTATACCTGCTACTAGCTGTCCAAGGGCTACCATTTTTTCATTCTGAATCTGTTGAACTTGAATAGTCTTTAAATTATCAAGAGCTTCTTGCAACAAAAAATTTTTTTCTTGGAGTTTAACTTGCAATGCTCGGAAATTAATTTGATTTTCAATTCGTGAAACAACTTCTGCTACATGAAAAGGCTTAGTGATATAATCAACGCCGCCAACGTCAAAGGCTTTTACTTTATCTAAAACGTCGTCTAGAGCGCTAATAAAAATTACTGGTACTTCACAAGTTTTAGCATCAGCTTTTAATTGTTGACAAACTTGATAGCCATCCATACCTGGCATATTAATATCTAGTAAAATTAAGTCTGGTAAAACTATTTGACAAGCAGTCAAAGCTATTTTTCCATTTAAGGCTTTACGAACTTCAAAACCTTGGGCAGTTAACATTGCTGATAGCAATCGCAAGTTATCTGGTGTATCGTCGACTACTAATATATTTCCTTTAGAGTTTTGCGTTTGACTTAAATGCATCTGAATCTAAAATTATTAGAATTATTGAGGATATTGAATGTTTATGAAAAGTATTAAACTGTTTTTTTTTCAAGGGAATATTTGATATAGAAC
>NZ_JAECZB010000104.1 GCF_016056295.1 Atlanticothrix silvestris CENA357
TAAAAATGCCGAAGCTTCTACAGTTGTGACTTGATATTTTAGATATAAATCTACAGCCCGGCGTTCAATCGCCATATCATTAGGACTGTGAATTAAATTAAAAGCATAAGGGCCATGAGGTAAAGCTGATTGAATGCGATTAATTGCAGCTTCTAAACGCTCTGGAGTTAAACCGCCAGCACCAAAAGAACTTAAAATCTTCTCTTTACCTAAAGCAATGACCATTTCTTCAGAAGCGATACCGCCAGCCATTGCACCAGTCACATAAGCATATTTTACACCATGAAAAGAAAGAAAATTAGGATCTCCTAACTGTTGAATGCGAATAGGAGGAACAAACGTCAGCAGTTCTACCTGTGCTGTTGTGCCATTTTCAGTAGGGTATAAATAGCCCTCATTTGTTACACCAATTTTTCCAGCAACTTTCACGATGTAACAGGGTTTATCTAAAGTTAGTAATTTATCTTTAATAGCTATCTGCTCAAAAGATATATCATCTAAAGACCCTTTCCAGCTTAGATTTTGATTGTAGGTATAGGCAGAAAAGCCAAGGCCATGATCATATTTGCTCAGTAGCGTATCTACAGTGGTCACAGTAGCTATCCCTCGGATTAAAAGCAATGGATTATAAACAAGATGGGGAAAAGTTAAAGGGTAAAGGATAAAAACATAAGGATTATTTTGCCTACTATTCCACTTACTTTTTACCTTTACTCCCTCCCTTTCTATGAAGGATGAAGTTTTTCTAGTACTCTTTTGCGTAAATAAGGATACCGATTTCAAAATTTCAAACGCCTAAGATAAGATCCTTTTGACTTACGCCTTGCAGTACTAGTCTTCATCCTTCATACTTCAATTATTAGGATTCTTCATTCAATAAGTTTTCAGCACAAGCTAATTGCAGTTGAATGATTTCACTCATTTGTTTACTAAAATCTTGTCTAGCTTGTAAAAAAGCAGTATGAGATTTAGTTATCCGAGAGTTGTTGGCAGTCAGCTTTTGATACTGAGACTGATTGACATCAAACATGCTGATTGTGTTACCAAATTCGTGATTTGCAGCGGGTGAAGACGAAATGGATTCAGGAGTTGTCTGTTGAGTGGCAGTTAACTCAGAAAATTGTAATTGTTCTGAAGACTGAAAACCGTGTTCAATGATATTTTTCATTGGAAGTTCTGCTGGCTGATTTGGAGATGATGAAATGTTATGAAGATGACTATTACTGCTAGCAATTTTTTGAGAAAAAGGTATGTTTTGATGCAGTCTTTGGGAGCGATCGCGCCGTAATTTTTCAGCGATATTTTGGAAAAGTTTGCGGTTTTCTTCGCTCAAAATCGCGGCTGTAATTGAATTACCACCCAAGGTCACGGTTCTCAGGGTTGCTTTATTTTGATTGGTAGTTGCCAAAATAGGACTGTAAATTGGTGATAAATCCACAGCAACTTGATGACTGACAAGTTTTGCTAAGGCTTTAATAATAGAAGTATGATCATCCATACCTCTACGATTGAGTGATACTGTGAGGTGTTCTTTATTTTCTAGAATTTTATCAATCCATCGAGAACAAACACTACCAGCACCAGCTTCAATAAATATCCTTGCCCCATCATCGTAAACACGATTAACTAATCGCGGAAAATCGAGTTGTTGGGACAAACCTGTGGCAATACTCCGAGCAACAGTGCCATCATCGAGAGTGATTGGTTGATACTCAGCCGCAGAATAAAATACAACACCGGGAATTGTTTGCGATGGTAAAGTGTTGAGTTTTACTAACTCTTCGTACTCCGATCGCATCGCTTCGCAATGAATGACATGATCAAAAGGAGCCGGAAAAGCATTGCAACCTAAAGCTTTAATCACTCGCTGACAAGCTGTCGGTTCCCCAGCAATTAATACTTCCTCTGGTGTATTAATCTGAGTTAAGTAAACTTGCTGCTCATGTTGGAGACATGCAATCACCTGGGATGGACTAGCCATGAGTACATAGTTTACCCAGAGATTTTGTTCGCAAGCGGTAGATGTTTTTGGTAAGCCCCAATACTCACGCACGGCATTTTTTGGGCCAGATAAGCGCTCGCCAAACAAAGCCGATGAGTTAAAGCTATTACTACCTTGATAAAAATTGCTCCAAACTCCTTGAGCAACCATCATGCTGGTTTCACCCAAGCTATAGCCAAACACATATTTGGGTTTGACTTGAAAATCATCACGAATAATTGTAGTGATGATTCTGGTAAAAAACATTTCCGCTTCAAACATTGCTAGGGAGTCATCTAGCAATCGCTTTTCGAGAGTTTCTAGTTGTCTGATGGATAACTTATTTAAGCTTCTAGGGAAAACTAGCCTCTCAACGTCAGCAGCACGTTTGTAAATACTTTTAACCATTGAGTCATCGTGGACTCTGGGAAACAAGTGAAATAAATTACGACCGATACCAACGTAAGAATTGACCGCTGCTGGATAAACGTAAGCGATCGCCCCTTTTTTACCCAATGGGTTAGCTGTAAAGTAACTACCAACAGGTGTTTGCCAATCTGTACCTCGTTCAAAAGCATTATTGATACCTTTACGAGCAGATTCAATCTCTTTAAGTAATTCTTTTGTGTTACGTCCAGCGATCGCTAGGGTGTATTTAGCCTCCTGCTGAAAGTTAGTGAAAATCTGACTAGCAGTAGTTGACAAGTTAGAACTATTTTCGATGCTTTTTTGGAGACTATCCAAAGCCTCTAATAAAGTTGAGCGTCCATCACCTGCTACAGGAAGCAGATAAAAAGGCATTTGCTCTAAATACTTACTGCTGTACTTCTGTTGCTCAGATTCTTCCGACAAGATCACATGAGCATAAGTACCATCACACCCCATACCATTGACTGCTGCGACTCTCTTTGTCGAGTCTTTAGCCAAAAACCAAGGTCTAGATTCTGTAGCGACATAGAAAGGACTACCTTGCCAAACTTCTGGGGTTTTGACACCAGACCAGTTGGGGGTGGCGGGAATGTATTTGTGATAGAGACACAAAGCTGTTTTGATCAGACTGGCAATACCAGAAGCTACATGAGTATGACCGATATTGGCCTTGACGCTACCAATTGCACAGTGCAAACCATTACCTACAGCAGGATAAGCTTGCACCAATCCGATGATTTCGGCTGTGTCTTCTTGGGGAACACCACTACCGCAAACCTCTACATACTTAACTTCGGCGGGTTGAATCCCAGCTGTTTGGAAAGCTTGGTTACAAACTTCAGAAGTAGCCGAAACTGGCCCAAAGCTCACAGCATCAACAACTGCATAGATGCGATCGCCGTTTGCTTTAGCAATATCATGACGCTTGAGAACAACTGCGCCAGCACCCTCACCGACTGTCCAACCATTGGCCTTTTGGTCATAACTCAAGGTGTTAGCACCAGTGTTAATTTTTGACCATTGGTTTCGTAGTAAAACGCTTTCTACCCCACCAACCAAATCGACAGCACCAACAACCACTGCGTCTGCTTCTTCGGTAGCCAGGAGCATTTGTGCTAATTCCAATGCCTTGAAAGCAGAGGTTTCCACCGCAGTGATGGTAAATGCTGGCCCGCTGAAATTCCATAAAGAGGAAATCCGACTCGCCATAATGTTGGCGATGTAACTCAAGTATTCACCAATCTCTACTTGATGATGGATACTATCTTTGACGATGGTTTCTAGTTGGGCAATTTGCTCTGTAGGCAAAGTAATTTCCGCAGCATTTAAGCCATCTTTAATTTGCCAAGACAAGTTCCATCGTTGTTGTAGCTGATGGACAGATAGTTCTGTCTCCGCAGCAATAATTACAGCGACATTACCACCTTCTGGAATGTTGGCATCTTTGAGGGCGCGATCGGCTACTTTCAGTAGTAGTATTTGTTGTGGGTTGAGTTGTTCTACTTCGTTGGGCGGGATTTTATAAGCTAAGGTATCAATGTCAAAGTCTTGAATGTAAGCTCCTGTTGGGGCTTTGCCGTCTGCTAATCCGTATTCTTGGAGTAAGTCTTTTTGTTCTTCTATGCCGTACCATCTTTGAGGCGGTAAGGGGATGAAGTGCTGTTTGCCTTCATAAATACTGCGTTCAAAGGTATCTAAGTCTTTGCATTCGCCAAAAAAGGCATCCATGCCGACAATGACGATTTTGTCGGTGGTGTTATTTTGGGGTTTTAACATTATGAACAAGGTGGGAGGGATGGATTTGTCTCACGCAAAGGCGCAAAGGCGCAAAGAAGAAGAGATTAAGTTTTATGCTTCATTCTTTCTGGGATTTTCTTTTTCTAGAATCAGGTGGGAGTTTGTACCACCAAAGCCGAAGGCGCTTAGGGCGGCATATTTTTTAATAGAATTATTAGGCCAAGGGGTGGGAGTTGTGACTATTTTTTCGGGAGAAATAACGTTATTTTCGTCTTCTAAGGGTTCTGTGACGTTAATGGTTGGTGGAATTGTGTTATGAGACATGCTGAGTATTGCTTTAGTCAAACTGACCATGCCAGCAGCAACTAGTAAGTGTCCGACGTTTGCTTTGGTTGAACCTATTAAAGGGGCTGCTTGGTGTTGACCAAAAAAGGTTTTTATCGAATTAAATTCGGTGGTATCTCCTAGTAAGGTGCCAGTGGCGTGACACTCCATATAATCGATCGCTTGAGGAGAAAGTTGTGCTTCGGTATAGGCTCGTTCAAAAGCTAAGCTTTGCCCTTTAGAATTAGGGCTGAGTAAGTGTTTGCCTTTACCATCGTTGGAAAGTCCAGTACCGCAAACGGTAGCTAAGATGCGATCGCCATCTCTGACGGCATCACTATATCTTTTGAGTACAACCATGCCGATGCCTTCGGCTGTCACTAGTCCTCGTGATTTTTTATCTAAAGGGCTGCTAATACCGTTTTCTGGATATCCTTGAATACCAGAAAATAGCATCCGTAGAAATAGGGGATCTGTACAACTGATTGCCCCCGCTAACATCAAATCAGCTTTGCCCGATTGTAGGTAATGGGATGCCATTTTAATTGCATAAAATGACGAGGAACAAGCAGCGTCTATACAGAAATGAGTAGTAGATAAAGAAAAAGCTTGAGCGACTAAAGCAGCTGGAAAGCCACAGATCATCGAATTGTGCAAGGCTGGTTTCGCTGTTGTTGGTAAACCAGCTAAATGGAAATCTTGATCTTGCAAAAGTTCTGCGATCGCACCATTCATGGTTTGCTGATAAATGGGCGAAACTAATTGATTAGAAAATTTGGTAGGTAAAGATAAAGCTCCTAAAATTACGCCACATTTGGAGAGAATATTATTGTTACCCCAATAGCCACTATGCATAATTGCTTGTTTAGCTGCATACAATGACCATTTAAAGGTGTTGTCTAATCCTTCTAGTAATGCTGCTGGGAGATTATATTCGCTAGGATCAAATTTAAAGTTGCGAACAAATCCTCCCTTACGGAAGTAAAATTTTTCCGGTTTCCCCTTGACTGGATCGTAAAATATTGTGGGGTTTACACCCATTTCATCAACTGTTACAGATGATGTAGAATCTTTGGCTTCAGTAAGATTATGCCAAAATTGTTCAGGATTGTTAGCATCAGGAAAGAGGCATGATAATCCGATGATGGCTATTTTTTCCACTATTGATATCCTCGTTGGGGTATTAGGCGATAGGGGAATTTTTAGGGCAGCCAGAAGGATTTACGCTCCCTAAATATTATTCCCAAACTTGAAAGGATTACGCTATTCCCCGAAGGTGACAGGATTTTTATCTCACGCAGAGACGCAGAGGCGCAAAGAAAGAAAAGAAAGGAGTAAATACAATACTAGTCTACTATAGCAATCCTAAAGGTTTAGTGAAATTTTGACACTTTGATTTTTTCGTTGTGTCTTCTATGTCTCAACGAAGTTTATTAGTAGCGGCTCTGCTACTAAGATTTCACTATTACGAATTACGAATTACGAATTACGAATTAGTAATTACCTTTATGGTTGCTATAGAAGTACTTACTTAGGCTTGTGTAAGTTCATTGGTGCAATGACTGCTTTTGCTCCTAAGATACGTGAATATATTTTTCCTTCGCGATCGTGGAGGATAAAGTTAGCTGTTGCGCTGGTTGCTGTTTTCCCTTCAATTTCGCAAGTTACATAAAAAGGTGCGTTGCAGGGTACGGCTCTATACTGTTCGGAATGTGTTAATTGTCCTGGTAAACAAACTTCTTGATGATAGTGGTTCAACCAAATCCATAAGGATTGTGTACTCAAGTCGGTTGTGTAAGGATTGTGCCATTGTACAGGGAATTGTCCTTGCTGTTGGGCTGTGATTTCTGGCCAACAGCATTCGATAGTAATTTTTTGAGGACTAATATTTAAAACTCTGGTGATTTGTTGAAATGCTGGCCCATGAAATAGGGACGAATCTCCATTTTGATAAAAATCTTTACCAGTGGTGGTTATGGTGTGATCTTCGGTAAAATTTGCAGATTCATAAATGGGAGCATCTGGCATTTGTCGTATCAGTTTAATCAGCGATTTATAATGAAAATGAGTTTTTCCGGCGGCATTTTTACTTAAGATAGTTGTTTGAAATTCTACAAATTCAGCATCAGTTTTTGCAATTTCTTGTAGTTCGAGGATGTGTTCGCTGGGAGAGTTTTCACCGAAAGTAATTCCCTTCAAAACTTTGAAGTCTTTGCAACGCAAATATCGATAACCTGGATAAAGTTCTTCACAAGCATTAATCATCCAGGACATGGCACAGGTAGCTGGTAAGACTGGAGTGCCAGCGATCGCATGATCGTGTAAAAAGGGATTAGCTTCTAATGTCATCCGGCGACGGATACGATAACTGCGTAGTTCTGGGTCTAAGGGTGCTGGTGGTCGTATGCTGGGACTACCGATAACTACTTGTGTGGTTTCGTGATAAGCGGGATGCAGTTCGTTTACCAACATTTTTGTGCCAACTTCCACCGGAATAATCTCAATTCCTCGTTCTGCAAAAGCTTTTTTGAGTTCTGGTGTCACCATCCCGCTATCCCAGCCTCCCCAATTAATCGCTACGACGTGACACTGAGGATAGTTTTGCTTAATTAAATGGGCTGATTTGTTGAGAATTTCGTTAGCGATCGCATAATCAGATTGCCCCATGTTACCGTAAAAGCCGCTGACGGAAGAAAACAATACTAGCTGTTCTAGTTGACTGGGGTTGACGCAAGTAAGTAGATTTTCTAGTCCCTGAACTTTGGCTGTATAAACTTTTTCAAAATCTTGGTCGGTTTTCTTTTCGATTAATTTATCGGCTAAATTTCCTGCGCCATGGATAATGCCTGTAATGGCTCCTGTACGCTCAACCGCTGCGGCTAATTTTGTTTGTAAGTCGGCGACATTTGTAACATCAACGCTAATATATTCTGCTTGAGCGCCTGTTTGTTGAATTGCAGCTAGGGTTTTTTTAATTTCTCGGCTGGAAGCAATCTTGTTATATATTTTCTGCACACTCATGGGTGTAGGCTTTTCACCTTGAGTCAGCAGATTCTCCATGATGCGTTTTTTTAATGCCGATTCTTCAAAACAATCTTGAACAAAATCCGGCTCATTATCCAAGACTTCAGAACGACCGAGAAGAATGAATTTGCAAGGTTGATGCTGTGCCATTTCGATGGTGCATTGAGCCGTAATTCCTTTTGCACCACCGCTGACAAGAAAAACCGATGAAGGACGAACCTGTGTTGGTGTGGTCATAGTTGTTGGGAAATTTTGCAGCTTATTTTTATAGGAGGAAGATCGGGTAAAGGGGGAAACTCTGGTAAATCAGGAAGTTCTGGTACAGTTGCAGGCTTAGGCTTAGGCTTAGGTGTAGTAGGAAGCTCTGGTAAAGAAGGGAACTCCGGTAAATTTGGTTGCATACTCTTTCAATTTCAGTAGTGAAGATGCAGAATAGGATGTTTGGATGCAGGAGTTCCCTTTTTCTCTCTGCGCTCTCTGCGTCTCTGTGGTTAAATAAATTACTTTTAAACCAATACGGTTCAGTTAAGCATTTATTTCTTCTCTCTGCGTCCTTGGCGTTCTTGGCGGTTCGTTAAAAAAATGACTTTGACAAAGAGTTTTAGCCTTAACTGAACTGTATTGACTTTTAAACCGCAGAGGCACAAAGTACACAGAGACTCTTTATTTCTCGAAGGAAGCAGTTAAAGTGAATCGTCCTTGTGAACCGTAAGCAACTTCAGAAATATATAGATTTGGGTCGTGTAGCTCGGCGATGATGTGTTGTGCTGACTGTTGAGTATCTAAAGTGGGACTCAAGTCGATCGCGCGAGAAAACACTTTTGGCCATTCCCATCTCAGGGTCTTGATTAATCCGAATAAACCAGCGCCTATTGCCGCGAAGTTGCTGTTATGTTCTAATCCGAAGGCTCCATCTAAACGAGTCACGCTTAAGAAACAACTACGTTCGTAACGCACTGCTTCATTGAGGGATTTTTTCAAATGCTTCGCCATAAAGAACACATGCTTGACGATCGCCTTTTCTGGTTCTAGATAAGAAATTCTCTCGGTGTGGCTCGTTGCAAATACAGGATGGATGTGGATGAATGCCCCAACCGTGCCGACGTTAGTAGCGATCGCTGATAATTTGTGTTGTAGTAGTTCTTCACTCATATCGGCTAACACTACGCGTTCTACTCCTGCGGGTAATGGCGATTGCTGAGGAACAAGCGATTGGGGAAAACTTAAAACTACTACCTTCCAGCCGCGATCGATTAGAGATTGAGCTACTTGAGAGGTGGTAAGGGAACCATCATCGGTGATTAAACCGATGTGTCCCTCTGGTAATGTGAAATCTAAACTATCTGGTGGGGGTAGAAATTTTAGTTTGGCTGGACGACGGGTAACATTGTCGATTATCTGGACTGGTTGATAGTTCAGCTCAGGCTGAGAGTTTTTTTTTTGACTTCCAGCCAACTTCTGGAGATAATCAACAATTTGACCAATGGTGCGGAGTTCTCCCAATTCTTCGATATTGGGTTGGGGTAAGTTGGGATACATTTCTTGCATCGCCCCTAAGATTTCCACCCGCTTGATGGAGTCAATCCCTAAGTCTGCTTCCATATCCATTTCCAGTTCCAGCATCTCTACTGGGTAGCCAGTCTTATCACTGGTGATGGCTAGTAGAGTTTGACCTAAGTCTGCATACTCATTGACATCTGTAGTTTCTGGTTCTGTGCTGACTGGAGATTGGGGAGACAGGGTTTCCGCAAGAGGGACGGAAATTGGAGATGGGATAGATGCTTCAACTAATTCTGGAGTTGCAGGAATTGCTACTTCTACAGAACCACTGCTACCAGCATGGGATTGCAGATATTCTACAACTTGACCAATGGTGCGCTTTTCAGCCAATTCTTCTAGGTTTGGCTTGGGTAAATCAGGATACATTTCCTGTAGCGCTCCTAGAATTTCCACCCGCTTGATGGAGTCAATACCTAAATCTGCCTCCATATCCATGTCTAGTTCCAGCATCTCTACTGGGTAGCCGGTCTTATCGCTGGTGATGGCTAACAAATTTGCACTCAAGTTAGTGATATCAACCGTAGATGCAGGTGCGGATACGACAGTCTCTGGAATTGGGGAAGCTACAGGCTGAGGTTGAGTTTCTACAACTGGTGTAGCAGGTGTTGGGGCTACAGGTTGAGTTTCTACGACTGGTGTAGCAGGTGTGGCGATTACAGGCTCTGGTTGAATTTCCCAAGTTGCGGGGGTGGGAGTTACAGGCTGGGGTTGAATTTCCCAACTTACAGGTTCGTCGGCTATTTTGGAACCATTATTGGTAACAGGTGTATCGGTGAAATTTACGAACTGTTGGCGATCGCTTATTGTCTCGACTGGTTGAGCGCTTGCTTCACCAGAGAGAATCTGAGCATATTCTTGTTGAATCAGTTGGAAAAAGTTTTTGGCGTATTCTACCTGCTCCAAAAGATACTGTTCATGGATGCGTAAGGTTTCACCTTGTTGGGCGTGAAACTGCATCATACTGCGTTCTACACTTTCTTTCACAACTAGCTTCAGTTGCGATGCTGTTTCTGCCGAAGACTTAGCGTTAGCTAACAAAGAATGCTGCTGCTGCATCAGTTGGAAAAACGTTTTAGTGTATTCCATCTGATGGTTGAGGTAAGTTCCGTGAACTTGTAAATTATCAGCTTGATTTTGCTGAAACTGTGTCAGCAGATATTCTAGACTTTCTAGCATCCGCTGATAATTTCCAGGTTTTTCTGGTGTTTGCATCTTTGACTCCTGGGCTAGTTGATGTGAAAGGGTCGCAGGATTCATGGCAGGCTTTTGTAGTGTGGTAATACTAGATGCGGAGAAGTTAGTGGCGTTAGAGGAAAATTCGCTAAGTGTGGTTGCAGCAGTAGCAACACGCCCATGACCATTACTTTCTTTGATCGACTTAGTGGGAGCAATACTCGCAGATAACTCAGGGATAGAGTGGTTTAATGATGCTTGTACAGTTGCCGATGCAGCAGGTGAACTAACTTGATGACCATTTTGCAAAGCTTCAGCAAAGGCATTCTTGGTTTTTTCTGAGCGATAGTTGATGCCGTTTAAACGTACATTCAACGCTTTCTTTTTCTCGGTGGCGGGAAGTGCGGGTTGAGCTTGATAAGGATCGAGATTTTTTAAATCTAAACCTAGTACACGCAACTGCACCACTGCTTCTTTGAGGGAGCGATCGCTGTTCTTTTGGGTGCTGGGGTTCAAGGCTACGGTAATATGAGGGCGATCGCCAAGGATATCTTTTACCAAGTTGGTCAAAATTCTCTTGGGGCCAAATTCAACGAAGCAAGTGCCGCCAGCAGCATAAATATTTTCAATTTCCTGTTTAAACAACACCGAGTTAGAAAGGTGAGTTTCCAGGATTTTTTGCATCCCTTGGGGTTCTTGGGGATACGGCTTGCCAGTGACGTTGCTGAAAACAGGAATTTTGGGATTATTAAACTTAACTGACTTAGTAGCGATCGCAAAGGATTTCTGAGCAAAGGCAATCAGCGATGTATGGAAAGCAGCGGAGACAGGTAACAATACAGCAGCGCATCCTTGATCGTGCAAAGCCTGACGGACTTTTGCAATTTCTGCGGTTGGCCCTGCCAAGACAAACTGCACGGGAGAATTAAAGTTAGCAATCTTGACCTGGGGATAATGCCGGATAACTGCTTCTATTTTGCTAATGTCTTCTTTGACAGCCAGCATACTGCCCGCATCGTGATCGGGGTCTTCTGGAGCTGCCATTGCTTGACCTCTAGCTTTCACCAAGAACAGATAATCTTGGTCATTCAAAACACCCGCAGCCCATAAAGCTGTAAGTTCGCCAAAGCTATGTCCGGCAACAAAGTCTGATTTAAATCCAGCTTGTTGCAATATCGAATAAAGCCCGGCGCTCAATATACCAATGGCTGGCTGAGCATATTCTGTGCGTTGTAAGGCGGCAATTTGGGCATTTTTTTCTGCCTCATCAAATACAGGATTAGGGAAAACTATTTCGGATAGCGGGCGCAAATTATCTTTGATTAACAGGCTATCCATATAACCATGTAGACGGCGCATGAGCGGAAAATTCATCACCAATTCCCGCCCCATCTCCAAGTATTGTGAACCTTGTCCAGAGAATAAAGCTACAACTTTACCGCCCAATTCCATACCAGAGGAACGATAGTAAATTCCTTGGGGATGCTCCCAAGATATTGCTGCGCCTTTGTGTTTTAGCCAGTCGATACTAATTTGCATCAATTTACAAGCTTCTTGCACATTCTCGGCAACAAATCCCACTCTGGCAGCCACCTTGGGAATTTCCACTGATTGGCACTCTTGGATTAATTGTGCGTAATGTCTGTCTCCATTTTCTGATTGCAACTTACCTAAACTTTCTTCGCATTTGCTCAATAGTTGGGCAGTATTGGGAGCAAATAACAAAACTTCACGGGGGCTGTTATGTAAGCGGTAGGGACTGTTTTGTTCGGTTTCGTGTTCTTCTAAAACGACGTGGTAGTTAGTACCACCGAAGCCGAAAGAACTCACACCAGCACGTCTTGGGGCATCTCCTTCTGCCTTAATCCAAGGTCTGGTTTCGGTGTTCAAATAAAATGCTGAGTTCTTAATATTAAGTTTGGGGTTTGGCTCAGTAATATTAATTGTGGCTGGTAAGATTTTGTGATGCAGTGCCAAAGCGGTTTTAATTAAGCTTGCTGCACCCGCAGCCGCTTTTGTATGTCCAATTTGCGATTTAACGCTACCCAAAGCGATGTGTTGTTTTTTGGGGTCGTGTTCACCAAAGAAGTCTCTTAAAGATCCAAACTCGGTGGGGTCGCCAGCCATTGTACCTGTGCCATGCGCTTCCATTAAACCAACGGTGGCGGGAGAAAAGCCGGCATCATCATAAGCACGCTCTAAGGCTTTGACTTGGCCTTCTTTACGGGGAGCATAAATACTCTTGTAGCGCCCATCGCTAGAAGTACCGATACCTTTAATGACGGCGTAAATTTTATCTTGGTCGCGTTCTGCATCTTCGAGGCGCTTCAGCACAATCATGCCGATACCTTCACCCAACATCATCCCATCAGATTTAGCATCGAAGGGTTTGACGCTCTCGCTGGGAGAAACTGCTGGGGTTTTGCTGAAGGAGATGTAAGCCATGATGGTGTTGTCAGTATCCACACCACCAGTTAGCATCATGTCCGAGCGATGCTCTACTAGTTCGCTAATCGCCATTTTTAAAGCGCCGAAGGAACTCGCACAAGCAGCATCAACTACACAGTTCATACCGCCAAAGTTCAAGCGGTTGGCAATTCGTCCCGCGACTACGTTAGCCAACATTCCAGGAAAAGCGTTTTCATCCCACTTGACGTAGGCGCTTTTGATTTTATCGATAATTTTTTGTGTATCTTCATCGGATAGCCCACTGCTCTTGAGAGCTTTTTCCCAAATGGGATATTCTAAACGAGCTGAAAGTGGCATTCCCAGTTGCTTGGCCATAGCCACGCCTAAAATTACCCCTGTAGTCTCGCGGCTAAATTCACGAGATTCGCCATAGCCTGCGTCTTCCATAGCTTCTTTCGCAACTACTAAGCTTAATAGTTGCGATACATCTGTAACTTCTAAGATGCTGGGAGGAATGCCAAATTCCATTGGGTTAAAGTCCACCTCTGGAATAAACCCGCCTCTTTTACAGTAGGTTTTATCTTCTGGTGTTCTGGGATTAGGGTCATAATAATCTTCTACGCTCCAATGTGTGTCAGGCACATCGGTAATACAATCAAGTTTGTTAACAATATTTTGCCAATATTCTCGTAAGTTTCTGGCTTTAGGAAACAGAGAAGCCATACCAACAATGGCTATAGGATTTTGTTGGAGTTGTCTATTAATTTTGTTAATTGACACTGGTTTTTCCACCTTCATTTTTTTTCCCTCAATAAACCTAATCAAATCTTTTTCACAACTGTTGATCTGAGCTTCTAACTCCGCCAAGGCAGTATCAATTGAATAAGCAGACATAGGACATAGACTATTCTTGAGTACTGTGGATAGTGAAGCTACAGTAATTGCTGTTGCTTACTAAAAATGGACTATCTGTTCTTGTAAGCAGCTGGTTATCTTATCTGCGATCGCTTCGGTGCGGGCGCGCCACAGGTAAGGTTCAATGCTAAAGGATAAAGGATGAAAAAAGACAATAACGAATAGATACAATCCCAAAATAATAATCAAAGCTGAAGGATAAAATTAATACTTCGAACTTCATTTTTCATTCTTCAAACAGCGCTCGACTCTTGATGTTGTGGCAGTAGGTCGATGACGTTGTTAAAACTGGTAAAATAGTCTTGGAGTGCGTTAGCTGCTTGACCAGTGAATTCAACCCATTCGTAATGATAAAGTTCTTGAGCAATTGTATCCTGCTGGAACAATGGAAACTTAGGAGTAGCTATTAAGACAGAAACGCTTTTTTCTCCCAAACTAGTTTGATTATCTAGCCGAACCGCAGCAACGTAGCTGGTGTTAATGACAACGTTCTGTATCTTGATAAATGCCATAGCCAGTTTCAACGTCCAGGATAATGTATTTTATGGAATTTGACCAAGAAGAGTTGACAAGTTCGTTACAGAAAAGACATCACCTTTACTCCGAATTCATACAGATTTGTGAACAAATACTCAACCATTTGTAAGGTGATGTCAAGGCGGTTTCGGTTAGTTTTGGCTTTTCCACGCTCAATCAAATAACTAATTTTCCTTGCCGCTTTAAAACGTTTGAATTAATAAAAAGATTAGCACACTTCATAGAAACTAAATCATTTATTTAAAGTAAATTTAGAAAAAAGCTGGCTACTCGTTAATGAAAAGCGTCAATAAAATATCAAACATAAGTATAATTCATGGCTGGAGATCAGTAATTGAAGCGAGAGTTAATTAAGGCTACAACGTTAATTAATCGTTGATTTAGAAGACATTACAAATATTCTGCATTCAAGTGGTAACTAAATAAATACACATATCAAAGTTCCTAACTATCAGTATTTATTTTTCAGCAGAACATCATAATTGAACAATATTTGTTGATGGTTTTTAAATATAAAATGCTCATAAGAAACAAGTAGTTGTTTATAAAGCAAATATTAATTTTGGAAATAGTGCGTCATAAACAACATATAAATGACTTGTTATGAATCAAAAAGATTGCATTTTTATAAATTAACATTTGACAAACAAGTTACAGATTTACCACTAGCTTTATGAGTCAAAAATCAAAGATAAATACTCATATTTGCGAATACAACTAAATAGACCACAATCAATGAAAATTCTTATCAGACGCGATAAATCACGTCTCTACATGAGGCTTTTTGGCTTAACTGAACGGTATTGCCCTATTTCCCAAGTTTCTGTGCTTGCTTCCCAGTCCATTTCTGCCACCGTAAAATGCCGCGACTCACCAATTCGGGATGATTATCTCCGATAAAACAGATACGTCCCATCCTTTCGCAAGCAACAAGAATTTCGCCGTGTCCCATAAATGGAGCAATAACAAAATTATTTTGATTGGTATATAAATTGATTAAGTAGTTGACAATGCCCTCTACTCCTTCAATATTAATTGGTGTCTGTGGTTTAGATATTGATTGATGCGAAAAAATGCCTACGTAGAGATTGCCCAAAACTAATTCGTATTGAAAGGGCATTTGACTACATTTGTAAAATTCATAAATGTTACCTTCTGATCGCAGCACAGCGACAACCCGTGCTTCATCTATTAAGTAATTATGCTCCCAATTAGAAGAAAGAGTAGCGATCGCCAAAGCTGCGTCTGAAGGAAGTAAATTACGGAATTTTTGAGTCGAAGTATCGCCACAATAAACCAAATGCCTACCTAGTATCCATTCTTCACCGACTTTAACTGTAGCGATCGCAGATTGTTCACTTGGCGGTTCTAGCTGGTGTTGGTTTTTCTTGAGAGCTAATTTAGCTTCTCGCTGTGCCAATGCACTTTTATGTGCTAAGGTCTGTAATTCTTTTTGCTTATTCTTGAACTCAATTATTAACTGTGCTTGCCGTTCGGCTTCTTTGATATCTCCTTGAGCTTGGGCTAACTCTAAAGCCCTTTGTGCTGTTTCGGCCAAGGTGCGTTCTTTACTACCAGCCCTAGCTATCTTCAATAATGCTGTAGGACTATCGGCGATCGCTGTACCCTTAATTATTCGTTTAACTTCTGGGTGGATGCCTTTAGCAATCTGCTTACCATGCTGAAAAGTGCGCTCTGAGTATCCTACTTCTTTGGCAAACTCTACAGTTCGTTTGGGAGGTGGTGAAATCATTTCACCACCTTTGAGGGTATGTTGGTTATCACCTACTTTTGCCCTCAGACCCATGCGATCGAGAATTTGATCTCGCTCTAACCAAAGTTCTGAACGCTGCAGCGGTTCTAGCTCATTGCGAATTAGATTCTCATCAATCTCGGCTAAACGAGCTTGGTCAGAATCTTGATAGTTAACAACATTACACTCAACTGCCTCTAATCCCAAAAGCTTACAGGCAGTTAACCGATGCAGTCCGGCAATCAAATTGTACTTTTGATCTACTGTAATTGGGTTTAATAAACCATTAGTCTTAATTGATTCTTTTAACTCCTTAACTTTTTCGCCCTTGACCGGACGGCGATTGAGACCAATTTGAATCTGGTCTATGGGCACTATAGGCATAATTATTATTTTTCAAAGCAGTCAGTCAAAACACTAACAAGACAATTTAGATACACCTAATATATGCTCAATATTATAATTTGGCTGACAAAACCAATGAGAATGTCTTATGGTACACAACTATGATTACAGCAATTGTTTAATAATACCAAAACTACTTGTAGCGCTTCTCGCCAAGGACTAGAAAAGAAGCAGGAAAGAAGCAAGAGGGGAAAAGGGTAAAGGATGAAAAAACCAACCCTTTAACCCTGCCCCTTATCCCCAAAGGGGGCCCCACC
>NZ_JAECZB010000105.1:0-115013 GCF_016056295.1 Atlanticothrix silvestris CENA357
ACTAATAAATGAATATGGTCGGAGGCAATCTCTACTGCCTTGATAATCCATTTTTTCTCATTAGCAACAGACTGAAATATCTCAATACATCGCAATTTTAACTTTTCATTGTTAGCAAAAACCCTCCTACGTCTACATGGTATCCAGACTAAATTAACAGTAGCTAATCCGACTGCGTGATTGTAGTGATTATATACAGTTTTCATGTAGATCCACATAGATTGAAGGAAAAGTGAAAACCTTAACTATAAAACGCACTCCATTGGGTGAATAGCGTCTTTGGGGTAGAAAAATATCAGACTTGGCTTTTGGTGAGTTTATACAAATCTTAGAATGGGTTGCCAAAAAGAAGAATAAACTGGTTATTTTCATTGACCAGTGGTATTCCAGTAGTAAGACTTGTTCTGGCTGTGGACACGTTCTAGAAAGTTTAGATTTGTCCATTCGAGAATGGCGTTGCCCATCTTGTCAGTCAGTCAATGGCAGAGACGAAAACGCCAGTCAAAATATTTGTGCAGTCGGGGCATCGACTGTTGGGTTAGGCGATGTCAGACAGGCTGTGCCTGCAATTGCTGTTTGAGCCTAGAATCTCCTGAATTTAGCAAAACCAGATTCGGGGGAGTATGTCAATTTCATTTCTTCTCACTACGCCACAAAGCAATACCGCCTAATAAACCAGTGATATTGGGGATGAGTTTCACATTTAAAGGCAATTGAAGATCTACTCTCACGGCTTCACCACCACCAATATAAAGATAATCATAATTGAACAAATGGTGTAAAGATGCGATCGCCTTTTCTAAACGCCTGTTCCATCTTTTTTCACCAATTTTTTCTAGTTCTGCACGTCCTAGTTGTTCTTCGTAAGTCTCTCCTTTACGAAATGGATGATGTCCCATTTCCATGTTGGGTACAAGTTTACCATCTACAAATAAAGCCGAACCAAACCCAGTGCCCAAGGTAATTACCAATTCCACGCCTTTACCTGCGATCGCGCCAAATCCTTGCATATCAGCATCATTAATTACCCGTACAGGTTTGTTTAAGCGGTTTGTCAATGCTGTTTCCAAGTCAAACCCAATCCAGTCTGGATGTAAATTTACCGCTGTTTCCGTAACTCCAGACCTCACCACTCCAGGAAAACCCACCGAAACGCGATGAAATTCACCTTGAGCAGCTGCCAAAACAACAATTGCATTAATTACAATCTCAGGTGTAGCAGGTTGGGGTGTATCTAAACGCTTCCTTTCCGTTAAAGGAACCCCGGTAATATCTAACACCATAGCTTTGACACCACTACCGCCAATATCAACCGATAAGGTGCGAATCGATCCATTCTCTTCAGTCATTGAGTTTTGTCCTTGTGGTTATTTGTGATTGGGCATGGGAACAGGCAAGATAGCGGTTATCGCTTAGGTACAGTAAAGTTTTGACCTCTCTCCTGCAAGTGAAGAAACTGGGGGTTAGGTCTGTATTCCATGCAATTGAGAAGCGCTATAGGCAATAGGCAATAAGTGGCATTGGTTATTTTATTCTTATCTCCTCTGCTCCCCTGCTCTCTTGCTCACCTTGTCTCAGAATCCAATTAACATAAAAATGACGCGACAGTAGTAAAATGCACAGCTTTATTCCTCCACAACACTTTTTCCCTTACCTTACTTGGACTGATATACAGACAATGCCAAATAAGGAAGATGTAGTCATCATCCAGCCTGTAGGGGCAATTGAACAACATGGCCCTCATCTACCGCTGATTGTCGATGCTGCCATTGGTGTAGGGGTATTAGGCAGAGCATTGGAAAAGCTGGATGCTAGCATTCCTGTTTATGCTTTACCAACTCTTTATTATGGCAAATCTAACGAACACTGGCATTTTCCTGGCACGATTACCTTGAGTACAGAAACTCTCACAGCAATCATTATGGAAGTGGGAGAAAGTATTTATCAGGCTGGGTTTAGAAAATTGGTGCTGATGAATTCCCACGGTGGACAACCCCAAGTGATGCAAATGGCAGCGCGAGATTTGCACGTTAAGTATAATGATTTTTTAATATTTCCACTGTTTACTTGGCGCGTACCTCATATTACTAAAGAATTGCTGACTCCCAAAGAAGCACAGCTAGGAATGCACGCTGGAGATGCAGAAACTAGTATTATGCTGGCAATTTTACCAGAACAGGTGAAGATGGAGAAAGCGGTAGCTGAGTATCCACCAGAACATCCAGAAAGTAGTCTACTAAGTTGGGAAGGTAAGTTACCTGTGGCTTGGGTGACGCGAGATATTAGTAAAAGTGGAGTTATTGGTGACGCAACAACTGCAACCAAAGAAAAAGGCGATCGCATCCTCGAATCTGTTGCTGATGGTTGGGTACAAGTTCTTAAGGATATTTACGCTTTTAAACAACCCCAAACAGATGAGTAATTAGAGAAAACCGTACCTTTATCTTATCTAGATTTGCTACTGTAAGAATAGTGCAAATATGGTTAATAGTAGTGGTATAGCTGCATAACAGCTATCGGGCGACAAATTGTTATTAAAATAACACTAAGAGATCATAATTATGACGGACTTTGAACCTAAGAGCCTCCGTTCTTATAGCCAAGAAGATGTGCAGAAAATTCTTCAGTTTGCGATCGCCCGTCAAGCTGACGACCAAGACAAAGAATTTTCTTATAACCAGCTGTTAGAAATAGCTACTGAGTTAGAAATATCGCCTGAGTCTTTAAACTTAGCAGAACGTGACTGGCGATCGCAGTCCAGTGAAATCCAGCAACGCCAAGCTTTTGACACTTATCGCCTCACAAGATTTAAGAAGCGTTTTGGTAATTATGCCATTATCAACAGTTGTTTAATGTTGGTGGATTTTATCGGCGGTGGCGGTCTGAGTTGGTCGCTGTATATTTTGCTATTCTGGGGAATGACAGTAGGGCTTGATGTTTGGAACACCTTTCAAGCCAAAGGCGAAGAATATGAAGTGGCTTTTCAGAAGTGGCATCGCAAGCACCAATTCAAACAAACTGTTAACACAGTTTTAAATAAGTGGTTTAAGGCTTGGCAAATGTAATGAATTGAGAGCGAATTTTTAGCGATCGCTCTTAGATTTAAAACAATAGTCAACTACCTACACTGACCTGACTACTTATCCATAACTCATAAATAATCTTATACAGCAACAATTATTTATGAGTTCTTTTTCTAAGGATGTATACCATGAACCCACCCCTGATTATAGACCACTAAATCAAAGATTTAGTGGGGGCTTGTACCCAAAATTAATTAATTAAAAATTATTATTTCTTTCAATTTTTAATCTTTAATTTGTAATTTTTAATTAAAACTGGTCAAAGTCTAAGCTTGGGTATTTTTCGAGAAGTCTAAAGAATATGGCTAGATTAACTGTTGTGCTTTGGTTACGCACTGATTGGAATTGTTCGCCTTTCCCCGACTCCACCTTTGCCCTGGATTGCTAGGGCGTATGTAGACTTTTTCCGGGGGACACCGTTACTGGTGCAGATTTTTATGATTTACTTTGGGTTGCCTGCTTTAGCCCAAAATTTTGGTTTCATCTTCAGTTTAAATCGTCTAGCAGCAGCGGTGATTGCATTGAATCTCAATAGTGCTGCCTATATTGCTGAAATTGTCCGGGCAGGCATTCAATCAATTGACCCTGGGCAAACAGAAGCCTCTCAAGCACTGGGTTTAAGCTCAGTGCAAACGATGCGTCACGTAATCTTTCCTCAAGCCCTCCGGCGGATGCTGCCACCTCTGGGTAATGAGTTCATTAGCCTGCTCAAAGACACCAGCTTAGTCGCTATCATTGGGTTTGAAGAATTGTTTCGTAAAGGGCAGCTGATCGTAGCTGAAAACTATCGTTCATTTGAAATTTATGCTACTGTCGCCTTGGTTTATTTGTTCCTGACTCTGCTTTCTTCCCAAGCGTTTAGTCGCTTTGAGCGATCGCTCAATCCCATTAACGAAAAGAGCAATTAATTTTATTCCCGACGACTAAAACATTCGATGGGTCAGAAAGCTGATTAGAGGTGCAAGAAAATTCTCCACTTTTTTTCCACTATTTAGATTTAAATTTAGACTATATCTAAAATTTAAAGTGCATTAAACTTTACTTGTATAACCTGTTTTAGTACTTCAATTATCGCTTTTTTTACTAAGCTGCATCAATTGCATGTATATGGGTAAACAAAAATTAAGTATTAGTTAAATATGAGATGCATTTTGCAAAACATATTCCTTTGGGTAGTAGAGTTATCACCTAAAAAAGCAAGATGGTTAGCCCTAGGAGGTGAAAATGCGTCAACTGATTATTCAAGTGCCACGAGGAAACGGAACAGCAGTCATCGACATTGCTAAATCTCATAACGGCTCAAACCTGGTACGCTTTGAAGGGAATGCAGACGAACCAATCGATGTGGTAATTGTTCACGTTTCCAATCGAGAAGTTGGAAAAGTCCTAGAGGAATTGCAAGACTTGCCCAAAGTACAAATCACGTTCATACCAACTGGTGTGATGGCTCTGCAACCCCCTGCCTCGGAAGCCGCGCAGCAGGTTGTAGATGTAGAAGAACGCAGTCCGATTGAGATTTTTCTTTCTGGTTTGCAAAGTGTTGGCTCCTGGCGAGGCTTTCTTGGTTATGCAGCACTGGCAGGCTTTGTAGTTTGGATTGGTTTGTATACTAATACAAGTTATTTGCTAGTGGCGGCAATGCTGATTGCACCGTTTGCAGGCCCGGCCATGAATACTGCAATTGCTACTGCATGGGGCGATCGCAAACTTCTAGGGCGGAGTATTTTACGATATTTTGCAGCTTTAGCAGTCACAATCGTCACTACTTGGCTACTTAGCCTGATTCTAAGGCAAGAAATTCCTACTAGTTTAATGCTAGATAATAGCCAGGTTTCAGCAGTGGCAGTGATTTTACCATTGGTAGCCGGAGCAGCAGGAGCGCTCAACTTGGTGCAGTCAGAGCGCAGTAGTTTAGTATCTGGGGCAGCAACTGGAATGTTAGTTGCCGCTTCCTTAGCTCCACCTGCCGGAATTGTGGGAATGGCCAGTGCAATTGGTAGGTGGGACATGGTAATTTCGGGGCTGTTTTTACTGTTTTTGCAACTATGCGGTATTAACTTTTCAGCAGCTTTGTTGTTCCGAGTGTTTGGGTTGTCTGCTCAAGAAACTCGCTATCAACGTGGTCAAAAACGGGTATTCGGTATTGCCTTAGTAATAACTGTCATAGCATTGGCAGGCTTACTAACTTGGCAGTTCTCTAATTCTCCCAATTTACAACGTTCCAGCCTTGCCCAACGTGCTAACGCTGAAGTTCAAAAGGCTGTAGAGGAAGTTGGGTTAGCAAAATTAGTCGAGTCGAATGTACGCTTCACACGCTCCAACATTGAAGGTCAGGATACTCTGCTATCGGTTGTTTATGTGCAGCGTCAACCGCAAGTTACAGCGTCTAATGAAGAAATCCGCGATCGCCTCACCCAAGCAATTCAAACTCAATTATTAAAACAGGACTTAAATGTGACACCTCTAGTTGATGTCAACGTGCTAGAAACACCTGCAAGTAAACAATAAGACCAATTCTCTAAAATTCGGCATTAACTTACGAATTACGTTAGCGCAGCGTTAGCGAGTCATCGAGCGTCATTACGAATTACGAATTAATACTATGAGTAGTTCTAAACTTTTAGAAAAACAAGCCCTAGAAAGAGAACGTAACGAAGTCTTGCAACAGTTGGAAGATTGGCTAGAAACTCCCATGCTGGTGCTGGGCTTTGTATGGCTAGCAATATTCATCATCGAAATCATCTGGGGGTTAAATCCTTTACTAGAAGCCTTCAGCATCACTATCTGGATTATTTTTATCTTAGATTTTCTGCTGAAACTAGCGATCGCTCCTCATAAAAATTCCTATATCAAAAGCAACTGGCTAACAGCTATTTCTTTGGTGTTGCCAGCGCTGCGTACTTTTCGGATTATACGAGTTATCCGCGTACTACAAACAACACGCGCTGTGCGAGGGCTACAACTATTGCGAGTTATGACTCGTGCTAACCGAGGGATGCGGGTTTTAGCAGCAAGTATTAGCCGTCGAGGATTTGGTTATGTTGTGGCGTTAACAATGATTGTTACTTTACTAGGAGCAGCAGGGATGTATGCGTTTGAAAATGAAGTTCCTGTGGAATCAGGGCTGCACAGCTACAGCACTGCTTTTTGGTGGACAGCAATGTTAATGACAACGATGGGTTCTGACTATTCGCCCAAAACGCCCGAAGGACGGGTGCTTTGTTTTTTCTTGGCATTATATGCGTTTGCTGTGTTTGGCTATGTCACTGCAACCCTGGCGACGTTTTTTATCGGTCGTGATGCCGATGATGACCAAGCAGAGTTAGCTGGAGCGAAATCGATTCAATTGCTTCACAGAGAAATTGCAGCGTTGCGGGAGGAAATTCAAGAATTATTGCATCAAAATTCTGAGCGTTAACGTTAGCAAAAATTACTTAGTGAGGAAACTACATGAATTTAGAAATCGCTACAGCTTGGGACAAGGTTCAAAGCATGATCAACAATTTCATGGCTTTGCTACCAAACATTGTTTTAGCGTTGATTGTCTTTCTACTGTTTTTGATTATTGCTAGCAGAGTTAAGGCACTGGTCAAGCGATTGACTCGCAACCGTCGTTATGCCCGGAATTTAGGATTAGTGTTGGGCAGGTTAGCGCAAGGAGTAATAATTTTGATTGGGTTGTTTATCGCCCTTTCTATTGTGATTCCTACATTTAGAGCAGGTGATTTGGTGCAACTGTTGGGAATTAGTGGTGTGGCAATTGGTTTTGCCTTCCGCGATATTTTGCAAAATTTCTTAGCTGGGATTTTAATTTTGCTGACTGAACCTTTCCAAATTGATGATCAAATTGTTTTTAAAGGTTTTGAAGGAACGGTCGAGAATATTGAGACACGCGCCACAACAATCAGAACTTACGATGGTCGGCGGATTGTGATTCCTAACTCTGAGTTGTTTACTAATTCGGTAACTGTCAACACTGCCTTTGATAACCGCCGATTAGAGTACGATGTCGGCATTGGCTACGGCGATGATATTGACCAAGCCAAGCAGTTGATGCTAGACGCAATGCATAGCGTAGGCGAAGTTTTAAGAGATCCGGCTCCTGATGTACTGGTAATGGAACTAGCCGAAAGCACTGTTAACATCCGTGTGCGCTGGTGGATTCATCCACCACGAAGGATAGACGATCTTCAATCACGGGACAAGGTACTATCTGCAATTAAGAAAACGTTAGTCGCCAACGGTATTGATTTGCCCTTCCCAACACAACAAATTTTGTTCCACGACCAGACAGAAGAGACAGATGGGAACCGCTCCCGTCAACGCGAAGGTTGGCCATCTGGTAAAGGTGAAGTACCAAAGCCTCGCCGCATCACTGATTCACTCAGGTTATTGGCTCAATTGCGCTCCTCACAAGATGGTAATGGCAAAGTAGATTCTCAACTCAACGAATAATGAAAAATGTCAAGGTAAGCAAACTTTGGGATCAACTCCACTCAAGTTACTGGTTTATACCAGCAGTAATGGCAGTGGGAGCTACTGCTTTAGCCTTTACAATGCTCACTCTTGACCGTACAGACAAGTTAAAAATTGATTATTGGTGGGTTTATACTGGTGGAGCAGATGGAGCGCGATCGCTCTTAGAAGCTGTTGCAGGTTCGATGGTGAGCGTTGCTGCTACAGCCTTTTCAATTACAATCGTGGCGCTTCAACTGGCTGCTTCCAATTTTGGCCCCCGACTTCTGCGTAATTTCATGCAGGACACTGGTAATCAAGTTGTACTTGGCACATTTATTAGTACGTTCATCTACTGCTTGCTCGTGCTGCGAACAATTCATGGAGACGGAGATGGATATAGTGAGTTTGTGCCACAACTTGCGGTAACGTTCGGTATTTTACTAGCAATTATTAGTATTGGTGTTTTGATTTATTTCATTCATCATGCTTCAACAATAATTCAGGCATCTCACGTAATTCAAAATGTAAGTGCAGATTTCCATTCAGCAATTGAGCGCTTATTTCCCCAAAAAATAGGACATAGTGAACCAGAACTTAGACAAACAGTTGAAGAAATTCCCATGTCTTTTGAGGAGGAAGCTTTACCAATTCGAGCTAATGGTACTGGTTATCTACAAGCAATTGATGACCAAGAATTAATGAATATTGCTTGTCAACATCATTTGCTAATACGCCTTCAGACTCGACCAGGAAAATTTGTAATTCAAGGTAGCGATTTAGTCTTGGTTTTTCCTGGTTACAAAGTAAATCAAAAACTTACCAAAAAAATCAATAATGCCTTCATTCTAGGTAAAGAACGTACAGAGCAGCAGGATGTAGAATTTCCGATCAATCAGTTAGTAGAAATTGCCTTACGTGCTATCTCTCCTGCTGTGAATGACCCATTTACTGCAATTCGTTGTATTGACCAATTAAGTGCTGGATTGTGTCATCTCGTTCAAAGGAACTTCCCTTCACCTTATCGCTACGATAATAATAAACTGCGCGTAATTGCCGAAGGCGTAAAGTTTAAGGGATTAACTGATGCTGCTTTTAACCAAATTCGCCAGTACGGGCGGTCTGATGCCGCAGTAAGTATTCGTTTGTTAGAAGCTATAGCTTTAATTGCTAATTACACTAACAATTCTAAATATCAATCAGCACTGCGGCATCATGCTGACATGATTTTACAAGATAGCCGTGAGGGACTTTCACAAGAACAAGACTGCAAGGATGTGCAAGAACGGTATTACGAGGTCATTAAAAGTTTAGATCACAGCAGCACTATTAAGGATTGGGATTAACCAGAAAAATAGCGTTTTAAATTAATAGTTTTATTTAGGATTAGGAATAAATAGTATGAATTGGAAAGGTTTTCGAGTCATGGCGTGGTTTGGACAAGCTCTATTAGCAATATTTGTCATAGCCGCAGCAGCTCAGGGGAAGTGGTCAAATGCCTTGGGTCTAGCATTTTTCCTCATAGCATCTTTTGTGTTTGTAATTCGGGATGATAAATTACCCACTTTGTTTGATTTTCTGTTTGTCTTGGCTGCATTGCTAAATGCTACTGGTTGGGTATGGAATTTATTTGGTATGCCGGGGCCTTATGATGAGATTGTTCATGCTTATACAACTTTTGCAATTACCCTAGCACTCAGTTTTTTAGTCTATAGTTCAATGTTGAATATATTTCGGAATCATACACTTTTGTATCTGGTGACAATTACCAGTTTTGGAATTGCTATTGGTGCTTTATGGGAAGTTACGGAATGGTCTGCTGGTAAGATTCTCAATACTCAAGTAATTGAAAGTTTAAACGATACCATTATTGATTTAATTATGGACTCTCTTGGGGCTGGATTAGCAGCTCTAATTAGCCTTTGGGCATTACGAAAGTGGACAAATCGTCATCCAGATGCAAACAATTACCAAAATGAGACATACGTTTAAATTAGATAATTTTTGATACTTGAGAAGACAACTATGAAGGTTAAATATATACATAATCAACAGAAATTTACTACATCAAATTTGGTGAAATTACAAAGGCATTCAATATGGAAACAATCGACAACTTATCTGCTGTTACCTTTTATAGGAGTAGTGGTAGGGTTTTTGAGTAGCTGTTCGAGAGAGGTTAGTCTTTCACCTGTTGTTTCTCCTACAGTTGGTGAGTCACAAAATCAAAGTTCGCGCCCCTTGACACCAACTGCTGAGGACAGCAACTTTGTAGTTGAAGTTGTGGAAAAAGTAGAACCAGCTGTAGTTCAAATTAATACATCCCGAACTGTCAGAACTGAAGTACCACAATTACCTGATGCATTAAATGACCCATTCTTTAGACGTTTTTTTGGTGAAACCTTACCAACACAGCCTCAAGAGCGAGTGGTGCGAGGTGTAGGCTCTGGTTTTATCATTGATCCCAATGGGCGAATTCTCACCAATGCTCACGTTGTCAACAATGCAGATACGGTGACAGTATCATTTTCTGATGGTCGTACTGTTGAGGGCAAAGTGCTAGGCCAAGATTCGGTGAGCGATGTTGCAGTTGTGCAAATTCCTGGTAATAACTTACCAGCAGTAGAAATAGCAAATCCTGACTCTGCAAAACCAGGACAATGGGCGATCGCGATCGGTAATCCTTTAGGTTTACAACAAACAGTAACAGTAGGCGTTATTAGTGCCATCAACCGTTCTTTAAATCTTTCCACTAGACCTAGTAGCTATATTCAAACCGATGCAGCAATTAATCCTGGAAATTCAGGCGGGCCACTCTTAAATGCTCGCGGTCAGGTGATAGGAGTTAACACTGCAATTATCCAAGGTGCTGAAGGTATTGGCTTTGCTATTCCTATAGATACGGCTCAACGAATTGCCCAGCAATTAATTACTCAAGGCAAAGTAGAATATCCTTATTTAGGTCTTCAGATGCTGACGCTAACACCCGAAGTCAAGGAAAGAATCAAGAATTATCCCAACAGTAACGTCCGCATTTTAGCAGACCAAGGAATTCTTGTTGTTCGCGTTATCCCTAATTCTCCTGCTGCAAGAGTCGGACTGCGCCCAGGAGATGTTATTCAAACAATCAATAATCAACCCATTACCACATCTGAAGAAGTTCAGCAGATTCTCGAAAAGAATGGCTTAAACAATAACTTACAAATCCAAGTGCTACGCAACGGACAGAACTTACAATTTACAGTAAAACCTGAACCACTGCCATCTCTAAATAATACCCAGTCTTAAGTTTGTCAGGTAGGTAATTACTATCTGACTGATTAACTGTTTTCAACCGATGATTCAGACTTGCTATTTACCACAGCTAATACTTTTTGTTCTTGATTATCTTTTTTATTTTCATGCCACTTGTTGAGTACATCCTCGACCAAAACTTCTTTGATCCAAATCTGAAAGACAATTACTAACGGAACAGCCAGAAATACACCTAAAAAACCGAAAAAACTGCCAAAAAAGACCACTGCTACTAATGTAACTGCTGGCAAAAGAGATGCTTGGCTTTTCATCACTAAAGGCACTAGAACTAGACTCTCAATCTGCTGAATTCCAAAGTACAAAGCTATAACAGCGGCGATTTTCCAAGGTTCTTCATTTAATGCTAGCAGTGCAGGCGGAATCACACTCAAGGTTGGCCCAACATTTGGGATAAATTCTAATAATCCTGCCAAAATAGCATTAACTAATGGCAACGGTATTCCTAAAATCAACAGTCCAATATAGCTCAATGTTGCAATGACCAGCATAGTCAGGAGCGTGCCTTTGATCCAGCCAGTTAACGAGACTGCACACTTATTGAGAATGTCATCAACTCGCCGACGATAAAAGGCAGGAAATAGCATTATAAATCCCTGCCGATAGGGCGAGGGATTGGCTAATAACATGATGGTGAGAGCTACAAAAAGCAGTAAACCTAAAATAATAGAAAGTGAGCTACTGACCAAGTTAAAAAAGTTGTTTATTAGGCGATTTAACCAATCTTGTAAACCTTGAGTTAGATACCTAAGTCCCCGAATATTTTCTAAAAGTTGATCAGGAATTACATTGTGTAACCAGTTGTTCCACGATCGCAACCGTTCTAGTCCTATAGGCATAATATTACCAAATTGTTGCAATTGGTCAACAAGACGCGGCACAATCAGTGCAAAAAAACCGACCAAAACCACTAATAAGAGAATAATTGATATGGCAACTGCAATTCCTCGCTTAATGCGAAATCTTTGGAAAAAACTCACTAATTGATTTAGGACTGTAGCTAAAACTACGGCTGCAAATACCACCAAAAGTATTTGCTGAATTTGCCACAAAATATAAAGAGATGTAACAAGAGCGAGAAACCCGATTAATTGTCCGAATCGCACAAGCAGCCCCCAGTTTTTGTTATTTACAGCTATTCTTCTGAGTTTAATTACTTCAAAATAGCTGTATCACTACATTTAAAAAGCCACTAAAAGACTGATTTTTCAAGACTAACAATATATCCATCTTGCGACAGAATTTAGGTGTTTTATAAGAGACTAATCTGAAATAAGCAACCCTTGAAGGCTGTACTCATAAAAATGCAAAAACCACGCCCCAGTAATATGTTGATACGTGCCCTTTGTATTGATTTTTGTCAGTTTAGCTATCTTTGTGATTGGCTCAATATTCTTTAACTTGAGCAAACAATTTCAAGAAAGCCCTGAAAGTATTGAAGAGCCTGAACAAGGATTATTGAAATAATACAGTAGGAACCTCAGCAGCTAAGACTTATCTAAAGTAGTAGGGTTGGTAAATTTGCATCATGTATAAACCGATTAAGTTTATTTGTTGGGTATTGATAGGCATCCTATTTTTTTCAATGTCCGGTTTGTTTAGTTTGGCTAGAGATGTACCCCAATTCCCGCTTTCAGAACCTCAACAGCAGCAACCAACTGAGCCAAAGCAGCCTGTAATAACATCTCCGACTGCACCGGGATTAAGTAATCCCCAAGAATTTGAAGGCTTTGTAGACAAAATTATCAATGAAGAAATATCAAAGTCTCATGTTCCTGGCGCAGCCATTTCTGTGGTTAAAGATGGGAAACTATTTTTTGCTAAGGGCTATGGTTATGCGAATGTAGAAAAAAATATACCAGTTGTCATAGATAAAACTTTGTTTCGCGTAGCTTCTCTTTCCAAGTTATTTACAGCTACAGCAGCAATGCAGTTGTATGAACAAAAAAAGCTTGATTTGGATGCTGATATTAATAAATATCTCACCAGTTTCCAATTAGAAAACCCTTATCCTGAACCAGCTAAAGTTGCTCAGTTGATGACACACACTGACGGTACGACAAAGCGAAGAATTGGTCTTGCAGCTCGTACCGCAGCAGAAATGCAGCCATTGGGAGATTATCTAAGTAAGTATATGCCACCCGTTGTCTGGCAGCCCGGTAAACTCTACAGCTATTCCAGCCATAGCACAGCTTTATTAGGATACTTGGTAGAAAAAGTTTCCGGTATTCCTTTTGTTGAATACATTAATAAAAATATTTTGCAGCCATTGCAGATGGGCCGGAGTACATTTCTTCAGCCACCTCCACCGCCTTTAGCTGATAATTTAGCTTTAGGTTATCAGTATCAAAATGGTAAGTTCAAAGCTGTTCCATATCTATATTTGAATATCGCTCCAGCTGCGTCTATGAGTACGACAGCTACAGATATGGCTAATTTTATGATTGCTCATTTACAATACGGTCGCTACGAAAACGCCCGCATTTTGGAAGAAGATACTGTGCGACTGATGCATAAGCAGCATTTCACCCATCATCCTAAATTGCCAGGTACTGGTTACAGTTTTCGTGAACGTTTAGAAAATAATATTCGGCTGATTGGACATTTGGGAAGTTTACGGGGCTATTCTAGCTCCCTTACTTTAATGCCTGAGCAAAATATTGGCATTTTTATTGCCACTAATAGCTTTAGTGGGGTGGCTGGGAAATTACTAACTCAGTTTCTAGACCGCTATTTTCCCGTTACCAATAAATCCACACCTGTTAAACCTCTTGCTCTGACAAAGGAACAACTTAATCGCTTAACTGGTACTTACCGAGATTTGGAGTATCCCCGCGACACTTTTGCTAACGTAACTGCACCGTTTAAACATATTAATATCAAAAAAGGCGAAAACGGTACTTTGACGATTAGTACCCCTGGTTTGTTCTTTTTGGGACATACTCCAAAGCACACATTAGTTCCTGTGGAACCACTGTTATTTAAGCGACTTGAGGATGATGCGTTTACCGCTTTTGGGGAAGACAGCAGGGGGAATATTGTATTTGTCTTTAATCCACTGTGGTCTAAGATAGGAGCTTATGAGCGGATATCGTGGTATGAAACTATTTGGCTACAGTTAGGAATTATTGGTTTTTGTACAATTGTTTTTCTGTCAGCCTCTATTGTTGGTTTGATACGCCCTCTAATACGTCGCTTCAGAGGAAAGCGTTTTATAGTTGAGCAGAAGTTTAGCAGTGCTTGGGTAATAGCTGGTATTGTTGGTACTCTCAATTTAGTATTTTTGATTGGCTTGCCTTTGTCGCTGTGGCTTATAGGTGTATGGAAACTTGTGTATGGTGTACCTGGCATTGTAGTAGCATTATTTTGCCTACCATTGATAACTACCGTTCTAGCACTTGTACTAACTTTGTTTACTGGATTAGCTTGGGTAAATAATAGCTGGTCTTTTATTGAGCGATCGCACTACTCTTTAATTACTCTAGCCGCCCTAGTTTTTATTCCCTTGTTAGCTTACTGGAATTTGTTGGGCTTTCAATTTTAAATCTTTATCAGATTTTAAATGGTTGCTCTATTTACGCCGTGGTGTACTAGACGGTTCAAAACGCGAGTAGCTAGTTTGGAACCCACAATAGGTTTGCTCACACAATCATCAGCACCGATCGCAAATATTCGCTCAACAATATCTGCTTCTAAATTATCAACAACAAACAGTACTGGTAAGAATTTCCAGTAAGGATCATTACGTACTATTTGACAAAGTTCAATGCCATTGATATGAGGCATCTCCGCATCTAAAATTAGCAAATCTGGGGAAAATTCTGTCAGAGTATCCCAAAAATAGCGTGGATCTTTAAGAGTTTTTAGAGTAAGCCCTAAAGCTTCTAGAGATTGTTTTATAAAAGTTAAAATCAGTGGGTCATCGTCTACAACCATGATTCTCGCTTTAGTAATACGAGTTTGCTGTAAAATTTGACTCACTGCCTCCAAAATTTCGTTAGGAGGCATGGATTTTTGCAAAAAAGCACGACCGCCAGATCGTGCAACCTCAAGGCGTAGGCGAAGCCCGCCGCAGGCATCGCTAAAATTATTTTGTTCTGTAAAAACTAACACAGGTATCTGTGGCGTTGGCGTTTTGCCCACCGTAGGCGATCGCTGGGATAATTCTCTTATTAATTTCAAGCTATCTTTCTCAAGATCAATATCAAGTAGCACCACATCGGGATTTAAAGATGGGATTATTCTTCTAGCGGCGGTGAGATTAGTCTCAATTTTAACTTGTATCTCTTGATTTTCAGCTTCTTTTACCAATTCCTCAACTATTTGGCGATCGTTGCTAATTATTAATAGTAGATTTTGGGTTTGTTCAACTGGGCTTTTTCCTAGCTCTCGTTGCAACTCTATCAAAAGCTTATCTAAATAAAAACATTTAGCTTTGTTAATAAATTTTTTAGTCTGAAATAAATCTTCTATCTCATTGGCTAATAACGAACCTTTTGGAAAGCCAAAACTACCCAATGAACCAGCTAGCTTGTGAGCTTCTTGCTCTGCTTTTTGCCGCAGTTGAGTATCAAGTTTACCTTTTCTTAAAGCATCAGCTGCTAGTTTCAATACTGCAATGCGCGAACCAACCTTAGCTTTGAAATTTTCTCGCTCTTGAGCAATGGCTGTTAGTAGAATTTGCTGTTGATTTAAATCTATTTCTGGTTCATGTGGAGAACAACTTTTCTCATGAGATAGAGCTTTTAAACGATAACCCATTCCGTAAACAGTCTCTATAAAATCGTAGTTAGCACCTGCTGCTTTTAGCTTCTGCCGTAAACTTTTGATATGAGATTTAATCGTATTCTCTTCAGGTGGATCTTTTTCAGCGCTCCAAAGTTGATCTACAATTGCGCCCCGGCTAAAGATGCGCTGATTGTTGCGTAAAAAAAGGTCTAAAAGACTAAATTCTTTTGCTGTTAAGTGTAGTGCAATGTCTGCATAAGTTACCTCACAAGTACTAGGGTCAAGACGTAAGCTTCCCCATTCCAAAACTGGAGGTAAAGAAACATTTCCCCGACGTAGTAAAGCACGAATCCGAGCTGATAACTCTTGAAAATCAAATGGTTTGACTACATAATCATCTGCTCCGGAATCTAAACCCATAATTTTATCGGTTCTAGTATCTTTTGTCGTTAAAAGCAGAATCAGCATTTGATAACCTGACTGGCGTAATTGCCGACAAAGACTTATACCATCGAGTTTTGGCAGAATCACATCTAGCAAAATCAGGTCATAGTTACAAACACTTATCAATTCCCAACCAACTTCACCGTCAGCAGCAATATCAACCACATAATTTTGTTTTGTAAGAGCTGTTGCTACAGCTTGAGCAAGCAAATCATCGTCTTCAACTAACAGAATTCTCATGAAAATGTTTGCTTGTAGAAGCAACCTTGAGCGCTGTAATCAAATTTCTATAACTATTTAGGTTATGCCCTTTTCGGTTTTAGACGACATCTATCAAAGGCAAGGTTTAGGCACCAGATTCGCTCTGTCAACTTATCTTGACAAAACCCCGTGCTTGGGGTTGTTACAAGCTAGGACAGTAGAATACCCCATAGTAATGTAGCATTATCAAAGCCATACTGTTACAGACTAGAGTGAGAACATGATGAACTTGTGATGACTGAGCAACTAAGTAGTCTGACAGAATTAATTACACAATGTCATTGCGAATGGAGCTTTCGCAATAACAGTAAATATTTTGGTTCATCTATAGGACTCATATTTGATTTCTGAACAAAACTCAGTACACTTTTATTCCCTATTCCTTGCCTAGGCAAATGATTTCAGGAATCAAAGCAGATTCCTATAGTTACGACTACCTACGATATGATTACGCCGAACGTCGTTTGACTAACAGTCGCACCAATAATACGCCATCGATTTTGTTAGGGTAACGTCTGTGCAAAGTCAGCAACGCCAAAAAAAACATCTGTCGCAATCATTTTCCAAATGGGTATTAGAGTCTTTTTTACAACCCAGTAAAGTTATAACCTACTCCGATCATCAATCCTACATCTGTTTCATCTAAAAACGCCGCATTCACTCCTGCTGTTGCCGTGAGGTTAGTATTTAAAGGAACATCTACGCCACCAGATAAAAGCAAGCCAACATCTGCATCATCACTAGTTTCAATCGCTACGCCAGCTCCAACGTATGGTGCTACAGCGAATGTATCTTCAAAAGCTTCTGCTGTCCGAAAATTAAAGTCATAAGTGAGAGGAACCAGAATAATGGGGTCGTCCTCAATCGCCACAGATGGTCGTACAGATAAGGTACGTGTCAGCCCAATTTTGCTAATTGCCATAAAGCTGCCTTCACCTAAAGCTGAATCACCACCTAAACCAATGTTGCCAGCAACTCCAATGTAGCTGGAGCCACCACGGGTAGTTCGACCTGGGTCAACATCTACTTGCGCCACTTCAGTAGAAGTTTCAGAAGCAGGTTGTGTTGACTGAGGAACCAAATCGGCTGCTGTTGTTGAAATTTTACCGGGAGTCGATACAGTTTGCGCTTGAGCAGATAATCCACTTCCAAGCATTGTGATTGTGGAGGAAATAAACAACGCGGAAAATCGCTGTAACCATGTACTATTCATTTTTCCAATTTCCAAATAATTTTGTATGAAGAAATCAGGCATCGAAAAGCAATCTAATATGCAACCAAATTGCTGTTACTTTCCTAACTGATTCAAGCTGAACTCAGGCAACTTCATTAACTGCATGGATAACACCATTTTTTGCCTGAATTACACTTTTGAAGTTATCTTGGAAAAGTGGAAAACTTGTGGATATGAACAATGTTTTCAAAATTGCTCAGAGTTTACCAGACATTTTACCCAGACTGGCAACAACCGCAATTAACTCAGCTGCTCTAACCGGTTTAGCTACATGTAGCTGAAACCCAGCTGCTAATGCCTCTTTATAATCTTCTATCCTGGCATACCCCGTCAGTGCAACAGCAGGAATCCGCCCGCCTAGCTCTGGCTCAAGCTCTCTAATTTTACGCATCAGCGTATAGCCATCCTCGCCTGGCATGCCAATGTCGCTTATCAACACATCTGGATGTAATTCTTTTAGTGCCTCAAGTGCCTGCCTTGTGGAGCTAAAAGTACTAACTTTCGCTCCACATTCTTCGAGTACTGCGGTAATCCATTGCCGCACATCCGCCTCGTCATCTACAACCAGCACTCGCAAGTTATTAAGGGGATTGGGCAACTCGGGGCCCCCTCTGGGGATAAGGGGTAATGGGGATTGGGGAGAGAAGTGTAAGTTATTCTCTCCTGTCCCTTTGCTCCCCTGCTCCTCGGTCACTGAGCGACTTGCCTTGAGCGGAGCCGAAAGGAGCCGAAGTGCTGCCCCTCTGCTTTCTTCTAAAATGGGCAACTTGACTGTAAATGTCGCCCCTTGCCCTATTCCTTGGCTTTGGGCTTGGATTGTGCCACCATGCAGTTCTACCACATGACGGGCGATCGCTAGCCCTAAACCTAGTCCTTTATTTGACCGAGTATGAGTACTATCTGCTTGGCAAAAGCGCTCAAATACGTGAGGTAGAAAATCAGCACTGATGCCCTTACCCGTATCACTTACTTCAATTAGTGCTGAGTGCGAAGAGTTAAATTCATGACTGAATGACAACTGCACCTTAACTCGTCCGTCGTTGGGTGTAAATTTGATTGCATTAGTGAGTAGATTTAACACAACTTGTTGCAAGCGATCTGAGTCACCCCAAATTTTTTCTATTGAAGTATCAAGTGTAGTTTCAATTTGAATACTCTTAGCATCTGCCAGTGATTGTACAACCTCGATCGCAGCTGTAATTACTTCTACTAAATCTACCAAATCAATAGAGAGTGAAAGTTCTCCTCTAACAATACGCGAAATATCAAGTAAGTCTTCAATAAGTTGCATTTGCAAGTTAGCATTGCGTTCAATTGTCTCCAGTGCAAGAGATACTTTAGCTTCATCTAGCGCACCTGTTTGCAACATCCCTGCCCAACCAATAATTGCAGTCATGGGGGTACGTAATTCATGGGATACTATTGCTAAAAATTCGTCTTTGGAACGGTTTGCAGCTTCTGCTGCACTTTGTGCCGCTTCGCTAACAGCGCGTGCGGCTTGTTCTCGGAGCAGCAGTTGCTCTTTTTCTTCCTCGGCTTGTTTGCGCTCAGTAATATCTTGCATAATTTTAGAGAAGCCGCGCAAATTTCCATTTTCATCTCGTAAAGGTGTGATTACACAATACGCCCAGAAAAATGTACCATCCTTACGGAGATGCCAACGATTTTCTTTAGAAAAACCCTCAGTGACGGCTTTTGTTAATACTTGTTGTGGTTGTCCACGCTCAATTGCTTCTGGTGAAAAAATTCGCTCAAAAGGTTGACCAATAATTTCTGCTTCTTGATAGCCTAAAATACGCTCGGCTCCAATGTTCCAACTGGTAAAGTTACCGTTTGGATCTAACATAAAAATTGCGTAATTAGTTACTCCTTCTATTAGCAATCGATAACGTTCTTCGCTTTGGCGCAGAGTGTCTTGAATTTGACGTAGAAACTCGTAATTATCCTGGGCGGCTCGCGCGTTTTTCTGAGCTTGCGATCGCGCCTTACGCAATGCAAAGTTAAGTGAACTGATCAACACTGCTACCAGCACAAACTGAACCAACCCTACCACACTGAACCCAGTAACAGCCAGAGAATAAAAAGGAGGCAAAAGGAAGTAGGCGCAGGCTATAGCAGACAAAAAAGTTGCCAACAGTCCTGGGTTTAAACCACCATACCAAGAACTAAGCATGACAGCAGCTAAAAACAGTGGGTAAATGGAATTCAGCCTGTGTAACTGCCATAGAAGCAATGTAAGCAGTAAAGCTAGTAAAACCGTTAAGAATGCAATGCTATAGCCTTGTAGTTGCGATCGCGTAGCGTCTCCGTATGAGAATCGCCCAAGGCGGGGCAAAGTCCATCGAGTCAATCTCCACATTTTCTATTACTTCTGGTTATGCCATCTGTTTATTAAACTTCTACCCTAGTTTTCCACTTTCAAGTTTTACCTTGGAGAATGAATCTTAAGATTATGGTAATTCTAAAAAGTACCCATCATTACGCCGGAGGAATTGAAGTAGGAAGCAATCATAATTTCAAGTAGGAAGATAATAACAATGAATACTAAGCAAATTTTAGTTATTGATGATGAAGATGACATCCGTAAATTGATTCAAACCTGTCTGGAAATAATGGGGGGTTGGCAGGTTTTAACCGCCACATCAGGTAGTCAAGGATTATTATTAGCTCAGTCATCTCAACCCGATGCCATACTTTTGGACGTAATGATGCCTGATATGGATGGTTTGAAAACTTTTCAGAAACTACAGGCTAATCAAATCACTAAAGATATACCTGTAATTCTGCTGACAGCTAGAGGACGAAATACTGACCAAAATCTATTTGCTCAATTAGGCGTTAGAGGCATCATCAATAAACCGTTTAATCCTCAAAAATTAGCTAATCAAGTAGCAGCGGCTTTGAGATAAATAAAGTAAATCTTAAAAATAAGACTACTTTTTCAAGCTCAGCTAGCTATTAATCCATAACTAAATAATTTAAGAGTTTTTTTTTACTTCTAGAAAGACAGTTGCAGCTATATTGGAAAAGTATTAACCCTAACCTTAAAGTGTCGCTGTTTCTCAACCATAAAGTGTGATTCGTTTGCTAGATGTTTTTGCAATGTTAGCAAACGTCAATATGATTTGCGCTCACCTTTTGGGAATAATTACTTCTCTTTATCTACTTCATTGGGCAGACAATTAGTAAAATGTACTGTTTGTTTCATAATACCAGCTATTTCTATTGAAGTAGTAACTCTACTTCTAAAGTAGTATTTACGAAGTGTTTTTGAATTCTGATCGACTTTTCCACTATTGAGATTTAACCTTAAAGCATGGCCTATTTTCATAACTCCTTTTTTGCTAGGTTGAGCGGCTAAACTTTACCTAAATTATATTTCAAGGTTTCTGATTATTACAAATACAAGACGTTATGAATTAAGACTTCATGCTTTTTAAAGTAATCATCAGAAAAATATGTTATGTAAAATTTATTTTTTACTTTGGGTTACTAAATGCAACTCTAAATGCAACTATTTATTTCTAAGTGAATTTTGAACAAAAAATCAAAAAATGAAATTATCGGGAGGTTATTTATGTATAAGTTAAATCGTTCTTTTTTGCGAAAGATTGGATTATTTGGAACGCTTTTTGGAAGTTTACTAGCTAGCTTGTCTGCAATTACTCAATCGGCAGTAGCACAGCAACGAACTCCTAGAGTTAACCCTTGTCCAGGTATTTTTTACGAAGAACCACACCGTAATCGAGTCTTGGTTCCACAGGGATGTCCGCCGAATGCTGCAACTTTAAAGTTCAAAGCACAAGGAGGAGTTGTAGTGCAACCAAGAGTTTTGGTGAAGCCGGAGGGTTTACGTGTCAATCGCCAACCAATACCTGCTCCAGAAAGCCGACAATACGCTATAGCTAACGTCACACCAACAGCAAGTACAGTTGATGTGAAATTGAAAAACAACACTAACGCTGGTATCTCTTATCAAGCAATTGGTCAGACACAACCCCGATATCTTGCTGGTGGCCAAGAGTTTACTTTACAAGATTTACCGACACCTATCAGTATTACTTTGGTACGTCAAGACGGTGGACTGCTAAAAGTTATGCCCATGTCTACCTCTGAAGGCACACTTGCAGTGTCGTTGGATGAAACAACCAATCTTGATAATAATCAAGGCGTATTGAGAATTCAAAAAGATGGTCAAGTCTTTCTAAATTAATATGGTTCACCGCATTAATTTTGTAGAGCATTAAAACAGTGATGACAACAAATCAAAATTTTGTATTTATCCAACAATTTCAGGTTCAGTTGAAGGCTTAGTTATTAGTAATTCATCATCTGAACTTGATATTAGTCAACCCAAATGGAGATCTTGAAATGATTAACTTTTTTCAAACTAAGTGGAGTTCTAAAGGAGCTATTGCTCTAGCACTCTCCGCAGTGTTGCTTCCCGCATGTACCAACAACTTAGAGCGAGAGGCTGCAGTTCCTGAAACTAACGTTACTACAGAGGAAGTCACAGACAATACAAACCAGCTAATCGGCAAAACTGTAACAGTTAGAAGTACACCCATTACAAAATTAGGGCCATCAACTTTCACAGTTAGCGATAAGGAATTCTTTGGCACTGAATCCATCTTAGTTGTAAATGCTTCTGGTAAAGTTTTTACTCTGCCTACTGACCCAAATACACCAATTCAAGCGACAGGCCCAGTTAGTAAATTTGTGATTGCAGATATTAATCGAGATTACAACTTGGGTCTAGATCCCAACTTATATGTAGATTACGAAGGTAAACCTGCAATTATCGCTCAATCACTGGCACTTGCTCCTAAACCAGGTGAACTTACCACAAACCCCAGCCTATACTACGGTAAAACTCTAGCGGTAACAGGTGAAGTGGAAGATATTAGAAATTCTAGTTCGTTTACCTTGGATGAAGAAAAATTGTTTGGTGGACAAGACTTGTTAGTTATACGCGCCGGTACTCCCAAAGGAGTTGTCAACGAAGGAGAGAAGGTTGCAGTTACGGGAGTGTTGCGTCCGTTTATTGTTGCTGAATTAGAACGGGATTACGACCTGAACTGGGATTTAACTTTGCAGAGGAAACTGGAAGCAGAATACAGCAATAAACCTGTGTTAGTTGCGAATGAAGTTTACCCCTCAGCAATTCCGCAATAATTCTACAGCACTGTCTATCAGGAAAACTTTGCATAAATAACCTCAAGATAAATAACAATAAGGGCAATGAGTGACAATTCCCAAAGCGGAGGTTTATTACAAGCACTGGGTCAAGCAGGGGTGTTAGTTTTCCTGGTAGCGATCGCTATAGTAATGAAAAGTTGTACTTAGCAACAGACCTATTTTAGTTGCTAAAACTGTATACCTTTCTTAGAAATTCTCAGTTTGTCATGTCCGTCTTAAATACTATACTTTCTGTGAGGTTTTATGGGTATCCTCAACGAAGCATTTCTTAACCTACGAACAATTAAACTTCGACGGTTTTTAGGATCGCTGTTCTACCCGCTGCAACGAGATTGGTTAGAACGTCAGCTTCGTAAGTCTCAAACTTTAGAGGCTGTTGAGGAAACTGGAGAAATTCAGAGGGCTGAAGCAACTAAGAGAGGCGGACAATTTCACTTCAAACACATTGAGTTAGAAATTTATTTTCTGAGCGCCGATTTAGTCCGAATTGAGTGGAAACCTGGGATATATCCCATTTCTTATGGCATCTCGCGTAAAGATTGGCCACAGATAGAAACGACGTTTCAAGAGATGGAAGAGTGCTGGACAATTTCTAGTCCACAGCTAAAGGTGATTGTTGGCGTTGACGGCAGTTTGAAATTTCAAAATCTTTCTGGGCAGACACTACGGGAAGAACTACCTCCCCAGCGACCAACAAAACTATCGCGCCAAACACAAGATGAGACTTGGCTACATCAAGCGAAACTACGTCCACAGGAACATATTTATGGTTTGGGAGAAAGGGCGGCTCCTTTAAATCTCCGTACATCGGGCGATAAAAATAAAGCCAGAACCTACCGGATGTGGAACTATGATGCAGGAGGCATATATGGGCCGGGAACTGACCCATTATATCTTTGCATTCCACTCTATTTAGGTCTGCATGAAGAAGGTAGTTACCTAATTTTCTATGAAAACTCCTTTCCTGCTAGCTTTAGTTTTCAAGAGTTAGCTACAGCCGAGTTTGAAGGCGGGGCGTTGCGCTATTACTTTACTGCTGGCACATTGCCTCAATTGTTGGAGCGATACACAGAATTAACAGGTCGCCCACCCCTACCACCCCGTTGGGCATTTGGCTATCATCAATCACGTTGGGGATATGACAAAGAAAGCGCACTGCGGGAAGCCGTAAAGGGGTTTGAGACACATGACATTCCAGTGAGTGCAATGCATCTAGATATAGATGTTCTAGATAATTTTCGTGCCTTTACCATTGACCCCGATCGCTTTCCCCATATTTCTGAGTTAGCTGAAGAGTTGGTAACGAAGGGAATACGGTTAATTACCATTATTAACCCTGGTGTCCGAGCATCTCGAAAAAACAGACTTTTTGAGGAGGGACGCGCCCAGGATGTATTTTGCAAACTCCCAAATGGTAAACCTGCAATCGCTCCTGTTTGGGCAGGTTTATGCGCTTTCCCTGACTTTACCAACCCCCAAGCCCGTCACTGGTGGAGCAGACAATATGAATATCTGCTCGATCTAGGCATTACTGGATTTTGGCATGATATGAATGAACCAGGGGTTTTTGTCCTTTGGGGCGACCCTTCACTACCGCCCCATTCAACTTGGCATTCTTTGGAAGGTAGAGGCGGCGACCACCGCGAAGCTCATAATTTTTATGGATTACTTCAAGCTGAAGCTGGATACGAAGCCCTATCTGAGTATCAACCTGAACGACGGCCTTTCATCGTTTCGCGTTCTGGTTGGGCAGGTTTGCAACGCTACGCCTGGACTTGGACGGGCGATATTGAAACTAGCTGGGAAGGACTACGCCAAACTATTCCCACAGTTTTAAACCTGGGATTATCAGGAATTCCCTACAGTGGCTCTGATATTGGTGGATTTAAGGGCAATCCCAGTGCAGAATTATACTTGCGTTGGTTTCAAATATCCTGCTTTATGGCATTCTGCCGCACCCATTCTGCCAACAACACCAAGCTCCGTACACCCTGGAGTTTTGGCGAACCAACCCTGAGTATTGTAAGGCAATTTTTGCAATTACGGTATCGGTTGATGCCCTACTTCTATACCTTAGCTTGGGAAGCGTCTCAAACCGGACATCCTTTGGTACGTCCTTTATTTTGGGCAGATACAGACAATCCTCAACTTTGGAGTATAGATGATGCCTTTTTGTTGGGCGATGCTCTTTTAGTTGCTGCGATCGCCCAAGAAGGCGCAACCTCACGAGCGATCGCATTACCTAAAGGACACTGGTATAACTTTTGGAATGATGCACTCCTAGAGGGAGGAAAGCAGGTCAACTTAAAAGCACCTCTAGAACAGATACCGCTATTGGTAAAGGCTGGGAGTATTTTACCAATGGAGGAAGATAATCAACTGATTCTTCATATTTACCCGTCCGCGTTCTTAACTAGTGAAGGTCAGGTTTACAGTGACGCGGGAGATGGCTATGGGAAATCGCGGTTGGATAGTTTTTACTTAACGCAGAATCAAGACTGCTTGGAACTAACTTGGAAACAACAGGGAGATTATGCTTTTCCTTATGCGGGGATTAAATTGCACCTCCACGGATTTGAGCCGCAACAAGTTTGGGTGGACAGCAATGAAGTTGTCAATCAAGGACAATGCTTAAGTGTAGAGCAGTTTGAGCAAGTTCGCTGGCAGGGAGTGTTCACCAATTACGAACACCGTAGTTAACTTGAATAAGCTTATTTCATTGTTTGACCTCTTGATTTAAGGATTCCAAATATTTCAGTTAATTGAATATCTCCACTCAAAAAACATTATATTAATTCTTTTAGAGCTTCATTAATTTTATTTTAAATTAATAAAAAATATTTATATTTAGGAATAGTAAACTGAATTAAAAAAACTAGTTGTCAATTTCAACATTATTTTAATAGGTTATGTCAAAAAGTCCCCGTATAGAAAGAAACTTATGTAAGTTGTGTGGAGATAGACTAGCAAGCTCATCAGATTCCACTGTACACTGTTATCAATCACTACGCTGACAAGTTCTGTTTTAGCTGGGGGGCTGGTTGGTTTAGCTATTAGTTTCCGTGATTTGCCAAGTGTTAGAAAAATACGGAATTTTGTACCTGCGGAAACAACTTATATTTATGATATTAAAGGCAGGCTATTAGCAAGTATTCACGGTAAATTCAATCGTGAAGTAGTCCCCTTAAATAAAGTTTCTCCTCACCTAAAAAGAGCAGTATTAGCCACCGAAGATAGTTATTTTTATGATCACAAAGGTATTAATCCTGTAGGTGTGGCGCGTGCTTTAGTAGTTAACTTGGAAGCCGGGCAAGTAGAAGAAGGCGGCTCTACTATTACCATGCAATTGGTCAAAAACCTGTTTTTATCTCAAGAGCGTACTTTCACGCGTAAAATAGCAGAAGCAGTGCTGGCAATTCGTTTAGAACAAGTTCTCAAGAAAAATGAGATATTGGATATGTACCTCAATCAAGTTTATTGGGGTGATAACAATTATGGTGTCCAAATGGCGGCACGTTATTACTTTAACAAATCAGCGGCAAATTTAAACTTGGCTGAATCAGCTATGATGGCAGGGTTGCTTCCAGCACCAGAAAGTTTCAGTCCTTTTATTAACATGGAGTTAGCTAAGCAAAAGCAGAAAGAAGTGCTTTTTAGGATGCTGGAATTAAACTGGATTAGCCAGCAGGATTACAATCAGGCTCTTAAGCAAAAAATTCAACTGAATAAAAATAGATCTTTAGAAGGTAGTGCTTCACCTTATATAACTAATACCGTAGCGCAGGAGTTGGCGAAAAAGTTTGGACGTGATGCGTTGCTCAAAGGTGGAATGCGGGTGCAAACAACCGTTGATGCTAAATTCCAACTCATGGCAGAAAAAACGGTCAAGCGTTGGCATAAAAGGCTAACATATCAAGGGCTAAGAAATAATCAAATAGCTTTAGTAGCTATTGATCCGCGCACCCATTTTATTAAAGCTTTAGTCGGTGGCATAGATGCCAAGACTAGCGAATTTAACCGAGCAACCCAAGCACGTCGTCAGCCAGGGTCTTCTTTTAAACCGTTTGTTTACTACACTGCTTTTGCTAGTGGCAAGTTCACACCCAATACAATTGTGCAAGATACTCCAGTCAAGTATCGTGATGGCAACCGTTGGTACTACCCGCGCAATTATGATAATAGTTTTATGGGAGCAATACCAATTCGCACAGCTTTATCACTATCTCGGAATATTCCGGCAGTCAAACTTGGCAAAGCTGTAGGTCTAAATAAAGTTATTAAAACTTCTCGGACTTTAGGTATTACGAGTCCAATGCAACCTGTAACTTCTTTGCCTTTAGGTGCAATTGGTGTAACGCCTGTAGAAATGGCTAGTGCCTATGCTACTTTAGCTAATTATGGCTGGCAGTCACCATCTACATTAATCATGCGTGTCACTGATAGCAATGGTAACGTTTTGATAGATAATACACCTAAACCTCGTTTGGTTTTAAATCCTTGGGCATCTGCATCGGTGATTAATGTGATGCAATCTGTAATTAATAACGGTACAGGTAAATCTGCTGCTATAGGTCGTCCGGCCGCTGGTAAGACGGGAACAACCTCATCAGAAAGGGATGTTTGGTTTGTGGGTACTGTACCACAGTTGGCAACTGCGATCTGGGTAGGAAGAGATGACAACAGAAGACTAGGTTACGGTGCAACAGGTGGTGGCACAGTTGCTCCTATATGGCGTGATTTTATGCGAAATGCACTTAAAAATGTACCAGTCGAGAACTTCAAGCGACCTTCTAAGTTTCCTCGCCCTCGACCACAGCAGAAATAAGACTTTTGATGATATTACAGCTATTTGAGCAATATCATTGTCATATTGCAAGGGGTAAAAATATACTAACTATTTTTACCCCTTAAGAGCCATGCAAAAATAACTTGGACACTGATGAAATAGCTCTGGTTAAAGGTCATGGTAATTACTGTGTAGTATTAATAGATTTAGATACGTTCAAAGTAATTGCAATTTTAAGCGATCGCAGGCAAGATACAATCAGAAAATTCCTTGTAGAGTGGGGAATTGAGGTTTTAGAGCAAATAGAAGGTTTAATCAAGTTTAATGAGTCTCTGAACTAGATTAGAACATTAATTTGCTCATCTTGGAAACCAGGCTTTTTGAGTTGGCGGAACTAACCCTTGTTCTTCTCATGTAGAAAACCTAGTTGTTTAACTTCAATATAAATAAGAACTTTTTTCTGGCAATTCAAAGATAGATGCTAGCTCTGAGAAAATGCGTGCTATGCCCAGTGCCCATTTAAATATTTTGAAGTTTAGGAGCATTAAAATAAGCTTGTGGATTTTGAGGATCAAACTCTAAGCCGTTAAAAAATTTCTCTACCCCTCGTGATGTGCTTGCGGGGATAGCTTTTTCTTGTCCGATGAATTTGGCTGCTTCTCGCCACAAGTCTTCTCGGTTGACGGCATTAATGATTGGTTGGGGATCAAATTCTTGAGAGCGATTACCCCAACGCATATCTTCAATAAAGAACCACAAGTCGTGACTTTTGTAGGGATAGGAGGCATTTTCTCGCCAAAATTTAATTGCATGGGGACTATTTTCGACTACGCGCCCATTACCATAATCGAACTTACCCAAAAGGCGATCGCGCAAAAATTCACTGCGGACTCCAACCCACTGCCGTTGCGATAAAATCTGAAACAGCTCTGCTTTATTCTCCGGCTGATCGCACCATATTTGCGCTTCTAAAACTGCCGCTAATAAAGCCTTTGCTGCTTTGGGATGTTTATCTACCCATTCAGCACGCACTCCCAAAGCTTTTTCTGGATGATTATTCCATAGCTCGCCACTAGTAACGGTAGAGTAACCAATCCCTTGTTTAATTAAGCGATGATGCCAAGGATCTACCACACAAAAAGCGTCCATTGAGCCGCCCTGCATATTAGCTACCATCTGCGGTGGTGGAACTACAATCAGTGATACATCCTGATCTGGATCAATCCCACCATAAGCTAACCACCAACGCATAAAAAAGTCACCAGTTACTCGGCGATAGGGTATGGCGCAACGCACATTTTCCTCAACTAAACGTTTTTTGGCAAACACTGACTTGAGGGGAGAACTATCTAGTCTCAGTTGCAAATCTTGATAAGCATTAGTAACAGAAACACCTTGTCCGTTAACATTTAACCGAGCCAAAATATACATCGGGACTTTACGCCCATAGCTAATATCGCCAGTGGCCATCAAATACACCATCGGAAACAGCAAATGACCGCCATCCAAACCTTCATTAGCTGAACCTAACATCAGTTTGTCGCGCATCACCGCCCAAGAAGGCTGTTTTAATACTTCGACATTAAGCATTCCATACTTGGCAAAAAATCCCTTAGCTTTAGCCACAATCAACGGACAAGCACTAGTCACTGGAATAAAACCTAGTTTTGCTTCCGTGATTTCCGGTGCATCACCATTGCTATCATACAAATTTATATTAGATGGAATAGCCGCCCAGCGATGACTAACAGTTGTAGACAAGAACGCTGCACTACCAGTCGTTATGAAATTTCTTCTAGTGAACTTTGCCATATCTAAATTACTATGAATATGAAAACAAAATCCTTGTTTTTTTCAGCCAAGGATTGTGCAAAATTAAATTTGGAATTTTTGAACTTTGAGAGAAGTCTGAGTACTTAATGGAAGTGTCAGAACGTTGGCAATTTTGAATTTTTATACAGTCGATTTCAACACGTTTATCCTTAATTAACCCCACTACACCCAGATAGATAATTGCCAGTATTATTTCACTAATATTAGAACTGTTGTAAGCATCCACAATGAAAAAGCCGAGTCCATCATCAGAAAGTAACATTTCCGCAGCGATAACCGCTAACCAAGAAAGACCAATAGCAATTCTTAAACCAGTAAAAATGTAAGGTAGTGTTGCGGGTATCAGGATTTTGTAGAAGTTCTCAAAAAATGAGAGTCCTAAAATTTTTGAGACATTAGTGTAATCCTTGGGAATCATCTGTACACCCAAAGCTGTATTAAAAATGATTGGCCAAATAGCAGTAATAGTGATCACAAAAACAGCCGATGGATTTGGTTTAAGAAATATAGCCTGCGCTAAAGGTAGCCAAGCTAGAGGTGCAACAGGACGTAAAATTTGAATAACCGGATCTATAGCTTGTTTTAAAAATTTATTTAGGCTAATCAAAAAACCAATGGGAATACCAATTACGACAGCGAGCAAATAACCAAACATAACTCGTTTGAGGCTAGCAAGAAGCAACCAAAATAAACCTTTATTTAATCCACCATAATTAAAAAATGGATTAATAATCAATTCTCTAGTATTGTTGATAACGGTGATAGGAGAAGGCAAAGATGTATCAGGACTAAGACTCAGCAAATGCCACAATAGTAAAATACTACTAATACCGCATAATGGAGCAAAAATTCGCTGAAGGATTCCCCCAAAAAACTGCTTGGGTTTTTGATTTTGAGTAATTGCTCTTTCGGAGTGTGTTACCATACTATTTAATTATCAGCAATTGCACTAGCTATTAAAATTACCAATAATTTTGGCATTTTTGACAGCGAATGGCAATTATAACTAGATATTTTAGGAACAACACCATTTACTGGTATTTGATAATATCTGTGTGTATACTTATAGACTAAAATTGTAGATTTACGGATTTATTCAGGATTACTTAGCGATTTATACAGCTACTTTATATCTGAGATGTATGAACCCTTTTATATCAATTTGTTTTGTTAAGGGCTTCTACATTAACGTGAGTTCGATAAGCTGGAAATGACCCCTCTCCAAACCTCTCCCCTGCAAGGAGAGAGGCTTAAAAAGCTGATTATTTCGTACCACGTGAGATATTTTTTGCCCCTTCCCTTGTAGGGAAGGGGTTGGGGTTAGGTTCCGTCGAATTCACGTTACATTAGTAGTCCACCACATTAATTTTGACAGGTAGTGTTCTAAGTGAAAATTTAGTCTCAAAATGCTTCTGCCACCATGCTAGTTAAATATACTATTAACTTAATTAAAGAAAAACCTTAGCAATTAGTGGATTTAACTAAAAAAGAGAAAAATTCTGCTTTAAAGGCTGAGCTTTGATTTGTGATTTCTATTCAGTTCTCACCTACTCAACAGTGAATTGATTATCTTGAACTTTCGTACTCCAGAATTTGTTGCTGTTGCTAATAGTACCAACAAATTGGGATGATGGATAGAAGATTTACCGGATTAAAATTTATCCAAGAGTTAGTGCAAGAAAATAAATATTTTGTTTTGCTGATAAAAAACAATTGGAAACTAGAATTTAAGGACTTAGCTGGGTTGGTCAAAGTTGTTACATTTGATGACGCTCAAGCTTATAAAGTGATTGATCTTTGTGATTTAGAAACAAAAACTTAGTTTCGCTTGGTGACTAATTTACCTGTATCCGGAAGGGAAATTTATCGATACTTTGGGAATTGAAATGTTGTGAGATTTTGTAAAAACGCGCTTAAAATTTTAATGGCATTACCATACAAAGTTACGTTATTTTAATATCTTGTCTGAGTTTACAGCTTTTATCTATATGCGTATGATAGGGACATACACTATTAGATAAATTCCGTTATTTATAATCTGGTATGTGTCAGAAAATCATTTATGTTCGTTGGTTTGAGGAGATAATGTTTTGTTGATTAATTTAGGCTTTTTAAGCCTAGTGTAAATTTTTGTATCAGCACACAATATTTATGTCTTTGTAAATATCAATAAGCACTTATTGAGATAGAATGGTGAAGCAAAGCGCAACATTTATACTGTAAAAAATTTGTTTGATTTTAGTAGTTAATGAAAGCGTAATATGTAAATTTTTTAAGTAACTTTTTGTATGCGTACTATGACATTTACCATTTAAGTTTGTTTACTAAAAATGACACTTAATTTGCTAACAGACAGTCCGCTGATTGCATTTACTATTCTTCTAACAGTAATTTTTACTGTACCCCCTATATTTGAGCGACTACGACTACCTGGATTAGTCGGGTTGCTGCTAGCAGGTATAATTTTAGGACAAAACGGGCTAAAATTATTAGACTCTGAATCAGAAACAGTGAATCTACTCTCAGACATCGGTAAACTTTATTTGATGTTTGTAGCAGGTTTAGAAATCGACTTAGAACAGTTCCGTAAAACTAAAAATCGTTCAATAGTTTTTGGTAGTCTGACATTTCTAGTTCCGCTAATTGCTGGCATTATTGCAGGACGTTTATTTAGTTTTAGCTGGAATTCTTCTGTCCTAATTGGTTCTTTGTTGGCTTCTCATACTCTTTTGGCATATCCAATTGTGAGTCGTCTGGGAGTTGTAGCAAATGAAGCTGTCACTGTTACCATTGGTGCCACAATTTTTACTGATACAGGTGCTTTGCTAGTATTAGCAATTTGTGTTGGAATTCATGGGGGAAACTTCTCTGCTTTAAGCTTAGCAACTTTGTTGGGTGGATTAACAATTTACTCTGTTGTAGTTCTGTTTGGTTTTGACTGGGCAGGAAAAGAATTTTTTCGACGTTCTGGAGATGAACAAAGTAACCAGTTTTTGTTTATCTTATTAGCCTTATTTTTAGCATCTGTTGGAGCGCAGATAATTGGAATTGAAAAAATTGTTGGCGCGTTTTTAGCAGGTTTAGCTGTCAATGATGTTTTAGGACGTAGCCCAGTCAAAGAAAAAATTGAGTTTATTGGCAGTGTTCTATTCATCCCTTGTTTCTTTGTAGACATGGGATTATTAATTAATATTCCTGCCTTTATCAAAACCCTTAGTTCAATTTGGCTAACTTTGGTAATTGTAGTGGCTTTGATTGGTAGCAAATTTATCGCGGCGTTTTTAGCAAAACTACTATATCGCTATAACACGGCAGAAATGTTGACGATGTGGTCATTGTCACTACCACAGGTAGCAGCTACATTAGCAGCAACATTGGTTGCATATCAAGCCGTTAATCCTGCTGGCGAGCGATTAATTAATGAAGGTGTTTTAAATAGTGTAATTGTTTTGATGCTAGTTACTGCCATCCTCGGCCCGATAATCACAGCGAGATTTGCTACTTTTTTACAGCTTTCTTCTACAGGTTTTGAAACAGATAAATTAACAACTTGGTGGGGAAATTCTGAAGATCAGTTGGCAGATAAAAATGATGAACTATTTACTGTCATAGTACCGATCTACAATCCTCAAACCCAGCGCTATTTAATAGAAATGGCAGCACTTTTAGCCCGTCATGAATCGGGAAAAGTTGTGCCATTAGCTATTACCAAAGCTCATGTAAATATGGACAATCCAGAATTAGCAACAGCATTAGATCAAAGTAAGCAAAGATTGGATTTGGCTAGAAAAATCAGTCAAGAATTTGAAGTGGAAGTATCACCCGCAATTCGGATTGATGATGATGCAGCTTTGGGAATTAGCCGCACCAGTCGAGAACAAAACGCTAGTTTAGTTGTGATGGGTTGGTCGCGGACAACAGGCTTGCGTGCCCGTTTGTTTGGTAGTGTAATTGACAGTGTTTTTTGGTCTTCTCATTGTCAGGTAGCAGTAACACGTCTTTTGAGCAGTCCTACAACCATCAGAAGAATTATTGTACCAGTTGGAGACTTAACGCGACAAACCATAGGCGCTGTGCGGTTCGCTCAAATTTTAGCTGATGTGAATCCAGCTGAAGTGGTACTATTGCACGTGAGCGATCGCAAAACACCACCAACTTTGGTAGAAAAATTTACATCTCAATTGTCGGATATCGCTGCTAAAAGTCAGTTACAAGTGAATACAAACATTCAAATAATTAAGGATAATGATATTGCTAGAGTGATAATTCGAGAATCTCAAGCATTTGATTTAGCCGTGTTACGCTCTGTCCGTTATCGTACAGCTGGGGGACTAGCCATAAGCCAAGTGACAACACAGTTACTTCAAGAATTGAAGTGTTCAATTGTGCTACTGGGAGAGCCTAACTCGTGATCAAGCATAAGATTTCACTATGATCAGATATTGCTGTGTAATGTATAGTTAAAGCGATCGCGGGTTGTTGATCGATCATGGCTTGGCTATCAGACAAAGCTAGTTCCATGTCATCTTCTCGCGACATGAATAATGTTGGTCATGCAGAAAAGACTTAGAAAAGCTTAAACTCAGCCTCAAAAACTTGTTCTTCACTAGACGAGCTACTCAAAAATTTGCAAGTCTTAAGTTAATCAATTAACCAATCGGAGCTAGCTAATAATTTTTACTTTTCATAACCTATGAGATAACCATTTGTCATGAGTCACTACAAAATCTTTATTTAGGCAAAAGTATTTAATCAAACTTTAACTAACATTATTTTAATTACCTGGATAGAGTATGGCTGTTTATCTTGTTGTCCAAGATGTGATTAGTAACTCACATCAGTTTAGTCAGTATACCCAGAGTCTGGAATCAATTATCCAACGCTGTGGTGGTCGAATGATTGCTATCTCCCCATTAGATATTTCTGAGGCCCAGCAAACAATAGTTTTTGAGTGCCTGTCACGGGAAGATGCAGTTGGATTTTGGTATTCAGATGAATATGCGACAGTACGCAATTTCCAAGAAACTGCTCCATTTCAAGCGCTCATTGTCGAAGGAGAAATACAGTTATGAGCGTAAGTCAGCAGTGCATATATTTTTTTACAATTCTTGAGCTTCAAAAATCTTCATACTCACCGCAGACTAACTAACTGCTGTGTGGAAGTAACAGATTTAGTTGGAATTACTTGAGAAGATGGAGAGACTTCACATCAGTTGATTGGTAAAGAGCGAATTAACTCTCGAACTACATCTGTTGCTGCTCTGCCTGTGGTTACACAGTATTTTTCCAGCTTTTCACTTTCGGTAGACGTAAGACTTATCATTATTCGTTTAATAGGCCATTTTTTATTCATAATTTCCTTCATCAATTAACTCGTTAATAAAAATAGAATTTCTCGGCATTAGTAGTGTAAATCTTGAGGTTTACAAAGTCTTTCTACCAAGTATCTGTATCTGTGCTTGTAAATTTAAAAACTAAGTTATCAAGTAAAATATTGCCGTTCTTTACCAAAGAATACAATGCCCCCCTTGGGCATTTTTAGCTTATTTTCCCGAATAATAAGGAAATTTTTTATTTCATCTTGCCTGTAAATTGGTTGTCAAACAGCTAAAAAGTGAAAATAAGGTACTGCAAAATTTCAATTGTTACTTTGTATATTTATTCCAATACCATTTTTATATAAAGATGCGTATAACTAGCCTGACTCCGCAGCTACTGAAGAGCAGCATCAACTGATTGTATAAAATCTTGATTTAACCAACCTACCTTATCTGTTAAAGTGTGCTGCTTACAAAGTGTACGTACCTGCTACGCTTTTACCTTGGCTTTTTTTCTAGTTCACATCAGGTGTAAGTTCTATCTTTTGTAAGGTGCGAAAGCCATTTAGAACGCACTAAGCTATCTCTTATTGAAGATGCTTAACTATCCTTAAAGAAAAGATGGATTTCAGCGAAACTCTCATTAATAAAAGTCATGCCATTGTTGATCAATGGGTAGAAGTAGTCTATCAAGATGAACAAATTGAAGCAACAAAGGAGCTAACTTTGAAAGCTGTACGTAATAGTTTACCTCGTGTTTTAAAAGCGTTAGCAACAGTACTTTCTGAGTCTGAAAAAAGCGATTTACAAACAGTAGTCGATGCAAGTTTAGAACACGGCTGGCTGTGTGCTGAACAAGGATTTGAGCCAGCAGAAATTGCGCGAGAGTTCCGTTTACTGCGGTTTGTTATTTTTTCTTTTCTGGAAAAAGATTTATTAAAGGCATCTCCTATAGATATGTTGCGGGCTGTACGCCTGATAGATACGGTAATTGATGAAGCGATCGCTCGTTGCTTTAATAGCTATACTCACGGAAGACTACAAGAGTTAAAACAACTCCAAAGTCAGTTACGCTTGACTAACCAAGAACTAACTCGCTTGGTTTGGGCTACTAAAGATAGCCTATCACAGTTGGCTCATGAACTAAAAACACCTTTAACTTCAATTATTTGTTACGCAGACTTATTTCTCCGCCAGCATCGCCAACAAACAAAACTCAAAAATTCGTATCCCAATCTCGAAAGTATCGAACGAGTTATGAAGAGTGGTAGGCTGATTCTGCGCTTAATTAATGATACTCTGGAAATCTCTCGTTATGATGCTGGCAGAATGATATTACGGCCAACTGCCACTGATGTACGTGGGTTAATTAGCTCAGTTGTCGAGATAATTGAACCTCTGGTACGTAATAAAGAATTATCTTTAGTTGTTGATTGCGATCGCGCTCCAGATCAGGTTACTACAGATCCACTTCGAGTTCAACAAATTCTGACGAATTTGCTTAGTAATGCCATTCGATATACAGAATCCGGGACGATTAGTTTGCAATGTTGTCAGGAATCCGAACAAAAATGGGCTATATCTATTACTGATACAGGATTGGGAATTTCATCCGATGCTCAAACAAAAATCTTCCAACCTTATTTTCGTGCAGTCCGCGATCAACAACAGCAAGATTCCAATGGCACAGGGTTGGGATTGGCGATTGTGTCTCGCCTAGTTCAATTATTGCATGGTGAAATCAAGTTAGTTTCAGAACTGGGAAAAGGATCTACATTTACGGTAATTTTTCCCTTAGATGCAATGCTCATGAGCCAAGTTTCTGCGACAAGAGAAGACACGCCTTTGCTAATTGCTCATCAAGATAAAGTAGAAAATGCAGAATCAGAATTGTGACGATTATTCTATTGAGCAGATAAAGCGAAATGAAAGCCAATTAGAGAAGTTAGCGTGAATTAGCACTCAACTTTGTTTATAAGTAAACATGGAAAATCCATTTCAAAAAATATAGGTTTAGTTTAGTTGCGGAAATCACTGGCAAAACAAATACATCTAATGGCTAGGCACAATGATCTGCCAATTACAATATGCTCATATAATACATTGTTTTTATTTTAGGGAATAACTAGATGTTCATCCTTTACTATTCGGAGGATTTCAAATAATCGCTATACAATAGATATACTGCACACAAGTGTAAAATTATATGGTGATGTTTAAGTTTTAAGCAAGCTAATGAAAACAATAATTTCAATCTTTAATGAAGAACGCAACCAACTTCAGACAGATATTAATAGTTTAACGAGTATTGAAGAGGTAGTTAAACTAATCCAAAGCCGACTTGATCATATAGAAAGATTTTATATTAGCGAATTAAATATAACTCAAGTACGTTTGTCGGCGTTTTTTCTAGAGGTCTTGCGTCAGTCTATTGCCAATCTTGCGGCAGTTCAAATTGCTCAGATTGCTTCAAAAGAACATAAGCAAGCTAATAATTTTGCGGTTACGTCTTCCCCCAGTCGGCTAATCTTAAAAATGCTAAAGGTACTACTTTATGTAGGTATTTTAGGTTGGTTATTTTATTTAACAAAAACTACCATAAATGCATGGATGGGGATTTTACTTGCTTCTGTGCTGTTAGGATTGGAAGTGTTGCTGCAATTTGATAGAAATGATTCAAGTTCACAAGAGATAATAGAACTAGCCCAACCTGTGTTGAAAATTGATAGTTTAATTCTTTTAGATAACCTAGCTGATGCGCTCAACACTATCGACTTAGTAGTTGCTAGATTTGCCGAATCTCACAAAGACGAAGATGAGCGCAACATGGAAGAATTGCCAGAACTATTAAATTTTCTACAAAGGCTGATGGGTGCATCATTTCTGAATAAACCTCAGATGATGATGGAACTCACGAAACTTTTGCCACAAATTTTAATGTCTCAGGGGATTCGCGCTCAAATTTACCAAGCAAAAGAACCTCATAGCGATCGCACTTACTTTGATTTTGAGCCAAGTATCGACCCTGATACCAAAGATTATGTCACGATTACGCCCGCTTTGTTGAAAGGCGATCGCTTGTTGAGACGCGGTAGGGTAATTGAGCCAGCATACTCCCAAGCCAGAGAATCATAGACAATATATTGTATGGAAATTTTAGAAACAGTCGGTTTTGATTTGGGACACGGTGAAACAGCAGTAGCTAAAGCGATTGCCCTGAGCATCGAACCGCCCCAAATGTTGGAGATTAATAATAAAAAGACCCAAATCACCGCCCTTGCTTGGCATCCAAAACTCGGTTATCTAGTTGGCGAACAAGCCTTAATTCAAGCTGGCGTTACTCAATTGGCAATCACTTTCAAGCAAAAACCCAATAACGATCCCAAATATCGCAAGACAATTAGTACTTTTGTTGCCACCTACTACCACCTACTAAAAGAAAGTAGACAAATTGAATCTCAGGACAATACTTACTTTTACGTTGGTTGCCCTTCAGGATGGACAGTTAAAGAACGTTCAGAATACCAGAAACTGCTGCAAGAATCTGGCATTCATTTACTAAATGTCGTCCCAGAATCACGGGCAGCTTTTATGCAGGCCAAAGAAGCCGGTAAACTGGAATACGAAAAACTCCTTTCGTCGGTATTAATTATTGATATTGGCTCCTCAACTACAGATTTTACCTTAGTTAAAAACTTACAAGAAATCCCCTTAGATTTTGGCAATAATACTTTAGGTGCATCTTTAATTGATAAAGCCGTTTTTGCTACCACTCTCGCCAAACACGAACAAAAGTCATTACTCGAAAAAGTATTCCAGGAATATCCACATCATCAAGCGCGTTGTGAATTAGCTTGTCGCAAAGCCAAGGAAGATTACTTTTCTAATGAACAGCTTTACAGCGATGCTCAATCTTTTGCCCGTGGCTTTGAATCTATTAACGAACAGATTTATTTTATCCCCCAAGTCAACAAATTGATGATGGACGAAATATTGAACCAACCTTTACCCGAACTAGAGCAAAAAAGTTGGCTGCAATCATTTCACGAAGCTTTAACAGAAGCACAACAACAGCTAAAACAGCAAGGTATTGTGCCGAAACTAATATTAATGACTGGTGGTGCATCTCGGATGAAATTTACCCACCAGCTTTGTCAGGAATTCTTCCCTGAACCAGAAACCCAACTGCGTCCAGACCCGGAGCCTGAAAGGTGCATTGCACTTGGTTTAGCACGTGTGGGACGCTGGGATTTACGTGCTAATGCCTTCAAGCACGAAGTCAATAAATTGATGGAATCAAACAAGCTCAAAGAATTGATTGGTCAACATATTCCAGAGTTAATAGAATCATTGGCTAAGCCATTAGCTGAGGGGTTAATTGAGAACGCAGTTAGACCAGGGGTAAAAGATTGGCAAAAAAACCAAATTCGTACTTTGGCTGATTTGGAAACCTCAATGAAGCAGCGAGCCCAAGAGTGGCTGCAAGGCGATATCGCTCAACAGATAGTTAACAACCAATGTATCAGCTGGTTTACTCATAAAATTCAACCAGATTTAGCCGCAGAAACTGATCCAATATGCCGAAAGTTCCAGATACCCAGAAGCAGTTTGAGGTTTGAAGATAGTATCGAGCCTGCTTTGGTCAACCCAGAGTTACGCATTGGAGATGCTATTTTGGCTGACACAGTAGCATTCATCGTCAATGTATTAATTGGTGGGGGTACTCTCGCCAGTATCATCACTCTGATATTGACCGGACATTTAACATGGCCTATTGCATTGGTTTATGGCGCTTCAGTAATGGCTGCTGGTATGGAACTAAATCGAGAAACTGTGAAAGAGGCAATTAAAACAAATGTCAATGTTCCTGGTTGGATTCGCTCTAGTTTTTTGAATGACCGGAAAATTGACGATATGTGCAACCAAGTAAAGCCTGAGCTAGATAAGGTTATTCAAGAACAACTGACAGCAAATCAAGATGCTTTTGATAAACTAATTACTAAAGTTGAGCAAGGTTTGCAAAAAGCTCTATCTACTAAGGTTCAAGAGGCAATAATTTTGATCCAATAATGTATCTAGATGGTCAATTTGCTCATCTAAAGAAGCTTCGCAGTGGATGAATAGAGATACCCTACGGATTACAATACATACATTGGGCTGGATTCGCAAATTCCATACCATTAGGGAATAGTTTCTCTTGATTAAAACCACATTTTTTACATTGATAAATTGCGGTCAGTGGTAAGGTGGTTGGGATATGACAAAATTCACAGGGTAATCCCTGAATTATTTCAGTTATTTCAAAACCAGGGGCATTACATTTTGGGCAACAACTGCTAATTTTATTGAGTAGATTATGGGTAGCTTTTGCGATATTTTTCATCCGGGTGGGATTATACATTGCTCGCATATCTGTCTCGATATTTACCTGATTATTTGGCGAATGACGCAATGCCAAATCAACTGATGTTATCAAATCTATTTCTTTTGTAATACCTTTCGTTATCTCATTACATCTATTCTCTAAGTTTTCAAACCAGACAACTAATCCATGTTCTGGAAAACCAACTTTATTAGCAAAAATATATGTCTCATCTAAATTTGTTATAATTTGATGATTAAAGTTAGTATCTATAGAAATTTCCTCACCAATAATTTCTAGATTATTAATTTTATCTAAGAAAATAACTATTTCTCTATTAGAGTAAATATAAGGGACTAATGGATGGGGTGTAAAATTACCTTCGCTGGCGATCGCTAAATTTCCTCGTGTTAATTCTAAGGCTTTCTCTGCTTTGAATTTAGCTGCGGCAATTTGTGTTCCCGGACGTTTTACTTCTCTAGTAAATGTGCCAAAAATATCAGTATTAAAATTCTGTGGTACTATAACGTTGATGCCCAACTCTTGTTCTAATAGTGGAGCAATTACCTTTTCTTTTTGGTGCATTGTCGCCAACACAGCCAGACGATCATTAAATAATTGCTGGTCATTCATTCTGCGCTAATCCCTATTGTCACCTGAATCCTTACAAATTTTTTAATTACGAACCGCCCTACGGGTGACGCTCGCAAGCTCGCTACCGCTACGCTAACAGCAGTTCCTCATGGGGGAAACCCCCAAGACCGGACTGCTTCACCAAGAACGCCAAAAGCGCCAAGGAAGAAAAGGATAATCATTAAGTGTAAGTTTATAGAGAATTGGTATTAGTTTGAGGACTGCAAAGATTCAGCATTTGGAGGAATAATTTCAAGGCCATACCTGGGAGCAGCAGCCAAAACTTTTTCAATGTCTGCGGGACTCACCGTAGGTGATGACATCCTCTCTAATACTGGCACACCTACTTCTATGAAAAACTTTTCTAACCCTGCTGGCGTGACCCAGCATAGCAGTTTTGCTGGCTCTGAACCGATGTTTGTAAACCTGTGGAGTTGTCCTTTAGGAGAATGAAGAAAGGTTCCAGGAGTTGCTACAATAATTTGCTGATCAAGCTGAAATTCCAATTTTCCCTCTTGAATATAAAAAGCTTCGTCTTCGTGACCATGAATGTGGGGAAGTGTACCGCTTTGTGGTTGAACGATAATCTCAACTAAAGCATAGGCTTGACCCGTTTCTTCGCCTACAGCTTTAAAAGTATATAAATCCCCAAGTACCCAATAGGAAGAACCTTGTCCTGGTTGCTGCAATAGTCCTTTTTGATTCACTGTCATGGTCATGTCCTCACTTGTATACACTAGGAATTGGGTAATTTATCGCTCAGCAACCATTGCCTCTTACCTAAATATCATTTCGCCGCCGCGGCGAAAAATACAGCGTTTGTTGTTATGGTCATGTAGTTTAGCGCAACGCACAGCCTTTTTTCCTTTCAGTCTCACCTAAACTTCTGCTGCTAAACCATTCTTAAAAATGGCGCAGTGAAATAAACCCAGATACCTTTGTTATTATGAGATGGAATTTTCGATAGTTATATAGGAACAGTCAAAGGAATACCGTTATCTGTAGGTTGCAACTTAAGAATAAATGGAACAGCTTTCAATGCCCACTCAGACGCGGGTGTATAGTTAGCAGCTTCTTCGCCAAAGCTAATATCCAGCATATCAGTATGAATAATCCCCGGATTGAGAGGAATAGCTGCCATCCCACTAGGTAACTCTTGAGCTAAAGAACGAGTTAACCCTTCAATTGCCCACTTGGAAGCACAATAGGGCGCAACCTGGGCAGAACCAGAGCGTCCCCAGCCAGAACTAAAGTTAATAATAATACCACGTTTGTTTTTCACCATTGCTGGAACAAAATGGCTAATTATATTAAATACCCCTTTAATGTTGATGTCTATCAACTGAGAAAACTCCTCAGAAGTAACCTGCCACAAAGGCGCTGGGTGATTAATAATCCCAGCATTGTTAATCAGTATATCTGGTGGCTGATATTTGTTCAGTAAGTGTTCTGCCCAATTTTCTACTTGCTGCTCATTTGTCACATCTACAACAGTAAAATCGTTTGGTGTAGTGAACTTCTGACGCAGTTCCTCGATCGCTGCTGATGAACGAGCGCAACCAAGCACAGTATGTCCCTGATGAATAAAATGCTCGGTCATCGCGAAACCGAGACCTCGACTTACACCAGTAATCAAGATGAGCTTGGTCATGTCTTTCTGCTATTAAAGGTATCTTTAACAATCCTATCTGCTTTAAAATAATGTTTAGAGTAGTACAAATAGATCGTCATATCTGTAAACACGAGCCAACAAAACAATAGTTAAGCTTCGACCACCGCGATCGCACTTGCTTGTGCTTTGAGTGTTCAAATTATACAAAACCCTGGCAGGTAAGTATCACCAAAATACAAGACCCACGAAAAGTCAGTCTAAATAAGCAATACAGTATTATTGTATCTGTAATACTAGCTGGATTTGATCCTATTTATCCTGCTAATTCTTCCTATAGCGCCAAATTTAAAATTGCTGAATTACTTGCTACCTCTAGCCTGTTATCATTTTAGCTATAATTAGTTTTTAGCTTTACTACTAGGAGAATAGCCAAACACATCAACATGCTTGTTTTGAGTCTGTTACGGGAGATATTTCTGTGAGTTTAGTTTTAACTAAATATTATTACAATAATGAGTCTATCGGCACTAGACAAGAAGTACGTGTTTATTGCCAAAAACAAGGCGCAAATGGCAGAATCGTTTTAGAAGATATTATATCTGCCTTACTTACTAACATCACATTTTCTATTAAAAAAAAGTCTATACCTGCTAGTATTGACAACAATATTCTACTTATAACGAAAGAAAAAATAGAAAAAGCTAAAATTAATCCATTTATACACGAAGGATTACATCTTGCTGATGTAGAACAGCTTTATGAATTTTACCATTTTTGTAATGATATTTCAGATGCTGAATTTTACAAAATTTTCGGAAATTGGTTGAATTTGGAAGTTTGTTCTCTGATTATTAAACGTTTAGCCCATTTAGGTAACTTAGTTAACCCATTACCTTTTGAGGAAAAATATTCCTTAAGAATAACAAAATTATTTAAGGATAAAGAAAAAGTAACAATTGTCGAATGGCTAACTACAAATTACGGCTTGACCGTTCCTTGGGTAATTACTATTCTGATTCAGAAAGTTAAAATTTTAATACTTGGCGGGTTTCAAATAAATACTGAAGCACCTTCCACTAAAAATCAAACTAACGTCAATATTTATTCTCTTAATACTTTTAGATTTATTGCTCAAGCAATAGAGTGGTTATTTTCTGGCAGTGATAATTGGAATTGGTTAAAAGAATCACTGAGTCATGATTTTGTTCAGAAAGCTGTTGATGCAGATAAGCAGTTAATCAAGTCTCTTCGAGAAAATGGCAAAAATGACGATGACATTATTCAAATTATTTGGATGGTAACTCCCACCTCTAATCTTATTGAAAATAAGAATTATCAATATCAAATATTAAAGGCCTTCCTAGCAATGGTATAAGAAGATGTTTGAAAAGTCCTATTGTCGGTAGCAAAACATTTTAGATCCCTCTAAATCCCCCTTAAAAAGGGAGACTTAAATTCAATTCCTCCCTTAAAAAGGGGGGGTAGGGGGGATCAATTAAGTGCCTAAAATCACAGTTAATCACTTTTAAAACAACCTCTAAGGGTGCAAAATGCTATCTGAAGAAGAAGCAATTATTATACTGGAATCAAACAATATGAAGCCTAGCATACGTCAATTAGGCATCCAGAAGAATTTGATAACAAGATTAATCAATGGATACTCATTTATTGTTACACAAGATGAGTCAAATCCTGACTACTTGTGTGCATTTCTAAATCATCCAAAAAATGGAGTTTTAATCATCTGGCATGAAATTGATCACCAGTCTCTGTCTTTGGCAATAAAAAATGTACAAACACTATTGAAAATCAATTCTAAACCTAAATTGGTTACTGACCGCCAATTTTTAGTTATTACTCTTACACTTTTTAGTGTATTGATAGGTACAGGTTATATTGTTGGCACGCAAGTGGTAAATTATTGTAATATTCAGCGCCCAGAAACACCGCTGTTAAAACCTTAATAGCATTATAATTACCTGCATTGCATAATGCTTTAAGTGAATAAAAAAGAGATGTCTAGCTCTTCTGTTTTTCAAACATTTTTACAGAATGACTAATTTCCAGATAGCGGTGAAGATATTCAGTAATAATCCCATGCATGATTAAATCACGGGCGGCTTGAAAAGGACTGTTTGGTGCCAAAGGATGGCGATTGGTAACGATGTGATTCCAGTTATAATCATTAATAATTGTACTAATGTATACGGCAAAATTTTCATCAAACTGTAGTGATAGTACTGCTCGTGTAAATTCATCACTAGTTAAACACAAGGAATAAAACACTTTAAACAGTTCAATTGTTGATTCCAAGTCAAGAATCTTCCAAGGAGGACGGGTGTCAAAATCTATATCTATTTTTACAGGCGTAATGCTATCGTAATTTAGTTCTCGTTGTTTGAGTTGTTCTAACCATTGGGGATTTGCTTGTTGCGCCTAGTGATAGTCAAGGACAAAGTTATAAAGAAGTAAGTCATGCTCTAAAAAAGCATTTTTTTAGCTAAATCATCAACTGTACGTGGATAAAGTTGAGATTTTTCTATCATTGGGTCAGGGCCGTTATCAATCAGAAAATTGATAATACTAGATCCAAGTCTTGCTTTGAAAGGCTGCCCACCGATTTTACCCAGGTAGTCTTCTATCTGGTTATTGCTAATAGGTTCGCCAGGTAAAACTTACCGATACTATTGATATAAACGCTGTTCATAGTAAAAATTATTTACTCAAGGATAAGTACATATACTGCCCTTTTGAAAATGAAAATATGTAATAAATTCTCATTAATCATTAGAAAAAAATAAAACTGTAAATGCTGAGAAATTATCTAATTGCAGTATGTAATTATACTGCTAACATTCCATAAATATTGTGACAGTTTGATTAACGCACGTTTAAAACCTAATCAAATTACTCAATGGAAGTGAATAGAATACAAACCATATTCTCGAAAGAATGTGACAGTTTGATTAACGCACATTTTTCCGAAATCCTCCGCAACGAATTGGGATCTAACACTATCCAAAATACTCAAGTTAGGTGAGTTATGAATAATGGAAATTTTAAGAACACATCTATTAACTTTGGTAAAGCGTTTCTAGCCGCTACAATACTGATTACGGCTTCTGTTGATCCGGCCCTTGCTAACGACAAAGTTGAGATTTTAGGCGCAGAATATGGTGGTAACGGTTGCCCTGATGGTTCTGCTAGCGTCAGCGTCAGTCCCGATGGTCAAGAGCTAAGTATTCTATTCGATCAGTTTATAGCTGTGGGGAATAAGGTTGCACAAAGCCGCAAAAGCTGTAATATGAGCATCCCCATCAGAGTGCCCCAAGGCTTTCAAATTTCCCTCTACGATGCTGATTATCGAGGCTATGTTGCTCCCTCCACAATTGGGAGACTAAGAGCAGAGTACTTTTTTGCTGGTCAGCGTGGCCCTGTTTTTTCTAGGACATTTAGAGGCGAAAGTGACTACAATGTTCGAGATCAATTAGTGACTATGGCTGATGTCTGGTCACGCTGTGGCGACAGTGTAAATATGCGTGTAAATGCTGCAATGACTGCTAATGGTCAAGGGATGGCGACTGTTGACTCTTTTGACCTTGCCCACCGTGGTTTAGTTTATCACATCAAATATCGCCAGTGTCGTTAGTCTTTGCAACTAGACTGTCAGGAGTCCCTCACTGATTTTGAGTACAAAATTAGTGAGAGGGATGCCAGTTCCCCCAGGGAACTGGCATTGGCGTTTTTACTTATCCTGGAACACAAGGATTGCTGGACAAAATACGGCTTAAAACTTTTTTTCTCTTGTTACACTGAATTTACCTCAACTAAAGATACACTTTTCCTGGAGAGTTTATTAAATATCGCTACAATAATTTGATTTTAAAAAACATTTGCTAACCACCTATTAAGAGAACGGCTAGCTATGATTATCAATGGGACTCCAGAAATAGCTAGCAAAAGTACGTCAGGTGAAATTCATATAAACCATTGCCTCAAGGGGGGCAAACCCCAAGTATTACCTGAAAGTACCTTCAAGCAGATATTAAGGTGCAAAAAACAGAACAATTTTTATTAAGGATAAGGCTATGGCGACTGAACAGTTAACTAAAGACAGCGACAATTTAGATTTAAATCAGCTATTAAAAACGTTGAGTGCTGTCAAACGAGGTGACTTTTCTGCTCGGATGCCCATAGACCAAACTGGTATGGCTGGAAAAATAGCCGATACCATCAATGATATTATTGACCAAAATGAATGCATGGCCGCAGAACTACAACGAATTGGTAATGTAGTTGGCAAAGAAGGCAAAATCAGTGAACGTGCTTCTCTTGGTGATGTGCGCGGTTCTTGGTTAGATTGTGTAAATTTTGTCAATACTCTCATTACAGATTTAGTACAACCAACAGCGGAAACAGCACGTGTGATTCGAGCTGTAGCTAATGGCGACTTATCCCAAACCATTGCCCCAGAAATTGAAGGCAGACCCCTCAAAGGTGAATTCTTGCAAACTGCCCAAATGGTTAACACGATGGTTGGTCAACTTAATTCCTTTGCTAGTGAAGTAACACGGGTTGCTTGTGAAGTGGGAACCGAAGGAAAATTAGGTGTGCAAGCCGAAGTCCAAGGCGTTGCAGGCACTTGGAAAGATTTGACTGATAATGTTAACTTGATGGCAGGGAACTTAACGGCACAATTACGCAACATTGCCGAAGTGACGACTGCAGTAGCGAATGGCGACCTCTCGAAGAAAATTACTGTCGATGTCAAAGGCGAAATTTTAGAGTTGAAAAACACCGTTAACATTATGGTGGATCAGCTCAATTCTTTTGTAAGTGAAGTGACACGGGTTGCTTGTGAAGTGGGAACCGAAGGAAAATTAGGTGTGCAAGCCGAAGTCCAAGGCGTTGCAGGCACTTGGAAAGATTTGACTGATAATGTTAACTTGATGGCAGGGAACTTAACGGCACAATTACGCAACATTGCCGAAGTGACTACAGCGGTAGCAAATGGCGACCTCTCGAAGAAAATTACTGTCGATGTCAAAGGTGAAATTTTAGAGTTGAAAAACACCGTTAACATTATGGTGGATCAACTTAATTCTTTTGCTAGTGAAGTAACGCGGGTTGCCCGTGAGGTAGGTGCAGAAGGTAAACTGGGTGGTCAAGCTCAAGTACAAGGCGTTGGTGGCACTTGGAAAGATTTGACTGACAGTGTAAATTTCATGGCGGGTAGCTTGACAGCACAGGTACGCAACATTGCCGAAGTGACAACTGCTGTAGCAAACGGCGACCTTTCTAAAAAAATTACTGTCGATGTCAAAGGCGAAATTTTAGAGTTGAAGAATACCATAAACACGATGGTGGATCAACTCAATTCTTTTGCTAGTGAAGTGACGCGGGTTGCCCGTGAGGTGGGAACCGAAGGAAAATTAGGTGTGCAAGCTGAAGTCCCAGGAGTCGCTGGGACTTGGAAGGACTTGACCGATAATGTCAACTTGATGGCTGGCAGCTTGACGGCACAAGTACGCAACATCGCTGAAGTCACAACAGCGATCGCAACTGGCGACCTTTCTAAGAAAATTACTGTCGATGTTAAAGGCGAAATTTTGGAGTTGAAAAACACCATCAATATTATGGTGGATCAACTAAGTTCCTTTGCCAGTGAAGTAACGCGGGTAGCCCGTGAGGTAGGCAGTGAAGGAAAATTAGGTGTACAAGCAGATGTGAAAGGGGTTGCTGGTACGTGGAAAGATTTAACAGATAGTGTAAACTTCATGGCGGGCAGTTTAACTGCACAGGTGCGGAATATTGCCGAAGTGACGACAGCTGTAGCAAATGGCGACCTTTCTAAAAAAATTACTGTTGATGTCAAAGGCGAAATTTTAGAGTTGAAAAATACCATCAATATCATGGTAGATCAACTCAACTCCTTTGCAGGTGAAGTGACGCGGGTGGCTCGTGAGGTGGGTGCAGAAGGAAAGTTGGGTGTACAAGCAGAAGTTAGAGGTGTTGCTGGTACTTGGAAAGATTTGACTGATTCAGTTAACTTCATGGCAGGTAGCTTGACGGCACAGGTGCGGAACATTGCCGAGGTGACAACAGCAGTAGCAACTGGCGACCTTTCTAAGAAAATTACCGTCGATGTCAAAGGCGAAATTTTAGAGTTGAAGAACACTATTAACACAATGGTAGATCAACTCAGTTCCTTTGCTAGTGAAGTCACACGCGTCGCCAGGGAAGTGGGAACTGAAGGAAAGTTGGGTGTACAAGCTGAAGTCCCAGGTGTTGCAGGTACTTGGAAAGACTTGACCGACAGCGTAAACTTCATGGCAGGAAGTTTAACGGCACAGGTGCGGAACATCGCCGACGTGACAACTGCGATCGCTAACGGTGATTTATCTAAGAAAATTACTGTACAAGTAAAAGGCGAAATCTTAGAGTTGAAGAACACCATCAACATCATGGTGGATCAACTTAACTCTTTTGCCAGTGAAGTCACACGGGTGGCACGTGAAGTGGGTAGCGAAGGCAAGTTGGGTGTACAAGCGGATGTACGCGGTGTAGCTGGAACTTGGAAAGATTTAACCGACTCGGTTAACTTTATGGCAGGAAGCTTAACCGCACAAGTTAGAAATATTGCGACAGTCACAACAGCCGTAGCGACAGGCGACCTTTCTAAGAAAATTACTGTACAAGTAAAAGGCGAAATCTTAGAGTTGAAGAACACCATCAACACGATGGTAGATCAGCTGAACTCTTTTGCCAGTGAAGTAACGCGGGTGGCGCGTGAAGTGGGAACTGAAGGTAAGTTGGGTGTGCAAGCCGAAGTCAGAGGTGTTGCCGGCACATGGAAAGACCTGACTGATAGCGTAAATTCAATGGCAGGAAGCTTAACTTCACAGGTGCGGAACATTGCCGAAGTGACGACGGCGGTGGCAAATGGCGACTTATCCAAAAAAATCACTGTCGATGTCAAAGGTGAAATTCTCGAACTCAAGAACACCATTAACACAATGGTAGATCAACTCAATTCCTTTGCTGGTGAAGTGACGCGAGTTGCCAGAGAAGTGGGAACCGAAGGTAAGTTGGGCGTGCAAGCTTATGTCAGGGATGTTGCCGGTACTTGGAAAGATTTGACCGATAACTTTAACTTAATGGCAGGTAACTTAACGGCACAATTGCGAAATATTGCCGAAGTTACGAAAGCAGTGGCAAATGGCGACTTATCCAAGAAAATTACCGTTGATGTCAAAGGTGAAATTCTCGAACTCAAGAACACCATTAACACAATGGTGGATCAATTGAGTTCTTTTGCCAGCGAAGTAACGCGGGTTGCTAGGGAAGTGGGAACCGAAGGTAAACTCGGTGGACAAGCTGAAGTCCAAGGTGTTGCAGGTACTTGGAAAGACTTAACTGATAATGTGAACTCAATGGCGAATAATTTAACCGCCCAAGTTCGAGGCATTGCCAAAGTCGTGACAGCAGTTGCTAATGGGGACTTGAAGCGAAAATTGATGCTGGATGCCAAGGGAGAAATTGAAACTTTGGCAGAAACAATTAACGAGATGATTGATACCCTAGCGACATTTGCCAACCAAGTCACGACTGTAGCGCGGGAAGTGGGTATTGAAGGGAAGTTGGGTGGACAAGCAAAAGTACCAGGGGCGGCAGGAACTTGGCGAGATTTGACAGATAATGTCAATGAATTAGCTGCTACTTTAACTACACAGTTAAGAGCGATCGCAGAAGTTGCAACAGCAGTTACGAAAGGCGACTTAACTCGTTCCATTGCCGTCGATGCCGAAGGTGAAGTTGCCATCCTCAAAGACAACATCAACCAGATGATTGGCAATTTGCGCGAGACAACGCAGAAAAATACAGAACAAGACTGGTTAAAAACTAACCTCGCCAAGTTTACCAGAATGTTGCAAGGTCAGCGAGACTTAGAAACTGTATCCAAACTGATCCTCTCAGAACTAGCACCATTGGTAGGAGCGCAACATGGTGTATTTTACTTGATGGACGGTGCGGAAAACATTGCATATTTGAAATTAATTAGTAGCTATGCTTACCGCGAACGCAAGCATTTGGGTAATCGCTTCTACTTGGGCGAAGGTTTAGTGGGACAATGCGCTTTAGAAAAAGAGCGAATTCTGTTAACAGAAGTACCGAGCGATTATATCAAGATTAGCTCTGGTTTAGGAGAAGCAACTCCGCTGAATGCCGTGGTGTTACCTGTGCTATTTGAAGGGCAAGTAACGGCGGTAATTGAATTAGCTTCTTTCCGCCACTTTAGTGAAATTCATTTAACATTCTTTGACCAGCTTACCGAAAGCATTGCGATCGTTCTCAACACGATCGCCGCTTCGATGCGGACTGAAGAATTGCTCAAACAGTCACAATCTTTAGCTGAAGAACTGCAAACCCAGCAAAACGAACTCAGAGAAACTAACAAACGTCTAGAACAACAAGCCCAATCGCTCAAAACTTCAGAAGATTTACTCAAAGGACAGCAAGAAGAATTACAACAAACTAACACCGAGTTAGAAGAAAAAGCAGAAATGTTGGCACTGCAAAAGAAAGAAGTAGAGCGCAAAAATCGTGAAATTGAACAAGCAAGACGGTCTTTGGAAGAAAAAGCTGAACAACTAGCCCTTTCATCGAAATATAAGTCTGAATTTCTTGCCAATATGTCCCATGAACTACGGACACCGCTTAATAGTTTATTGATTTTAGCCAAATTATTGACGGATAACGTCAACGGCAATTTGACTACTAAACAAGTCGAATATAGCCAAACAATTTACTCAGCAGGTAACGACCTTTTGGCATTGATCAATGACATTTTGGATCTCGCCAAAATTGAATCTGGAACTATGTCAATTGACATGAATCAGATGGTATTAGTAGAGTTAAGCGAGCAAATTGAACGCACTTTTGGGCAAATAGCTCACAACAAAGGACTTGCTTTCACAGTTGACTTAGCTCCCGAATTACCCAGAACAATATATACTGATGCGAAACGCTTACAACAGGTGCTGAAAAATTTACTTTCCAACGCTTTTAAGTTTACAGAGCGTGGAGAAATACGCTTGCATATTCAAGTAGCTAAGCAAGGATGGAGCCCCAATCAAGAAACTTTGAATCGCGCCCAGACAGTGATTGCCTTTGCAGTCATTGATACAGGTATTGGTATTGCTCCCGAAAAGCAGAAAGTTATTTTTGAAGCCTTCCAGCAAGCTGATGGCACTACTAGTCGTAAATATGGCGGAACAGGTTTGGGCTTGTCAATCAGCCGCGAAATCGCCCATCTTTTCGGTGGCGAAATTACACTTGTCAGCACCCCAGAGCAAGGTAGCACCTTCACATTGTACCTACCGCAATTAAGTCCTGAATCAACAATCCTTAATGCTGAGTCTACATCCCCAACACTCAGACCTCACTACTCAACACTTAGCAATCTTAACTCAGCGCTTCTTAATGACGATCGCGCTGATATCCAAAATGGCGATCGCGTGTTGTTAATTGTCGAAGATGATATTAACTTTGCACGTATCCTAATAGAGATGGCGCACCAGCAGGCATTCAAAGTTATAGCTGCTCAAAACGGTGTTGCAGGTTTAGCGTTAGCACAGCAATTTCACCCTTCAGCAATTTTGCTGGATATCAGAATGCCTGAAATGGATGGTTGGACAGTGTTAGATCGCCTCAAACATAACCCGAATACGCGTCACATTCCTGTACATATCATGACAGTTGAAGAAGGACGACAACGCGGTTTACAACTAGGAGCGATCGCATATCTGCAAAAACCATTAACTAGTGAAACAATATCCGAAGCATTGACAAAAATTAAAGGTTTTGTTGAGCGTCAGGTGAAGAATTTGTTGATAGTTGAAGATGATGATATGCAACGGCTGAGTCTTGTAGAATTGATTGGTAACAGCGATGTTGCTACTACTGCCGTAGGAACTGGTGCAGCAGCCCTGGAAGCGATTCGCACCCAGCATTTTGATTGCCTTGTTCTCGATTTAGGGCTACCAGATATGACTGGGTTTGAACTAATCGAGTATATTAAGCTTGAACCAAATGGTGAAGCATTGCCAATCATTGTCTACACTGGCAGAGAAATTAGCAAAGCTCAAGAAACTGAACTCAGACGCATAGCCGAGACAATCATCGTCAAAGACGTGCGATCGCCTGAGCGATTGCTTGATGAAACAGCTTTATTTTTACACCGAGTCCAAGCAAATCTACCTGCAACCAAACGCCAAATACTAGAACAGCTGCATTCACAAGACCACTTCCTTGTAGGGAAAAAAGTATTAATTGTAGACGACGATATGCGTAATATCTTTGCCCTGACAAGTATGTTAGAGCAATATCAAATGCAGGTGTCGTATGCTGAAAACGGCAGAGATGGAATTGTTTCCTTAGAAAATACACCAGATATTGATATTGTTTTAATGGATGTAATGATGCCCGAAATGGACGGTTACGAAACAACACGCCTAATTCGCCAGAACGAGCAATTTAAAACTTTGCCGATTATTGCATTGACTGCTAAAGCCATGCAAGGCGATCGCGAGAAATGTATCGAAGCAGGTGCATCAGATTACATTACCAAACCCGTAGATACTGAACAGTTGCTTTCACTCTTACGTGTTTGGCTGTATCGGTAAGGAAAGAATGAAACAAAACCAGCAGTTTGCCGAAGCAGCCAGCGCAAAACGTGCTGGCTGCTCATAGCTGGGATTACTAACTGAAACTTATTTAAAGGCTAGATGTACTTAGCACCTTTTGATCAGCTCCAAAGTAAAGTTCGCCCAATTCTTCCAAAAAAACATCGGTCTGCGATTCTGGATTACGAAAGTAGGGATGGATGGGAAGCAGTTCAGCACGAGGGCGGGTTTCTGGTGAAGACAGAATCTGCTCAAGCAAAGTCAGATAGTTTTCAGCTGTACATTCCCAAGTGTACGTCTTCAGCACTCGTTGCTGACCAGCTTGGGCAAAATACTCCCACTCCTGAGTATCACATAGCAATCGCTCCAAACCCCGTGCAATATCAGCAGGATCTTCTGGGTCAACGAGTACGCCATATTCCTTATTTCCCTGTCGCAAGCTCTCGCTGGTACCACCGTTTTTGGTTGCTACCACTGGTAAACCTGCAACTGCTGCTTCTAAGGGAGCAAGCCCAAAGGGTTCATAAAGTGCGGTCAGCGCAAATACTGAGTGGCGTTTAACCATAAACCGATAGGCTGCTGCCAGTGACTCTTGAGACTGATCTGACAAGCCAAAGGCACTGATTTTGCCCCACAAGTCATTTTCTTTGACCACCTCCCGAATGGGGGCTAATACCTCTTCAGCTAAGTTGTCACTAGCTTCCTCTCGTAAAGGATCGTCTAGCCCTCCTGTAATTAGCATCAAGTTAGCTCGTTCCTGGAGTGTTGGACTCATTGCGAAGGCTTGCACTAGCCCTAATATATTTTTTTTAAGCTCTAATCGACTAGATGCTAAGATGACGGGCAAATCTCGACGGGCTTCTGCAATGTCCCGTGCCAATCGCTCCTGAATCAACTCTTCGGTAGCTTCCTCATTTTCGGAACGTGCCTTTGCACCAAAAATCGAAAAATCTGCTCCCGGTGGAATCACTGCAAAGCGGTTGTCGTCGTCTACATCTACTGCACCACTATAGACTCGATGAGAATACTGCTCAAAGCGTTCTTGTCGTGTACTGGTGATATTAATAGCCGAGCGATTCATGCTCAGGCGTTCGGCTAAAATGCGATATTTAAAATGAAATTGATCATCTATTTCTGGCAGATTTTCTGGGTTGGCTTCTAGTTTGTCCATCTTTTGAGCGCCGAGAGAATGAGCAGTAAAGGTAAAAGGTATTCCTGTCTCCTCTTCAATCAGAACGCCACACAGTCCCCCATCGCCGTAGTGAGCAGTCATAGCATCGGGTGAGCCACCTTGTTGTTGATAAAATTTCAAGATGTTGGGAACCCAATCAGTAACCAGATAAGGCCACAATAACTCTTTAGGTAAGAATTCTTTTGGCCCTGCTGGTAAGCGGATAATGCGGACGTTATTGACTCCTGGGTATGTCTCAAATGTTTCAGCAAACTCTGGCCATTCTGGGTCAATAATTTGACGGGTAAGAATATCAACTTTATGACCCATTTGAGCTATGGCTAGGGCGACTTGCTTAACATAGATCAGCTGACCCCCAAAATCTGGGTGTTTCGTGATATGACTATTGGCTGAATCAAAATTGCCTTGAGGGTTGAGAAATCCAATGTGCATCGCCCACTTCCTAATACAGGTTGATTTCTATTAGAGATTTTTGCCTAAAGACGGCAGCATCAGAGCTTAGTGAGCTTGTTAAAACTCCCAAGGCTGAAAAACGCAGGCAGTCAGGCTGTATATAAATGCCATCAAAAGCAAGCCAAAGGGCTTTTATTGCTTCCCTTTAACTTAAACCCAGTTAATTCGCGCATTTTCCTAATGCTTAAGTTACTCGCTACTGCGACTCACGCACATATACCGGATGACATAAATGGTAAGGTGATATTTGTCCTTAAAATTCCACTTCTTCTCGCTCTTTTCCTGTAGTTCTAGTCTTATCCACACCTTTTGCTGCCCAACACATTGTATCAATGCTCTTAGCAAGTTGTTCAATAGTTGGTGCTTCAAATAAATTGCGTACAGTTACATCTATTTGAAATGTATCTCGGATTCGGGAAATTAACTGAGTCGCTAGTAGAGAATGACCGCCCAATTCAAAGAAATTATCATGAACGCCTATCTGCTCTTTACCAGAACTTTAGCTTAAATTTCTGTAAGTAACTCTTCAACTTGCGATCGCGGTGCCACATAATCATATCTATCGAAAGTTACTATATCTGTTCTAGGTAAAGCACGACGGTCTACTTTGCCATTCGGTGTTAATGGTATTGATTGAAGTAAAGGAATTTTGAAACAGTCTCTGTAATTGTGTAGTTAGATCTGAATAGCTCTTTTATTTCCTCACACAATTCTCACAAGACAAATTCACAATAGAAGCTGATGGCAATCAAAGTAAACCTCAGACCATTTTGGCTGGAGGTGAAAACAATGAAATTTAATCTACTCAAACCAAAACCTATTTTTTGGGTGAGTGTCTTTTCCTCTGTCATCTTTCTTTTCCCTCTTTCTGGCTTGGCTGTAACCGTACAAGAAGTTCCAAATCCCCGCAAAGAATATGGTGGTTGGGTAACTGATATGGCAGGAATCCTCAGCGACGAGACAGAAGCCCAAATTAATCAGATGATTTCTGAATTGGAGGCAAAAAAAGGCACGGAAATGGCGGTAGTAACTGTACCAAAAACAAGCCCTAGTGCATCACCGAAAAAATTTGCCACGGAATTGTTTAATTATTGGGGAATCGGTAAAAAAGGACAAGATAATGGCATATTATTGTTGATTTCCGTAGGCGATCGCCGCGTAGAAATTGAAACTGGTTATGGTGTAGAAGCGATTTTACCCGATGCCAAAGTAGGCAATATTATCGATACCCAAATCATCCCTCAGTTCAAAAAAGGAGATTTTGCAGGCGGTACGCTAGCAGGAACTAAAGCATTGATAGTAGTTCTCAAGCCTGATCAACTATCATCTGCAAATCAGGTAACACCTCCAAACACTCAAACAACCCCGAATAACACAGGTGGCAGGATGCTATGGGGAATTTTAGCTGGAGGTGGAATCTTAACACTGGCAGCCGGAAGCGCTGTTTACCTAACTCGTCCTCGGAAAATCTTCATTACACCAGAAGGGCACACTCGTAAGAGTGAAGGCAATTACACTTTTTTGTGTGCAGATTGCCAACAGTTAATGAAACAAGTAGACGATTCCACAGTCCAATCCTATCTGAGCAAGCCAGAAATAGTAGCACAAAAACTAGGCAGTGTTAAGTTTCAAGGTTGGAGATGTTCTAATTGCTCTGAAAAACAAACTGGTAATGGTTTCCACATTGTCGCCCAACAGTCCCATTCCTCCCGATTTCATCAATGTCCTCAATGTCAAGAATTGACGGTGACTCATAATGAAAAGACTGTTCAATCACCAACTCAATACACTTCTGGAAGGCGGCTAATTACTGATGACTGTCACAGTTGTGATTACCATCATCAGCAAGAGGAAATAATTCCTCGTTTGCCTCCCCCTCCTCCGCCTCCTCCTCCCAGCAGTTCTTGGGGTAGTGGTGGTGGCTTCAGTGATGGTGGTGGTGGTAGCTTCGGCGGTGGCAGTAGCGGCGGTGGCGGTGCTGGTGGTAGTTGGTAAATAATTTTATGAACAATCAAGATAAAAGAATTCCCGAAGATATTGCCCCAGAAGTATTAGAGTTAGCTTCGCGCTACTATGCCCATCGCACACAAAGTTATTCAACTTCTGAGTTAGTAGCCGCAGGGAAGGAAGTTGATATTCCTGCCGAATTTATTCAGCAAGCCATTCTGGATGTACAGGCAAAGCACAAACAACAGCAACAGCAACAACAGCGATTAACCCACCTGCGTCAAAGACTACTGATCGCGGCTGCCGGCGTGATAGCTGCATTGACTGTCTGGAGTACTTGGACTTACAACTCCATCCAAAACAGTAACTCCAGAGTAGAAGCAGCTTGGGCACAAGTAGAAAATCAACTCCAGCGACGTGCTGATTTGATCCCCAACCTTGTGAATGTTACCCAATCTTATGCCAAACAGGAAAAAGAGTTAGTTTCTTTATTAATGCGATCGCGCCAAGCTTATTTGCAGGCGACGACTCCCAATGAAAAGGTTGCTGCAACAGTGCAAGTCAATCAAGCAATTGACCGTTTCCGTGATTATGCCAGCCTCAATTCCCAATTACGATCAAGCCAACTATTTATCAATCTTCAATACGAACTCACGGGTACTGAAAATCGATTAGCTGTAGAAAGAATGCGTTATAACCAAGCAGTGCAAGCTTATAATCAAAAAATTCAAAGTTTTCCTAATATCTTGGTTGCTAATACTCTTGGGTTTGAGAAGAAAGAATTTTTCCAAGCTACAAATACTGATGTTCCCCAAATTCCTAGGGAATGAAAGTAATAATAATAGCTATTACACAAAAAGCTTACAACGCTGAGCCTTAATCCTTTCTTGCTCTGCGTTAACGTGACGGTTCATCGAATTCACGTTGCGTTAATGCCTTGGTTGGCAGTCAAACCTAACCTTTCATGATGCACCAAAAAAATAAATCGCTCAAGTCAAATATATTTAAACAGTTGCAGGAGAGTGACCAAAGCCAATCACTACCCTGCAACTCTAAACTAGCTATTGAGCTTTTGCTTATGCTGGAATTAACACAGTATCAATTACGTGAATAACTCCGTTATCAGCAGCAACATCTGGTGTTGCAACAGTGGCATCATTTATCTTGACACCATTTGACGCATCGATTTTTACGTCAGAACCTTCAACAGTGGTAGCTGATTTTAGCTTCACTACATCGGCTGCCAAAACTTTACCTGAAACCACATGATAAGTCAGGATTTTCTTAAGCTTCGGAATATCTTTGAGCAATGCATCTACTGTACCTTCTGGAAGCTTTGCAAACGCTTCATCAGTCGGTGCAAAAACGGTAAATGGACCCGCTCCTTTAAGAGTATCGACTAGGCCAGCAGCCTTAACCGCAGCAACTAGAGTGTTAAAAGAGCCAGCATTCACAGCAGTATCAACAATGTCTGCCATAATTTTTTGATTTGTCCCTTTACATTTCGTTATAAATTTAAACTTTTGGACATCAAATAATATCTATCTTCAGACATATACTTAATCACAATTACAGATAAATAACTAAATGCTATGTATAGTCTTTATCTATGGATTGTTTGCCCTTAAAATAAAATCTTTATGGGCAGTAACAAGCATCTGTGCCTGTCTCAAAACATTGCCAAATAAATAACTAGGAATCTGCCAAGCAGCAACAGTAACTTCTTTGGTAATATCTTGTACACTAATTGCTATTAGTTCATGCTCTGGCGGCTCTCCCTCAACTGCACCAGACCAACTAAAAGCTAATAAAAAATCATCGTATCCAGGTAAGGATGCAACTAAGCACTCTTCTGGCACTGCATGGCAATTAATTCCATGTTCATTTGCAATTGCGATTAGTTTTTGGTAACTATTCAAATTCGTCATTTCTTGTTAAACCACTAGCAAATTTTTTAAAGGTCAAAATTTAATTATTTGGTTTTAGCCAAGCTGTTAAAGGGTTGTCAAGGGTAATCCCAAAATACTATCGCAAGCTACTAATTCTATTAGCAACAATTGTTACTGTTTCATAGAAATTTACTTACCTATCGACACCACAAAACGACTACCTAGAACAGTATGAAGAAGAGGGAACCCCATGTTTAAAAATAGGCGAAGTCTTCCGGACAGAGGATTCTGCCCAAAGAGCTTCGCGCGAAGCTCGCCACGTGGAATCTTCCATGTGGCAGACTTCGCGGGCTTTATACCATCTGGGGAAAAGTTTTAACTTTAATTCCTTTACCCCTTATAACATTTCACTAAAAATATGATACAGATTTAACCATTGAAAACTTTGCTGCATCTAAGTTCTTTAATTGCGAATTGCGAATTGCGAATTGCGAATTGGTATTACCCCAATACTTCTCGGTTAAAGGGAAAAGGGAAAGAAAAAACCTTTAACCCTTCCCCTTTAACCTTTTCCCAAAACCCGATCCGAATTAAAAATACTTAAGCGAGAAGTATTGGGTATTATCCCTTATCCTTTACCCCTTCTTGATAAATTTAAGTGAATAGAAAAAGTCTTGACATTCACGTTGTCAAAAGAGCATTTAAGAAGTTTTCATTGCCAAAATCTTCAAAGCCACTGCTTCTAAAATAGGCATTACTAATAACCGATTCCTAGTCTGACAACCATTATCCCTGTTCTGTCACTCTCGGAAAACAATAATCGAAGCAATATTCTGAAACTTTGATTGAGCCAAGCTTTGAGGCTTTATTTTCTAACAGTAACTAAAATTTATAGCCAAAACTTAGAAATTAAAGCCTCGAAAGGCTTTCAGCGATTGGGTTCTCCCAAAGTGATAAAAGAGGGTTATTTATAGGACTTACGCATTGACAAAGTAGACAAACAATGAAGAGACAAGAATCAGGATAAAACAGGCGATCGCTAATCGTAATCGTAGCGAACTAGAGAGGTTAATTGTTTTTTTTGTCAATAGTTTAGTGCTACGTAGCGATTTATCAGGGAACCCGACATTTCGAGAATTATTAAAACGAGTGCGAGAGGTGACTTTAGGAGCATACAGCCATCAGGATTTGCCCTTTGAAAAGCTAGTGGAAGAACTTCACCCAGAGCGAGATTTGAGCCGCCATCCCTTATTTCAAGTTGTATTTAACCTGCAAAATACTCCTATTGAAGCCCTAGAGTTACCTGGGTTAAAGCTAGGGATTCAGGTCTAGAATTCGGGTCTTCCTGTTTTATCACTCTCAGAAAATAGCTGATTCTCAAACTTTATGCTGTTAGCACAAATGATAATGTAAATCAACATAGATCCTAATTTTTCACCGCAGACGTGTATTGAAAAATGATAATTAATTTAGCCTATAAAGAAAGCAAAATTTTAGAGAAAAAATTATATATTTTTAGATACAGCACTTTGTGTAACGATTTGGTACAGTAATTAAAAAGATAAAAGTAAAAAATCAGATGAAACCCTACTCAGTAGATCTGCGGGAGAAAATTATTAGCGTTTAAGAAGCGGGAAATACATTTATTCGCAAAGTAGCAGAAAGATTCAAGGTAAATAAGAGTACAACTGTTGTCACTAGGAGGCCTCTTATGCTCAAGCCAGTAACTCCAAAACTATTTTTCTCACTGCTGCTACTGTACCAGTTAGTCGCGCAAAGTGCTGTATTATTAGCTCTCAAGCCTTCCATAATAGAAAAATAGCTCTAATCAAAATGGCACTAAAAAAAGGTGAAACTTGGAGAGGATTCTTTGTTGGAGGTAGGTGTAGGATATAGGAAAAAATCAAGAACAGTAAAAACAAGCGCAAATATTAATAAACTTCTTGATTACTACACCCTATACTCCAATCCAACAGCCTTATAAATAATGGATTTGCCGTTATCTTAGTGCCATTCAGATCTGATTAGTACCTCACCTAAAAAGCAAATATTTTTTTAGTATTTTTAGGTGGAACGTGGAAGTATCTCTGCCAAACTCAGGCAGTAGCTTGGGCAACATTGACATAAGAGCCATGCTTTAATTCATTAAGAACTGATGGAGACTGAGGTTTCCAATCTAATAATTGTGTTGCTTTTGTGCCTGAAATTTTTTGGTCAAGCACTAAGGCATCTGCAAATGGCCCCATCAGCTGCCGCGCCTGTTCAAGAGGCCATGCCTGTGTTTGTCCGGAGATACCCACTGCCTCACTCACCGCTTGTGCAATCTCGCTAACTTGTACTGGCGAACCACTAGCTGCAATCCACAGTGTCTTTGCTGGTGCTTTTTCCAAAGCTTGCACATATAGTTTGGCAAGATCCTCGACATGAACTAAAGTCCAATAATTTGCTCCCGTACCAATAAAGCGGACAATACCATTTTCCCGCGCAGAATGGACTATATTTGCCAACACTCCACCGCCACGACCGTAAACAAGGGCGGGGCGTATAACTACCGTACGCACTCCACGCTCGGCAGCTTGAAGAACTTGTTGCTCAACAGCGGGACGCCAAGCTACCAGAGGAGTAGGATCAATCCGGCTTTCTTCGTTGGCAATATTCTCGCCTGTGTTACCCATTACCCAAGTGCCACTAGTATAGATTAATGGCTTACCTGTTCCTTCTAAAGCAGTGAGAATAGCCTCAAGTGCCGTGATGTCGGCTTCTGGTGCATCAAAATTGTTGGTCGATGCGGTGTGAATCACGCCATCAGCTTGGCGGGCTGCTTCTATTAAACTTTCAGCAGACTTCAAGTCTCCTATATGTGCATCAATGCCTCGGTCTTTCAGGCGGCGTACCCCATCTTGAGAACGGACAAGACCAATCACCGTGTGTCCTGCGGTCTGGAGTGTATCTGCGACAGCACTGCCAATGTATCCTGTTGCGCCAGTCAAAAATACTTTCATGTTTACTTCTCCAATTTCTATTTGAATAAATAATCAAAGTCTTCGCCTACATCATTACTCACCAAGTTCTATAGCAGTCCTAAATCATTTGTAAAAATAATTTAACCGCAGAGAGAAATTAGAGATTTTCACGACTCATTTAGGATTGCTATAGATTTAGGGTTTATACCAATTCACGAAAAAAATGAAACATATGAGTAGGTTGGGTTGAACGGAGTGAAACCCAACAATAACAAGACTTTGAGGTATTGGGTTTCGTCCCTCAACCCAACCTATACCTGCATCATATTTTTAATGAAATGGTATTACTTAGTCGAAACTCAGACAAATGAATTAACTTTAAAGTCACACCACAGATAGATGTTTCCAGCTTTTTAGGGCTGTTGAATTCCAGAAATGCCCCAAGCGAGTGACTGTGTAAGTTGCTGATACTTGAAAGGGAACAAGAATCGCAGCGTGGCCATACGGAATGTTCGATCCACAAAACCTAAAATTGAAGGTGACCATATTAACCAAGCCATGTAGTGAGCCCGATTAATTACGTTTTGGTTGAGAGGACGGCGAATACTTTCATACGTTGCGTAAGCGTTATCCAAAGAGCATTCTGCACTAAAAGCTCTTTGCAATTGTTTTGCAAGTATTTCAGCATCTTGCAAAGCCATATTCATCCCTTGCCCCGCAGCAGGGTGGGTTACATGGGCAGCGTCTCCTAAAAGAACAATCCCTTTATTTGCATATTGCTTTGCGTGCATCTTTTGGATTCGATAAATGTGTTCTCCATGCTGTTCTAACTCCACATCAGCTAAATTTGGCAGACGGCGGATTAATTGGCGCTGTAGTTCTGACTTAGATAAAGCCATCCATTTACCACCAGTCTTTCCCTTTATCAAACAGACAACACGAATCTTGTTACCAGGAAGTGGCAAAAGCACCACAGGGCCTTCCTGGTGTAAGAAAACTTTTGTACGGAAACGACCAGTAAACCAATGAGGGCGTTTAGTATGCAACACTATCATGTCATGGTCGTATGGCTCAAAAGTTGTTTCGATTTCTGCATACTTACGCAAGAAAGACTTGGAACCATCTGCACCTGCAACAACTGGCGCTTTGATTACAATTTCTTCGCCATTAACTACAGATCTAACTCCTATGGCTTGATTGTTCTCGAATAGAACCTGCTTCACGTCGCCATAAAGAATCTGACAATAACCACTGTTTTGTGCGTGTGCAGCGAGTAACTCTTCAATTTGTGGATGGGGCAAGTTCAACATATATGGATATTGTGTGTTGACGATACCCAAATCAACCTCTAATAACTTGCCAAAAACAGGATGATGTACTTCATTGCCGTAGGAAGGTATAGCACCTGCTTCAATAAAGGCTTTGAGGACACCCCAAGTCTCCATAATCTCTAGAGACCGGGGTTGTAAGCCATCCCCGCGATTTAAATCTCTGGAGTTTTTGCTACGCTCAAACAAAATCGAATGGATACCTTTGTGGGCTAAAGCACAAGCCAGCGAGCTACCTGCTACGCCACCGCCCACAATAATAACTTGAGTTTCGGTAGCACTCATAAGATGATACCTTTGAGTAAAAGTGATGATATTGAATGCTTCAGTTTGGTTAGAATACAATTCTGTTTTTCAGTAATTGTACTATTTCTAAGTTGATAAAAGTAGCGTTTTAGAGCTTAACAGCCTTGCCAATATAAAATACAGAGGTATCATTATTGACTACGATGTTGAGATCACCAGTTTCTTTATCTCTCCCTTTGATACTCAAGCCTTTAGTGACTACATTGCCAAATCCAACTGTTTTTAATAAACTCAGTAGTTCTTTTGGCTTGATAAATTTTCGCCAGTCATGGACTCCCTGATCAATCTCCTTAGTAATATATTCTAGGAGCCAGATCATAATAGCTTTAGATTTAAAGTTTCTGTTGATTGTATCGAACAGAAATAAACCATTTGGTTTTAGTACCCGATGAATTTCTGAAATCACTTGTCTTAAGTCGGCAACGTGTTCTAGAACATCAACACAAGTAATAATGTCGAATGAATTGCTATCAAAGGGTAAATTTTCAGCAAAACCATACTTGTAGTTAATGTCTAGATTATTTTTATTGGCATGGTCTTGGGCTACTTTGAGGGATTCTAAAGATTGATCTAAACCTGTGACACTAACACCTCTTTTTGCCATGAATTCACACGTCAAACCTCCTCCACAACCAACATCTAATACCTTCAAACCATTCCAGTTAGCAACATAATTGTCAAAAAACTCGAATCTGGGTTTGTTGAAATAATACAAAGAGTGCAAATTAGTGTTTTCTTCCCACCATTTACTGGCATTTGCGTTGTAGTATTCAAGGTCATTAGCTTTAAATGTCTGCATTTTTTCTCCTTTTAGTTGAGTAATAGTAATCAAGGAAATTGGATAGTAATATCATGTCCGAATGAAGGCTTATAATTAAGACTGACGCTGAAAGTTTTAAATTATAAGTCATCAAGCGAACTTGATATAACAGGCAACTACAACAAACCTAAGAATCATGAATACATTTATCTGCTTTTTAGAGTATTAAGTCTATTGAATTGCCTGAAATAGATTTTAAGAAGCGGATGAAGCAATTTTCTTCGCTATTTTATTACTTCCACCCTCTATTCGATTAATGAGCCATTCCGCAAGTGCTGGTACCCAGCGTTGCATAGCCATCAGTAATCGAATAGATCCGGCCAAAACAGGTGTAGGTTTTCCTTTTGCTATGGCCTCTAACAACTGTCGTGCAGTATCTTTTGGTAATAATTTGTTAGAGGACTCAAGATGCCATGATGGTAATTGCTCTAACGGTAAATGTGCGCCAGCTTCAGTTAATGTGGGGCCTGGATAAACTGTGATAGCACGGATGCCAGTGTTAGCTAATTCGCGACGGACAACGGAAATAAAGCCGTCTGCTGCTGCTTTTGTGGCTGTGTATCCACTTGACCAAATAAATCCCAATTGAGCTATAGGTGCAGAAACATGGACAATAGTACCTACTTCTTGCCGATGCATAATCGGTAGCACAGCCTGGGTTAAATGAAATAGACCAAACAGATGAGTATCGACCATAGCTTGAAGTTCTGAATCTTTCAGAAACTCAACAGGGCCAAGATACTCAATACCTGCATTGGCGATCGCGACATCAATACGACCAAATCTTTTCACTGCCTCATCTATGGCATACATAAGCTGCTTTTTGTTCCCCACGTCAGCAGTCACTGCTAAGGCTTGTCCTGAACTTTGGTTTATTTCAGATGCCAATTCTGCTAAAGAAACCTCTGAGCGTGCGATAACAATTACTTTAGCTCCAGCTGCTGCGGCCTGTCGTGCCACTTCCCGACCAATTCCTTTAGAAGCCCCAGTAATTAAGACTACCTTGTTCGAGTACCAATCTAGAGACATTAGTATCACCTCCTCACAACTTCATAATTTATGACAGGATCTAGCGCAGCCAAGTTAGGTATACAGTTAATACCAGAGCCAAAATCAAGACACAAATAGTCCAAAATGCCAGTTCCTTTTGTTCATCATCATCTACCGAAGAACCGTGAGCTGGTAAACCCTGAGTTAACCGTTTTTCCAGACGTTGGTCAATAATAAGCTTTCGACCTAATGCCAACACAATGAGTGAGGCAGCAATTAAGGGTACATACGAAACATATCCTGTACCAATAGTGCGTACTCCCTGTACAGCTACCACAATTATTGCTGCAAACAAAGCAGTTCTGTTGTAGTTTTGCCAAGAATGTACACGAACATCATCTATTACATCTACTACGGATTGTTGAACCCCAGGGGTTATTGCTTTTAAAAATAGTGGACGTACACAAGCAGACATAACGATTCCACCACCTAGTACAAATGCCAATGAGAAATTTTCTAAAATCGTTAAAAGCTTTTCCATGATGACTCCTTAATTCAAACTCATTCTGTGAGTTAAGTGTTTACAATTTCTTCTGTTCTGGATTCATAGGCGTGAATTTCCCAATCAGAAATTACACCAATGAAAATATTTCTTGTGATTCTTGATGCTTATTTTGCAAGAATGCAATGCTTTTTTGAGAACAAATATTGTAGAGAAGTCTTGCAAAACTCTTGATAAATAGCAGCCTTTTTTTGCTTTATTTGCTGCCACTAGTTAGCTGCTCAATTTTCTACATTAATTCACTGTTAATACTTACATCAATTAAGTATTAACGATTGCCTGAAAACTTTTTTAGCTTTTGAGAAAATTGTTTTTTCAACGCTAACATTTACTTTGATTATTGCTTGTTTAGTGTAAATTGTCAAGTAAAAATTGTGAAAAAATAATTTCAGTAGTATTTTACGGCATCGGATTAAACTCCAATTCTTGTGTTTAATTAGTGTCATACATCAGCACATTTTTGTTGATGAAATTGAAGACTAGAGCGACAGTATACTAATCTCAAAAAAACGCTTTATTTGAGTTCTAGCAGGAGGCAGGAGGCAGCTATACTGGAGGTAAAATATTACTATTCTTAATATCCATGCTTGTCATTATGCCCTGACCTTTATTCGCTTGCTGTACTGTCGCTCTAGTTATTTAAACGCAGACAACAGTTTTGCTTAATGCCTGTAACGTTTTATCAATTGAAGTTCGATCTTCGACGTTTAATGTTTGAACTCCATTAACGGTACGCTTAATAAGGTTAGAAAGCGTCCGACCGGGGCCAAACTCAATAAAGGTATCTATGCCATCGCGCACCATGTGTTGGACGCTTTGTACCCAAAGAACTGGATTAGCTACTTGCCTAACCAGCATTTGTCGAATCTCAGTAGCTTGAGTTATTGGTTGTGCTGTGACGTTGGTAATGACAGGAAAAAGTGGATCGCGGATAGGGACGCTTGCGAGAATCTCTGCAAAGCTCTCTGCTACAGGCTGCATAAGATGAGTGTGAAACGGTGCAGAGACTGCTAGCGGAACTACTCCACTTGCGCCAACTTCGTAGGCAAGTTTGCTGACTTGCTCTACAGCAGGTGCATCACCGCCGACTACAGTTTGGCTTAGTGAATTGTAGTTTGCTGGTTCACATACACCGAGTGCAACCACCTGCTTACACAAGTCTTCGATCTGCGCTGCATCCAATCCTTTAATAGCTGCCATTGCCGTATCTCGACTGGCGATCGCTTCTTCCATAAGAAGTCCTCTTTGCCTGACGAGAAAAACGGCATCCTCAAACTCCAATGCCTTTGCTGCAACAAGCGCGGTGTATTCTCCAAGGCTGAGTCCAGCTGCTACTGCTGGTTTAAAATGTTCGGATTCTAGGGCGGCTAAACAAGCAAGGCTAGCTACAAGGATCAATGGTTGTGCATTTTTAGTCTGCAATAACGTCTCTTTAGAACCGAATTGAGACATTTCTAACAGATTAAAACCAAGTATTGCGGAAGCGCGATCATATAATGACCTAGCTGAAGAATAGCATTCAGCAATTTCTACACCCATTCCAACACACTGACTACCTTGCCCAGGAAAGACATATGCTATTTTCATGAAACCTCACAGAAATTTGAGAAACCATTTGGCTTTAACCTATGTAAGAAAATGACAAAACAGATTTATTCATTGACTAAAGAATGATTGCTTTTGATTGCAACTTCTACGATAGAGAAACTAAATCGAGTTGCTTTAACATACCAAGCTGGTCAAAATTATCCCAGAATTCCACAATTTTTCCGTTAGCAATTCGACTGATAGTAACTCCTTTTACTATCATTTGCTTATTGGTAGGCGCAGCGCCCATCAGATCGCCTTTGTGTGTACCGCGTGCTGTCCAACGAGCCATAACCTTATCTTCTTCAGCAATAATATCCTCAATGGTGAAGTGGATATCGGGAAATGCAGTGAGATATTGATTAACTAAGTTTTTGGCTGCTGCAACGCCTGTTGGTTGTCCAGGGTAATCATGAGCAACGAAATTAGCATCAATTAACTCGTCTGCTAAAGCTATATTCCTTTCGTTCCAAGCTTTTTCGTACCAATTACGAATGACCGTTTTGTTTGTATTCAAAGACATGAAATACTCTCCTACACATTAACGTTTGCATTTTTGTCTGAGTAACGCAGACACGACAATTAAAAAAGCTTTTATGACTTGTACACTGAAGCGGCTGTATACTAATACCAATTCGCAATTAAGAAATTCAGATTATATCTAGGTTTCAAGGTTTGAATCTATTGCCGAATTTTAGAGAATTGGTATAAGTCACATTATCTTGTTTAGTTTGCAAGGAAGAAACTGCTTTGCTTGCTTTTCTAATTACAATTTTGAAGAATAATACTAGGTAAGCAAAACAAATTGATTAGGATTACTAAGGTTCAAATCCTGAAGTGCAACTCCTTGAACAATGCCAATTAATTCAGGAGATTGATTGCCTGCTGTTAGAGCGACAGATCTAAGGAAGATAGCTACACCAGTTGGTAAACTTTCAGGAGATGAAGCTAGAAAGTAGTTATTGAGTGAGCCACTAAGCTGGATTTGATCTAAATTTTGTAAGCTAAAGTCTGTAATGTGGGCATAGTCTTGAACACCCGTTGTTGTAGAGTCGCTATCGTTGTAATAAACATTGTTGGCAGATCCAAGGATAAATTTATCACTTCCTAATCCACCTGTTAAAACATCAATTTCACCTTTGCCATACCCAAATGTTGGATTAAATGGGTCAACACCAATTAGTAGATCATTGCCCTTACCACCTTGCAAATAGTCATTACCTTGACCACTTTGCAGATAATCATCACCTAAACCACCAAAAAGCCGATCATTCTCAGTATCACCATAAAGCTGGTCATTACCTTGACCACCTTTGATAAAGTCATTACCACCACCACCACCTATAATATCATCACCATCTTCACCAAATATCTGATCATTTCCTAAACTACCATTGACGCGATCGCTGCCTAAACCAGTATAGATAATATCATCATCATATCCACCATTGATTAAATCTTGACCAGCACCTCCATAGATGAGATCCTTACCATCACCACCTGTAATAATGTCATTACCTTTACCACTAATGATAATGTCATCACCATCTCCAAGACTTGGTTCTTCACCATTACCATTCAGATAATTATCTCCATTACCGCCAATAATAATGTCATTTCCTGCACCACCATTGATGTTATCACCTCCACCTCTACCAATGAGAATATCATTGCCTAATTCACCTCTAATTTCGTCTTTACCATTGCCACCGACAACAATATCATTTCCACTTTGGCCATTGAGAACATTAATACCAGAATCGCTGGCATAAATCAGGTCATTGCCATCTAAACCATAAATAATATCATCGCCGCCTACCCCGTAAATTATGTCATCTCCGGGTGAACCAGCAATAAACTCATCATTAGCAGTACCAAAAACTTGAAAAGCATCAGAATTTGCTCCTGCATTGGAAATAGTATCTTGAAAAACATTGAGAAAGTAATTTACTGATGGATTGTTTATGACTGACACCAAAATTTGCTCTTTTAGTAGTTGGATTTCTTCGATAGATTGCATAATTTTTTCCTCATTGATTTGATTTTTATTAACTAAGCAACAGTTACGCTTAGGTAAAAAGAAGATATGCAAACTTGCTAGTTTCAAAAATTTAGACTAGATGGCTCATGCAGAGCCATCTATCAATAGAATTTCTAGACAATTAGTGAGGGTGTTTGTATAGGAATTGCCAAATTTTTCACGTAATTATGTTGACAATACCAATTGACTTCATCACAAAGTGTATTTTCCAGAGGGCGAAAAGTCGCACCTAATTCTCTAATGGCTTTATCAGAAGAAACTTGCACTCTTTTACGCATAGCTTTTATGCCATTGAGAGATATAGAAACCTCTTTGTCAGATAGTCGAGCATACTTTTCAGAAAACCAGGCGTAGGCTACAGTTACAGCGTGAGGAAGTTGAATTGGAGATGGAATACCGGTAATTTTTTCGAGGGCTGTAAAAACATCTTTAATACTGAAGTAGCGCCCCCCTAAAATGTACTTTTCTCCACTTTTACCCAAGTCAACAGCATTAATCATTGCTTGGGCTACATCTCGCGCATCAACAATACTAGTCCCTCCAGGAATAGTTAATGGAAGTTTGCGTTCGATATAGTCCAGAATTAACTTACCACTATTGGTAGGGGCAGCATCCCCAGGGCCAAACATCCAGGCTGGCAAGATAGTTGTTACTGGTAGGGTGTGTTCCTGTAAAAATTGATGAATTGCTTTTTCGGTAAGAATTTTGCTCTTGAAATAGAGGTTTTTCTCTGCTATTGGATGAGGAGGTGTCGTTTCATCTCCAGGAGCGCCATTCGGTTTCATACCGATAATGCCAGCAGAACTGACGTAAACAACTTTCTTGATACCAACCTTTTCTGCCGCAGTCAGTAAATTGATTGTGCCGTTGATATTGATATCTTCAAGATGTTTCCAATGATTTCCCGGTTGATAATATTCCCGGAAATATGCTGCTGTGTGGAATAGAACATCGCATCCTTCTAAGTCTGGCACAAAGTCGTTGACATCGAGCATATCACCAGGAATAAAAGTTACATTCGAGTTTTTCAGAAGACTGAATGCTTTTTCTGGAGAACGAACCAGTGCCTTGACTTGATGTCCCTGCTCAACTAGCGATCGCACCAAATTATTACCGAGTAAACCTGTAGCGCCTGTAACAAAAGCTTTCATTGTTTGCCTCCTGATTGCAATTCCAGAGTGGGGCTAGAGCTGATAATTCCCTGAGATTGAGAATCTTCGGAATTGAATGCTTGAACTTGAGGTGCAGTGAGCGCTTGAGCTTCATTAGCTCTGAGTTCAGGATGGGCAATTAGAGAACCGATTTCGTCTGTTTTAGCAAAGAATACTGTCCCTACAAGGGTCATAATCAAAACTATTGCTGAAAAATATTTCGGTACTTCTTTTTTTCCCCAAAACAGTACAATCCCAAGTAAAGCAAGCCCACCGAGTATCCCCATTGAGATAGAGGCTTTATTTGCCATCTCCATGTGACTGGCAATGAAAGCAGGAGAAACATTAGAAAAAGAACTCACATAAGCTACAGAATTCTTTCCCGTCCAGTAAACACTGATAGTCATCAGTGCAAAAAGAACCGACAACCATAACGCAACTTTGGCAACAAAGTTATTGTTGTAGAACAGGGCTACCCCAAGCAGAATTGTTACTACTGAAATACCAATAACTGGAAAATGATTCAATGCAAGGTGAAAAAATGGATAACTCATCTGTATTTCCTCTTAATAGTAAAGTGCTGAATATAAACCCGGTTGCATCAAAACTGAATACCATTAGTTTTCAGTGCTGCTGGATCTTTTCTGCATACCTGCAACATAGTTAGCAATAACCACTTCTGGTAACTCTGGTACCCACGGGATGCGCCGAATGTTGATTAGAAAATCAGATACCCCGTGTAAAGCACACCAAAGTCCTTGGGTAGCAGCCTCAACAGGTTGCTGTGCAAAAATTCCTTCTTTGATGCAGCGTTTTACCATCCGTTGCATTTGCACTCGGAAGAGAATGACTCCTGGTGCTGGTTCATCTGGTTCTGGCATAGAGTCAGAACGAGGCATGGTGAGAAAGCGGTAAGCATCAGGGTTTTTCTTAGCCCATTCCACAAACGCCAAACAAGCTTGATGAAGTTGCTCTAGTGGGCTTTTAGCAGTGACTGCCTCTACAGCTTGTTGCAGACCTTCAGATGCTTGACAAAGCGCTGCATACCATAATTCGTACTTGCTAGAGTAGCTTTGCTGGAGAAGTTCTGGTGATAACCGCAGACGCTCGGCTACTGCTTGTATGGTAGCTTCATCGTAGCCACGTGAAAGAAAAACTTCGTATGTCGCTTTAGCCAGTTCGGTTTTCTGGGGAAACGTCTGAGGCTTTGGCAGCAAGAGGTTGTTCATAGTTGCAATTTTAATTCCAATTGTTTGCTGCACAAGGTTCTGCCGACCAGTCTAGAACTATACCAGCGTATAACCACTTGCTTGTTTCGATCGCTAAGAGCATAATCCTGTCACCTGACTTCAGTTTTCCTGTCTTCCAGGCATAATCTAAAGCTAAAGGTACTGCTGCTGAACCAGTATTACTGACTAAGGAAAGATTCTCAAAGATTTTGTCACCAAGAACAACCCACTCTGATGTTTGCAGATGGGAATGCTCAATTTCAGAGCGCAGGTACCCTGCGTTGCCTTCAGGCAGGAAACACAAATCAATTGATTCAGCAGTCGTGCTACTGCGTTTTAAAACATCGACAAGAGCTTCATTCAAGACATGAGGTGTAAATTTGCCTGAGTTAGTAAAATCAACTTTTAGCTCCATCAAGCAAGCTTTCTTCTGGTCTAATGTTGTTAGCAAAGCATTAGTACCACCACCGGGAATGATCATACCGGGTTTTTTATTGCCGCCTACACACGCCATAGCTGACCCAACAAATCCCGGCTCATCCTCAGTGGCTGTCAAAACCATTGCAGCAGCCCCATCACCAAAAGAGTAAATATTTAAGCGATCGCGCGCCCGTAACGAAGACGGATCTTTACCGAGAAATTGCGGTGCTAGTAGTGGAGAGATGGCTTCACTACCAATAACAATAGCAGTTTGATAGATACCTCTTTCCAGATAAAGACGCGCTACATCTAAAGCTTCTACAGTTCCACAACAACCAGAACGGACTTCCAAGGTAGCACAACGGCGTAGCCCCAATTTTTCCTGCACCAGAGTCACCATCGGCGGTAGGGGATAATCTGGGCTAGCGGTGGAGAGAACTAAAAGATCAACATCATTGGGATCGATATTAGCCAGTTCCAGAGCCTGCTTTGCAGCTTTAGCCGCCATATCAGAATTAGTTTCGTGATATTCACCTGTAATTGGATTAACTAACCAGTGGCGGCGTTCTACCTGAACTTGCTCGAGTAATTCCGGGCTGAGTGGCCCTAAAATAGATTCTAAAGTTTCGTTAGTCAAAGGTTCACCAGGCAGGTATGAACCAGTACTAACAATCCGGGCTGATTTAATCATTTACTTGTCTTGTTTTGTTGTTGAACACGAATTTAAGGCAATTGAAAAATGAGTTCCACCTAAAGAGCAACTATTGACTAAAACTGTCCCGGTTGGTGTGGGATAGTATCCTGGTTGCTGCCATGCTTTGAGAGCTAAGGCAGCATTTAACATCCCGCCAACTCCTATTGATTCACCCAAAACCCTTTTAGGTGTAATTACATCCAGCTTGACTTTATTAAATAGATGTCGCACAGCTGTGGCTTCAGCGATATCAGCAGGGCGATAACCGGCTGCATTAGCCCAGATAGCCATAACATCCGCGGGTTCTATATGCGATCGCGACATGGCTACCTTCATGGCTTGCTCTAGTCCAACTCCTCTAAGATTGAAACGTCCTACACCTTTACTATCCGATGCAATCCCGTAACCTTGCATTTGCCCATATATGCGAGCCTGTCGAGCTTTAGCACTAGACAGTCGTTCTAAGACAAGTGCTACACTACCTTCAGCGAGAGCAAAGCCATTACCAGCCGATGAAACAAGCGAATTGCTAGACAGCAGTTCTAATTCTTTGTAGCCAAGAATTACGTGATCAGTCAGGGTATCAGTTGCAATGCAGACCATAGTATCCGCTTGACCTGAAGCAACTAAATCATATCCATAACACAGTGCTGATGCTCCGGCTGCGTGTCCTGCGGTTACCGTGGAGGATGGGCCGACAATGCCTGTGTGAATTGAAACAAGACCTGCGGCGGCATTGTAAACTGTGTTGGGGAAGACCGCCGGATTTGCTCCTTTGATTCCTTCTTCTAACAGAGGATGGAAAAACTTCTCCAGACTCTCGATTGGGCCAAGTCCAGTGCCGAACATCACACCAATCCGATTTTGATTTTCTGGTGTTACCTCAATTCCTGCATCTTGCAGAACTAATTGAGTGGCAACAACAGAGAGGACACCCAAGCGATCCATGCGCCGACGATCTCTCGGTGTTAAGAAGCCCGAAGGGTCTAGGTGTACACGACCTACTTGGACACCATTTTCTACTTGTGTACAAACTTGATTGGTTACAAAAGCGTTCCAGGCTGCATCCAAAGAGTTGCCAGCCGCGGTCAGGGTGGAAATACCAGTTATTACAACCTCCTCTGGCTCTATGGTAGGAGGCGAAGCAACATTGGCATCACTGCGCGCAAACACAACACAAGCGTTATGACCACCAAAAGCAAAGTTATTGGAGATGGCCACATCCATAGACAGGGGGCGGGCTGAGTTGGGGACATAATCGAGATTGCATTCGGGAGCTTTTCCCTGGAAATTAGCAGTCGGAGGAGCGATTTGTTCTTGTAGAGCTTTGAGTGTGACAATTCCTTCGACAGCACCAGCCGCACCTAATAAATGACCAATCATTGATTTGGTACTGCTGAGAGCTACGCTGTCAGCAGCATCACCCAAAGCCAAACGAACTGCCTTTGTTTCAGCTGGGTCGTTCTTGGCAGTGCCAGTTCCATGACCATTAATATAACGTACTTGAGTCGATGAAACCCCAGCTCTGGCGATCGCCGATCTAATTGCTTGTGCGGCCCCCACTCCTTCAGGGTGAGGAGCTGTCGGATGGTATCCATCAGCTGAAAGACCATAGGCGAGGATTTGACCCAACAGGGGAGATCCCAGCCGTCGGGCGATGTCTTCACGCACAAGAACCAGTATACCGCTACCTTCACCGAGTGAAAGCCCTTGTCGGTGCTGAGAATATGGACTTGCGGGTTCAGGAGAAAGGGATTCTAGAGAGTTGAAGCCAGCAAAAAGCACGTCTGAGAAAGCATCAGAACCGCCAGCAAGAACAACGTCTGCGTGACCATTGCGGATTAGTTCAGCCGCATAGCCGATGGCATTGGCTCCTGCTGCACAGGCTGTGGAAATAGAAAGCAAAGGCCCTTGTAACTTAAAAGTACCGCCTATAGCTTCAGCAAGGGCTTGGGGCGGGAAAAACAGCAGTAACTCTGGTGCAGGAGATTCTTGAAAAACTTTGCCAGAGTACCACTGACGAGCGCTGGGAAATCCAGCCATACAAGTACCGATAACTACACCCCAGCGTTCAGGAGGTACTTGCTGAAATCCAATTCCACTATTAGCGATCGCTTCTTCAACAGCTTTCAGGGCAAAGTCGATAGTTGGCTCTCGGAACCCCCTTGAATGCCAGTGTGTCAGCGGAGGAAAAACTAATTCTTTTACCTCACCTCCCAAACGGGTTTGGTAAGATTCCATTGGCATGGACTGTACCGGTTTAATGGCAACGCGACCTTGCTTAACTCCTTGCCAAAGGGATTGAGCGGTGGAACCTAAAGCGGTGACTGCACCCAATCCGGTTACCATTACACGTACAGGTTCTTCGTTTAAACTAGTTGTCACCATGAAATTAGCTCCTCTTTAATTAAACTTGGCGCATGGCAAGAGCAACATTTTGCCCTTCCAGACCCCGCGCAAGAGAGAGCACTTGTTTTAACTGCGTTTTTCGGGCTTGATGAGAAACCCAGTCAAGAGCGCACTCAGGATCTAAATCCTCAAGATTTAAGGTAGGTGGCAGGATTTGATGATGAATTGCTAACGCTGCTACAGCTGCGTTGAGAGCGCCAGCTGCGGCTACCAAATGGCCTGTTGAGGGTTTGATGCTACTTGCTGTTAAATGATTAGCAGCAGTGCCAAAGACTTTGTGCAATGCTTTGGCTTCGCTAACGTCACCTAGTTTTGTGCCGCTACCATGAGCGATAACATAGTCAATAGCTTCGGGGGATGTATCTGCTTCCCGTAAGGCACTGGACATAGCTCGCGTTAAACCTCGTCCTTCAGGATGGGGGGTGATTAGCCGATGAGCATCGTACCCATTGCCAAAGCCAGTAACTTCGGCGTAGATATTAGCTCCTCGTTTGATGGCTGCTTGGTATTCTTCGAGAATTAAGAAAGCTGCACCTTCTCCAACAATGGTTCCCGAACGGTTTTTATCAAAAGGCTTGTATGCTTTTGCGCCCAAGTCATTGCGGTCACTCATGACATTTAAGGCTTCGAGCTTAGTTAGATTCCACCAGGAGACTGTATCATCAAAACCACCCGCGATCGCCACATCAACTTCACCCCGGCAGATGGCTCGATAAGCACTGCCAATGGCTATAGCACTAGCATCAGCTGTGCCAGCAAAGAAAGTGTTAGCACCTTTAATGCCGTATGCTTCTGATAAGTAATATAGACAAACGCCTGGCAACCCAACTACAAATAATAGCGGATTTACTTTGGATGGAGCAGATTCTTGGAAGCGATGCATATCTACGGTGCCGTCAGAGTTGCGGGCATCCAAAATTGCATCGGTCATATTTGTCAAATCGCAGACATCTTTGTTCGCACCGATGAACAGACCTGTGCGATCGCCATCCAACTGCTCAATCTTTAGATGTGAATCCCGTAAAGCTAAGGTAGCACCAGCAAAGGCAAGTTGTTCACCGCGAGTCATCAGCCGCAGGGTACGCCGATTAGTCACAAAATCCTTAGGATTGAATGCAACTTCGCCAGCTAGTTGAGTTCGCAAGGAAGAAGCGTCTAAAAGAGTGATTTGACCAATGCCAGTACGACCTTCAATCAACCCATTCCAAGTCGCTTCCGTGCTCGCCCCCAAAGGAGTCACAAGACCAATGCCAGTGATCACAGCACGTTTCACGAGTCTACTCCTTTGCCAATGGGAAATAAGCGAATCTGACGAGCAGTAACAACCACTTTTCCTGCTACCTGGATTGTCCCACTCAATAATGCAGACTCAACTGATAACTTCTTCAACTCTACTGCGACTTCCATCTGGTCTCCTGGTTTTACGAAATGCATAAAACGGACTCGTTCTGCTCCAGCTAATTTCCACTGCTGTCCGGTTTGCTCATTCAACAACCAAGCTGCAAGTTCTGCAAAATTTCCTAGTAGCAGTACCCCAGGGACTACAGGAAAGCGAGGAAAGTGGGTTGAGAAAAATGAGAGGGTATGAGGAACATTTTGCCAAGCTTGGGCTTTTTTCCCAGGATCTATAGTGGTTATCCGCTCTAGTGGGAAAAGATTCATAGCTGTACCTCCTGGAAGTTAGGATGACGCACCACTAAACTTGCATTAGTACCACCAAAAGCAAAAGCGTTAATCATAACAGCTCTCACTGGGGTCGGCTTGGCATAATTGGGTACATAATTGAGGTCAAGCTTGGGGTCTGGATACTCGTAATTGATCGTTGGTGGTACTATCTGGTCACGCAGGGAACACGCCGCAACTAACAAGTTTAAAGCTCCAGATGCAGCAGTCAAGTGACCTGTCATCGACTTTGGCGAACTCACAAGTAGACGATAAGCGTCCAATCCAAAAACTTTTTTGATTGCAACAGTCTCACTCGTATCATTGCCCGGAGTACTTGTGCCATGAGCAACAATATAATCTACTTGATCGGTGCCTAAACCTGATTCAGTTAGTGCGTTAGCCATCGCTAGAATCGCACCACTACCATCGGGTGGTGAATCCGTGACCCTGTAAGCATTTAAGCTAGACCCGTAACCAACCAATTCGCCGTATATGTATGCGCCTCGCTCCAAAGCAGAGTCCCAATCTTCTAAAATAACGACTACGCCACCTTCTCCTAGAACAAAGCCGGAGCGTTTCCGGTCGAAGGGGCGAGAACCTCGACTCGGATCATCATTATAGGAAGTGGTTAATGCCCCCAACATACTAAAACCGAGGACATCAAAGTAAGAGGTCATAGCATCATATCCACCCGCAGCCATCAGCCTCGCTTCGCCTTCCTGAATTAGGCGGAATGCTTCACCAATGGCATGGGCAGAACTAGCACAAGCTGTACTAATACTGATCATCGGGCCTTGACAGTTGCCAATCAGCGCCATAGTTGCCATACCGCTATTATGAGAACGGAGTAGCACATCCGACGGAGCTAGAGAGGGAAGCTGTTTTCCGTCACTGGAGTGCATTGTGTAAAGCATATCGGATAACTGCTGTAGCTCAGGCCATTTTAAGCCACAGCCAATTGCAATACCTGTTTCATGCGGCTGATAAGTATCTGGCTGAATCTTGGCATCTGCCATTGCTTGCACAAAAGCAGCAACACCAAAGCTAGCCCCATTGTAAAGATAACGATTTAGACGATAATTTGAAAGCTCACTATTCACGTCAAAGTTTTTTACAGTACCTGCAATATGAACCGAGTACTTATCCGGGGAGAAACTAGTGATGGGTTCAATACCGCTTTGACCTGCTAGTAGTGAATTCCAAGTGGTAGATGTATCATTGCCAACAGGAGTAACAGCGCCAAGACCTGTAATTGCTACTCGTTTTTTCATTACGCACCTCTTCGTGTGAGCAGATGTTGCATCCGGGTAGTTTCTTGTGGGTCTTCCAATTGACTGGCTTCAGTCAGAGCTAACAAAACCTCCTTTACCTCCATTACTGTCTGCTGTGCTACTAATGCCCGACCGGAAATAGCGGCAACTTCATCGCCCATAGCAGTCAAGTTAACCTCTAGCTCCAGCACATCAGATGGTTGAACAGATCCCTGGAATTCTACCGAACCTATAGAAAGCAGGGCTGCACGTTGGTGACTTGCGGTAGAAATAAATATTAACCATGCACCAGCTTGACAAAAAGCCTCTAGAATCAATGGTTCTGGCATCACTAGCTTTGAACCAATGCTGTCCCAGTACTCTTCTTGGGAAGAAGTTATTTTCCGAGCTTTTATGGAGCGCTTTGCTTCCCACGTTTCAATTTGGTCAATTAAGTAAAAACGCACAAAGATTCCTCTAAGTCATTTCCAAACTGCTACAGCACAAGCGATCGCCATGCCTACTGTATGAGATAAGGTAATATCTAAATCTACTAGTCCTCGCCGTTGTGCAGATGCAGCTACCTCGTTATGTAGGCAAATATGCGGCTTGCCGATAACATCGTTAATAACTTCTACGTCAGTCCAATAAACTCCCTGACCAATCCCAGTTCCAAATGCTTTCAGTACTGCCTCTTTAGCAGCAAAACGAACTGCTAGACGCTCGTATTGGCCACGCTTCCCTACACAATAGGCACTTTCATGGGTGGTGAAGATAGTATCGAGAATATCGGGGTTCTCAGTAATCAGTCGAACTACACGCTTAACCTCAACAATATCAACACCAATTCGGATGCCTGACTTATTCCTCAGTGGAAAGTTTAACACGTTCAAACACTATATCAACGAAGTTTTCTATCGTAAATAAATCAAGAATCTTTTCAACTTCTAGTTTGCCAGCTAGTTCATCAGAATTGATTTGTGGCATAACTTTCTGTAATTGGGCTAAACCTACCGCAGAGATAATACCCTGCTCGTCAGCAAACTCTTCATCTGGAATACCGCCTTGGACATAGGCAGCAAGGTCAGAAGACTTAATTTTCACTCCCAGTTTGCGCTCAATACGGAACAGAATATCTAACAAATCAATGGATTCGGCTCCCAAATCACCTAATAAAGTTGCTTCGAGAACCACCTCATCTTCGCTCACTCCCAGCGCATCGACAATAGCAGATTGAGTAGCGCTGAAGATTTCTCCTTTGCTATTTATTACAGTTTTAGTCATGAAAATTCTCCTCGGTTTGCTAGTTAAATTAGGAAAATGTGGATTTATACGGACGGTTTACCCATCGCTAAAGGGGTACTTAAGCCACCATCTACAGTGACTAGAGATCCAGTCACATAACTGGAGTCAGAAGTTGCTAAGAAAGTAACTACTTTTGCTACTTCTTCTGGTTTAGCAAAGGTACGGGATGGAATCTGCTTGAGAATTTTGTTACCTTCTTTAGCAAGCAAATCTGTAACCAGGTCAGTAGAGCAAAAACCTGGTAGCACTGCGTTAACACGGATATTAAAGCGAGCAAGTTCCATAGCACAGCAGCGAGTGAAGGCGTTGATAGCACCTTTTGATGCAGCGTAATTGGACTCGCCAATCCAACCTCTTTCACCCATTACAGAAGATATGTTCACAATTGCGCCGCTCCGCTGGCTCATAAAATGTGCGATCGCAGCCTTGGTGCAATTAAACACACCACCGAAGTTCACTTGCATCACATCGAGCCAATCACCAGGTTCTAAGTTAAAGATTAATCCATCTTTTGCAACTCCAGCATTGTTAACTAGAATATCTAAACCTCCTAGTTTATTGATAATGTCCTGTATCATGGCATTGACTTGCTCGTAGTCAGTCACGTCGGATTGTATAGCTATTGCCTTACCACCAGATGCGTGGATTATATCCACTACTTCCTGTGCTTGAGACTCACCAGAACGGTAATTAACAACAACAGTTGCTCCCTCCTGTGAAAGGTCTAGAGCAATGGCCCTACCAATACCACGAGAGCCACCTGTTACCAGAGCGACTAGCCCATTCAACTTCTTTTGCATAATCCCTTTTTGGTTACTTTGAGAAAATAAAAGTTAAGAACAGAAAAAATTATGCAGCTGCCATAATAAAGCAAGTATTTCAACAAATTGTTCATGATTAGTAAACTACAAATTTTAGTTATCACCTGAGTCTTTGAACATATTTTTTCAAATCTTGTATGACTTTCAACATTTATAAGATAAGTATTATTCAAGGTATTTTCAAGGGAAAATATTGCATAAAAATAGGATATTTATTATCATTACACCAAAAAATTTTCTCGAAAGGGCGATCACTACGCACGACGCAGGCATCACCAACAAATGACTACAGAAAACAATAAGTATTAAATCAGATAAATATTGTTGTGCCTTTTGAATACCGACAATACTAGTCCCAGTGCTAATAGTGTAAAACCCTTCGTTTTTAAGGCAATTAATAAAAAGATTGCGGGTTTGAGATGGTCTTAGCATTTATTTGTCAAGCTTTTTCAGAAAAATCATTTGTAACAATCAATCGCAAAATACTATCTGCACCTGCAACTACATTTATTCGCAAAATTCTTATTTATCAACTTGCCACTTTTTTAGTATTTTAACCAGTAAATATCTAAATTTTAAGGATCAATTTAAGAGGATGTTTGAAAAGTGAAGTGTAGCGATCTCAGCTGTAAAAGATGCGGGGTAAGCAATACAGCCTTCATCGCCGATTGTAAAGCAGGCTCTGTTGCAACACGGGGGCAAATTGTAGGCAATGGCGGAATTTATTGTGTTCCCCTATAGTTGCAGTTAATCCTGGCTGAAATTCAACTATTTTTTTCTATAAGTCAGAGGGTTTTTTGAGCAAACTTTCAAACTACCGTTTGATGGGACTTTCGGTTAGTTGCATTTAATCCTGGGTCTTGGCAACTTTTGATGATCTTGGTTGGGGTAAGGCAGAAGGAAGAAAGATATAATTGAGACACTTCAAACTTCACTCCATCAAACATTTGAGGGATAAGCCTCAGCAAGCCTTATGTCGGTGCTAACCCACCTCTTACCAGATTCAACCAATTTGAAACTTGAGAATTGTCTTCTTGACGAGATAAAAACTCAAATAAAATTGATTGTTTCCGCAATCAAAACAGTAGTTAATTGTCCAGTTTGTAACCAACCAACTCATAAAATTCATAGTCGCTATGAACGCTTCTTAGCATGGCTAGTGCTACGGAAACCGGAGTCGCAACAGCCAGATTCGGAAGAATTGATTGCACTACTAATAGCGCAACATCCAGATTTAGCCAAAGCCATCAACTTAGCTCAAGGTTTCGCTCAAATTGTGCGCCAGCGACTGCCGAGAAAACTCCAACGGTGGCTAACTGTTGCAGAAAATAGTAATTTGACTGCTTTTCGTCGCTTTGCTAAACGATTGCATGAAGATTATCCCTGTTCTGTCACTCTCGGAAAACAATAATCGAAGCAATATTCTGAAACTTTGATTGAGCCAAGCTTTGAGGCTTTATTTTCTAACAGTAACTAAAATTTATAGCCAAAACTTAGAAATTAAAGCCTCGAAAGGCTTTCAGCGATTGGGTTCTCCCAAAGTGATAAAAGAGGGTTATGATGCTGTGAAAGCAGGTGTAACTATGTCAGTCAGCAATGGGCCCGTTGAAGGGCATATTAATCGACTGAAAATGTTAAAGCGGCAAATGTATGGACGCGCCAAGATAGACTTGCTTGAGCGACGATTCTTGTTAGCAACCTAAAGGGTATAATTCTTGTACTTCAAACTTTTTCTTGACTTCTGAAGTCAGACTTCAAACTTAGTTATGAGCTATAGAAATCAGTTCATTTGGCAAAGAGCAGTTCAACTTGCCATCAATTGTTATAAATTTACACGCCTATTTCCTCAATCAGAATTGTATGGCTTAACTAGCCAAATACGGCGTTCTTCTGTATCTGTAGCATCTAATATAGCAGAAGGCTATGGCAGGCGTTCCAAGCCAGAATATATACAGTTTTTACATATTGCTTTAGGTTCTTTGAGAGAACTAGATACGCAATTAATCATTGCCAAAGAAGTAGATTTAGCCGAGAAAAATCTTTTCACACCCTTATTGACCATCTCAAAAATATGTTTCAAGTAGAACATTCAAGGCATCGTAGTGTATTTAACTTTTTAGTCAACTTAATGGCGGGTTTGGCTGCTTATACCTATTTACCTAAAAAGCCGTCTATTGATATTTATCCAAAAGACTTGCCTGCTTTACCTCCTGCCATTTTTTAGTTAGTCGAACTCACGTTCAATTAATCGTAATGATGTCTTTGCCACTTTGTGTGATCGCTGCTGTGAATGCCACTTGAGCAAATTCTTACACAGCAAGCTTTTTGCGCCTTCCTATTCGTCGAACTCACGTTGGATTAACAGAATTTTATTAGTGGGATAGGTTCCTCATAGCTGCTGGAAGTGCTGTAGCTCTGATTAGAAATTTGTTAAAAGTCTTGCTTTTCTGAAGAGAAACTGTAGTACTGTTTCTTGAGAAGAAATGATGTCTGCTCTCCCTTCCATGCCAGATTGAATTGTACACTGGCGATCGCCAACACTTAATACTAGCTTTTCTGGTTGGATAGTAATATCATAATTAGCAGCATTTTTATCTTTATTTTCAGATATGTTGGCGTAGCCCAACTCAGACATCGCATCTGGAGAAATGGCGCTGACTTTACCTTTTAGAGTTCCGTATTCAGTATACGAACAGCCAGAAACCCGCATTTGTACTTCTTGACCTTTTTCTACTTTGCGGATATCTTGAGATCCCACTAATGCCTTAATTATTAAGGGTGAATCATTAGGAGAAATTTGAGCAACAATCTCACCAGAACGCAACACTTGGGAAGGATTACGCAAATTTAATTCCTGGATAACGCCAGATGCTGAGGCACGAATTGCCGTATCTGCAATCTCTCGAAGAATTTGTTGAAGTTCTTGTTGATCGCGGTTAAATTGTTTTTGAATTTCAACTTTTTGTTGTAATAATTGCTCGCGTTCTTGATTTAATTTTCCCAGGCTGACTTTACCTGTAGCACTTTCAGCAGCAATTTTCTCTTGAGAAATTGCAACACTAGCATCACTAGGATTGAGATTAACAAATGTGCTTTGTAATCTAGCTGTAGCTGCTTCTACTGCTTGTTGCTGTTGCTGGATTGCTTGTTGTTGTTCTTCTACACTAGCTTTTTGAGATTCTAGGAGTTGTTCTTGTTGTTCAACAGCTAGTTGCACTTCTTGAAATTGATCCTGAGAAATCGATCCGGTTTGGAGTAAGGGTTGATATCTGTCTCGCTTTGCCTTTGCTGCCCTTAATGAAGCATCGCTAGACTTTAAATTCGCTATTACTGATTTTAACTGTGTTTGAGTTTTTTGTAATTCCTTTTGAGCTTGCCTTAAATTTGCTTTAGCTTCCCTAACTTCAGCAGCTGAGGTGATTCGCCTATCTTGCACCTCGCGTTGACTGCGATTAAGTTCAGCTTTAGCTGAGGCGATAACTCGGCTGGTGCGATCGCTTTCTGCTGCTATTTGCCCATCTAAAGCCAAAATTTGGGCATCAAGTTGAGATAGTTGCAGTTTAGCTTGTCGAATATTTGTTTCCAATTGGCTTTTTTGAGTCTGAAGACGATTATCTTCTATCAGCGCGATCGCATCTCCCTTTTTCACTGGTTGATTTACCTGCACAGCAATGCTTTTAATCGTTCCCTCTGTTGCTGCTTGCACCAGGCGCAGTTCTCCAGCAGGGCGAATAGTCGCTGGGACTTTGACTGTAATTTTATATTTAAGAACGCTTGCCAAAATAAGACTAGCAGCAAAGATACTAAGGAGAACTATACCGCCGATAGTTGTCCAATTACTAATGGGGGGCAAGAATTCATTAGGAGTAGCTGGGCGCAGAGAGTCGGGGTTAGTTACCTTTTCTGCATTGGTGTAAGAAATTGCAGGTGAAGATAAGTTTGCATCAGCCATTTTTGAATTCAATATTTTTTAGTTTTATTTTAGACAATAAAAGTTGGAATTTACTTAATTTATACTTACTTAACTGAATTCTGTAGAACTTCAGCGATCGTTTGTGAAATCGGTAAGCCAGGACAGTGTTCCAACCAGAAGAACTCGCCAACTGGGTTAACTTCAAGGAACACATACCGACCATCAGGAGTCAAAATAATATCAATAGCTCCGTAGTTCATACGGAATTCTACCATGAGTTTGAGCAATTTCTCTTCCACATCTTGAGGCAGAGTATATGACTCCCAAGCGTTAAGTAAGGCAATTCCTTGTTTACGCCAATCGTAACGCGCCTTATCCAAAGCTTGAGAATCAACCGCAGCCGTCAGAACACGCTTACCTACAATAATTGTCCGCAATTCCAATGCTTTAGGAATTTTCTCCTGAAATGTCATTGGGCAGAAACGTAAGCCATCAAGGTTATCCAGATCCTCAGATGAAATTGGATTTGTAAACACAACTTTTTCTCGTCCTTGTTCATCGTAAATAGCGAAGGAAGAGAGCATTTTTGTAATTATTCTCTGCTGGCACTCTTGGGCAAATTGTTTGACTGCCAGTGGATTATTTGTAGTTAGGGTGCGTGGTGTATCTAGACCTACCTTCCGCGCTATTTGTAATTGCAGTTGCTTATTTTCGGCTCGGCGAATATTTGGTAGAGGGTCAAGATGAAATCCCTTAATACTGGCAATCATTCCCTCAATGGTGACGCGAGATTCTTTCAATGAAGCTTGTCTGAGTTGCTTATCCATCGAGTCGGGAATTTTTGAACCAATTGCAATACGTCGATACCAAACTGCTGAGACTTTATTTAAATCTAATGTCTGGTCATCAACATTTAGAGTAACTCGCTCAGTTTCACCATAGTAAACATCTAACTGGATTTCTGTGGGAAATCGATCTGTGTCAAAACGAAATGCTTTGCCTCCTTGGGCTTCAATTGCCTGAATCACTAGAGGAATACTTTCGTTGTCTTGGCTGTGAGTAATTATTAAAACAGTCACGTTGCTTCGCTCCGAATTTTAAACTCAAAATTAACAACTTCCTAAACTTATAAAGCCTGTTAGCTAGGTTTGAATTTTTAAGTAAGGGTATTAGATTTAGGACTTGTTGAAAGTAGTGCAGATGCGATCGCATCTGCAATGGGATAGTCCAAATCTCTCTCTAACATCCCCCACTCTCCTGTGGGATTAATTTCTAAAAAAACGTATTCGCCTGATGGCGTTTTAATAAAATCAAAGGCTCCGAAAACCAGTCCAAACCTTGCCATAAAAGCATCCAGACAACGGATTAGTTTGTCGGGTAATTGATATGGTTGCCATGTAAAAATCTCTTTCGTCCCACGTCGCCAATCTTGCGTATATGCTGCATACTCAGACGCATCTAGCGCCCCGACAAAGAGATTGCCATTCACATACACTGCTCGTAGTTCCTGCTGTTTGGGGATTTGCTCTTGAAACACAGTTGGACAATAGCGCAGTGTTTCAGCATCAAGTAAATCTTCTTCTTTAACGGCACTGGTATACATGAAAAATGAGGAGGCTTGCATACCATAAGAAAGGGGTCTGAGCAGCTTGGCAACCATTTTTCCCTTAACTTGGTGGAAAAACTCTCGTGCTTCTTGAGGGTTGTTGGTGACAAGAGTCCGAGGTATGACAAGGCCTACTTCCGATGCAATCCGCAGTTGGCGTAACTTGTTTTCAGCTGCACTAATCCTCTGTAAATCATCCACCCACCTAGCTCCTCTGAGGCTATCCCAAAAGCCATCTAAAACTGCCAGTGATTCAGTAGAGCAGGCTGCTTGAAATTGTGGAGCCAATTCTTTACCTAAATCGGGTTGCCAAATACGTCGCATCCATACTGCTTGCACTTGCTTGGTGTTAAAGGATAAATCCCCATATTTCAGCCTATGATTGCTATCATAATTACTTAAATTAGCCTGGAGTTGAAGTGTCATTGGAAACTTATCAGTATCAAGGCGAAATGGCTGTACGCCTCGTTTTGATACAGCTTCTGCAACTCTATCTATTGTAAAGAAATCACCACTATGGGTAATTAATAAAACCACATCACGCTCAAGGTGCATAAACTGTCTTCATTCAGTTTTTGAATTTTTCCTATTGTCAACTATTGAGGAAGCAAGGTTTTTAAAAAAGTAAACTTAGTTTTAATGGGAAGCCAACCCCTAAATGGAGTTGGCAAAGCTAACAATATTTTTGTTGTCATAATTTTTCAAAACCGCATTTTTGATGTACTCAAAAGTATGCAGTTATCGTAACTAAGCTAGCTCATCATTATCAGATGGGTACTTTCTCGTTTCTATCGGGCTTGGGCTATCTTCTTGATCAGATGGGAATTTTAGAGTTTGGACAAGTTCATCATCCTTCTTCTTGGTTACACCACAAGTTCCACCGCTAATCGCTTCTGATTCTTGATCCGATAAGTCTTCAAAGCTTTGCCCTTCTAAAAATCGGGCAAAAAACGGTACTGCTTGAGAATTTAGTTTTTCTAGTTTATTTTCAGACATAATTTTTTCTTCCGGTAAAGTGAAGATAAACCTACACTTTCTGCATGGTATTACATAGAGTATAATATTTCAAGTATTAATTTATTCTTAAATAAAATTTAATTTTTAAGTAAAAATCCCTTAAAATAAAGTAACACTTTCATCAAGAAGATCTTTTAAAAGTATAGGGCGAATATATAATCCGCTACTAGACAAACTCTCGTCCACACTAATTGACTATTTGCTTTAGTTTTATTTTTCTAACGATTATAAACTATCAAACAGCACACTAAGAGGCAAAAATAGAATGAATTTACTGTCATCTGCTAATTTTGTCATCTAGAAAGAATGAAATATCAAATCGTTCTGCAACATAGTGAAGAAGACTGTGGAGCAGCGTGTATTGCAACTATTGCCAAACATTATGGACGTAGTTTTGCGATCGCTCGTGTTCGGGAAGTTGTTGGTACAGGAGCGCAGGGTACAACCCTTGTAGGTTTGAAACGTGGTGCCCAAAGCCTTGGATTTAACGCCCGTCAAGTTAGAGCTACGCCGCAACTAATTGAGAAACTTCATGAAGCACCTCTTCCCGCAATTATCCACTGGAAAGGATACCATTGGGTAGTTTTATATGGAAAAAAAGGTAAAAAATATGTAATTGCCGATCCTAGTAGTGGCATCCGCTATCTCAGTCGTGAAGAATTAACTACAGGTTGGGCAAATTATGTCATGTTACTGTTATTACCAGACGAAATACGCTTTTATCAGCAACAATCAGATAAAATTAGCGGTTTTGGTCGTTTTTTAGCACGAGTTTTACCCTATCGTCATATTTTAATCGAAGCAATTTTGATTAACTTGGCGATGGGAATATTTTCCCTTGCAACCCCTTTTTTAATTCAAATTCTCACTGACGACGTACTAGTGAGGGGAGATACACAACTTTTAACCACGGTTGCTATTGGTGTGCTGGCAATAAATACCTTTAGTAGCACCCTAACACTGGTACAGTCTAACTTGATTGCTCACTTTGCTCAACGCCTAGAATTAGGACTTACTTTGGAATTTGGCAGACAAATTTTGCGCCTTCCTCTTACTTATTATGAAGCTCGTCGTAGTGGTGAAATTGTTAGCCGTCTCCGAGATATTCAAGAAATTAATCAGATGGTTTCTCAAATTGTTATTGCTATACCGAGTCAGCTTTTTGTTGCGGCAATCTCATTGGTTTTTATGGGATTTTATAGTCATAAATTATTAGGTTTGTCGGTGGTAGTCGCTCTAATAATGTCTCTATCGACAATTATTTTTCTGCCTACTTTAAGCCAAAAAATTCGTGGTCTTATTGTGGTAAAAGCTGAGAATCAAGCAATACTGGTCGAGATATTTAAAGGCATACTTACCGTAAAAACTGCTAATGCGGCTCCCCAAGCTTGGGAGGAAATTCAAAGTCGTTTTGGAAATCTTGCTTATCTGACTTTTAACACTGTTCAAATTGGCATTATTAATAATGTATTCTCTGGATTAGTTGCTGGCTTTGGTAATCTTGCTATACTCTGGTTTGGCAGTAGTCTAGTTATTAGTCATGAATTAAGCATTGGTCAACTGCTAGCATTTAATGCGATGAATGCTAACTTTCATATATTGATTACTACAATCATTAGTTTTGTCGATGAATTTACTAGAATTCAAACTGCAACACAACGGATTACCGAAGTCATTGAAAGTACTCCAGAAGACCAAAATGAAGAGAAGAAGCCTTGGGCAGTAATCTCTGGTAACGCTGATATTATTTGTACTAATGTCAACTTTCACCATACAGGTAGGGCAGACTTATTACAAGATTTTTCTCTAACTATTCCAGGAGGCAAAGTCACAGCCTTGATTGGTAAATCTGGCTGCGGGAAAAGTACTTTAGCTAAATTGATGGCTGGGTTGTATCCCTTGCAATCAGGTAATATTCGTTTTGGCATTTATAACCAGAAAGATTTATCCTTGGAATGTAGACGGCAACAGGTAGTATTAGTCCCACAAGAACCCCACTTCTGGAGTCGCTCAATTTTAGATAACTTTCGCCTGAGCTACCCTCACACTACATTTGAACAAATTGTTCAAGCTTGCCAAATTGCATCTGCTGACGAATTTATCTGTGAATTACCGGATAACTATCAAACTGTATTAGGTGAATTTGGTGTAAATATTTCAGGTGGACAAAAGCAGAGATTAGCCTTAGCTAGAGCAATAATTACTGACCCTCCAATATTAATTCTAGACGAATCTACTAGTGCATTAGACCCAATATTAGAAGCTCAGGTATTAGATAAAATTTTACATTCTCGGCAAGGCAAAACCACAATTGTAATTAGCCACCGTCCCAGAGTTATCCGACGTGCAGATTTTATTGTCCTATTAGATAAAGGGCAGTTAAAAATGCAAGGCGTTTTAGAGGAAATGCAAGTTACCTCTGGAGAACACTTAGATTTTTTAACACCTTAGATAAGGAAGATAGCTCAATGCTACACTCCAAACTCGGCATTATCCCTGTTCTGTCACTCTCGGAAAACAATAATCGAAGCAATATTCTGAAACTTTGATTGAGCCAAGCTTTGAGGCTTTATTTTCTAACAGTAACTAAAATTTATAGCCAAAACTTAGAAATTAAAGCCTCGAAAGGCTTTCAGCGATTGGGTTCTCCCAAAGTGATAAAAGAGGGTTATTGATTGGAAGCAAATTGCTGATACTGCCACTGACCGCCGGGAATATGGTCACTTTGTTAATGGTCGTGGTGTTAACCGATTTAGTGATGCTGACGCTCTAGCCAGCTTTGGCATTCCCTACCAAAATATTGGTGTCTTGGCAGCAGAACATCAGGTGATAACTGGGCAACCTGTCAACCTGGAAGATAAAAACAGCACTTTCCAAAAGTATCTCACCGAGCTGATAAATGCCGAAATTATCTAAGAGATTGGGCGATTACGCGCTCATCGTCGCTCCAATGTGGATCTAACATTTTACTTCTGCGCTGACTATGACCTTAGTTTCCTCCTCGCGGAACTGCCAGGAGTCAAATTAGAGGTTGTCGATGCCAGTGACTTCTACATCGAAGCTGGTAGCCGAGATCAGCAGACCGGACACGCCATAGTCAACGCTTTCACTCAGCTTTGGCAGTCGCACCAGAAAATTGGCCAAACGGCGATCGCTTCCCTTGCTGATGTTTCCCAAGCCTGGGTAAGCCGATTTACCCAACGGTGGGGAGGCTGGCAACGCTTTAAAAAAATATTACTCCTGCTATTAGACAGTCTTTATAGCGGTAGTAATGAAAATTTTACAGACATGAGCGAGGACGAAAGATGGTTAGCCCGTGAATACTTCCCCATCCTGATTACTGAGTCAGAATAATCATAACGAACATCGCGTCGTTTGCCAAAGATAATCTCTCTAATATATCGAACTTCCTGTTTAGCATTCGAGAAAATACGGCCAAATTTTCGCCATTTGTTATACCTGATGCTTTGCCCTTTTGATAGCCAAACTCCATGATTACTACGTATAGCTACAACAAAATTGAGTTGTAATTGATTCAAAACACTAATAAAATTTCCATCACTTTCCCTATACAGGCTTAACGGGTGACAAGGGAACTCTAAGCTATACGGGACAAAACTTTGAAAAAATGGTGAGGACAAAAAATAGGGAGCACTTTTGTAGCTCCCCTGTGAAAATATGTTGCCTGTATCTTACCAAAAAACCTTGCGTGCCCATCTGAATGAAAGCCAGTATCTAACCATACAAATTCTGTTAATATTAATACAGGCTCATCGGCAGGTAAAACTTTCCATATTAGCCAGTGTCTTTCCGCAACCGATTCAATATCAAAGTCGAAAACGGAACTTGCAACGCTTTTTAGTATTACCGCAATTGAGCATCAAAGCCTTATGGTTTCCCTTGATTAAATATTGGATAAGACTTGAGCAAACCGGAATCTGCTGCAATTTCTGGCTTGGTTTTATATTTATCTCCTGCCTTCAATCTCTCGCGTGGTTTACAAAGAAAGAAATGTTAATGGAAAGGTCATATCTTCAATCACACCATAGGGTGTCACTACCACTATTCCATTTTCTATTTTGCCTAAGTTCCCAATATACTGCCGTTTTACATAGTCTGTAGTACGACCTTGTTTTTTGTCTCCTGTTTCATCAATTATTAGAATTAGCGATTGCTCATTTAACACTCGCAGTATTAATTCTAATCTTCGCTTCTTCAATGATTCTACTGACCACGGTGATTCTGTTAAAAAATGGTGTAATGATTGCTGATTTTCTAAACCTACTACCTTGGCTATTTCTGGTAAAGATTTCCTTTTTATTTCTGATATCATTCCCAAATGTAAATCTCGGAAATTTTCAAAACTCCTGACTTCTGGAAAGATGTTTCTGTAGATTGCACAATATTCATCCACAAATTTGATGCTGGGTTTGGGGCTTCTTGGCTGTGTCATCGTCCCCTCCTGCCTTTCAGACTTCTTTTCTGATTTTACTCTTCCCCGAGTGACAAAAGAAAGATAAAATCAGAACAAATTTGAGAACAGGTTTTAATGAACCCTATGTCAGGAAGCATCCCGTTTTGGCGGATCGCCCGCTACGCGAACAGACTAGAAGTCTGGGGCTATAAAAGCCACTCAAATTGAAGGCTAGGTTTCTTAGGTTATTTTTAGAGTTTCTGCTCGTAGGTTTCTAGCTGAATTAATCGGGGATCAGTCGCTCCAATCCACGGGCAATCCAGGGTAAAAATCCTAGCACTAACAATACTCCTAGCAAATTAAATATCAACTGTGCATTAGCAATCTGACGTGCCACATTATCCCCTACCCCTGCTAAGCTAGAAACCCATAGAGATAATGCTGCCAATTGACTAGCAAATAAAAGCCCTATAGAGGCAGAAGCCAGATTAAATATTAGATGAAACACTCCCGTTCTGATGGCGGGACGCTCACGCCCAATGGTAGCAACTAGGGTATCAGCACAAGTGCCAACTTCAGCACCCAACATAAGGGCAATACCTGTGGGTAATGAAATCAAGCCTTGGCTAGCCAAAGTGACAACAATAGCTAGAGTAGCAGAGGAAGATTGAATCAAAATTGTAAACAATCCTCCCACTAAAGCACCTTGTAAAGTGTTATGCCCTAAACTCTCCATCCAATTAATAAACTGCGGGTAATCTCTAAATGGTGCTGTGGCATCCTCAATGTAGCCAAGACCAAAAAAGAGTAAACCGATACCCAGTACAATTAGGCCACTTTGTTTGAGAGGTTCATTTCTTCCCAGTAAAAATAATAAAAAACCGATGAATAATGCGATGGGTGCATATTCGTCAATATTAAAAGCAACAACTTGCGCTCCAAAAGTTGTACCTATATTAGAGCCTAAAACTACACCCAGAGATTCGACAAAAGTTAATAAACCTGCACTCACCATTGCAATCACAATGATAATTGTTACTGATGATGAATCTAAAATAGTGGTAGCAATTGTGCCAGTCATCACTCCTGCTAAGGGGTTTCTAGTAAAATTACGGAGGATATTTCGGACGCGATCGCCTGCCAGTGCTTCCATACCTTCCGCCATTTTGGTTACACCATACAAAAACAGCACCAAACCTGCAATTACGCCCATCACAATATGAAAAGTATTTAATTCTTCCTGTGGTTTTCGTTGATTAACTGCGCCTATAGTTTCGGTCTTCTGGAATTGTTGCTGATTTTCAATCTTTTTAATACTTATTGCTGTTACTTGCTGTCCGATGATTGAAGATTCTGTGACAACAGGATAGAAATCATTTTTTAAATTGAAGACACTAATAAATAAAAATAAAGACAAAATCAGTAAAAATATAAATTTGATAATAATTTTTTTGAAGGACATTTTTCCCTCCTAAAAATTGAAGAATATGAGAGTTTTGATAGCTTTTGTGTCCATATTGCTGCCAAATTCGCATTTCCTACACTAATTTGTTGCTTTGTCGTAGTTTTGGCAATTATGTTAAAATATTCCCAAGTAATCTTGTTTAATTGACATCAAGCGGAACTTGATTTTTTACAAAAAAGGGATGGGTAAAATATCCATCCCTCAAAAGGTTGATTGATTAGGAGCACGCCCTAGCTAACTTCCTCTTCTGTTGAGGCAGGTTCTATATTACTAGTATGCTGTTCAGCTAGTTCAGCTTTGGCTTCAGCAATGATATCTTCAAAATTTTCACCAACTTCTGCAATTACTCCTTTACCCTTTTCATAAAGGACAATTCCACCTTTGATAGTTGCCTTGGTTAAGGATTTACTAATACCTCCTACCGCAGGAATAATTACAGGTAGAAGAACTATTGCAGCAATACCAGGGACACCAAGACCTTCAACTACTTCGTCTAATTCAGGTATCATTTTAAGAGCCATGAGGATTCTTAACTCCTAAATTCCTACACCTTAATCGTACTAATCTTGATTAAATGGAGAACCCAGCATAATTGATATTGTTATCAATATTTACATAATGATTTTCTGAGCATCTAAATAAATTGCTCTAGTTTATACCTAGTTACAAAAGCTAGCTTTCTTTGAAATCAAATTAGCTCTTATACTAATTTTTGAGCTAATAACTTACTTAAAAGTTTTGTTATATAAGCTTGGAATCTGTAATTTAAGGCAATATATTGCGAATTGCCTTTATAGTGGTGATGGCTGTAAGGGTGGTTGGCGATCGCTAATTGGCGATGGTGATCGCTTGTTGGGTAAAATAAACATCGTAGCTGATTTTATGCCCTTGATGAAGGTTTTTGCACCCTCTAATACCCGTTCCCAAATATCTTTTTTAGACTGTTGATAGCTACTAGCTTGTCGTGCTTGGTTAATGTTACGTGTACTATCGATAAAATTGATCACAGCATCAAAAATAGCTCCCACAATTGGCTTTGTTGTGGTTTTAGCAGGTAAAGCTATATTGGGTGCATTTTGGATGAGATGAATTAAATGCGATCGCATTTTACTATCAGTAACATTTCCTCGTTGATAACTGATCACAATGGATGCTGCACTAGGATTAATACGGACATCTTTAATCCTAGAATCTGATGCTATTAGTTGCTGAAGTTTATTAGCATACTCAGAATCTCCACCAAGTCGAGGAATCCGAAAACGTATACGCCCTGGAATTGCATGGGCAACAGTATATGAGATCTTTGGCGGTACACCTGTTTGATTAACTGAGTTTTTAGTATTTTTTTGATGCTGTTGTTTATGCAGATTGCTAGTAGCATTCTGGCCAGAGTGGGGCAATTTTTTAGAAGTCATCTTCTTAGATTTCAATTAAATCACAATGAATTTTGTCACCTAAGACCTGCACCAACCCGTTTGCAATTATTACACAAGTAACACCAGCTTTTGCTAAATAATCAATAACCTTAGATACTGTTGCAAGTCACATTTAATGTACAAAATTCTAATTAGTTTTTACCTATTTATGTTAATCAATTCACCCGTCGCTATCATCTTACTAGGGACAGGTGATAATGGCATCTACTATTATCAACGGATATATAGGAATCCGCTTTGATTTGGGAAATTATCTACGTAAATATGGAGCAAGTAGTAAGAAAAAATACTTCTAAAGTCTACAGAGTTTTTTTAGAAATCAAATATGAGTCTTATATCAAATTTAACTCCCGGTTCGCCCATTTTTTACGGAGTTAAAAAAATAAATATATCGAAAGGCATATTTCCAAAAATGAGTAAGTATAAGTTTGGAGATATGGCATCCTTCCTATATAAATCTGTAGCGGAAATTATTTGTCAGATATTATTTTACGCAACTATCTATATAGGTATAAATAAAAAAGCTCATTTTTAGAGAATTATATCTCTAGATCAACGTAATTTGAATTTAAAAACGTTAACACTAAAAAAGAGTTTTATTAACCATTAAAACTGGTTGTTAGTAAAAACTCTACGTCTAAAAAAACACAACAGAGAATAATACAATAAATGACAACTTCTACAGACCGCAATCAACAGATTCAAAAACTGCGTGAACTAATAGCAGATATTGACTGTGGTATGTTGACCACAGTAGAAGAAGATGGCAGCTTGCATAGTTGCCCAATGTCCAAAAATGGTGAAATAACCTCTGAAGGGACACTTTGGTTCTTCATTTATCGCAGTTCCCATAAAGTTGCTGAAATTGAACACAATCAGCAGGTAAATGTGAGTTTTTCATCAGCCGATCAGCAGCAATATATTTCTTTATCCGGTACAGCACAACTGGTGCAAGACCGAGATACGATGCAAGAAAAGTGGGAGTCAAAACTACAAACTTGGTTCCCAAAAGGATTAGATGAACCGGACATTGCATTGCTAAAAGTGAATATTAATAAGGCGGATTACTGGGATAGTCGAACAAGTTTCAAAGCACAAACAATTAATTTATCTACACTATCATCTCGCTAATTTGCTGAATTTTTAAACTTGATTAGCATAAGTTAAATTTTCAATTACAACGATTAAATAGCAGGCAAAAATAACTATGAAGCCGCCAAAAAGCATTTATCTTTAAAAATAAAGCGGCGGCAATTTTTACAGGGGATCGGTTTTATTGGTGCAGGCGCGAGAGCAATTTTTTCTGAGCATATCCTCAATTAAAGAACTTGATGCTAATGTAGGCAGAATCCAACACAGCTTTCCACCTCAAAGCCAAACGGCAAGTTGATAATTGAGAATTGGGGAATGGCGCATAGGGCATTGAGAAGAAGGGCAAGTGTTAAGGCATAGCCCTTTCAAGGTAACTAGAAAAATCTCTTGTTTTTTCTCAGCGCTCTCAGCGACTCTGCGGTTTAAAAGTAATTTATTTAATTACAGAAACACTGAGATTTAACCCTTACCCCATAACCAATTCCAAGCTAAAAATACTTAATTGAACAGTATTACCTAGCCTCTAGCCCCTACTAGATTGCATACAACCAGGAAGTGTTATGTGCCTTATCAAAAAATTGATGATTTACCAGATTCAGTCAAAGAACACTTACCTAAACACGCTCAAGAAATTTTTCAGGCTGCATTTAACAACGCTGAAGAAGAATACGACGAAGAAGAACGTGCTTTTCGTGTTGCTTGGAGTGCGGTGAAGCGCGATTATGAAAAAGGTGATGATGGGCAGTGGCACAAAAAGCCAGAATAGCTGCTAAATAGCAATTTTTTTATGAATGTAATACCAATTTGAAAAAAGAATGCGACAGATTGTAGGGGCAAGGCAATGCCTTGCCCTTTAGAATATATTTATCTGTCGTAAACATTATTTAATTTGGTATGATACATTCCTAGTCCCTAGTCCCGCTGCGCGTAATTAGTAATTCGTAATTACGCTTTTGCAAGGGTTTGAGACATTTCTTATGGGTGGTTTATTTCCGCCGTACTATACTAGCCCCTAGTCCCTACTAACTACTTTTTGTTGCTGATAAAGCTGTTTAAACTGTTGTTGCTGCTGTTTATGATCCACAATAGGCTCAGGGTAGCCGATACCATGACGCTCTAAAGGTGAAATTTTATTAGTTACTAAATATTCTGTATCTACAGAACGTAATTCAGAAACCCATTGTCGGATGTATTCGCCTTCTGGATCAAATTTTTGTGTTTGACTGGTTGGATTAAAAATCCGCACGGGTTTGGGATCCATCCCACTAGAAGCACTCCATTGCCAACCGCCATTATTTGCAGATAAATCGCCATCAATCAGTTTCTGCATAAAGTATTTTTCTCCTAATTGGGGATTAATTAGCAAATCTTTAGTTAAAAAACTAGCAACAATCATGCGACAACGGTTATGCATCCAGCCAATTTCATTTAACTGTCGCATTGCTGCATCCACAATAGGAAAACCTGTTCTTCCCTCGCACCAAGCCTGGAAATTTTCTTCGTTAGTTTCCCAAGGAAAGTCTTTGAAGGTATCGCGGTAAGCACCCTCTGCCAATTCTGGGAAGTTATACATTGCGTGTTGATAAAATTCTCGCCAAGCTAGTTCCTGTTGCCAAGTACGGATACTTGCTTGTGCTTCTTCGCTGCGACTGTTTTCTTGTGCTTCCATTGTGGCTTGCCATACAGTCCGAATGCCAATAACACCAAATTTAAAAGCTGCACTCAATTGTGACGTACCGTCAACTGCTGGAAAATTCCGCTGTTCTTGATATTCAATAATTGCTTGATTAGTAAATTCTTCTAACCTAGATTGTGCTGCTGCTTCTCCTGGTGGAATGATTAATCCTCCATCCCAGATAAATCCTAAATCTTTAGCTGAGGGTAATTCAATTGCCCCTGCTTGTAGGGCAATTTCCTGTTCAGCTTTTGTCAATGCTTCGGTATTTTGGAGAGTTTCTGCTGGTTGAGCCTTGGGTTTACTACTCCAATTTTTCCAGAAGGGGGTGTAAACGGTGTAAGGACTATTACCACCTGTGCGAATCTCCTCTGGTGAGTGGAGGAGTTGATCCCAGTTTGGTGGAAGAAACTCAATGCCTTTTTCTTTTAGCGTATCAATTATGCTGCGATCGCGAATTTGTGAATAAGGTTCTACATCCCAATTCCAAAACACAGCTTTAGCATTCAATGCCGCAGCTAAAGTTGGTATTGCTGCTATCGGATCACCATGTAAGATTAACAATTGGCTTCCCGCTTCAGCATATCGCTGTTGTAATATTTGTAAGCAGCCAATCATGTAAGTCACTCTCGCAGGGGCAACATCATCCCGTTCTAAAATGTTGGGATCAAGGCAAAATACGCCCACTACTTTGGGACTCTGCTCTCTTGCTGCTGCTAGTCCTGTATTATCAGAAATACGTAAATCGCGGCGATGCCAAAACAAAATTAAATCAGACATTCGATATCAATCATAGTTCGCTTGTACTAGATTAGACCCTAGTGATACCCTTGAGCATCATTCTGTTGATAAATTTATTTGGGCTGCACGGGTCAGGTGTCAGTTGTCAGTTGTCAGTTGTCAGTTGTTAGTTGTCAGTGGTCAGGTGTTATTCCCCTTGCTTATGACACTCCCCTGCTTCCTTTTCCCCTTATTCTTCTATATAAACCCCGGTAGATCTATCGGCAATAGTGGCTTGTGGAGTTAAAGTGTAAGTATACTTTTCTTATTCCGAACAGTTAAATTAGTCTTCCTGTCATGGCTACTTTATTATTAGACGACGGCACAGTTGAAAGTGACTTAAGTGAGATAGTTAGTCAACTTGCATCTTTGGGCATTTACCTAAAACGCTACGATCCAGGTACATCGCTTTTCTCTTTTGATTTATTAGAACAGGATTCTTTAACTGATTCAGAAAAACGCTACATTATAGAACTCCATAACAGTGTCTTTGAATTTATCCAGCAAGAAAATGGCTATCTCTGGTGCGATTTGCTGAATTTGCATCCAGGTTCACCCACTCTTCAAACATTAATAGCTACCTACGGTAGTTATCATACTCATACTGCTCCTGAAGCTCTTTATGTACTGTCAGGAGAAATAATCTTTGGGTTTGTTAAACCTGATGGTAGCCAAGTACAGCTTTTGGTTCAGTCGCAAGATTACATTTATATCTCAGCGGGAGTAGAACACTGGTGCAGTCCGGGAGCATCATTAAATTTTAAAGCTGTGCGCTATTTCACGACCGCAGATGGTTGGGTTCCCAACTATACAGGTACTCAGTTAATTGATTCTTTGTACAAGCCTCGCTAACTTGAACTACGAAGCACCAATTTTTTACGCATTTATACTTAAAACGCCCTGGTCTGCATCTAAAGTTGCCAATACACCCACTGGTAATGCTGCATTAGGACTATCGTGACCAAAGGGTAAATCAGAGACAATAGGAATACCCAAATCGCCCAAGCGATCGCGCAGTACTTCTTCAACACTAAAGCTAGGTATGTTTGGTGGGGCTTCACATCGGGTAAAACCTCCCAAGGCAATACCACGAACTTTTGATAAAGCACCACTTAAACGCCACTGCGTTAACATTCGGTCAATGCGATAGGGTGCTTCGGTGACATCCTCCCACGCCAAAATTACACCATCTAAATTTGGCTGTATTGGTGTAGCTAAAAGATGGGTAGCCACAGTCAAATTACTCGGTAATAAAACGCCACTAACAACGCCTCCACCCCAAGCACAACCTTTGAGAGGGGCGAGAGGACGACCTTCTAACAAATCAAATAATCGCTGAATTGACCAATCTGGCTCATCTGCTAAAGTGGTCAGTACGGGAGCGTGAACACTAGAAATACCTGCTGCATAAAGACTCCATAACAGCGTGGTAATGTCAGAAAAACCAATCAGCCATTTGGGAATTACTGGGTTACTTAAAGACTGCCAACTCCAATCTTCTAAAATGCGGGTACTGCCGAAACCGCCTCTCGTGCAAAGGATACCGCGACATTCGGGATCTTGCCAGGCTGCGGCTAATTGTTGGCGGCGGTTTTCATCTTTTCCGGCTAAATACCCCCATTTTTCCTCGATATTGGGAATAACTTCGATTTGATAACCACGCGATCGCCAAATTTCTATACTCCGTCCAAACGCCTCAAATTCTCGCAAAGCACCACTAGGGGCAATTACTCGTAGTAAGTCACCAGGTTGCAAGGATGGGGGTAAGATTTTGGATTGCATGAATAATTGGCGAGTAGTTTAATTTACTTTTAACTTTTGACCTTTTATATCATGTCCGTTTGATTACTTAGTAATTTTTACATCTGTGAAAAAATTTTAAAACCCTCTACCTTATTGCTTGTCTTGAACTAACTCAACCCTAATTCTTGTTTCAACGTTTCTGGCACATTAAATGCTGTTTCTAATCCCCGTACACCTTCCCATTGTTGCTTTTTACCCCAGTTCATCTCTTCTAAGTTGGCATCGCTGAGGTCAGCACCGCTAAGAATGGCTTGGCTTAGATTGGTACGTCTAAGATCTGCACCATTGAGAATTGCACCGCTGAGATTGCTACCACTGAGGTTGGCACTGTTGAGGTTAGAATAGCTGAGGTCTGTACCAAAGAGAATCGCATCGGTGAGGTCAGCGCCTCTAAGATCAGCATCATTGAGAATTACTCCACTGAGATCAGCTTCGTTGAGTGTGACCCCACAAAGTTCTACACCACTAAGATCAGCGCCTAAAAACATTGCACCGTTGAGTTTAGCGTAATTTAATTTGGCACCATTGAGTTTAGCGTAACTCAGGTCTGCGGCAACCAAAATAGCATCACAAAGGTTAGTACTAAAAAGAATAGTGTCGCTGAGGTTAGTACCATTGAGAATAGCGTGATTGAGATTAGCACCACTAAGGTCAGCACGGCAAAGGTCGGCATGGCTAAGGTTGATATGATTCAGGTTGGCATCGCTAACATTTGCACTGAAGAGAATCGCGTGGGCGAAGTTAGCACTACTGAGGTCGGCATTTTTGAGATTGGCGCTACTCAGGTTGGCATGTCTGAGATCAGCATTGTGGAGGTTACTGCTACTCAAATCAGCACTACTGAGGTCGATGCGGTAGAGGTTAGCACTGCTCAAATTAGCCCCGCTGAGATTAGCGCTACCCAGGTCGGCATTACTGAGGTCAGCATTTTTGAGATTGGCACCACTGAGGTTGGCATCACCAAAATTAGCCCCAGTTAAGTTAGCACCACTGAAATTAACACCTGTGAGGTTGGCATCACCCAGATAAGCACCACTAAGATTAGCACCACTGAAATTGACACCTGTGAGGTTGACATCACCAAGATAAGCACCACTAAAGTTGCCACCTTTGAGGAATTCCCCGACTATACTACTAAAATTACCAATTTCAATGGCATCACTGTAGTTAATAATCCGCAGCAGTTGTGATGTAAAAAAGTTATCTGTATCAGGTTTAGTTGATGGATAAAAGGTAATTTGGGGCTGGAACTTCTCTTGCTCTTGTCCATAGCGATGTAACTCTAAAAGTAAAATTAGGACATTAAGTCCAGCATATATATCTACTTGTCTGAGTCCGATCGCAATATCTTGTGCTAAAATTGCCATCATTTTTTTTTGAGGCAAGTTATGACTTGGTGCAGCATCAATAAATTCCCCCTGACACCAGCGAGTATAAAAATCTTCTAGACGCTGGAAAAGTATATCAAGACGAGATGTTTTCTGTTGTTTTAACCAGTCCATTAGTTGGGCGACTATTTCTGGTGTCAATGCGCCATTACCTAAAACATCGTAAATCTCTTCATGCAGCTGGTAATCGCTGGTGTTAAAAGTACAACTTGCGCCAGATTTTATCCATGTTTCCAGACTTTTTTGCAGTCGTTGTGGCGATAAAACTTTCTGTAGGTTATCTTGAAAAAATTTAACACTTTGGTCTTTTTTGCTTGTGGAAAAAAATACTGCTGTTTTCAGAGACTTTGACTTTGATATTTCTTGCAACCATGAACCCTTGGCATAATTTTTCAAAAGCTGCCAAATCTGAGATATTTGTGACATTTTTGTATCCTTTTTTACTATTTAGCTAGTATTTATTTAAAGATTTTCTAAAGATTTATGTTTATTAAGTTAGTTTTTAGAGATCAAACATAAAAACATCAAGTAATATATATATTCTTAGTTGAGAGTTTGTTGCTGAAAGCTCAAGGGCAGGTGTAAAGAGCTTTTTGTCTTGGCAAAACCAAGTTTTAGCTTAAATATTTGTTCATTTTTCAGTAGAATTAATTATTTGGCATTATTCTGACTAGACTGTTATATTTTTTCCAGCATCTTTAAAGGTCTGATTTAAAATCAGACGTAATGTTTGCTACAGATACAATTATTAGGAAGAATATTACAGTAAAACATCGCAATTAAACATAAAAATCTCAGCTAACACTTAACTGAAAATTCCATCTTTGATATTAGTAAGCTAGGAGCATTTTCAAGTTGGCTGCATTAGATGAGATTAAGATGCTTTAGTTTGTCAAAAATTAAAAATTGATTAGTGGTATTTATCAGGGATGGTTTGAATGAACAGAGTAACTTTTTATGTAATTTTGTTGCATAGCTTATTTTTAGGAATCTCAACTTCTAGTGCTAAGGTGCTACCTAGTAATAGGATCAATACAACGTTACCTGCTAACCAGAAAGCAGATAAGCTGCTGGTTAATCCAGGAGTAAAGATTGATCCCAAAACAAGTTTTTTGGGAGCATTACAGCCGCATGAAAAAGCAGGGGAACAGCTTCGGAAAGCAGCAGGAAAAGAGTTGTCCCTCCGCACTACGTACCCTGCCTCATATCAATCTTTGGGACGAATGCCTGAACAGGTATGGGTGATTAATCATCATCAACAAGCACAGCACCAGCCTTTTAATTGGGTAGTTAAAGATACAAAAAAGGCAGGGCAGCAACCATTTTTGCAAGCTGGCAATATTGCCAGCAAACCTAATACAAATAACAAAACCCCAAAAAAGGATGACTTAGAACCCTTTGATGAAGTAATTAAAGATACTAAAAAACAGGGGGGACTTTTTACCCTATATCGCAATCAAGAAAAGAATAAAATTTATCTAGAAATTAAACCAGAGCAGCTGAATAAAAATTACTTAGCTACGGCAACACTAGAATCGGGCATTGGTGAACAAGGCATTTACAGTGGGATGCCATTGCAAGATTTTTTATTTTACTGGCAGCGGGTAGATAAAAACTTACACTTTGCTGTCCGCAATGTCAATTTTCGCACTCGTGAGGGAGATCCGCAAGCGCGATCGCTAGCTCGGTCGTTTAGTGATTCTGTTCTTTACAGCATTCCCATCAAAAGCATTCATCCAGAACGCAAAACTATTCTCATCGACTTGAGCGATTTGCTGCTTCAAGACTTGGCTGGGTTGTCTTTAAGTTTGGGTCTTTCTGCAAGCACAGACCAGTCGTATTTTGGCAATGCTAAGGCTTTTCCTCAAAACTTAGAAGTTGAATCGGTTTTGAATTTTTCTAGCAGTAGCAAGAAAGACATACCCAATTTTGCCGTCTTAGCTGACGGACGTGGCTTCACTTTACGCGTTCATTACAGTCTTTCTCAACTCCCAGACAACGATTTTCGTCCACGTTTGGCTGATGAGCGTGTTGGTTATTTCGTTACTGCTTACCAAGACTTAACCAAAGACGATCGCGGTGATCCCTTTGTCCGCTACATTAATCGCTGGCATTTAGAAAAACAAAATCCAAAAGCAGCAATTTCTCCACCCAAAAAACAGATTGTTTTCTGGATTGATAACGCTGTGCCACTTGAGTACCGTGATGCCATCAAAGAAGGGGTACTGATGTGGAACAAAGCCTTTCTCAAAGCCGGATTCAAGGATGCAATTGAAGTGCGGCAAATGCCGGATAATGCGACATGGGATCCCAGCGATATTCGTTACAACACAATTCGTTGGATTAACACAGTAGATGGTTATTTTGCGATGGGGCCATCCCGCGTTAACCCGTTGACTGGAGAAATTCTGGATGCAGACATTCTCGTAGATGCTAGCTTTGTGCGGGCACTCAAAAGTGAATATCGCCAAATTGTCCAACCCAACCAAATGTCAACGCGCACTTCTTTATCAGCATTAATGCAAAATCGCCTGCTTTGTGCCAATAGCTTAGATGCCAAAGATAAAGACACTGACGAAGAGGAAACATCAGAACCCAAGAAGTTGTTTCCTCAGTTATCTAAAATGGCAAGTGAGTACGATTTGTGCTATGGGATGGAAGCTGCCAATCAGTTTGCCTTTGGCTCTCTGGCAATGACACTGTTGCCTGATGCCGCAGCAAGCCAAGACCAACTCAAAGAGTATATCCATCAATATTTACGATTAATCATTGCCCATGAAGTTGGACACACTCTTGGTTTACGTCACAACTTCCGTGGTAGTACCTTGTTACCACCAGAGCAGATGAATAACACCGAAATCACTCGCGCCAAAGGTCTGACTACTTCGGTGATGGACTACATTCCGCCGAATATTGCACCTGAAGGCACAAAACAAGGTGATTATTTTCCTAATATGGTGGGAGTGTACGATGACTGGGCGATTAAGTACGGTTACATGCCAACTCAAGCAACAAGTACAATAGCTGAAAAGCCAATTTTGCAGGAAATTGCTGACCAATCTTACAAGCCTGAGTTAAGTTATTCCACTGATGAAGATGTGTATGACCTTGACCCGACTGCTAATGCTTGGGACAACAGTAACAATGTGTTGCTTTATTCTCGTTGGCAGTTAGATAATTCACGGTTGATGTGGGAACGTCTCAATAAACGTTTCCCAATGGCAGGGGAAAGTTATAGCGATTTGAGCGATCGCTTTAGCACGGTATTGGGTAGTTATTTCCAGCAAATATACTATACAAGTAAGTATATTGGAGGACAGTCTTTTCACCGAGTCAAGGCTGGTGAAGTGTCATCTAGTAAGACACAACAACAGCGATTACCCTTTGAGTCAGTACCCGTCGAAGAACAACGACAGGCATTAGAGACACTGCACAAGTATATGTTTGCAGAAGGTGCGTTAAACTTTTCACCAGAATTGCTGAATAAATTAGCACCTTCGCGTTGGCGACATTGGGGTAGTAATCCACGGATTGGTCGCTTGGATTATCCCATTTCTGAGTTAATCTTGTTCATGCAGAGTGCAGTTTTGCGGGATTTACTCTCAGCCGATCGCCTCTTCCGCCTCAAAGATATCGAACTCAAAACTCCAGCAGATGAAGCACTTTCACTACCAGAATTATTTGAGACTTTACAAAGTGGTATATGGACAGAGGTGTTAAAACCAAAAGGCGAACCACTGAAAATTACAAGTCTGCGGCGGGGCTTACAAAGAGAATATTTAAACATCTTGTCAGCGATGGTGTTGCGAAAAAAATATGTCCCCGAAGATGCTCGTACTTTAGCTTGGTATAAACTTGGGCAACTAGATAACAAACTCAAGCAGGTTAATTCCAACGATGAGTATACCAAAGCACACATTTTAGAAACGCGCGATCGCATCGACAAAATCTTAAATGCCCCATTGCAAGGGAATTAATTACTAATTCGTAATTCGTAATTAAGAGGGTACAGAGCTAACACCTTACAACTACAAATTACTTTGACGGTCTTTTGTAGTGATTTTGGATTATAAGGGTAATATGAACCCGGATCAATAATCCAAAATCGCTTATGGCTGAAGCATTAAGTTTTCAAGGCGATGGTAGCGATCGCCTACCACCCCAAAATATTGAAGCAGAAGAAGCGATCTTAGGGGGAATTTTACTAGATCCGGAAGCGATCGGTCGAGTGAGCGATCGCCTGGTTCCAGAAGCCTTTTATATTAGCGCTCACAAAGATATTTACCAAGCTGCTATCAGGTTGCACGCTCAAGGTAAACCCACAGACTTACTTTCAGTTACAAGCTGGCTGGCTGACAACGATATTTTGACCCGCATTGGTGGGAGAAATAAATTAGCAACTTTGGTAGATCGCACAGTCTCAGCTGTTAACATTGATGCCTTAGCCGGGTTGGTAATGGAAAAATACCTCCGGCGGATGTTAATTAAAGCTGGTAATGAGATTGTCCATCTTGGTTACGAGACTGAGACCGAATTACCAATCGTCCTTGATCAAGCAGAACAGAAAGTTTTTGGCGTAACTCAAGAACGTCCTCAATCAGGCCTGGTACATATTTCTGATACCCTAATTAATAACTTTCAAGATATTGAAGATCGAAATCAAGGTATTGCCTTACCTGGCATTCCCTGTGGATTTTACGATTTAGATGCCATGACCAGCGGCTTTCAGCGTTCTGATTTGATTATTGTCGCCGGCAGGCCATCAATGGGAAAAACAGCATTTTGTTTAAACCTTGCTCATAATATTGCCGCTTCTTATAAATTACCAGTTGCTGTTTTTAGCTTGGAAATGTCCAAAGAGCAACTAACACAACGTTTATTAGCTAGCGAAGCGCAAATTGAAAGTGGTTATCTGCGGAGTGGGCGGCTAAGTCAAACACAATGGGAACCGTTAAGCCGTGCTATTGGTATACTCTCCGAGATGCCAATTTTTATTGACGACACACCCAATATTACAGTTACACAAATGCGTAGTCAGGCAAGAAGACTGCAAGCAGAACAAGGAACACTGGGTTTGATTGTAATAGATTACTTGCAATTGATGGAAGGAGCAGGCGATAACCGAGTTCAAGAATTATCAAAGATTACTCGTCAATTAAAAGGTTTAGCACGTGAATTATCTGTACCAGTTATTGCCTTATCTCAGTTGAGTCGAGGGGTGGAAGCACGAACTAATAAACGTCCCATGTTGTCAGATTTGAGAGAATCCGGTTCGATTGAGCAGGATGCAGATTTAGTAATAATGTTATACCGCGATGAATATTACTCTCCAGATACTCCCGATCGCGGCATTGCAGAAGTAATTGTAGCTAAACACCGTAATGGCCCAACAGGTATTGTTAAACTTTTATTCGACCCGCAATTTACAAAGTTTAAAAATTTAGCTGGACAAAAAAATTATTAAAATGGGGCTTCCTTTCGGGAATTAAAAATTAAAAATTAAAAATTAAAAATGAAATCTAATCGATTTAATTTTTAATTGAGCAAAGCATGAGGCATTGGGAAGAAGGGGGAAGGTGGGGTTCCCTCTGGGGATAAAGGACAGGGGTTTGCTTGTTCATCCTTTACCCCTTTTGTTGCTCCTCTGCTCCCCCTATTTTCTCTATTCCCTATTCCCTAGCCTCTACTTAATATCCAACAATTCAACATCAAATAGCAGTGTAGCATTGGGTGGAATTACACCACCAGCGCCACGGGAACCATAACCTAACTCTGAGGGAATGATTAGCTGACGACGACCGCCTACTTTCATAGTGCTAAGTCCTTCGTCCCAGCCTTTGATTACCTGTCCAACGCCGATTTTAAAGCTGAAGGGTTGGCCGCGATCGCGTGAACTATCAAATTTAGTACCATCTTCTAAAGTGCCGGTGTAGTGAACTACAACCGTTTTTCCAGATTGAGGAGTCGCCCCAGTCCCCTCTTCTAATTCAACGTACTTCAGTCCAGAGGGGGTAGTTACGACATTAGCATCAGACATAGGCTTGCTCGCAATCAAAGTATTGTTTTCAATGACACTTGTGGGTGCTGGTCTGGTTTGGCTCAAGTTAGCAGCAATCGCAGAGTCTTGTTTACTGCCAACTTGTGCTAACACCAAAACAACAACACATACCAGCATGAAACCCACGCTGAGTAAAATTGCTTTCAAAATGAGTTCTCCCTACTTAGGTAATCTGCCAATTATTTTAGATTACCGACAGGACACAATCAGTTTAAATCACAAACAACATCTTAACGCCAAAGCTTATTTTCTAAATCGCGCACTTGACGCTCTAAACGGTCAATTCTACCCCGCAGTTCATCAACTTCAGATTGACGAGCCACCCCCAAATCCTGCATCATGTTTCGCATTTGCCGTTGCATTTGGGCATCCCAGTTTCCCTGCTCCGATTTTAATTGCTGTACAACATCATCCATCACCGCTTTAGCCTGCTCAGGATTCAGCTTACCGTCTTTAACTAGGTCGTCACCAACTTGCTTCAGTTTTTCTGCTACCAAAGAAGTTGTGCCAATACCAACCATCATTAGCTGTTGCAACCAGTTGTTGCTGTCCATACTCCCTTCCTCTCCATTTTTCAAACCAGCCGTCCTTTGCTCAAGCTATGCTGGAAGCGTGGTTATTTTAGCCTACATCTCTATTTTGGCAAATTAGTAAACACAGGTGAAAGGTGTGGTTATAGAACTGCTTAAATTTAAACTAACTCCAAACATCCGAGAAAATTACATCCAGCAAGATGCGGAAATTTGGACAACAGCACTGGCTGAGTATCCAGGATTTCTTGGTAAAGAAGTTTGGATTAATCCCAACGACTCTACAGAAATTATTCTCATTATGCGTTGGGCCACACGGGAACAGTGGAAAGCTATACCCTTAGAAGATTTAGTCGCTATTGAAAGCAGATTTGCCCAAGCACTCGGAGAAACTTATAAATTGGTGGAATCAGCAGAGTATCAAGTGCGAAAGTTTCCTCATTCTTAATTAAAGTAAAATATTTATAAATCTATTTTATTAATTATTTATGTTTGAACGAGTTTTAATTTGCACAGACTTTTCTGACGGTTTGCATCGTCTTTCGCATTTTGTTTCCAGTCTTGGGCTTGCAGGGATAAAGCAAATTGTTTTTCTGCACGTTGTTCCGTTATGGGAAAAAGGTATTATTCCGCGAGTCGATAGTGAAAAAATAGAACAAGCTCAAACCCGTTTAGCAGAAGCTGTTGGTGAAAGTCCTGCTGATATAAAAGTAAACGTAGAAGTTCAATCAGGCAAGCCAGTTGAGACAATTCTCAAAGTAGCACAAGCTTATCAGTCTGGATTAATTATATTAGGTTCTCAAAGTCGCAACGTACTCACAGAAAAACTAGTGGGTAGTACAATGGCTGATTTATCGCACCAAACAACAATTCCTCTACTAGTAGTGCGTCCTCAGTTAATTTCTGCTTATACCTGTGAGGAATTAACATTGCGTTGTCAGCACCTTTTTCGCTCTTTGCTCATTCCATATAACGATAGTAAAGCGGCGAATTATTTAGTGCAACAGATAAAGCATTTAGCAAAGCAACAGCCTGGAAGATTTTTGCAATACTGTAAACTTTGCTGGGTTTTAGAAAGCACTGGTCGCCAAGGAATACCAAGAAAAGTTCTACCACAACAGGCTCACGAAACCCTATCTCAAATAAAAGCTGATTTGGAAGGGGTAAATTTACAAGTAGAGACAGAAGTCCGGGAAGGAAACTCTGTCACTGAGATTTTAGAGACAGCTTTTATGGATGATATTAGCGCGATCGCGGTATCTTCAGGAATAATAGGTAAGCTTCAAGAATGGTTAATTTCCAGTTTTGCAGCTGAAGTATTGCGTCAAAGCTGGTATCCTGTATTGTTTTTCCCATCCCAAGACGAATAAAGTCGGGTGGAGTAGTAACACTCCACCCTTCTCATCCGAAACCGTGCGTGAAACTTTTCCGCCTTATCCTTGTTTAAACTTCCGGTTCATATTTTCTAATTGCTCCTCCGTATAAGTCTACGTAGTATATACTGCCATCCTTGCCAGTTCTAAGTTGTACGGCTGCTCCGACATTAGAAGCAAAACGTCTAACTGAAACAAATTTGCCCTCACTGTCCAATGTCAAATTATCAATAGTTCCTTGACTAGAATCAGCGACAAACAAGGTATTTTGATAGATCGAAGGGAAAGTATTGCCCGTGTAAAAATCACCCACTATGATCGCGCTAGAACCGTTATGTTTGTAAGTATAAGTTGGTGAATTTACAGGCTCATCACTGTTATAAAAAGTGTTAGCTATTGAACTTATAGCTGCGTTGGTACTATATGACGGTTGTTTGAGACTGACAATATTCCCACTTGCATTTAAACCGCCTTCAAAGAAAGGCCAACCAAAGTTAGCTCCTTTTGTGCCAGTATTGACTTCTTCCCAAGTGTTCCAACCTACATCACCTATATATGGGGTGTTGGTTCTTTCGTCTACGGTAAAGCGGAAGGGGTTACGCAAACCTAAGTTCCAAACTTTAGAGCGATTGCTATCAGCATCACCGTTATAGTAAGGATTATCCGTTAAGCCTTCACCAGTAATTGGGTCAATCCGCAGAATTTTTCCGGATAGATTATTGATATCCAAAACTCTAATCCCTCTGGGATCTGCCCGATTGTAAGAAGTACCATCACCACTACTGACAAACAGACTACCGTCGCTACCAAAGCGTACAGTACCAATGGAGTGAGACTCGCTATCAGTCGCTATAAAGTCTCTGACGTTTGTAATATTGCTGAGATTGTTAAGATAATCCTGGGTGCTGGCATAGAGCTGACCATTTTGGTTGACAATTCCTGAAGGCGCATTATTGAGGTTATTGTCAGAGTTAACATTCGTGCTATTACCATCTGGGCGACTAATATTTTCCCAAGTGCTATTTGTGCCTAGTAGCACAACTTCGCTACCAGCCTTTGCAGTAGTGTAGTTGGTGTTGGGATCAGCTTCTACGCGAATTAATCGGGCAGCACGGTTGCCAGTCTGATCGGGATTGTCCAATGTGCTATTGGGATTGTTTTTGGGATCGTTAGGATTGGTCTCTGGTGGATCGTAGGTAAATAATAGGTAAACGTAGTTTTTGGGGTTAGTAGCTTTACCAAAATCGGGATGTACGGCAATGCCTAACAAACCGCGATCGCGTACATTATTTACCTGGTTAGAAATATCGATAAATGGCGTTGCTTGTAAAGTGCCATTATTTACTAACCTGACTATCCCACCTTTCTGGGCAATGAACATCCGCGTACCATCAGCTGTCCAGTCAATAGCTGTAGGTTGAGTCAACCCAGTCACTACATCCTTTTTTACAAATGTACCTGGGTCATTATCGATGATCGAAACAGTTGTTTGTTGGGTAGCTAATTGCACTCCAACGGCGTTGCTGAACTTCAAAATAAAACTTTCATTCGGTTCGCCAATGGTGTCATCGATGACTGGGATAGAAATTGTCTTACTGGTTTCTCCTATTGCAAAGCTTAATGTTCCGGATACAGTTGTGTAGTCAGAACCATTTACAGCAGTATCATCTGCGGTTTGGTAGTCCACACTAGCATTTGCTGAACTGTTACCTCGTGTAACTGTCACCGTAGCAGCACCGACATTTTCATTAACTACTGGTTGATTAATATTCAACTCTAGACCATCGTCGTCTTGAATTGTAATTCCAAGAGTTCTTTGAACTCCTAAAGTTGCCCTATCTGGTTGATCGATAGCGAAGTTAAAAGTCTCACTTGATTCTGCTACAGAATCATTAATGATCGGAATCAAAAGCTGTTTGCTAGTTTCTCCTGGTGCAAAGGTGAGTGTACCAGTGACTTCACTTTCTACATTTGTCCCGTAGTCAACTCCTGGTAAAGCAGTTACACCTGTAGTGGCATACTTAACTGAAGATGTACCATTTAAGTCGTTACCACTCCGAAGCACATTGATAATCACATTACCGCCAGATTCTCCAACAGTTGTGACAGATGGCCCCAATGTAATAACAGGTTCAAAGACTGGTACATACAACTGAGACTGGGGAATAATTTGCTTGGTTTGAGAAGCGCTAGACCAAGAGAGTTTGGCAACTGCATCACCGGTATTTTCATAGTATTCCATCCTAATGTCATACTTTTGACCTGCTTGCAAGGCGATCACATCACTCCACTCTGTAGAAGATTGATTGACAAACTTATTGATGATTTGCTGACCATTAACCCACAGTCGCACCCCATCGTCAGTAGTGGTAGAGAAGGTATAACTCTCGTTGTACTTGGCTTCTACTTGACCTGTCCAACGCACTGAGAAAGTATCAGCACCAATCAGTGAGTTAGGAGAACCCTTACCCCAGTTAAAGTCTATTGCTGCATCTGTGCGAGTTAGCTTTAGATTGGTGAAGTCTCTGTTGTCGTAATATTCAGCCTTTAATCCTGTACCTGTGCTAGGAGTTATGGGAGTAAACAACTGAGACTGGGGAATAATTTGCTTGGTTTGAGAAGCGCTAGACCAAGAGAGTTTGGCAACTGCATCACCGGTATTTTCATAGTATTCCATCCTAATGTCATACTTTTGACCTGCTTGCAAGGCGATCACATCACTCCACTCTGTAGAAGATTGATTGACAAACTTATTGATGATTTGCTGACCATTAACCCACAGTCGCACCCCATCGTCAGTAGTGGTAGAGAAGGTATAACTCTCGTTGTACTTGGCTTCTACTTGACCTGTCCAACGCACTGAGAAAGTATCAGCACCAATCAGTGAGTTAGGAGAACCCTTACCCCAGTTAAAGTCTATTGCTGCATCTGTGCGAGTTAGCTTTAGATTGGTGAAGTCTCTGTTGTCGTAATATTCAGCCTTTAATCCTGTACCTAAAGAGGACGTGTTGTTAGCTTGTAATGTAGGAGTGCTACTAGCTTTAGCAAAAGTTTGGGGTTGCCCCAGTTCAAGAGTATTTAAAGACGACTGAGGAGTAATTGATGAATTTAGGGGTTGGTCAAGAACTGATGAACCTTGAACTTTGGAGAAGTTATTCATGGAAATGTATACCTTGTAACAATATTTAAAACTAATGCCTAAATTATTTATTCGGGTATTAATTTTATCTGGACTACTTAAAAAATTTATGCATGAAAGTGCGATCGCAAATTAACTTGCAAATCCTAATTGACCTGTTATTTAATTGATGAAAATTGTCGCAACAGATCTTCTCATATCTTCTAAATAAGCAGATATAAGCGGAAATGCTAGAGATAGCTTTAATGGTCTACGTAAGCAGATACTTACTATTCTTGATAGCTTTTAATCCAACTGATGTGCGAGTACGAGTGCATGAAGTTGGAAGCAAGCAGTTATCATCTTAGTAAAGTAAGTATATACTTATATTTATATATAAATTATTAAAATATTTTACACATTTGTATTTGATTTAAATTAATTAATTACATACATGACACCATATTTCTCAATGATTTTGGCTGTTATTTTTTATACATTTTTGAAAAATTTATAATGGTATCTAGTTTTTTAAAGCTAGCTAAAATTTTTGATGAATTTTAGATGAAAATTACAAAAATAAGAGATAATATCACAATAATCAATATATAAAGAATTAACAAAGAAAAATCTGATATTTTAAAGATTCCAATAATAGGGTATTGTAATTGTACCCAACAAACAAGCACTATATTTCTTCAAATATCCTGAAATTCAGAGCAATTTATGAAGCTGATGTATATACTCGAAGTCTAAGACAGAGCAGACTTTGAGTATGATAATAGACTGGTTGGCTATTTGGGGAGTAACTCAGGCTGTCGGTTTTGTGTTTAAGACGATTTTTGAAGACTTAGCAAAAGACGCGGCTAAAGATTGGGCTAAAGATTTATTGAAATGTATTCCCAAAAATATTTTACAGCAACTCAAAAAAGAAGATATTGAAATTGCTGCTGGTAAAGCTCTCAAGGAATTTTTACAGCTGATGCAGCAGGAATTAGAAGATGCAGATTTAGAAGAAGTTGAACTTAAACAGTACATTCAACCTTTAAAAATATTTATTTATCATAAATCTCTTACAGAAATTCTGGGATATCCTTTTCAACCAGACTGTCAGTTAATAGACTCTCAAGTTTTAGCTAATACTTGGTATCAAATTAATTTGCCCATTCTTCCCCAGGAATTTGACTGGGAAAGACTTACTAAGCGGTATCTCAAAAAAGTTAAAGCAATTATTAGAGAATCAGATAAGTTACGTTCTATCCTAGATTCACAACATCTAGAAGCAGCAAAGGAGAGTTTGCAACAAATCGCTGGTATTCCTACAAATTTTGATTTACCAGGATATCAAGAAGGACTACGTGAACGATATGGCAACCTAAAATTAGATAGTTTAGATACGACTGGTTACGCCTACAATGAATTGAAGTTATGGCGCATGTTTATTGCTCCTAATGTACGAGAAGTTCATCAAGTTTTACCCCATGTTCACGAACTTCCTAAAGAACATTTAAGACGATTACGAGAAAGTAACCAACTAGAAGAAGAAATTGCTTTAGAAGAGTTAGAAGGCTACAAAAGAGTTTATTTCGAGCAGCCATTTTTTTCAGTATTGGATATTATCAATGATCCACTAGATAAATATATAGTAATTTTGGGAGATCCTGGATCAGGAAAGTCTACATTATTGCAATTTCTAGCGTTAAATTGGGCAGAAACACCCCTAATAAATGCAACTTCTCAACCGATTCCTCTTTTGATTGAATTACGCACTTATATGCGGCGACGAGAAAATAATGAGTGCCATAATTTTCTCGATTTTTTTCATAAATGTAGCGGTACAATCCATCATCTTAATCAAAATCAACTTGATGAACATCTCAAGGCTGGTAATGCTTTAGTGATGTTTGATGGTTTAGATGAAGTATTTGATTTAGGGAAACGAGAAGATGTGATCACGGATATTCATCGCTTTACAAATGAATATCCTCATGTGCGAGTAATTGTTACTTCACGTGTGATTGGCTATAAACCGCAACGCCTACGCGATGCTGAGTTTCGGCACTTTATGTTGCAAGATTTAGAACCAGAACAAATTCAAGATTTTATCAATCGCTGGCATGAATTAACTTTCAATGATAAAACAGATAGATTGCGTAAACAAGAGCGATTGCAAAGAGCAATTGATACATCCAAAGCTATTACAGAGCTAGCTGGTAATCCGCTATTATTAACAATGATGGCGATTCTTAATCGTAATCAAGAACTGCCCAGAGATAGAGCAACACTTTATGAACAAGCATCGCGGGTGTTACTGCATCAATGGGATGTGGAACGTGCCTTGGTTGAAGATTATCGGCTAGATCCTAAGACCATTGATTATAAAGATAAACAGGCAATGCTGCGTCAAGTTGCCTATCGAATGCAAACTAGCGCTAAAGGTCTAGTTGGTAATTTAATTAGTGTAGGTGAGCTAGAAAAAATTTTAAGCCGCTATCTAAAAAATATAGAGTTTGATCATCCCACAAAAGTTGCCAGAGTGATGATTAATCAACTGCGGACTCGCAACTTTATGTTATGTTTTTTGGGTGCAGATTATTATGCTTTTGTCCATCGAACTTTTTTAGAATATTTCTGTGCTTGGGAATTTGTATGGCAGTTTAAAGAAACACAAACACTATCAATCAAAGAACTAAATAGTGAAGTTTTTGGTAAACACTGGCAAGATGAAACATGGCATGAAGTTTTGCGTTTAATCACAGGCATGATTGAACCGAGATTTGTTTGCGAAACTTTGGATTATTTAATGTCTCAAAATGGCGAAGAAGAAAAATTTATTAATCTGTTTTTGGCAGCTAAATGTCTCGCAGAAGTAAGAAATCGTTTATTAATTGCGACAACAGCAACTAAATTATTGCATCAACTAAAAGATTTAACGAAGTATGATCTAGATTATTATTACCAACCCTATTTAGATGAAGAAGATACTAAGCTAGTGCAGGAAATTCGTACTAAAGCTGTTGCATCTGTTGCTACAGTTTGGAAAGATGATCCTGATACTATTGTTTGGCTCAAACAACTTGCTCTTGCTAATGATCATGAGTATGTGCGACGTACAGCTTTGCAAGAATTAGCCAGAGGATTCAAAGATGATCTTAATATTCTCCCGTGGCTGAAACAACTTGTCACAACTAATGATAATTGGACTGTGCGACAAGCAGCAGTGCAAGAATTAGCCAGAGGATTCAAAGATGATTTTGAGACTCTTGCTATCTTAAAAAAACGTGCTACTACTGATGATAATGAGTATGTGCGACAAGCAGCAGTGCAAGAATTAGCCAGAGGATTCAAAGATGATCTTAATATTCTCCCGTGGCTGAA
>NZ_JAECZB010000105.1:115113-115557 GCF_016056295.1 Atlanticothrix silvestris CENA357
ACAACTTGTGATTACTGATAATTCTGGTGCTGTGCGACAAGTAGCAGTACAAGAATTAGCACGCGGATTTAAACATGACCATGATACCCTTCCTTGGCTGCAAAAATGCGCCATTGCTGATAATGATTGGACTGTGCGACAAGTAGCAGTGCAAGAATTAGCGCGCGGATTTAAAGATGACCATGAAACTCTTGCTATTGTTCAACAACGTGCGATCGCTGATGATAATGAGTATGTGCGACAAGCAGCAGTGCAAGAATTAGCACGGGGGTTTAAAGATAACTTAGATACTTTCTTTATTCTCAAACAAAGTGCGATCGCAGATAAATATTCTGATGTGCGACAAGCAGCAGTGCAAGAATTAGCACGGGGATTTAAAGATGACCCCAATACCCTGTCTTGGCTAAAAGAACGCGCGATCGCCGATGATGATCAGTATGTGCG
>NZ_JAECZB010000105.1:115599-223480 GCF_016056295.1 Atlanticothrix silvestris CENA357
ACCCCGACATTCTCCCCATTCTCAAACAACGCGCCACTGCTGATGATAATGAATATGTACGCCGCGCAGCATTACAAGAATTAGCGCGGGGGTTCAAACATGACCCCGATATTCTTCCTATTCTCAAGAAACATGCCACATCTGATAAATATTCTGATGTGCGACAAGCAGCAGTGCAAGAATTAGCGCGGGGGTTCAAACATGATCCTGATACCCTCCCCATCCTCAAAAAGCGGGCGATTGTTGATAAAAATTCAGCTGTGCGACAAGCAGCAATGCAGGAATTAGCGAGAGGATTTAAAGATCACCCCGGCATGTTTGAAGTGTTCTACAACTGTGCTGTCAACGATCCCTTTCAGCGCGAGTACAATTTTCAAGAAAATCCTCGACAAGTAGCTATTGAGGCAATTATTGAACAATATCCTCACCATTCCCAGACCTTGTCACTATTACGCGATAAAGCAGAAAACGACCCAGATGAGCAAGTGCGCGAATTTGCTAAGAAGAAGTTAGCAGATTTTGGGCATGGGCATCCCCTTGGGAATTAAAAATTAAAAATTAAAAATGAAATCGAATTAATTCAATTTTTGGCGTTGCTGAATCATGGAATGAAATTGGATTTATTAGAATCTCAAACTCGTTATCCTCTCTGCGTCTCTGCGCCTCTGCGTGAGGTAAATCATCCCACAATTATGCAACGCCCAATTTTTAATTCTTAATTGAGCAAAGCAGGGGGCATAGAACACTGATTATTATTCTCCTGATATTCCCCTGCTTGCCTCAACAGCTAACTTTGTCAACTAAACCGATTAATACGGCCACTTCCAATCACGAATTTCTGGCATATCTTCACCATGCTCAGAAATGTAGTGTTGGTGTTCGATGAGCTTGTCTTGCAGTCTTTGCTTGACATAAGCCGCCTTAGCCCCCAACTTTGGTACGCGATCAATTACGTCCATCACCAAGTCAAAGCGATCAAGATCGTTGAGAACGACCATATCAAAGGGGGTAGTGGTGGTTCCCTCTTCTTTATAACCCCGTACATGTAGGTTATTGTGGTTGGTATGGCGATAAGTTAGGCGATGGATTAGCCACGGATAACCATGAAAAGCAAAGATGATCGGTTTGTCGGTAGTAAAAATCGTATCGAAGTCTTTACTGCTTAAGCCGTGGGGATGCTCACTTTTTGGTTGTAATGTCATCAAGTCGACTACGTTGACTACCCGCACCTTCAACTCAGGGAAGTTCTGGCGCAAAATATCCACAGCAGCTAAGGTTTCTAAGGTGGGAACATCTCCAGCGCAAGCCATGACTACATCTGGTTCGCTGCCTTGATCATTGCTTGCCCATTCCCAAATACCAATACCTTTAGTGCAATGCTTGATAGCTGCATCCATATCTAAATATTGCAACGATGGTTGCTTCCCAGCAACAATTACGTTGACATATTGGCGGCTGTTCAAGCAATGGTCTGTTACCGACAGCAGAGTATTGGCATCGGGGGGAAGATACACCCGCACTATTTCCGCTTTTTTGTTAAGCACATGATCAATAAAACCGGGGTCTTGGTGCGAGAAACCGTTGTGATCTTGCCGCCAAACGTGGGATGTCAGCAGGTAGTTTAGAGAAGCAATTGGTCTACGCCAGGGAATATCATTGGTGGTTTTGAGCCATTTGGCGTGCTGATTAAGCATGGAATCCACTATATGGATAAATGCTTCATAGCAGGAGAAGAACCCATGACGACCTGTGAGCAAGTAACCTTCTAACCAGCCTTGGCAAGTCGTTTCGCTGAGAATTTCCATCACTCGACCATTAGGAGATAAATTTTCATCTTCTGGAAGAGTTTCGGCAGTCCAAGCCCGATCAGTGACTTCCAACACTGCACTCAGGCGATTGGATGCTGTTTCATCGGGGCCAAAAATCCGGAAGTTTTGGCTTTCCAGATTGAGTTTCATCACATCCCGGAGGAATGTTGACATCACTTTGGTGGCTTCGGCGTAACTTGTACCCGGTTGGGGAACATCTACTCCATAATCTTGAAAGTTGGGCATCTTCAAATCACGCAGCAAAATTCCGCCATTAGCGTGGGGATTATCACCCATGCGTCGATGTCCTTCGGGAGCCAGTTCTGCCAATTCTGCAATTAACTTGCCGTTAGCATCAAAGAGTTCTTCGGGTTTATAACTCTTCATCCACTCTTCTAGCAATTTTAGGTGTTCTGGCTTACTTACTAATTCTCCAAAAGGGACTTGGTGCGATCGCCAGAAACCCTCTGTTTTTTTCCCATCTACATCCTTCGGCCCTGTCCAACCTTTGGGGGTTCTAAGGATAATCATCGGCCACTGGGGACGTTCGGTAAAGCCATGTACGCGGGCTTCTCTTTGGATGCTTTGAATTTCGGCGATCGCTATGTCTAAAGTCGCAGCCATTTGTTGATGCACATCTGCGGGTTCAACACCTTCTACAAAGTAAGGTTTATAACCATAGCCCACAAATAAGCTCTCCAACTCTTGATAGCTTAATCGTGCTAATAAAGTTGGGTTAGCTATTTTATATCCATTGAGATGCAGAATCGGCAGTACTGCACCATCACGCACCGGGTTGAGGAATTTGTTGGAATGCCAGCTAGTAGCTAAAGCACCAGTTTCAGCTTCGCCATCACCAACAACAGCAGCAACCACCAAGTCAGGGTTATCAAAAGCAGCACCATAGGCGTGAACAAGGGCATAACCTAATTCACCACCTTCATGAATAGAACCAGGGGTTTCTGGTGCTACGTGGCTGGGAATACCACCAGGAAATGAAAACTGTTTGAAAAGTTTCTGCATACCCTCAGCATCTTGAGAAATGTTGGGGTAGTATTCGCTGTAAGTACCTTCGAGGTAAGTGTTGGCTACTAATCCAGGGCCGCCATGACCTGGCCCAGCAATGTAGATCGTGTTTAGGTCATACTTTTTGATTACCCGATTCAGGTGAACATAGATAAAGTTCAGCCCTGGTGTTGTTCCCCAGTGACCCAGCAGTCTAGGTTTGACGTGTTCCAACTTTAATGGTTCTTTCAGCAGTGGATTGTCGAGCAAATATATTTGCCCAACTGAAAGATAGTTCGCTGCACGCCAGTAGGCATTCATTTTGTGCAGTTCTTCATCTTTTAAAGGCTTTGTCTGTGGAGTAGTTGTTAATGTCATCTTAAACTCCATTACAAAAGTAAATTGACAAGTTCATTTCGTATGACAGTTTAATCATTTACGGTATGTGAGTCATCTTACTCATGACAAATTTACCAGTTTTAAGCTGGGAAGCTAATGATTACGAGCTACTTAATACACTTTTTCTAATCTAGAAATAAACCTGAACAAATGCCGATAACGTCCTCTCACAAAGGCTAACAGGCTAAGTATAGTACTGAGTATTTTTTAAGATTAATTTTATTTATTTTTAAAAATAAGTAAGATAGAGAATTATCTTGTAATACATTCAAAATATCTAATGAACACAATTTAAAAATATTTCTTTTGATGGACGTTTATTTACACTACGCGGATTAGTTGTTTTTGATCTGGTTTAATACCTCCAAAGCGCAAGTGGCGTAGAGTTTTTATCACCACTGAAGATTAATTTGAGTGTTGTAAGCCAATCTTCAGCGATTGCACTCAAGTTAGTATTGCTAAAAACTACTTGATTTATTAATATTCTGCTCAAGCCAAGCAACTCAATCAGATACATCAGCAAAATCTAAAAACTCCTCTCCTAATACTTCTAATTGTTCAGTAGATAGAACCTTCAGTCGCTCAACTATTGATGAATCTATTTTTCCAAATCGCCGGCTTAAAAGACGTTGTAAAAAACGCAAAGCTTCCTTTTGTTCTCCCTTGTGCAAAATATCTTGATAAATAACTGACTATTGCATCATATCTTCGCTCAGTAGTTGACGAATCAAATCTTTCTTAAAATGGTGATTTGTTGAGGTTGTTGATTCAAGAACCAATGGGCAAAATCAAAAGGATATGTTTCTGCAAGAATTTTACACAAGTTGTCATATTCTGCCATTGTTGAAAATTGCACCTGATTTGACAGTTATAGGACTGGGAATAATAGGGTGGGCAAAACATTTTTTTTATCACCACATACGTTATGCCACACCCCAATTTAGATATAAAAACTCATCCGGGGAACTTCTTTACTAAATCGTCTCCAGGAATGATTGTTGTATAAAAAACATAACTACTATTAGCTACATAGCGGCGATCTTGTTTAATTATTGCCATGAATTCTCGATGCCCTTGGCGCATACGTCCTACTAAACAACCTGCACTAGCATTTTTAATATCATTGCTAGGGGCATCATAACCCCAGTGTTGATTAACGTAAAAAAGACCTGTGTCAGTTTTGTCACCAGTCCGTTGAAAATTTTTGTCGGAATCTCGGTGAACGGTAATCGGCCCAACTTGCACTAATGCTTCGTGACGTTCTGCATTACCGTGCGTCCCAACCGCCCAAGCTTTGTATTGTCCAAACTTAATTCTGGCGGCTCCTCCAGGATTCATCGGATTGACAGTGTAATATTTACCTGGTTCGGTAGTAGCTTGCCAATGATCTACGATTTTGGGAACTCCATCGACTATTTCGATGACAATTCGCCGATCATTAAATTCATTGGCAGCATCACTGTTAAGACTCCAATCACCATTCATTCCTTCTATATAAACGATGTTGTATTCTTTTGGTGCAGTGAATACTTGATATTTCTGTGCCAGCATGTATTTTACAATTCTGCTGGCAATGTCATTGCCTAGTTTTAAAGGAGGTTGAGGAAGATCTTCTGGTTTGGTCTCAATTAATTTTTTGGCTGTGACTGCTCCTAAAAATTCACTTTCTCCAGTCTTTGTCAATTCTTGAAATTTTTTGAGAGAGGCTACAGAAACTGGCCCAAACTTACTATCAGCTGGAGGTTCCAATAGGCTCAAACCAATTAATAATATCTGAATTTGACGAGCCAATTCTAAATCTTGAGCGATCGCCTCAAATCCCCATTTTTCTTCTTTTCCGAGAAAATCTTGTAGTTTCATATTGCACACCTGCCTATATTTACCTATTAATTAGGTATAAACGTCATTTTGACGTGGGTTTGATGTTTGAAACTATACTCTCATGTAAAAATTTCTGCCACAATTATTACTAATACTTTATGATTTATGGCAGGAAGGCAAAGACAATAATTAATTTTGTTTAGTAACATAATGTACCAATACACAAAAATGCAAAGCCTTTTTTAGAGTCTTTGCATCTTTGCGTGAGATTTTTTTATTTATGGAGCTTAACCCTAAACCATCTCGGATGATGTTTGGACTACTGGTTGAGGCTGGGGCTGGAACATAAACAGCGAGTAAACGACATCTCGGCGGATATTGACCATCATATCCAAGAAAAGTTCGTAACCCTCGCTCTTGTATTCAATCAGTGGGTCTTTTTGACCGTATCCACGTAATCCTACTGATTCACGCAAGGCATCCATTTGTTGCAGGTGTTCGCGCCACAAGGTATCAATACGTTGCAAAATAAAGAAGCGTTCGGCTTGCCGCATCAGTCCAGGCTGAATTTGATCAATTTGTGCTTCTTTGAGGTCGTAGGCAATTCGCACCTGTTCGTGGAGGAAAGCTTTGATTTCGCTGACAGACATATCCTCTAATTGATTTGGCTGCATGTCGGCAAGCAGGTAAACAAATTCTTTGACTTTTTCCACCAACTTTTCTAACTCCCATTCTTCCGAGGGTAAGTCTGGGTTGATGTAGAAGTCCACGATGTCATCCATCGTTTTTTCAGCGTACTTGATCACCTGTTCTTTTAAATCTTGACCTTCTAACACTCGACGACGTTCGGCATAGATGGCGCGACGTTGATTGTTCATCACCTCGTCGTACTCAAACACCTGTTTGCGGATGTCGTAGTAGTAGGTTTCAACTTTTTTCTGTGCGCCTTCCAAACTACGAGTCAACATTCCCGATTCGATGGGCATGTCTTCTTCGACTTGGAAAGCGTTCATTAATCCAGCCACGCGATCGCCACCAAAAATCCGCAGCAGATTATCTTCTAAACTTAAGAAAAATCGTGTCGAACCAGGGTCGCCTTGTCGTCCAGCACGTCCGCGTAACTGGTTATCAATCCGCCTTGATTCGTGGCGTTCTGTACCAATTACGTGCAAGCCACCCAGTTCTACTACTTCATTATGCTCTCGTTCAGTGAATTGTTCATACTCTTGCTTCACACAGTTGTAAGCTGCGCGCAATTTTTTAATTACAGGGTCATCGATGGGAGCTTTTTCTGCTGCTACAGCTACTTTGTCTTCTGCTTCTAGTTCTGGCAAACTGCGATCGCCATATTCCCGCACCGCAGTTTCTACTGCTTCTTTTAATAGCTGTTCTGCTTCTTTAGAAAGTTGAGTGGGGAAAATTTCGGGAGAAGCTTTCCAAGTTTTGATTTTTTTACCAGGAACAAAACCTTGACCGCCACCATGTCCTATAGGCAATCCGGCTGCTCTTTGTACACCGAAGACATCTTCATCTTCTGGCATTACAATCCGAGGCAACAAGTATTCCCGCAGTTTCAAACGCGCCATGTATTCGGAGTTACCACCGAGGATGATGTCTGTACCTCTACCTGCCATGTTAGTAGCAATTGTTACAGCACCCCTGCGTCCTGCCTGGGCAACAATTTCGGCTTCCCGTTCCACGTTTTCTGGTCTGGCATTGAGTAATTCGTGGGGAATCTCCATCTGTTTGAGCAGACGGCTGAGTAGTTCAGATTTTTCAACGCTAGTGGTTCCTACCAATACTGGTCTGCCGAGTTCGTGCATTTCGGCACATTCTTTGGCGATCGCCCCCCACTTGCCCATTTCGGTTTTAAATACCATATCAGACAAGTCTTGCCGTCTACGGTTGCGATTGGTGGGAATTACCGCTACTTCTAATTTATAAATTTTTTCAAACTCTGGTTCTTCTGTCTTGGCAGTTCCTGTCATCCCACCCAGTTTAGGATAGAGCAAGAATAAGTTTTGATAAGTAATTGTTGCTAGAGTTTGAGTCTCTGGCTGAATATCTACATGCTCTTTAGCTTCAATTGCCTGATGCAGACCATCACTCCAGCGCCGTCCAGGTAGTACCCGTCCGGTAAATTCATCCACAATTACCACTTCCCCATTCCGAACGATATAGTTCACATCCTTAAGGAACAGTTCTTTGGCTTTAATAGCATTGAACATGAAATGCGCCCACGGATCTTCTGGGTCAAATAAATCTGTGACCCCCAAAAGATTTTCTGATTCCGCAAAACCTTCATCACTTAACAGCACATTACGAGCTTTTTCGTCAACTTCGTAATGCTCATCTTTTTTGAGAGTAAATGCGATTTCGGCTGCTTTTAAATATTTTTCTGTAGGTCTTTCTACCTGTCCAGAAATAATCAGCGGTGTCCGCGCCTCATCAATTAAAATCGAGTCTACTTCGTCAATTACACAATAGTTAAACGGGCGTTGCACCACATCAGCCATTGATGTAGACATATTATCCCGTAGGTAGTCAAAACCTACCTCACTGTTGGTGACATAAGTAATATCACACTCATAGTTTTTCTGGCGTTCTGAGGGAGTCATACTCGCCTGAATTAGCCCCACACTCAGACCCAGAAAACGATGTACCTGCCCCATCCATTCCGCGTCCCGGCGAGCTAGATAATCGTTGACTGTAACAACGTGTACACCCTTGCCAGTCAGGGCATTTAAATAACTCGGTAAGGTGGCAACCAGGGTTTTGCCTTCCCCGGTTTTCATTTCCGCAATTTGTCCAGAGTGGAGAATGACACCACCCAACAACTGGACATCAAAATGCCGCAAACCTAAGACTCTCCTACCTGCTTCCCTGACCACAGCGAAAGCTTCAGGCAAGATATCGTCCAGGGTTTCGCCTTTGGCAATCCGCTGTCTAAACTCTGCTGTTTTGCCTTTTAACTCCTCATCAGAAAGAGCCTTAATATCTTCCTCTAAGAGGTTAACTTCACTGATATAAGGTTGGTATTTTTTAAGTTTACGAGCGTTGGGATCGCCCAACAAGAGTTTTAGCATGGCAGTTTATGGAACTAAATCAAGGGGGATGGGAATTAAAGGTTTGGCATTGATTATAAGAATTTCACCCAACCCAGCCGTTTTGGTTGTGGATGGGTATCAAAGGAGAATTAACTCAAAAACACCAAAAAGCAGATCCAATCATTTAATCAACTGATTGGGTTTATTTTATAGTTTAAATTTGAAACTCTTTTAATAGTATCATTTCACCTCCAACTGAGGCAGAGAACGCCGATCTTGCTGGGTAGCGATTGCCCGCCTTTTGGGGTGGGGAGCAGGGGAGAAGTTTCAATAAATCTTTTTCCTTGTCCCCCTCATCTTCCCTACTTCTCCCATTCTTGGCTGAGTCGGCGGAAATTATAGTCGTTAGCGCTAGGATGACAACTGACACAACTGCTAATTTGCACAGGACGTGGTAAATCTACTTGGGGATGTAAAGCTTTAAAATAACGAGAATTATTAACCCGATAGGGTGTTGCTTCATCTTTTAGCTGTGTGCGAGAAAAAGTAGACAGATATCTCCATACAAGAATGCGAGGCGGATCGATTAAAGGCTTGAGTTGTGCGCCGTAATGCTGTGAGTCTTCTAGGATATTTTTCCAGGTTTGGGTGGGTAATACAGCTGGTGGGAGAGCGATGTGACAGGTAGAACAATTTTCTAAGTATAGTTCTTGTCCTAGCTGGTACTGTGCAGGTACTACGTCAACGGTGCCAACTTCTGAGGCGGGAGTGGCACTGTAAACGTTAGTTGTCGATTCCAGAAGCCAACCCATAGTTAGACTCCAAGCTAAAATGACCAAAAATAAACCCAAGGGACGGCATTTGAGTTGGCGCGATTTACGCTTAACAAGATTTGACATTCCTCACATTCCCAGATACTTAGTTGAGCCTGTAGCTAATAATATGACTTTCCTGGGGTTAGAGGTGTTTCAGGCTTGGAATTTAGGAAAGACTTATTTATGTGCGATCGCTTTCCCAAAAAAATACAAAAAAATTATCAAGATTTAAAAATATCTAACAATCTTAACGGATTTAACCTTCTTGATTATAAAAATCAGCCACAATATCTCGAATTTCATTTGCCCCAATATCTTGTCGGTCAGACTTGGAACAAATTGTTAGTAGCAAAATATTTGTAGGTGACTCAAGTTGATAAATTAAACGATATCCGGCGCTTTTACCTTTTTGGATATTACTGTTGCGAACTCTCACTTTGTAAACAATATACTCCTCACCAAGACCGCCAATGCGATCGCCGACAAAGTTTCCTTGTTGGAGTTCCTCAATAATTGCTTGTACATCAGAGCGAATATTGCGAAATCTCTTTGAGAGTCTGTAAAGTTCCTCCTCAAATTCATCAGAGAAGCGAATTACAACCGCGTCATCACTCTGCATCAATTCTGTCCCATAGCTCACTAATCGGTCTAGTTTGCCCTGCTTTTGCTTGCTGCAAAGCTCTCCTCAAGCTGGCTTTAATCTCTTCAACTGGCGTATCGTCAGGGTCAACTTCTTCTACTTCTACTTGTTCTGGAACTAAGACAATTACCCGCACCTGATGAGGATAAGTCGTTCCCTGAATTGGCTCATCTAGAATTAAATTTCCCTGAGCATCAATTTTGCCAGTAACTTCGATCGCTTTCATTTCTTATCCACCTCGTTTGTAGGAGATCCTAACATGGTGAAATTTAAGCAGGATAAGGAAACCAAAGTTTACCTTAAGGAATAGCAACCGATCGCAATAATCGCTCGACAACAGTTCTAGCACTACGTCCACCCCTGGGAATTAGCCGATGGCAAAGAACGTGAGGTACGAGAAACTTTACATCATCGGGAATGGCATAATCACGCCCCAACAAAAAAGCTAATGCTTGGGTTGCCCGTTGTAGCGCCACAGTACCGCGTGGACTAACGCCCAAAGTGATTTCTTCATCTTGCCTTGTAGCTCTGACCAACTCTAAGATGTACTGTTGTAAAGATGTTTCTACTCGTACTTTGGAGCAGTACTCACGCAATTGAGCCACTTCTGCCAAGGTAATACAAGGTAATAAATCAGCTACATTGGCACTGTATGTTCGTTTTTGCAGCATTTCTAGTTCTTCTGCCGCAGAAGGATAACCCAAACTCAACGACAACATAAACCGATCCATTTGTGCTTCTGGCAACGGAAAAGTGCCTTGGTACTCTATGGGATTTTGGGTAGCAATTACAAAAAAGGGCTGAGGAACTGTACGAGAGACACCATCGACTGTTACTTGATGCTCTTCCATTACTTCTAGTAAAGCTGACTGGGTGCGGGGTGTCGCGCGGTTGATTTCATCGGCTAGCAGTACGTTAGCAAACACTGGCCCAGAGAGAAAAGTAAATTCACCGCTTTTGGGGTTCCAAATATTAGTGCCTGTAATGTCAGTTGGTAGTAAATCGGGTGTACATTGTAGCCGTTGAAACTTACCATCTACTGAACGAGCTAGAGATTTAGCGAGGAGAGTTTTGCCTACTCCAGGGACATCTTCTAGCAAGGCATGACCACCACCTAAGAGGGCGACTAGGACTAATTGTATTGCTTCGTTTTTCCCAACGATGGTACGAGCCAGATTTTGAGTCAGAGCATCAATTTTTTCTCTCATGTACCACAGGGATTGGTAATTGGGTAATTAAGAAATTGGAATGGAGAATAACCTATGCTTTGCTCTCCATTCCCTCATCTAGTATTCCCGCTTAGCAATCAAAATTCAGCATCCAGCACTTAAAATTTCTCTAGCAATGGTGCAATCAAGTTGAATTTGCGTTTTCAAAGCTTCTAGATCAGGAAATTTCTGTTCAGAGCGCAAAAATTCGATCAGCTGCACAGCCAGTTTTTTGCCATATAAATCATTAGCCCAATCAAATAAATGTACTTCTACAGATAAACATGTACCATTTACTGTTGGGCGATCGCCTATATTCATCACACCCAATATTTGAATAGGCGCATGAACATCTGGCGTTTCACTCACAATCGAAACGCGGACAGCGTAAACACCTTTGTGGGGTACAAACTTGTCGTTTGGTAGTTGAAGATTAGCGGTAGGAAAACCAATAGTTCTGCCTAATTGTTGACCTTGAACCACAACACCAACAAGAGTGTAAGGCCGCCCTAGCAGTAGGTTGGCATTTTTAATGTCACCACTTTCTAAAGAATGGCGGATTAGTGAAGTGCTAATGGGGATATCTTTGACGGGAGCGTTGTCTGCATAAGTTTGCAAGGGAACAATAGTAACTGGTATCTGATAATTGGCGGCCAGCAATTGCAAATCTTTGGCAGTACCACGGCGCTGTTTACCAAAACAAAAATCTTGCCCAACACTAACTCGCTGGCATTGCAGTCGTTGCACGAGAATCTTTTCTACGAAGTCTTCGGGAGATAAAGCAGATAGTTCTTTATCGAAGGGCAGTAGTACTAATTGCTCTACCCCAAGCGATCGCAATTGTTCAATTTTTTCATCCAATGGTGTTAATAAAGCACGGGGTTGTCCCGTAAAAAACTCCTGTGGATGGGGATGAAAAGTGACGACTGTGGAGTATGTATGTTCATTTTCATTTGACTGCGGACTAGCTCCTACTGACAACTGATTACCACCGTGTAAGACTGGTTGAATGACTCTATGATGGCCAAGATGCACACCATCAAATTTGCCAAGAGCAACAGCAGTTGGTGTTAGCAGCCCTTTGGTCGAAGAAGCAACCCACACAGAACATCCATTTTGAGACAAATTTAGCACTTGGATTCTGGGATTTTAGGTTTGTTTAGCTATCAGCCACAAGCTACCTTATGGAAAACCGCCACCAAGGAAGTCCAGGGGGAGCAGAGGAAGCAGGGGAAGCAGGGGAAGCAGGGAAAGTACTCTTCATCTTTGATGTGGGTTGGGAAAAAGGGAAAGATTTGAAATTACCCTTTGTGTTTGTACTATCCCTTCTCTCTTCGCTGACCTTTGCGCAAGTGTGTCCTTCTGTTGTTGCAGCATTACCGTGAAGTACGCTTTGGTGCTAACAGCTCTTGATCACCAATCTAATCTAAAATTGATGATTGCTTCGATTGCCACCTTTACACAGAAAACTTGCTGATAGGAAAAGATTCTGATAAGGAAACTGAGGCAGGAACCTGGAGTCGCATTCCTTCTCTTGCCATAATTGCACCAGGAAATTCTTTTGCTGCTTGTTCCCCGACACAATCCAAAAAGTCATCATTGTGGGCGGGATCATGGTGGTAAATCACCAAAGTTTTGACATTAGCAGCTTTGGCCAGTTTCACTGCTTCTTGCCAAGTAGAATGTCCCCAACCGATTTTAGGTGATGATGGTGAATGATATTCCTCATCAGTATAGGTGGAATCGTAGATCAAGATGTCCGCATTCCGAGATAACCAAAGAACATTTTCATCCAGTCGATCCGGAAAATGTTCTGTATCAGTAATATAAACAGCAGCACCACCGTGCCAGTTAACTCGGTATCCGACAGCTTCACCTGGATGGTTTAGCGATGCCGTTTCTATGGTAACGTCATTAATATGTATTGCTTGTCCTGGCTTGATGTCGTGAAAATTTAAATTTGCTTGCATAATCTGCAAGGGCACGGGAAAATTTGGATGGAGCATCTGGTCATTAAGGCGCTGTTCTATGGTGGAACCATCAGGAGCGATCGCGCCATAAATATAAAAATGATTGCCTTTGACAAAACCTGGGACAAAAAAGGGAAAACCCTGCATGTGATCCCAGTGAGAATGGGTAAAAAATATATGACCTTCTATCGGCATTTGAGGCAATAAAGATTGCCCCAAAACATGCAGTCCCGTGCCACCATCGAAAATTAAGCGTTTACCGCCCACTTGCATCTCAACGCAAGGGGTATTTCCACCATAACGGACGGTGTGTGACCCTGGACTGGGGATGCTCCCACGAACGCCCCAAAATTGCACAGTAAATTGGTTTTCTATCCTGGACATGGGTGTTGCTTGCTGGATTAAGCGGGCGATCAATTAAGACAGATGTTATTTGTTTGGTTAAATCTATGCTGTTTTACTGCATTTTGCTGGAAGGGTGTTTTACTGGTAAAACAGCATACACTGTTTAAGGTTGGTTTTGTAAATGCAGGTGAGGTACTGTAAGACAGTCGCCTCAATTTGTGCCAGCTTAGGTGTATCATTAATATCAATAGCGCTCCTACTTTATAGCCTAAATTTTGCGGTAAGGCATTTAACTAGATTTTGCGACTTACCCGTAGCTCAAATCATTTAAGCCAAACAATTTAGGGAAACTGAAACTCCCAATTAGACAATTGCTCCAGTGCATTGCCATAGGTAAGATTGTATTGTAATGGCGTGACGCTAATGTAGTTTTTACGGATTACATGCACATCAATAGGCACATTCTGCGGAAGATTTAAACCTTCTGGAGGTTCTACATCTTCTAAAACTTCTCCAGTCAACCAATAGTAAGTTTTGCCACGAGGATCGACTCGCTGATCAAAAACATCAACATAGCGGCGTATTCCCTGCCGAGTGAAAGTGACACCGGCAATTTCTTCCCACTTGACAGCAGGAACATTGACGTTAAGTAACATCAAACCTGGTAGAGGTTTTAACGCTAGTTGCTCCACGAGAATTTTGGAAAACTTGGCAGCAGATTGAAAGTCTTTGGATGTATGACTGGTAAGACTCAGCGCTATGCTGGGAATACCTTCAATTAGACCTTCCATGGCCGCAGAAACAGTACCGGAATAAAGAATTTCTGTTCCTAAATTTGCACCTTGGTTAATACCAGAGAGTACCAAATCAGGTGGTGACTCTAGTAAAGCCCACAATGCTAACTTTACACAGTCTGAGGGAGTGCCATCGCAAGCCCAAGCCTTAACGGCGGGATGAAAAATCGACTCGACAATTTCAGCGCGAATCGGTTGGTGCATGGTTAATCCATGTCCAGTTGCCGATCGCTCTCGATCTGGGCAAACTACAGTTACATGATGACCTGCTTCTGCCAAGCAGTTGGCTAGGGTACGAATACCTAAGGCAGAAATTCCGTCATCATTACTAATGAGTAATTTCATGGATCAATAGTCAACGGTCAACAGTCAATGGTCGACAGTCAAGGGACAATTGTCAATGTCTGTGATCACAAATATATAAAAAACTATGCTTGGGCATGGGGCATTGGGAATCGGGATAAGGTTTTTTGCAGCTTTCAATAAAGGGAAAAGCGATCGCAAAACTTGATCGCTTCTAAACTGGTAAACAGAAGTATAGTTTTGACTGGGATTTTCCTGTTGCCCGTTGCCTGTTCCCTTTTAATATTGATTAATTGACTAATAACTAATAACTAATGACTAGCAATTTAGAGGCTCAACTTTTAGCACTACGCCAAGAAGGAGAAAAAGCGATCGCCGCCACCGATACCCTAGAACACCTAGAAGAACTCAGAGTTAAATATTTGGGTAAAAAGGGAGAACTGGGGGCGCTGCTGCGAAGTATGGGACAAATGAGTGCAGAGGAACGACCGAAAATTGGGGCGATTGCTAATACTGTCAAAGAATCCCTGCAAACTAGTCTAGACCAGCAACGTGCTGCTTTGGAAGCTGCACAAATTCGCTCCCAGCTAGAAGCAGAAACCTTAGATGTGACTATGCCGGGAATTTTCCGCCCCCAAGGTCGGATTCATCCTCTCAATGGCATTATTGATCGAGCGCTAGATATATTTGTGGGTATGGGCTACACCGTAGCAGAAGGTCCAGAAATGGAAACAGATTATTACAATTTTGAGGCTCTGAACACCCCCCCTGACCATCCCGCCCGTGATATGCAGGATACTTTCTACCTGCCAGATGGCAATCTATTGCGGACTCATACCTCATCTGTACAAATCCGTTACATGGAAAAAGAAGAGCCGCCCGTTCGGGTGATTGCTCCAGGGAGAGTTTATCGGCGAGATAATGTAGATGCAACTCACTCGGCAGTTTTCCACCAGATAGAACTTTTAGCAATTGATGAAGGACTAACATTTACAGACCTCAAAGGCACAATTAAGCTGTTTTTGCAAGCGATGTTTGGCGATTTACCAATTCGTTTTCGTGCAAGTTACTTCCCCTTTACCGAACCGTCTGCTGAGGTGGATTTGCAGTGGAACGGTCGCTGGTTGGAGGTAATGGGCTGCGGTATGGTTGATCCGAATGTCTTAAAAGCTGTTGGTTATGACCCAGAAGTATATACTGGGTTTGCTGCTGGCTTTGGTGTAGAACGCTTTGCAATGGTGTTACACCAAATCGATGATATTCGCCGCTTGTATGCTAGCGATTTGCGGTTTTTGCAACAATTTTAATTTTTCAGTATTACCCGAATTGCGATCGCACTGCTAAGGTTATCTTGGCAGATTTCCAGCTTGAAAAATCTGTTCAGCGGTTAAATTCAACTCCGGGAACGTTGGTGATTGGATGCGTTCCCTGGAAGCATCGGCGTTTCTGAACTGCTGGATTTGGCATTCCCCCTCAACTAACGAGTAAATCGAGATAGTTGGTTGCTTAGGATTGCCGATAAATCGCCTACCACCTAAAGCAACATAATCGACGGACACTTGCTTCAAGCAGGGAAACCCTTCCAACGCAGTGTCCTCATCAACAATCCAGTCTTCTAATACTAGTTCAAATAATGATTGCAACACATCCTTTGGTAGACGCGATGAATCGTGTTTCTACAAGCAGTTTATCTGTCTCATTCTTTTTGCAGATTGGTATAAGATGCCCACTGTTTCATAGTCAACTGCTTTTTTTAAAAAATCATCTCTCCAGTTAGTACTAACTACCTCAACTACTAAGGTAATTGATACTGCTTGATTAACAGTTCATTCTTTTTTTTTACAGAGGTTCATTTACTCAATTAGGACAGTTTAATATCAGCATATTTAATGAATAAGCATTTTTTATATGCACCCTAAATAAGGTAGTTATGCGGAAAAAATCTGTATAATACTTCAAAATTGACGATATTAATAAAATTTCTGGATATTACGATTAAAATAGTCGTAACTCTGTGTATAGCTCAATTGCTGAGTGTCATAAATGGAGAATTTCCGCATAATAAATAGTTATAGATCTATAGAATACTTGTATATGAACTAACGCAATGTGCGACTTAATATTCTGTAACAAGTTCATCGAATTGAAGAGGGTCACAATGATAGGGATTAAGCCAGAAACAGACAGTATGAGCTAAAATCTTGCAATTAAGGCGACTGGTAAGATGCCACATATCTCTGGCACGAATCTTCTCGATGTGGAATCTGTCAACAAGTTGACCAATAACTGTTTCAATTCGGCGACGAAAACGCTCCATCAACCGAACTAAAGATTGGCTACGAGAGTCTGGCATATTAGAACGCACAGGAGTTTGCAAAAAAATACCAACAAGAGCAAGTTCTGAAGACAAAAATTTGCTCAGATATCCCTTATCTCCAATTAATTGACCTTGAATTCGTGAGATTAAATCCCAAAGTGCTTCGCGTTCACTACCGTTTGCCGGAGTGAGAGTAAATCCACTAATCACACCTGTACTACTATCGTTTACCGCAAGGCGCTCAGAGGCAGTGAGCAGGCGAAATTGAGCCAACAAGCAGAGGATGAAAAACAAGCTTAAATAACGATTAACTAATTTTCCTCTGTGCCAAATATTGATACATTTGCCAACGAGCATCAACTTCAGCTTGTGCTTGTTCTAATAACTGCTGGGCAACTTCGGGTTTGCTTTTAGTTAGCATTTTGAAGCGATGTTCTTGATACATTGATTGTTCTACTGATTTTGTAGGCGATCGCATATCTAATTGCAAGGGATTTTTACCTTGTTGAACTAACTCTGGATTGTGACGATACAGCAACCATCGACCTGATTCTATCAGGGCTTTTTGGTGATTCATTCCCGTGGTCATGTTGATGCCGTGGGCTATGCAATGGCTGTAAGCAATAATTAACGAAGGGCCATCGTAAGCCTCTGCTTCTAAAAATGCCTTCAGGGTATGTTCATCTTTTGCACCTAGGGCTACACTTGCTACGTAGACATTACCGTAGGTCATGGCAATCAAGCCTAAATCTTTTTTTGGTGCAGGTTTGCCACTGGCGGCAAATTTAGCCACTGCGGCGCGTGGGGTGGCTTTAGAAGATTGACCGCCTGTGTTGGAATACACTTCTGTATCCATCACCAAAATATTGACATTACGACCACTGGCAATTACATGATCGATACCGCCAAAATCAATGTCATAAGCCCAACCATCACCGCCAATAATCCAGACGCTTTTTTTAACTAAATAATCAGCTAGGGATTTAAGATTTTGGATTTGAGATTTTAAATTTAAGTTTATTACTGTAGTTAAAATTTGATCTAAATTTTGTTTTAAAAGTGCCACCCTTTCGCGCTGTTCCCAAATATCAGCTTCAGATTTTTGTTCAGCAGTGAGGATGGAATCAATAAGTTTTTCATCTATTACATGACTTAATTTTTGTAGTAATTCTGCGGCAAATTCTGTTTGTTTCTCTACTGATAGACGAAAGCCTAAACCGAACTCGGCGTTATCTTCAAATAGACTATTTGACCATGCTGGGCCGCGTCCTTCGGTATTTGTTGTCCAAGGAGTGGTAGGGAGATTGCCACCATAAATTGACGAACAGCCTGTAGCATTGGCAATTACGGAGCGATCGCCAAATAATTGTGTTAATAATTTTAAATAAGGTGTTTCGCCACAACCGGCACACGCACCAGAAAATTCAAATAAAGGTTCTTGTAATTGTTGTTGCCGAATTTGGTTTAATTTCAACTGCCGTCGGTCAGGATTGGGCAAATTTAAGAAATAATCCCAGTTTTTGCGCTCTTGCTCTCGCAAAGGCAACTGCTGTGCCATATTAATCGCTTTACGCAACGGCTCATTTTTATTTTTAGCAGGACAAATAGTTACACAAATAGCGCACCCCGTACAATCTTCCGGGGCGACTTGAATAGTAAATTTTTGATTAGCAAAGTCTTTATCTCTAGTATCGGTTGACTTAAAGGTAGGCGGTGCATTAATCAACTCATTTGGTTGATAAGCCTTAGCACGGATGGCGCTATGGGGACAAACCATGACGCACTTACCGCACTGTACGCAAACATCTGGTTCCCATGCAGGTATCTCTTCGGCAACGTTACGTTTTTCCCATTTAGCTGTACCTGTAGGAAAAGTCCCGTCGGCTGGTAGGGCGCTGACGGGTAAGGCATCACCTTGCCATTCTATAATTCGCCCTAACACTTCCTGAACAAATTCGGGAGCATGAACAGAAACGGGGGATTGTCTAGTAATAGTGCTGCTGGTTTGACTTGGTACATCTACCTTATGCAAGTTAGCAAGGGTGTTATCTACAGCTTGCAAATTCATTTGCACAACTTCTGCACCTTTTTTACCGTAAGTCTTTTCGATCGCTTGTTTAATTTTGGCGATCGCTTCTGTTTCTGGCAAGACACCCGCTAAGGCAAAGAAGCATACCTGCATAATGGTGTTAATTCTTCCCCCCATGCCACTTTCACGAGCGACTTGGCTAGCATCAATCACATAAAACTTCAGATGCTTGTCGATAATTTGCTGCTGTACTTTTAAAGGTAAATATTGCCAGACAGTATCCGCATTGTATGGACTGTTGAGGAGCAAAGTTGCCCCAGTCACAGCAGCTTGCAAAACATCAATACGTTCTAAAAAGCCCCAGTGATGACAACCGATGAAGTTGGCTTTGTCAATCAGGTAGGTAGAACGAATCGGTTGGGGGCCGAAGCGTAGGTGAGAAACAGTGATCGAACCTGATTTTTTGGAGTCGTAAACAAAGTAACCTTGGGCGTAGTTATCGGTTTGTTCACCAATAATCTTGATCGAGTTTTTGTTAGCCCCAACTGTACCATCAGAACCTAACCCGTAGAACATTGCCCGAACGACGTTATCGGGTTCAGTGGAGAAGTTCGGGTCAAAATCTAGGGATGTATGACTAACGTCGTCATTAATCCCCACAGTAAAGTGATTTTTTGGCTTAGCTTGGTTCAGATTGTCGAAAATACCCTTTACCATTGCTGGGGTAAATTCTTTAGAAGAAAGACCGTAACGACCACCAACCACTTTAGGAGTGTTGAGTGAAGAGTTAGAAGTATTCTCCTCATCTCCACATCTTCCACTTCCTCTTTCGTCCCAGATTTCATGTATAGCAGTTACCACATCCAAATATAATGGCTCACCCGCGCTACCTGGTTCTTTGGTGCGATCCAGAACAGCGATCGCTTGTACACTTGCAGGCAATGCTGCAACAAATCTGTCAACATCAAAAGGACGATAGAGTCGCACTTTCATAACTCCCACTTTTTCACCACGAGCGTTGAGGTAATCTACTGTTTCATGAACGGTTTCACAGCCTGAACCCATAAGTACAATGACGCGCTTAGCATCACTAGCTCCGTGGTATTCATAGATTTGGTAATGCCTGCCTGTGAGTTCTCCAAATCGCTCCATAATCCGCTGTACAATGGCGGGACAGGCGCTGTAGTAGGGGTTAGCCCCTTCACGGGCTTGGAAGTAAACATCCGAATTTTGGGCTGTACCACGCATTACAGGGCGGTCTGGGGTAAGAGCGCGTGAGCGATGAGCAAGTACTAGCTGATCAGGAATTAGCGATCGTAAATCTTCATCTGATAGCAATTTCACCTTCTGCACTTCATGGGAAGTACGGAACCCATCAAAGAAGTGCATAAACGAGACTCGCGCTTCTAGAGTAGCTGCATGGGCAATCAGAGCAAAGTCTTGACTTTCTTGCACCGAGGCAGAACACAATAAAGCAAAGCCAGTAGCACGAGCCGCCATCACATCGCTATGATCACCAAAAATAGAAAGAGCGTGTGTAGCTAAGGAACGCGCAGCTACATGAACCACGGCGCTAGTTAGCTCACCAGCAATTTTGTAGAGGTTAGGAATCATCAGCAATAGTCCCTGAGATGCTGTAAAGGTGGTACTCAAGGAACCAGTTTGTAACGCCCCATGCACAGCACCAGCAGCTCCCCCTTCGCTCTGCATTTGGATGACACTAGGAATTGTCTGCCAGAGGTTGGGACGACTTTCTGCTGACCAAGCATCTGCCCATTCACCCATTGCCGAAGAGGGGGTAATGGGATAAATGGCAATCACCTCATTTAATTTGTAAGCAACACGAGCGACAGCTTCATTACCATCAATGGTTGCAAAGGTTCTGTTCATCATTTTTCTTCCTGTCTCACTTTCGATCAATTGCTTGGTCTTCTAAACTGCGTGAAGAGAAGAGTTAGAAATAGCCTGAGCCAGGAAGCTGGTGTGTTATGTCTTCTGCCTTGAAGTTTCAACAGAAAATTGCTGAGTTGAAAAAAGAAATCTCTTCCTTAACTCAAGCTTTCTGAAGTTTGCCACAGAGGGAAACTGGCACCAGTTTTCTGGATCGGCAAACCCTCCTACAGCACTGGCTCCTTTTTGCAACTTCTCTCTAGCTTTAGCTATGGAGTAGAACTCAGTACTACTGAAATTCAATATTGACTTAAATGATTTTTTGAGGGCTTTCGGCTATTAATTGAAATTTCCAGAAATGCGTCTTCTATGAGTGTCCCATCCCTGCTAATCCATCTATTAATAAGTATTAATGATGTACTCAAAAGTTGAAGTTATTAACTGATAGACCTTTCAGGCAATTGATGATCTTTTCTGGGGTATAGGTTCGGGGATATTTTATGTTCTTGTTTGCTTGGTACAATCAGTTTCTTAATATGTACTTCTCAAAGATTAAATAAATAAGAAAATGTATAGGTTGATAGCGAATTTATTAAAACTATGAATAATTTGCGATAGGTATAGCAGGGAACAGAGAACAGGGAAGAAGGGGTGGGGGAAAGGGTTAAAGGGTTTGTTTTTTAATCCTTTACCCAAGATTATTGACGTCCTAAGCTAAGTGGCAACTGCTGTATTTTTTCACTTCATATTTAGTATGAGTGGCACAGGAACACGGCTAAAAGATTAGAATATGTGAGAGCATGGGGTGCGATGCGATCGCTTCTCCATTATTTTTTTCAGTGGATATTCTGAGGCTATCAGTGTCAATCTTCCAGAATTTCCACCAAGTCTTCAATCATCACATTAAAGGTACGAGCTAGCTTGTGAATGGCAGTAAAATCAACTGTTGTCATTGCCGAACGCCGAGCATAGCTTCTGACTGTGCTGTAAATCACCCCAGAACGGTCTGAAACTTCTTTCAGTGTCCATCCTTTTTCTTGTGCTAGTTCTCGAATTTTTAATCTAACTAATCCCATATTCGACAAAGTGATGCGATCGCATCGTCTAATTTTATATGAGAAATAAAAAAGCGTAGATGCTTACTCCTAGGTCGAAGTAAGCTATGCACAGTGTCTTATCAGAGTTCGCCTCTGCATTTAGCAAACTTCAGGCGATCGCCGCAGTTTTGAGAATTCCGACTCTTGATTTCAGGTATTCATTATCCTAGCAACATCAACAGCAAAAAAGCTGATCAGTTCTAGTCTTGATAAAATTAGTACTTTCAGCAAAATATCTTAATTGACAAAATTTGCCTACTATTCAGTCAAAATATGCTTTAAAGAAATTGTAAATTGTCAAACATAATCTTGTTAACCCGCTTTACAGAACTATACAGTTTAAATAAAAATAATAACTTAGCAGTAGTAAAATTTTCCCGAATATAGGTAATTGATACTGTCATAGGAAAAAGCAGTAAGTAGAGGATAAACAAAGCGATGAGGGACTCTTATCTGTTGGCAGCGAGCTTGTTAACAGGATTAGCATTACCAGCATCGGCTCTTCCACAGGTGTCGATTATCATCCCAGAAAGTACTAAATTCCTGTCAGATTTACAAAATGGTTCGCAACCAACAGTAGCTCAGAAACATATCCCCAGCTTCGATATCTCTTTACCAGAATTTAGTGGACAGGTATTGCTAGCCCCAGATACTTTGCAATCAACAGCAGATCAGCAAAATATCCCTAGTTCTGATACCGCTTTGCCAGAATTTGATAACCAAGAATTACCAGTGTCAACAGAGGCATTACTTAACCCCAGTTACCAACAGCCTCAAATTTCACTGACATCTGGCAATCAACTTTATTATCAAAGATTGGCGGCTCTGAAAACAGGGCAGATTTATACGCGCATGGATGGCAGTAGTGTGCAATCATCGTGGGAGTCAGTCAATAAGCGTCAACTCACTTATGAGGACTGGAAAAGTTTATTAGTTTTGGAAGCTAAAGCAATCACCCAAGGTCAAGGTGAAAATCATCTCAGTATCTTAGTTGGTGATTCTTTAAGTTTGTGGTTTCCCACGCAAAAATTGCCTACTGGAAAATTGTGGTTAAATCAGGGCATATCTGGAGATACTTCTGGCGGAATTTTAAAAAGATTAGGAGCATTTTCGGCAACACGACCAGATGTAATTTACATCATGGCTGGAATTAACGACTTACGAAAAGGTGCTAGTGATGGTATGATTTTGCGTAATCACCGCCGAATTATCCGTAGTCTACGGCAAAGTCACCCAAAAGCTCAAATCATTGTTCAATCAATTCTGCCTACTCGTTTAGCAACAATTCCTAATAGCCGCATTCGTCGCATCAATATACAACTGGCTTTGATTGCCAATGAAGAAAAAGCTAATTATTTGAATATCTATAGTTGGTTTACAGATTTTGAAGGCAATATGCGTCCAGAGTTAACCACAGATGGTTTGCATCTGTCTCAAGACGGATATGATGTTTGGCGCTCAGCCCTACAGCAGGTACAAATCAAGCTCACACAGCGCGAAAATTGAGCGATCGCAGTTTAAATTTATGAAAGTTACTGATAGCGATTCCGTCGCCATACGTTTTGTAATTGAACACCAATTAGCAGCCTTTCAAAAAGACGATGCTCAAGGTGCTTTTGCCTTTGCTAGTCCCGGAATCCAGGAGCAATTTTTGACTGCTGAAAAATTTATACAGATGGTTAGAATCAGCTACCCAGCGGTGTATCGTCCTCGTTCTGTATTCTTTGAAAAGATTACAACCATCCAAGGCAATATAACTCAGTCAGTATTGCTACTCAGCCCTCATGGGGTTCCCCTGAGAGCTTTATATTTGATGGAAAAACAGCCAGATGATACCTGGAAGATTAACGGTTGCTTTCTTGTTTCTGTGGAAGCTGAAATTATTTAATTTAGGGCATAATTACAATTTAACGCTTAAGGCTTGTTGATTTAAAACCTGATTTAACTTCCCGCTACGATAACCTTCTAAATCGAGAGTTACATAAATAAATCCCAACCCCTGAAATGCCGAAACTATTGTTGGCAAATCAGTCATCAGCGCAAAATCTTTAATTTGTTCTGGCGGTAATTCAATACGTGCTGTATCGCCTTCAGAACGCACACGTAAATTCTGCCAACCCAACTTTCGCAGATAAATTTCTGCTCTCCCTACTCGTTGCAACTTGGCTACAGTAATCTCTTCACCATAGGGAAAGCGGGAACTGAGACAAGGTTGGGCGGGTTTATCCCACCAAGATAATCCTAGTTGTTGTGAAAGTTGACGAACTTCTGCTTTGGTGACACCAACTTCTGCTAAAGGCGATCGCGCACCTCTTTCTTTAGCTGCTTGAATTCCTGGCCGATAATCGTGCAAGTCATCGGCGTTCACCCCATCTACCACATAAGGATAACCCAACTCCCAAGCTAAAGGTTTGAGAGTGTCGTGCAATTCACTTTTGCAAAAATAACAGCGATTGACAGGGTTAGAAGTGTAATTGGGATTGTCCATCTCGTGAGTCTGGACAATTTTATGAAAAATCCCAATGGTTGCGGCTTGAATTTTAGCATCTTCTAACTCTTCGGGTAACAACGAAGGAGAAACCGCTGTGATCGCCAAAGCGCGATCGCCCAGCACATCATAAGCAATTTTGGCAACCAAAGTACTATCAACGCCCCCAGAGTAGGCAATTAAAGCCTGCTCCATTTCTGCAAATAAAGCTTTTAGTTGCTGAAATTTTTCTGTTAACATGATTTCTTAATCCTGGCAGAATCCCTTACTTAGCACCCAATAAATCTATCTTAGCCATTATTTTGGAACAGAAAGTTTACCATAGAGGCTACCCATCACATTGCGAATCAACTTTAGCGGTGTGTCGCATCTGTAAGTGGGAAGTCCAGCATCTGGATATTATTGATGTAAGCAAATATTTCTACCAACTGCTAATTTTATGGATTACCACAACATCATTACAATTGAACCTGGAAAACGTAGCGGTAAACCCTGTATCCGAGGAATGCGAATTACTGTGTACGATGTTTTAGAATATTTAGCAGGTGGTATGACAGAAGCAGAAATTTTGGAAGATTTTTCTGAATTAACCTCTGAAGACATCAAAGCCTGTCTCGCCTTTGCTGCTGATCGTGAGAAAAAATTATTTGTTGTATCTGTGTGAAACTGCTGTTGGACGAAAACCTTTCTGATCGAATTATTACCAAGTAAACTTGATTTTTATCTTGTTGATTGACTATACTTTGCAACCAAACTGGCTAAAAGAGGTAAGTCAATAGGTTTAGAAATATACTCATTAACTCCAGCAGCTAAACAAGTTTCGCGATCGCCTTTCATGGCCATTGCTGTTTGAGCAATTACTGGAATTTGGCAATACTGCTGATTTTTTCGCAGTTGTTGCACTAGATTAAGTCCATTTTCCTCTAATAGTTTTACATCCATTAAAATCACGGCTGGGTTTATCTGTGTGAGAGCTTTCCACATTTCGACGGCGTTATTTACCCAAGTGACCTGATATCCCAATTGATTCAGATAACTTTGCATCAACTCACCATTGGGTAAATCATCTTCCACCAGCAAAACGTCCAAAGAAGAAATAGTTACTTCTTCTACTTTCTCTGCTTCTTCTACTTTCTCTACTTCCTCTACTCCCCCAACTTCTTTAAAAGGTGTAAGGGGAAGAATAATGGTAAAACGTGAACCGCGGTTAACTTCAGATTCTACTTCCACGGAACCGCTATGAATTTCAGCAAGTTTCCGAGTCACTACTAACCCTAAACCAGTACCTTCACCACGACTAGCTACAGAGTTGCTAATTTGGAAATAAGGTTGAAATAGTTGTGCTTGGTCTTCTTGAGAAATACCAATACCTGTATCCCAAACTATAAAATGTATAACTAGGCCTTTGTTTATAACTTGTAACCCAATAGTGCCTGTGCTGGTAAACTTAAGGGCATTAAATAGTAAATTCAACAGCATTTGCTTGAGGCGTAAGGAGTCAGCAACCACGGTTGTAATATCAGGATCTAGTTCTAAGCAAAGTTTTAAACCCTTGTTAGCGGCTTTTTCTTTTACCAGTGCCAAAACGTTGCGGCAAATATCTGGCACATTTACAATTTCCCATTGTACTTCCAGCTGGTTGGCTTCGATTTTGGAGAGATCTAAAATATCGTTGATTAGTGCTAGCAGATGCTTGCCGCTAGACTGAATTATATTTAAATACTCTTGGTGGCGTTCTCTACTTGGCTCGTAACCTTGGGCTAAGAGTAGGTGAGTAAAACCAATAATGGAACTTAGCGGTGTGCGAATTTCATGACTAGTATTTGCCAAAAACTGGTTTTTAAGTTGATTGGTGCGCTCCAGTTCTTGATTAAATTCGTCTAGTTGCTCAGATCGTTGTTGCCAATATTGTATTTGCTTCAGTTGTGCTAGTGCGTTAACACAGTACTGGGCAGATTTTGTGATTAATTGCGATCGCAGTTGAGTTTCTAAAGCTGTAATAACTTCGCAATCAGAACTAGGAGATGTGGTGGCGATAATTATCCAGCCTATAATACCGCCAGCCTTATCAGTCAAACGCCAAGCACTGGGTGGTTGTTGATTTTCCAGTTGCTGCAAATCTTTGAGTTTTATCAACTCTTGCAATCTCAAGCGTAGGTGTTTTGCTTTTTTGGGTATTACCTCTACAAATGGACATTGCAAACCTGGAGATGGCGAACGAGAAACACAGCAAACTTTAGAAACTGTTTTCTCTGGTTGAAACAGTGCGATCGCCACTCTACTATTATTCAAAGCAATGTCGAGTTCCTGCGTCACAATTTGGAAAATTTCCGCTTCTGTGGCTTTTTTTGCCTGCAAACCTGTGTTACTAGCACAAAGCAGGTAATCATTAAGGCGACTTTGCAACTGGTTGAGGCTGCGCTCCAGCCATAGTTCAGTGCGAAGTTGCTGGATTTTTATTAAAGGTGTTGGCGTTGTATCTATCTGTGAGTTCTGTTCTGGTAAGCTTGAATACTGCTGCATGGTCAACTAGACCGCTGAACAAATTTGGTGTCACACAAAAATGTGAACAAGGATTCTATGTATATTAACTCACAATTTTTTGTTGTTTGTGAAAAATAACTTATAGTGCCCATTGTAACTTTTACTTCCACCAGGATTGTTCTGTGAAATTACTTACTTAAAATTTATTGAGAGCAACTTATCTAGTTAAAATTATGGATACACAACTCGTTCAATTAATTGTCAATGGGATTGCTGTAGGTAGTATTATTGCTTTGGCAGCAGTAGGACTCACTCTTACTTACGGAATATTACGGTTATCTAACTTTGCCCACGGTGATTTCCTCACTTTAGGAGCTTATCTAACCCTGCTAGCAAATTCTGTAGGGCTAAATATTTGGCTATCAATGGTTCTGGCGGCAATAGGAACAGTGGTGATGATGCTATTGTCAGAAAAGTTGCTGTGGTCAAGGATGCGCGACCTCCGTGCTAATTCCACTACGCTGATTATTATTTCCATTGGACTGGCCTTATTCCTTCGCAATGGTATCATCTTCCTCTGGGGCGGCAAGAATCAGAACTACAATGTGCCTGTTACCTCTGCTTTGGATCTTTGGGGCGTAAAAGTGCCACAAAACCAATTGTTGGTATTAGGGTTGGCAGTGCTAGCGATTTTGGCCTTACACTACCTTTTGCAAAATACTAAAATCGGTAAAGCAATGCGAGCAGTTGCTGACGATTTAGATCTAGCTAGAGTCTCTGGTATTAACGTAGACCAAGTTATCTTCTGGACTTGGTTAATAGCTGGTACATTCACTTCCTTGGGTGGCAGTATGTACGGGTTGATCACAGCTGTACGCCCGAATATGGGGTGGTTTTTGATTTTACCCTTGTTCGCTTCCGTAATTTTGGGCGGTATTGGTAATCCTTATGGAGCAATCATCGCAGCTTTTATTATTGGCATTGTCCAAGAAGTTAGTACCCTCTGGTTGGGTTCTCAGTACAAACAGGGCGTAGCACTATTGATCATGATTTTGGTGCTGCTCATTCGTCCCAAAGGTTTATTTAAAGGGACGATTTGAGCAGCACCATTCCACTTCTAAACTATTCGATGATGTGGAAGTAATAAGCTGCTACCAAAAAGTTGATAGCTAACAGCAGTATTGCCCAACCTGTACGAAAGGCGTAGGGAGGTTTAGCTCCACTGTCGGCTACTGCGGAACTCTTGCTTTTAGCGGTCATAAGCGTTCTCCTAATGTCATGACTTTTTAAGAAATACCAAACAGACGTACCAATTAGCCAGATTCTTTAAAAATATTTGTGTGGCTGAATGGAAATTGGGCAATTGGGCATTGGGCATGGTGAAGAAGGGTAAAGGGAAAGGGGTAAGGGGGAAAGGGTTTATTTCTTCATCCTTTAACCTTTACCCTTTAACCTTTTGCCCTCTTGTCTTCCCCTGCTCCTCATCCCTCTTCACCTGCATGGTAGGAACTACGAACCAGAGGCCCAGAACGGACGTGGCTGAATCCTATTTTCCATGCTACGCTGCTAAGCGCATCAAATTCCTCTGGTGTCCAGTATTTTTGAACTGGTAGATGCTCTAGGGAGGGGCGCATATATTGGCCAATGGTCAGGCGATCGCATCCTACTGCCCTTAAATCTTTCATGGTTTCTACAACTTCTTCAATAGTTTCTCCATGTCCCAACATCAAACCCGATTTGGTGGGAATGGTCGGATTTATTTCTTTGACTAGGGAAAGCACCCGCAGCGAGCGATCGTATTTAGCTCCTCGGCGCACTGGGCCTGTTAACCGTCGCACCGTCTCGACATTGTGATTAAAACAAGCTGGCTTGGCTTGGACAATCATAGCTATTCGTTGGCGTTGACCTGCCTCCCCAGCACCAGTACCGCCCCAAAAATCTGGTGTTAGCACTTCAATTTGAGTTTCCGGGTTTAACTGGCGGATAGTCTCCATTGTCTTTACAAATTGACCCGCGCCTTGATCTGGCAAATCATCACGGGCGACAGATGTTAGCACCACATAACGTAATCCCAAAAGCTGTACTGCCTCTGCCACTTTTTGGGGTTCCTCTAGATCAACAGGCATCGGTGCATGACCTTTATCTACTTGGCAAAAAGCACAGGAACGTGTACAAATCGGCCCCATTAGTAAAAAAGTTGCAGTCTTTTGAGCGTAGCATTCTCCTCGATTGGGGCAGCGTCCTTCTTCGCAAATTGTGTGAATTTGGCGCTGCTTAATAATACGTTGTACTGTGGATATCTCACTAGCTTTGCCAATCGGGCGACGTAACCAGTCAGGCATTGCCGTAATTTCCGACCTGAGTTGAGCTGATTGTGACGAGTTCATAGACATCTAAAGCAAGATCCAAAGGTGCTGTGGGGCGAGTTTCCTATACCTGAGAGCCAGGTTCCAGCCTTAAATATCACCATGACACAAATTTATAACTACGCAAGCAGAAGTTTTGTCAAATACTTTCCATAATGACATTTATACCGAAATATACTATTCCCCAATCAATAAGAATGTTGGATATAGTGGGAGCATTCTCAAGATCAAGCGGTAAAGCCGCTATTTACACTTAAATTTTCTGTTAGAGCAATCAGTTGTGGCAAGTAACAAAATTTTAGTTATCGATGACACTACAGTTGTCAGGGTAAAAGTCAGAGAAATGTTGCCTCCAGGTAACTTCGAGGTGTTAGAAGCAAAAGACGGTCTAGAAGGGCTAAATCTCATCCGTCAGGAAAAACTCAGCTTGATTATGTTGGATTTTCTGTTACCTAAAATGAGTGGCTGGGAAGTTTTCCAGCAAGTTCAAGCTCATCCTGAGTTGAGAAAGATTCCTTTGGTGATTATGTCTGGTCGCAAAGAAGAGGTGACGGAAAAAATCCCAGAACCTTTTCAATATTTTGATTTTCTTGGCAAGCCTTTTGACCAGAAGCAATTAATTGGTGCGATTAAGTCAGCAATGACAAAGGCTAAACAACCGCGCCAAGAACCAGTAGCAGCTGTTGCCGCCACAAATGGCTCAACAACGACTGTGAGTATTACAAATGGTGCTTCAAATGGCACTATACCAACCTCTAGCGCTGTGACAGGTTCTTCCGCAGAAATTGATGCGCTGAATGAGAAAATTGTCAAAATGCAAGCAGAAATCGATGGCTTGAAGAAACAGCTAACTCAAGTTGTCACCTTTATTAAACAGAAAATTAAGTAGCATCAGTGCTTACTATTATTTTTGTCACCTTTAATCTCGTAATTCCGAAAACGGTTATTTGAGCAAGGGTGTATAGAAATAGTTATTTCCAAGAACTTCAAAACAGACAAAAACGAGTAGCACAAATATATGACTCTAATTTGAAAGTAAGACTTTCCTTACTTTTCATAACTATGTAGAGATTTAATAGATGCGATCGCACTTTAAAGCAGACAAATATTTATTTGAGCGACTATGGCAAAAATAAGTATTTTTGCTATGGTCGCTCAAGCGTACTTAAAATAAAAATATTTGGGTTTTCAGGCTGATAAACATAAGTAGGTAGCATAAACTACTGTGTCATTCAAAGCAACCCACATACATTTTATTAGTCCTGCCGAAATTTACGTTCTAGTAAATTATGGCAGGATTTTTTATTATTTTGATAAATATTATAGAGCAAGTTACCAAATTGAATTCATGGGGATAAAGATATATCTATTAATTAAAAAATTAACACACTTACTTTTATTTAAAAAAATCTATTTTAAATTAATAAACTAAATAAATTCAAGAGAAACTTTGGAATTTCTAATGATAGCGACTGCTTAGAGATGGGAATACTTAACTATAGAAATAAAACTATGAGTATTTGCAGCAATGTCAGTAGTACTAGATACTGTTTATCCTATACTGGGCTATCAAATTACTGAACAAATATATTCAGGAAGCAAAACCCTCGTTTATCGTGGGGTCAGAGAAAAAGATCAGCAATCAGTCATCCTCAAACTGATGCGGAATGAATATCCTACCTTCGTTGAAATTGCTCAGTTTCGTAATCAGTACACTATCACCAAAAACCTTGACATAGCTGGTATAGTCAAACCCCATAGCTTAGAGAACCACCGTAACGGCTATGTTTTAGTGATGGAAGATTTTGGTGGTATATCCTTAAAACATTGGCGACGAGGAGAGCAAGAAAGAGGGGTATATCCTGTTTCCTTAAGCGAGTTTTTTCACATTGCTATTGAAATTTCCTCTACCTTGGAAGGACTGCATCGCCATCGCATCATTCACAAAGACATCAAACCCGCTAATATTCTAATTCATCCTGTGACAAATGATATCAGGCTCATCGATTTTAGTCTTGCAACTCTCTTACCAAAAGAAATTCAAGTTCTCACAAATCCCAACGTTTTAGAAGGTACTTTAGCTTATATTTCTCCCGAACAAACGGGACGCATGAACCGAGGCATCGACTACCGCACCGACTTTTATTCTTTGGGTGTTACCTTCTTTGAACTCCTTACTGGACAGTTGCCCTTCAGTACTACTGAACCGATGGAGTTAGTTTACTCTCACATTGCTAAGGAAGCGCCTAGAGCAAATCGTATTAACTCTCATATTCCTCCGATTTTGTCTGATATCGTCAGCAAATTGATGGCAAAGAATGCTGAAGATCGTTATCAGAGCGCTCATGGTCTCAGGTATGACTTAGAAGTATGTCAAAATCAGTGGCAAGAGACTGGAACTATTGCAAACTTTGATTTAGGAGTTCGTGACATCTCCAACCGTTTTGTCATCCCTGAAAAACTTTATGGTCGCCAGCATGAAGTTGAAACCTTACTCGCTACTTTTGAACGTGTGACTAGCGGTAAAACAGAAATGATATTGGTTGCGGGTTTCTCTGGGATTGGCAAAACTGCTGTAGTTAATGAAGTTCATAAGCCTATTGTGCGACAGCGTAGTTACTTTCTTAAAGGTAAATTTGACCAATTTCAACGTGATATCCCTTTTTCAGGATTCGTACAAGCTTTTCGGGGTTTAATTGGACAAATACTTTCAGAAAGTGATGCTCAAATTCAACAATGGAAAACTAAAATTTTATCGGTATTGGGCACACAAGCCCATGTAATTACTGATGTAATTCCCGAACTTGAAAAAATTATTGGCGACCAACCCTCAGTTACAGAACTTTCTGGTAATGCTGCTCAAAATCGTTTCAATTTATTGTTCCAGAGATTTATTCAGGTTTTTACTAGCGAAGAACATCCTTTGGTGATTTTTCTAGATGACTTACAATGGGCAGATACAGCTTCTTTAAAACTTATCCAGCTATTAATGAGTGAAAATACATCTTCTTATCTTGTTAATAAAAAAGATAAAGTCACTCAAATTCAGGGTAATTTACTGTTAATTGGAGCTTATAGGGATAATGAAGTTTCCAATGCCCATCCATTATATTTAACACTTAAAGATATTGCTAAAATGGGGGTTAACCTTAATACAATCAACCTTTTACCATTAAGCCAGATTGATTTAAATCATTTAATTGCTGATACGCTTCATTGTCGGGAGGTAACTGCTGTTCCTCTGACACAAATGGTATTTGCTAAAACTAAAGGTAATCCTTTTTTTGCAACTCAATTTTTAAAATCTTTACATGATGATGGACTCGTAACATTAAATTTTGAAGCTGGTCATTGGAAGTATGATATTGAAAAAATTAAGGTATTATCTCTTACAGATGATGTAGTAGAGTTCATGGCAATTCAAATAGAAAAATTGCCGAAGAACACTCAAAAAGTTTTAAGGCTAGCTGCTTGTATTGGTAATGAATTCGATTTGAAAACGATTGCGATCATTCATGAAAAGTCTGTAGTAGATACAGCATCAGATTTGTGGATAGCTTTACTAGATGGGTTAGTTTTACCTCAAGCTGATGTTTACAACTTTTTACCAGAAGATGATATACAACAATTAATTTTTAATGATAAAAAATTAGCAGAATCATCAACTAGTAACCATCATTTACCACGGTACAAATTTGTCCATGATCGGGTACAACAAGCTGCTTATTCTCTAATATCGGAAGACAAAAAAAAGCAGATTCACTTAAAAATTGGGCTACTTCTATTAAGCAATACTCCGGTTGGAGAACGGGAAGAAAAGATTTTTGATTTAGTCAATCAATTCAATATTGCAGTGGAATTCATCACTCGTCAGGTTAAGCGTAATGAACTGGCTGTGATGAATTTGACTGCTGGAAATAAAGCGCTAGCATCAACAGCTTATTCAGCTGCGGTTAAGTATTTAAATACTGGAATTGAACTGCTGGCAAATGATAGTTGGGATAGTAAATATGAGTTAACCTTGGCTTTGTATGAAACTGCAACCGAGGCGGCGTATCTCAGTGGCGACTTCAAGCAAATGCAGAAATTGGTAGAAATTGTATTAGTAAAAGCTAAAACACAACTGGAGAAGGTAAAAGTATATGAAGTAATTATTCAGGCATACGGGGCACAGAACAAAGCATTAGAAGGTGTTAAGGCTGGACTAAGTTTCTTAAAGTTATTAGGAGTGGAGTTCCCTGAATATCCGAGCCAGATAGATATTCAAAAAGAAATGGAGCTAACCACTGCAAATCTTGCGAATAAAAGCATTGAAGACTTAATTGATTTACCAGAAATGACGACAGCAGAACCATTAGCAGTGATGCGTATTTTATCTAGTGCGACTGCTTTTGCCTATCAAGCTATGCCTGAGATGATGCCACTGATTTGTTTGAAACAGATCAATTTGTCGCTCAAACATGGAAATTCTCCCTTGTCAGCTTATACATACGTTGTTTACGGACTAATGCTTTGTGGGCCTTTAGATGACATTGAAGTTGGCTATCAGTTTGGAAAATTAGCTGTAAACTTATTGTCACAGTTTAATGTCAGAGAAATTAAAGCTAAAGTCATTCAGACATTTAATGCCCATGTCAGACATTGGAAGGAATCTATTAAGGAAACTCTTAAGCCTCTTTTAGAAGCTTATTCCGTTGCCCTAGAAACAGGAGACTTAGAATTTGCTGCCTATTCTTTGAATGCATACTGCTACATTTCGTATTTTAGCGGTAAGGAACTGACAGAACTTGAACGGGAAATGGCAAACTACAGTGCTGCTAGTAACCAGGTCAAACAAAACGGAGTTTTTTATTGGATTGAGATTTATCGACAGACAGTATTGAATCTCATGGGCGCTAGTCATAATCCTTGCCATTTGATTGGTGAAGCTTATGATGAAAAACATAGCTTGCCAGTTCAGTTGGCAGCTAATGATGGAATTGCGCTTTTATATTTTTATTTATGTAAGCTGCATTTGTGTTATTTATTTGCCGATTATCCTCAAGCGGTAGAAAATGCTGCGAAGGCAGAACAGTATCTACCCAGTGGATCTGGGCAGTTTGTGGTTCCACAATTTTATTTCTACAATTCTTTGGCATTGCTAGCTACATATCTTGATGTTGAGTTATCTCAACAAGCACAAATCTTAACTAAAGTGGTAGCTAATCAAAACAAGATACGCAAATGGGCTGATTATATGCCCATAAATCATTTATATAAATTTTATTTAGTAGAGGCTGAAAGGTGTCGGGTTTTAGGTCAATATCTCGAAGCAATGAATTATTATGATCTTGCTATTTCCTTAGCTAAAGAAAACGAATATCTTCATGAAGAAGCTCTTGCTAATGAATTAGCGGCTAAATTTTATTTAGTATGGGGCAAAATCAAGATTGCCCAAACCTACCTAATTGATGCCTATTATGCTTACGTTCGCTGGGGAGCTTTAGCCAAAGTGAACGACTTGCAAAAATGCTATCCCCGATTACTTGCACCTGTTATTCAGCAAGAAAAACTAAGCTTGCAAACTAGTGAACACAGTACACCTCAACTTAGTACTTCCTTATCTATATCTAGCACCGAATCTAGCCTGAGTACGAACGAAACTGTGATTGGTTCTAACACTAGCATTTCAGACATGCTAGATTTGGCGGCTGTGATTAAAGCTTCTCAAGCAGTCTCTGGGGAAATTGAGCTAGAGGAACTGCTTTCTACCTTAATAGAAGTTTTAATGGAAAATGCCGGAGCATCTAAGTGTGTCTTGATTTTGAGTGATGCTAATAACTTGGATTTAACTATTACCGCAGTTAGTTCTAATTCAACTTTTACACCTACCTATACAGAGTTTCCAGCAATTCCTTTAGAGTCCAGTTATGATGTTCCTATTACTTTGATTAACTATGTCAAACGTACCAAAGAAATATTAGTTATTGATGATATCAAAGCTCAACCTTCTTTTGCGGTAGATCTCTACATTACCCGTGAAGAACCGAAGAGCTTATTATGTATCCCGATGATTAATCAAAATAAATTACTTGGGATTCTTTACCTAGAAAATAATTTGACCACGGGAGCATTTACACGCGATCGCCTAGAAGTTCTCAAACTCTTAACTACCCAAGCAGCAATATCTCTAGAGAATGCCATGCTCTACAAAAATCTGGCGCAAGCTAATGAACGCTTGGAAGAATATAACCATTTGTTAGAAGAAAGAGTAATAGTCAGAACGGCAGAAATTAACGACAAAAATCATAATTTACAAAAAACTCTCCAGGAATTACAACACACTCAATCGCAATTAATTCAAAGTGAAAAAATGTCTTCTTTGGGGCAAATGGTAGCAGGAATTGCCCATGAAATTAATAATCCCATTAACTTCATTCATGGGAATATTGCTCATGCTAGTGATTATGTGCAAGATTTACTGGATTTGATTGCTGTCTATCAGCAGGAATATCCCCAGCCCTCAGTTTTAATTGAGGATAAAGCTGAGGAAATTGATGTAGAGTTTTTAGCCCAAGACTTACCAAAAATTCTCAATTCTATGAAGATTGGAAGTTCGCGGATTCGCAATATTGTTTTGAGTTTACGCAATTTTTCCCGCCTGGATGAATCTGAAATGAAACCAGTAGATATTCATGAAGGTATTGACAACACTTTGATGATTTTACAGCACCGAATTAAAAAAACTAGTACCGATATAAATTCCTCTGAAATCGAAATTATCAAAGAATACGGAAAACTACCAGAAGTTAGTTGTTATGCTAGTCAACTCAATCAAGTATTTATGAATATCCTCAACAATGGGATTGATGCTTTAGAAGAGTTTGTGGTCAATACAAACACAACTGACAAACCACAGATTCGCATTTGCACTGAATTAGTAAATCGCAATATTGTCAGAATTCGGATTGCTGATAATGGCTCTGGGATGAAAGAAACAGTGCGGCAAAAAATATTTGACCCATTTTTTACTACAAAACCAGTAGGTAGTGGCACTGGGTTGGGATTATCAATTAGTTATCAAATTATCGTTGATAGACATAAGGGACATTTAACCTGTGTTTCTGAAGTAGGTCAGGGAACTGAGTTTTTAATTGAGATACCGATGCAATAAAAAAGGGGCTAGGGGTTAGAGGCTAGGGGTTATACCAATTCACGAAAAAAATGAAACATATGAGTAGGTTGGGTTGAACGGAGTGAAACCCAACAATAACAAGACTTTGAGGTATTGGGTTTCGTCCCTCAACCCAACCTATACCTGCATCATATTTTTAATGAAATGGTATTAGGGGCTGGAGTGGTCTATTCCATCCATGTAAAAACCGCTATATTTAAACAGCAAGCTACTCTCTCAACCCTAATTTTGGGTAAGAAGTTATAGGATAGAGATTCAGCATTAACTTTTGATTTCTTGATTCCTTATGTCTGTTACGCCTCTTATTTCTCAGGTTGATTCAGTTAAATTACACGAAATTCCTCCCTTACTAGGTGCTTCCCTTGCTGAATTAACTGCATGGGTACAGCATCAGGGACAACCCGCTTATAGAGGAAAACAACTACATGAGTGGATTTATCAAAAGGGAGTGCGATCGCTTGCTGATATTTCTGTTTTTCCTAAACAATGGCGGGCGGAAGCAGCAGAAGTAACTATCGGGCGTTCAACCATACATCATCGTGCTGTCGCTCCCGATGCTACTGTCAAATATCTTCTGCGACTTGCAGATGGTCAAATCATTGAAACCGTTGGTATTCCCACAGACAAGCGCTTAACAGTATGCGTTTCTACTCAAGTGGGTTGTCCAATGGCGTGTGATTTCTGCGCCACAGGTAAAGGGGGTTACAAACGTAACCTTAAAAGGTATGAAATTGTTGATCAAGTCTTAACTGTGCAAGAAGATTTTCAACAACGCGTGAGCAATGTGGTGTTTATGGGTATGGGTGAACCACTACTAAACACCGAAAATGTTTTAGCATCTCTGAAAGCTTTAAATCAAGATGTTGGTATAGGACAGCGATCGCTGACTGTTTCTACAGTTGGGATTCGCGATCGCATCCGTGAATTTGCTCAGCACAATTTACAAATTACTCTTGCTGTTAGTCTCCACGCACCTAACCAAGCACTGCGGGAACAACTTATCCCTAGCGCCCGTTCTTATCCTCTAGAAGATTTACTTGCTGAATGTCGGGAATATGTAGAAATTACTGGGCGACGTGTGACTTTTGAATACGTCCTGCTTGCTGGGGTGAACGATTTGCCAGAACACGCATTGCAACTGGCAAAATGTCTGCGAGGATTCCAAAGTCATGTGAATTTGATTCCCTACAACCCCATCACAGAAGTTGACTATAAACGCCCTAATCGCGATCGCATTCAAGCTTTTGTTCAAGTCCTCAAACAACAACAAATTGCTGTTAGCGTTCGCTATTCTCGTGGGTTAGAAGCTGATGCTGCGTGTGGACAACTACGTGCAAGTAAAGGAAATAATAATTTCTAATTTTATAAATATCTTACCTTTACCTTTTTGCAAGGATGCCTGGGGCATAAGCTTCAATAACTTTACCGGTACGAGTACAACTGATCATTAAGTAGTCACAAGTCGGGCATTGTGTCCGAGTGATTTGACTCTCATAAATATAGTGGCGCTCTGCTTCACTGCCACAGTTTGGGCAGTGAATTTTTTGTACTGTATGCATTTTTTTATCCCTGGTTGTGTAACTATTTTTGTTTGAAAAACTGTCAATTAAGCCAGTTAATATTTTGGGTTGACCTAACTTAACAAATTGCCACGATATCAGTTGATTATTTTAAACAAGACTTTAGATTTGAAAAAATTTTGATTTCTGTCACCATTATCTTAAAATTTAAGTGATTTTACCATCCTGCTTTAGATACATAAATTATTTTTCTGATAAACTGCTGCTTAGAGATGGAGTGATCCCTATTACTAATGCCTTGAGAGAGACTTATTTATAGTCATTTCAGACAATTAAAAAATAAGCTATTCTTGTATTCAAAAATTAAAGCTTAGAAATTACTGTATCTTAAGACACAAAACCTCTGTCTTAAGATTTAGTTAATGTTTGGGTGGCAACATCACGTGAGTTAGATACACCTATCCCCAACTCCTCTATGACGCGGAATCTAGGTTATATCGTGTTCGGTGAAAGACTTATGACAAAGACCGCAGGGGGCAGGGGAAAAGAGGATTTTCCAATTTTTGCACAGATGGGGTAGTTATCACTAATTAGGCGGACATGATATAAATTATTCGTAAGGGCACAACATTGTTGTGCCCTTACCCATCTGTCGCATTTTTTTAAATTGGTATTAAATATAGAAGGCAAACATTCGATATTTTCTAACTAACCAAATTTATCGATTGAAATTAAAACGCCCATCTACTTTTTTACCTTGAATATCTGCATTAACTTTCACCTGATACTGACCATTGATTTTTTCTTGTAATAAAGCTGCGTAATGTTTACCTTTTACATCATAAGTAAAAGGAACTGTCTTTTTTGTTCCATCAGGTAACTGAATTTGAGCCGTAACTTTGGCATTAGGTATTGCCTCGTGATTGTCTCCTCTTTGTAGATAGAAATCTAGATGAGTACCATTAGTCTCTTGAACTGGGACAAATTCTAAATGGTAAGCTCCTGTCTCTACAATTTGACCTCCATGAGATTTGCCATGTTGCCCCTCTGCTTTAGGAGTAGGTGAAGCTGAGGGTTGAGTATTTGGGCTAGTATTAGCTGCTTGATTACTGTTACTACAAGCTCCCAATAAAAGTAGTCCTGCACTTGCAAGAATAATCAAACTAGATTTGATTGATTTCATGAGTTTACTCCTGAAAATTATTGATAATTGAGTCAAAAGTTGTAATTCTTAGAGTTTATTACCAGTCAAAAGCTGCTCCAATAGTGGTGCTATGCTCTCCATCTGATAGAGTTTGTTTAGGCATCAATAATTTCCCGAACATTGCATACAATGCGGGTAATACCAATAATGTTAAAGCTGTAGAAGTAAACAACCCACCTAACACTACTATGGCAAGTGGTTGCAAGATTTCTTTCCCTGCACCTGTACCAATTACTAAGGGGATCATGCCTAAAGCTGAAGTTAGAGCCGTCATCAAAATGGCAACTAATCGCTCCATTGAACCTTCAACAATAACTTGTTTTAAAGGCATTCCCTGTGCCAACTTGTTGTTGTAGTTGTCTACTAACAACAGTCCATTGCGCGTTGCTACACCAAATAGGGTAATGAATCCTACCAAGGAAGCGACAGATATAATCCCACCTCCCAAAGCAATGGAAAATATACCCCCTACTAAGGCGAGAGGTAGGTTAATCATAATCATCAACATGGCAGTAACAGATTTAACTGCGAAGTACATTAAAACTGCGATGACGACAATTGCCAGTCCTCCAAATACCAGTAGATTTTGCGTAGCTCGTTGCTCTGATTCAAACTGACCGCCGTATTGAATAAAGTAGCCTGTGGGTAATTGGATTGCTTGACTGACTTTAGTTTGAATTTCTTCCACCGCAGAACCCAAATCTCGACCTGAGACATTAGCAGAAACGACAATTAAGCGTGAGACATTTTCCCGGTTAATTGTGTTGGGGCCAGTTCCATAATCAATGCTGGCGAGCTGCGCTAAAGGAATTTTTTGCTCTGTGGGGGTATCTACTAGTAAATTGCGGATTACATCTAAGTTGTTGCGAGATTCTGATTGCAACCAAACTACAAGGTCAAATAATTGTTGCCCTTCGAGTACTTGAGAGACAACTCGCCCATTGAGTGCAGTTTCTAGCATTTCAGTGAGTTGACCTACAGTTAAGCCATAACGCGCTGCGGCTTCCCGGTTAAACTGAATTTGCACCTGTTTAATGGGGACTTGGGGTTCGAGTTGTAAGTCCACAATTCCTGAAATACCTGTCATTGCAGTCTGAACTTCAGAGCCAATGTGGCGCAACTCTGCTAAATCAGGGCCGAAAATTTTAACTGCGATCGCACTTCTTACTCCTGATAATACCTCATCCATGCGATGCGAAATAAATCCGCCAATATTAGAAGCAACTCCAGGTATCTTAGCAAACTCCTGCCGCAGCTTTTCAATACTCCCTTGCCGATCTTTTAATCCTTCTGCACTCAATTCCACATCTAAATGTCCCAAATTCACTCCTCCTGCATCCGCATCACCAGCCGCACGTCCGGCTCGTAATTGCACTGTCTTAAATCGCTTGTCGTCTTTAAGCGCATCTTCCAACGCAAATCCGACTTGGTTTGTCGCCTCCAGAGAACTCCCTGGATAAAGCAAAACTGTGTTTACTAAGGATGGTTCTTGAAACTCTGGCAAAAATACCCTTCCCAAACTCGGTAAAATTACTAAGGAAGCTACTAAGGATGCACCCGCCACTACTAAAATAATTGTCGGGAAACGGATGGAAAAATTGACCAGAGGTCGATAAATTCGTTGTGATAAAGTACTTATCCAGGTATCATCGGCTGGTAGTTGTCGATTTGCTAGCAAAATCGCACAAAGTGCCGGAGATAAAGTCATTGCCACTAAGGTAGAAGCAAAAATTGATACTAAATAAGCAACACCCATTGGCGCAAATATCCGACCTTCCACACCTGTAAGGGTGAAAATTGGTGCAAAGACAACGCCAATAATTATTGTTGAAAAAATAACACTGACTCTAACTTCTATAGAAGTATCATAAACAACTTTAAAGGGATGTACCGGATTGCTTGCTACTTGGTTCTTGCGTAGACCCCGGTAACAGTTTTCCATATCTACAATTGAGTCATCCACGACTGAACCAATGGCAACAGCTAATCCTCCCAATGTCATCGTGTTGATACCTTGGCCGAACAAGCCCAGAATCATCATGCCAATCAGGACTGATAAGGGAATGGCGCTGAGAGTAATAATCGCGGTGCGCCAGTTCATCAAAAACATCAACAAGATGATGGAAACGATGATAATGCCATCGCGCAGAGAACTAGTAACGTTTTCAATCGCGGCCTCGATAAAGCTTTCTTGGCGGAAAGTTTCTGTGACTTTGACATCTTTGGGCAAGCCAGCTTTAATTTCTTCTATAGCCTTTTCAACTACTTTAGTAACTGTGGGAGTATCATTTTGTGGTTGCTTGTTAACCATCACCACAATTGCTGGTTGACCATCCAAACTGCCATCGCCACGTTTTAAGTCGGCTCCAATGCGGACATCTGCCACATCTTGCAACAGTACAGGGGTTCCGTTCCGTGCCGTTATTGCAGATTTACCCAGTTGCTCAATTGACTCGATGCGCCCTAAGCCACGAATAATTAACTCTTGGTCTGGATTGACTAAAAAACCACCCGCAGCATTGACGTTAGCTCCTCTAGCCGCAGCTGTGACTTCACCTAAGGTAACATTAAAAGCTTTTAATTTCGCTGGATTCACCAATATCTGATACTGACGAATATCACCACCATAAGCAATTACTTGGGAAATCCCCGGTACAGCTAGCAATCTATTGGTAACATCCCGGTCAATTAAACGCCGCACTTCCATCAGTGGTGTTGTTTCAGCAGTGAAGGCGTACTGTAAAACTGTGCCAATGGGCGAAGATATGGGCGAAATTTGAGGATTTTCCACGCCCTCTGGTAATTTTTGCTGTACCTGCTGTAATCGTTCTGTTACTAGTTGACGGGCTTGATAAACATCAGTCCCCCATTTAAAGATGACTTTGACAACGGAAATGCTGACAGCAGAGGAAGAACGTACCGTTTCTACTCCTGGTGTACCATTAACGGCGCTTTCAATTGGTAAGGTAATTAGTGTTTCAACTTCTTCTGGTGCTAGTCCTGGGGCTTCGGTTTGAATTTCAACTTGGGGCGGGGCGAAGTCAGGGAAGACATCTAAGGGCATTTGGGTGAGGTTATATGTACCCCAAATTGTGACTACTATTGCGAGTAGCACGACTATCCAGCGTTGAATAATTGACCACTTGAGGATGGCATTGAGCATATTTGATTTAAACGTAAAAGTTTATTGAGGGGGGGCTGAGGATTGGGAGTTGCTATTGATTATTGGTGTTTCTGGTTTTAGGCAGGATTGAGTACGGCGACTAGCCCAGTAAGTACCGCCGATAAAGCCTACAATGCCTAATACACTTCCTCCCCCAAGCCCAACCCACCAAGGAAGTGAAGAATTAGCAGTTACTTCTTTCTCCCCTACTTTCCCCCCACCTCGCAGAGATTGGGCGTAAAGTTGCGGTGCGCGTTGGATGACAATCATATCTCCCTCAAATAAACCAGTTTTTACCTCAACCATGTCTCCAGAGGTTTGACCTAATGTAACTTCAACTGGTTGATAAGCATTGCCGTTTTGGATGTAGACAACTTTTTTATTATTAGCTTCTACTACAGCCGCACTCTTAATCGCCAAGATAGCTGAGGAGGTTTGGTTTGTCAAAACTTCCAAGTCTGCAAACATTCCTGGTTTTAGTACGCCACCGGGGTTATTGATTTCGGCTTTCACAGGTACAACCTGCGTCTCACCTGTTACTACAGAATTAATTACCGCAATTCGTCCCGTAAAAGTGCGATTCGGCACAGAAGCAACTTTAACCCTAACTTGTTGTCCTGTTTTAATTTTGTTTAAATCTTTTTCATATATATTCGCTGTGGCGAAAACCTGATTGTCATTGACAATCGTCATCAGTTTACCACCTGCATCCTCAAAGGTTTGACCAAGGGTAACTTCTCTATCTGCAACCTTCCCAGAAATGGGAGATGTTACTGTCACCAATCCTTTAGCATTGCCACGGATTCCTAGTTGTTGCAGCCGAGTTTTATACGTGCTGTTACTGAGAGTAATTCGAGATTTTGCTACGTCAACAGATGCCTGAGCGCGTTTAACTTGATTTTCAGCTTCAATAACCTCTCGGCGGCTATTGGCTTTGGTAAGTTCAGCTTTAGCTTGTGCTAGTTGAGTTTGAGATTCGAGAGCATTACGCCGTGGTAAAGCACCTTGAGCAACTAATTGTTGATCTTTATCATACTTTTCTTGGGAAAATGCCACTTGACTTTCGGCTTGGGCGATCTCTGCTGTGGTAATTTGTTGATAGCGATCGCGGTTTTGTTGCGCTAACTTTAAATCAGCTAAGGCTTGTTGTAAATCAGCCTGTCCTTGAGCCAGTTTTTCTTGGGAGTTAACCCGTAGTTCTACCAAATCGGGACTAGATACCACAGCCACCGGTTGACCTTGTTTAACTAATGCACCAGGTTCTACTAATAACTCAACCACCTTTGCACCTGCAATTGGTGTTGTTACTTCTACTTGTTTACTAGGTAGAGTTTCAATTTGTCCTGTGGTTTTTATACCCACAGCTAAACGCTGGCTTTTAACTGGCTCAACTTTAATTCCCAGGCGTTGGGCAGTTTCAGCGTCAACTTGAATAGAGCTAGTTGCTGGGGTGGTTTCAGTTTCTTGGTGAAATTCATCTCCGTGTCCGGCGTGGGCTAAAACTACTATGGGATTTGCTAATAATAGTAAGCTGACAAATGTACCAGAAACACAACGCATGGTTAGAATTGGTTGGAAACGCAGAGAGTTGGGCATCGTTATGAGAAATCCTGGGGTATGGGTGCAAAGGAATTGCGATCGTAATTTTTGATAAACAAAGCTAGCTTTGTTTAGGGGGATTTTTCTGCACCTTATACCCAGTCTTTCATCTCAAAATGAAATTGACATGAAATTGAGAATTGATATGAAAATTTTGGGTTTTGTTCTTCAACCCAACCTTGTATCTTAGAAAGAGTAGTATTAAGATGAATCGGACAACTGTTCGGCCTCGCAGCTTACCAAGCTATCCGACCCGGTTTTATATTCGGAGATTGTTACCAACCTCACTGGAGTAGGTCTGGACTCCTCTTTGGTACGCCTGATAAATTCCCATCTATCAGTTCTGACAGCAGAAGAGTGCTGAGGGGCGCAGCAACCACAACCCGAAAACCCACGTTGTTGTTCCTATTGTCACGCGCGTTCCTGTTGCGATTGGCCGAGCGACAGTTCCTCGGATTGTTGTTCCACGAACCACCGCGCAGCAGCCGGAAATGCCTACCCCAAAGCTGATATTAACACGGCAGTAGTTTATGTTATGAACCTCGAAAGGTTTGTAGTGAGGGATTTATTGCTCTAAATATTTGCTGGCGTAAATGCCATGTATTACCATGTTTTAAATGGGCAACCCAACTCTGCGTTGACTCGGATATTTCTTGATATCCAATTTCGCCTGCATGATAGTCACAGAACATCTGCCGCAATCTTTGCCTTCCCTGACGCAGACTATCGTTGCGGACTCTAATTCGGTCTGGCAAAATGCGAAACCCGACAAAGTTAGCCCCATATTTTGTTTCAAATAACTGGCTTTTTACCGGATGTATTTTGACCCTTAGACCAGCAAGATAATTTTCTATTTCAACTCTGGCATTTTGTAAAAAAGCTTTATCATCTGAGAATAAAGCAAAATCATCAACATAACGAATATATTTAGCAGCCTTAATTTGTTCTTTCACAAAATGGTCAAAGCCGTTGAGATATACATTGGCAAAAAATTGACTGGTTAAATTACCAATTGGTAAGCCATGCCGTCTCTCTAAAGGCATGAGTAAATCATCACCAGGAAAGTAATTAATTACTGGTTCTTGGGGATTACTGCTATCAACAAGGGTGTTAATTAGCCAGAGTGTATCAGGGCATTTAATTTTACTATACACAAATGACTTTAAAATCTCATGGTCGATGCTAGGAAAATATTTTTGAATATCAGCTTGCAAAACATAGCGGCTCGAACGGGCGAATTTAGTAAAGCGACGTAAGGCTCGATGAGAACCAAATCCAATACGGTTAGCGTAGGAATCACTGATAAATGTGCGTTCAAAGATGGGAACAATTACGTTGCAAAGAGCATGATGTACAACTCTGTCACGATAGGGAGCCGCGGAAATCATTCGCGGCTTGGGTTCAAAAATTTGAAATGTGGTGTAATCTCCTGGAAGATATGCTTTTGACTGTAATTCTGCTTGTAGGTGAAATAATTCTTGTTCTAAACTGTAGTTGAATTTTAAAACATTTTCTCGAAAACGCTTACCCCGTTGTGCTTGCTGAGAGGCTTTTAGTAAATTACTAAATGCAATAATTTCATGCCAAAGATTTCCATATCGTTTCATAATTTTAATTACATAAAAAATTTGTAGGTCTGGTTGAGGAACGTAGACGCGTAGCGGCTTCCCGCAGGGTAAACCAAACACCAATAATCCCTGGTTTTGTTGGGTTTCGCAAAGCCTCAACCCAGCCTACGCCTACTACGCCTACTGAATATTTTTTAATTGGAAGTAATGGGTTTAATTTTTTGCTGTTTAATCCAGCCGCCTAAATCTATGCCAATATCATTTAACAATTTTTGTGCATATTCATAACGCTCTGTTTTAATTAAATTAAACTCTAAAAGGAACCGAGTTTGATAACGTAAAATATCTAATTTGCTATTTAAGGCTTCTAACTGAGTTAATTTTTGCTTTGCATACCGTGCTACAATCAAACCATCTAATAGGTCATATAATTCTGTAATTATGCGATTTCCTAGCAAGAATTTTTGATCTCTAGGCAGACGATTTAAAATTGGTACATACCACTTGATTAAATCGTAGGTTTTCTGTATGATTGGTAAATCGCTCATTTAAGATTTAGTTAAAAAAATTTGATCGCGCAGAGCGCGAGAGAAATAAAGAAGGGAAAAGAAGAAAGCGAAGAGTGCAAAAGTGTAAAGGGATACTAAGTCTTGAGGGGCGCAGCAACCACAACCCGAAAACCCACGAAGTCGTCCCTAAGGCCACGCGCGCGCCCCAGTAGCGATCGGCCGAGCGACAGTACCTCGGATTGTTGAACCACGAACCACCGCGCAGCAGCCGATTATCATTATCACTCATCCAAGGGCTGCCGTCTGTTGGCGCTCTATTATAATTTTCGTGCCAAGCATCCTGACACCATTCCCATATATTACCATGCATATCAAATAAACCAAAGGGATTTGGTGGAAATTTTCCCACATCTGTTGTTTGCTGACGATATTTACCTTTTGACCCAGCACCATAAGTATAATTTCCGTCATAATTCGCTAAATCAGTCGTAATCGTCTCACCAAAATAAAATGGGGTAGTCGTTCCGGCACGACAGGCATATTCCCACTCTGCTTCACTAGGCAAGCGATAGGTTTTCCCAGTCTGATTAGATAATCTGGCACAAAACTCAATTGCATCATCCCAAGAAACTCGTTCAACAGGTCGATTAGCACCTTTGAAACGCGAGGGGTCGGAATTTAAATCAATATTTACCTTTTTCATCGCCGCTACAACAGCCCATTGGCTTTGTGTAACTGGATATTTACCCATGAAAAAGGGTTGAATTGTGACGGTATGCTGTGGACTTTCCCAATCTAGTCTTTCTGGCTCATTCTCTGGGGAACCCATCAAAAATTGACCACCAGGAATTGCAACCATTTCTAGAAGTACGCCATTGCCCAAATTTTCTACAAAAAACTCGGCTTGTTTGCGACTGTGATTAATTGGTTCTCCCTTAGCATTTACAGTTACCACCTCAAAATCAAACTGATTAACTGGATTTTGTTCGGAGGGTACAGGCGGTTTTTGTTGACCAATAATTTGTTTTTCAATAAGCGCTACATCTTCATCTCTCAGCCCTAAATGTTGCTGATAATCTATGAGTTCATTTATTGTAGTTTCACTTAGTATTGGTCTAGCTTCAATTTCCTCAATCAGCGCTTCTTCATAATTTTTTAATTTCCGCTGATACTCCTGGTACGGTTGTTGAACTTCGGCTTCAATAGCATCCGCAACTTCAGGAGTCAGTTTTAATTTGAGGCGCAATGAATTTAACAGGCGACGGGCGGTAGGGCTAAATTTGCCATTTTGGAAGCGCTTTTCCACTTCTTTGCGATACTTCAGTTTGGGGTCATCCTTGGGCGACTTTGCCAGCAGAATCTTATGACCTTCTTCAACTGGATAGAATTTAGGAGTCATAGCCGGCGATGCTTCTTGCACCTTCGTACTGGCATACTCATGCAGTTCATCAATGGAAATCCAGCCATCAGTATCTTTATCGGCTGCGCCTGTTTCAATACCTTCAACTAAATAGCGGGTGTAAATGGAGAGTTCTGAGCCTTCTTGCTCAAAGGAATATTGGGCTGAAGTGGAAGAAGTGAGAATTGCTCTGCCTTTACCACCTAGTTGCTCTTTTACATTTACACTACCATCACTCTTAACTGTCATACCTTGGGTAATTGCCCCACTAAAACAACAGTCTAGAATAATCACTTGTTGTAGAGAACGGCTATCATTGATATTTTCATGTAAAATACTAGCTGGTACTGCGGAGGGCGTTACTAGCAGGCCATTTTGTTTTTTAGTTTCACGAGTTGACAAATAGAGGTTGCCTTTTTCGTTTTTAATCCCATGACCAGAAAAATAAAACAGCAGTAAGTCATCTTTTTGGCGATTGGAGAAAAGGTGAAAAATAGCTTCTCTCACAGCTTGCGGTTGAGGATTTTTCAGCACAGTAATATCTGATGCAGCAAAGCCACCCATTTCTGGGTTCACCAACACTCGCTTCATCGCCTCGACATCTTTGACAGCAGCCGATAGTGGTTTTAAATCTTCATCCTGATAGTCATACTCACTAACCCCTATCAGCAGTGCAAACTTAGCCATTGTTACTGTTTTGTATATTTGTCTTGTTCACAAAATCCTCTGCTAGCTGCCTAGCAAATTCCAAATCCTCTCGACTACTGGCTTCTAGGTTTAATTCTCTGCCGTCTGTTACTTTGATTCCCACTTTAATTGTTTTGTTGCCCAACACTCTGCCCAAAAACCCAAACAAAGGTTTGATGAGGGCTGGATTGACTACAGCTTTTAATGTCCCCAACGAAAAACCCCCGAAAGCCTTTGCGCCTTGGGGGGCTTCTGTAACTGCCACTAAATTTGCATCTTCTACTCCATCCACGTCTTTAATTTGTGGAAGCAAATTCTGCACTTCTGTTTGCAACTCATCTTCGTCTAAACCCAGTTCAATCAGGGAAATAGTTACCTCAACATTAGATGTGGTTGCCATTATGAAGCATCTCAGTAGTGTTAACAGTATCTTTGACTAGAGGTTTAGATCCCCGACTTCTTTGAGAAGTCGGGGATCTTATTTGTTTATTTGTTGTTGTGATTGTAATATTTTTTGAGCTTTTGAGCTATATATATTACACTGGGCGAATTTAATTTCGCGGTTAAGCAGGATGAAAATAATCGTAAATTTCTTGAGCCAAACGCGGCCCAATTCCTGAAACTTCAGCTAGTTGTGCAGGTGTAGCTTGACGAATATAGTCAACTGAGCGAAAATGCCCTAAAAGCTGCTTTTGGCGATGATGTCCCAATCCAGGAATTTCATCTAAACGCGATCGCTTTAATTTATCACTACGTTGCTGACGATGGAAACTTACAGCAAAGCGATGTGCTTCATCTCGCAACCGTCGCAACAATTGTACCCCTGGTTGTTCTGCATCCGTTTCTAAAGGTTGAGATTCTCCCGGTAAAAAAATCTCTTCTCGCTGCTTCGCCAAACTGACAACTCGCAAGTCTTCTAATAAGTTATGTTCTTGCAAAACAGCAACAACAGATGATAGTTGACCTTTCCCACCATCAATCATAATTAAATCAGGCCAGTCAGGATTACCTACTCGTTGTAACTGTGGATCTTCGCCATACTTGCGGAACCGTCGTTGAATAACTTCAGCCAAACTAGCAAAATCATCTGAGTGTCCAGCTGTAACTGTAGGATTTTTAATTTTGTAGTGACGATAATGTTGTTTAGCGGGTAATCCATCGATAAACACAACTTGGGAAGCTACAGCATTTGAGCCTTGAATGTGAGAAATATCATAACCTTCAATACGGTGGGGTAAGTCTGGTAAATCGAGAATGGCGGCTAAATCTTGCATGGCTTGATGATTGCGATCGCCTAATTTCTGCATTCTTTGCAATTCATACTGAGCATTGCGCTCTACCATCTCAATTAATTCTGCCTTAGTTTGCCGCTGGGGAGCTAGAATTGTGACTTTTTTTCCCTTACGCTGAGTCAAAACATCAGCCAAGATCGCTGCATCTGGTAATTCATGCTGTACTAAAATCTCTGTAGGAATTTCCACTGAATCAGCAGTTTGGTAATGTTCTTCTAAGACTCGTTGTAAAATAGCTCCTGGCTCTGCATGAGCATCTGCTACAAATGCCAAGCGTCCTACCAATTGTCCAGCGCGAATTTGGAATAATTGAATGCAGGCATATTGTTCACCAGCTGCTAAAGCGATCGCATCTCGTGAAACTGTATCATCTGGTAAAGATACTTTTTGATCCGCAGTTAGCGACTTTAACCCAGCGATTTGATCGCGAATCCGCGCCGCAGACTCAAAATTTAATGCCTCTGCGGCTATTTGCATCTGTTCTGTCAAAATATCAATTAGTTCTTGAGTACGTCCTTGGAATACCATCGCCACTTTTTGTACAGTTTTACGGTATTCTTCTGGTGAAATCAACTGTTGACACACGCCCGGACAGCGTCCTAAATCATAATTTAAGCAAGGACGATCTTTAAACAGTGGTTGAGGTCGTTGTCGGAGTGCAAAAATCCGCTTCGATATTCGCAAAACTTCTCGCAACAAGCCAGCATCAGTATAAGGCCCGTAAAATTTATCTTTTTCTTTACCTAATTGGCGTTTACGGGTGATAAAAATCCGAGGATAGTCTTCTGACCAAGTAATGCAGACATAAGGATATTTTTTATCATCCTTGAGTAGTACATTGAAATATGGCTGGTGCTGCTTGATTAAGTTGGCTTCTAAGGCCAAAGCTTCGGCTTCAGTGTCGGTGACGATAAATTCAATTTCGCTCACCTGCTTAGCCATTGTAGCTATGCGTTCGCTTTTGGTATATCCATCCCGAAAGTAAGAACGAACACGCGATCGCAATTTGCGTGATTTACCTATATAGATTATGCGATCACTTCCGTCCCGCATAAAATAAACTCCCGGTTCCGCCGGAATTTCTGCTAGACGGCTTTCTAGACGCTGTGGATCTTTAAGCAGTGGTGGTATTTGAGCTGATATTGTCACAACTTAAGTTAGGTAAATTTGTATTTGTAAAGTTACCTACTTACTATTTTAAGAAAAAATAACTTTTTGTGTTGATTCAACAGACGATTAAGTACAAATGTTCTGAACTGTGAACATAATTCTTCTTAATCTGGTATGTATCCTCAGCTTACATGCATATTTTTGGCAGTTTTTATAAATTTTTTCGGAGTTTTTAAGAAAAATTTGAATTTTATCTACTTTTTAAATTTCTAAAATTTTTTATTTGTGGTTTTTTTTTAAACTTTGTGTATATTAATAGCCGAGCTATTTTGCTCAAACTGGCTCTATATATCCTTTGACAAATTCAATACAAGTTTTGGCTGGTCGAACCTAAATAGGCAATATTTCGGATGTTCAATCGAAAGTAAACTATTAAGCGAATTAACGGTTTTATTAACTTATATATATGGCTATGATTGTTATTATACAGATCGAGAGCAAATTAATGAATATACAAGAATTTGAATCTAACTATCGTGAGGCTATGGCCGAAGCGCTCAATGAATTACAAACAGCAGTTTTAATGCTGGCCCAAGTACAACGCAAGATTTCAGAAATTGGCAGTTCTATGCAAAATATGAATGAAAGTGTTGAAGAGTTTATTAATAACCAAAAAAATGAGTAAATCTACTTTTAAAAGAAAATTTTAGATGAAGCGGTAAGCTAATTCGTCTTCAATTGTAAGAATTAAAGATGTAAGATTTATTGGTTTAACGAAATAACGGTGAGCGCCTAATTTCATAGCTCGCTCTTGATCGGCTTTAAAAGCAAAGGCTGAAACTACGATAATAGGTATGTTTGACAAATCCGGTTTTTGCTGAATTTGTTCTAACAGCGAATAACCATCAATATCTGGTAATTTTAAATCTAATAACATTAGCTCTGGGCGGAATTTTTCTACAGTTGCAAAAAAATTAGAGCTATTTGATAAACTTTGAACACTGTAACCACAATAGCTTAAATAATCGCTCAGCAACATCCTATTAACATCGTTATCTTCAACTAATAGAATCCGCTTTGGTTGATGCGATTGCAATTGCCTATCTATAGTAAGTAAATGTGCTGTCATTTTTATTTATCATCTGAAGTCAATAGTCAACAGTTTTGCGAAAGCAAAAGTTATGGATTGATATAGACATAAAAACAAAGGAGAACTTCCCTCGTCTGATCATTCAAAGTTTCAATAACTTAAATTTATTTATAATTCTATACCTTAACAATAGTATCCTAATATTTAAAATTCAGCAAAAATTTACTATTGTAAGAGCTAATATTCTTTAATTTTAATAATTTTTTAACTTATATTAATCAGTACGCTTTTCATTATTCTAAGTGAATAAATATATCTAAATTATTGCGTGTTTAGGAATGCATAAAACAATCGTAAATTTACAGCTAAATCATTAAGAATTCATAAAAAATAGTTAGCTGTTCCTTTGTCTATTTTTCGTTCTTCAAATAATAGTTTTAACCCAAATTTTTAGCTGGTGTTGTATGGCTAACGCCAACTAAACTAAGCTTTAATAATTCCCACTGACTGTAGTTGTATTTTAACCATTGCGAACACCACAAGCTCTACTTAACTAGTTTTCGCACTGAGTTTTAAGCCAGCTAACCATAGCTATTAGCCCTACTATTGCTGAGGGTTCCGGGACTTTTCGTTTGCGGAGTAAGTTATTTTGCTGAGTCCAAATATTTCTATAGGAAAGTGTATAAGTTTGTTGTTGACTAGCAGATTGTTTAGCGATGTAGTAGCTACGAGTAGCGTTGCTTATAACTACGTTAGATTCACTAGCTGGAATTATTTCCTGAATATTACGTTTAGCCAACAACAGTAATTCATTTTTTGTATCTGTCACTTCCCCGACGTTCAGTGTATCTACACCTTGGGAACTACCAATGTCAGGACGAGTTTTTGTCAGGGGAGTAGTCAATGCCCAAAGAGGACGATGCTCTAACACACCAATAAATGTAAAAATCGTAGCGCAAATACTTATGTTTTTGAAATTGCTTGCCATGCACACTGTATTACTGAACTTTCAGGGATGAAATCTGAGGTAAGCACTAAAGATAATTGATTACTAGTGTCTTTAATATTTATACTAATTTCACCTGTAGTTTATACTGAAAACTACATTCAATACAGGTAGCATCTGGTAAATTTATTGTGAATCTACAATAAAGACTTCATAAATTAACTACATAAATTCCGCAATTCTTTCAACGGCAATTTCTAATAAAGGTGGCTCATGTACTAAAGCAAAGCGGACATATCCTTCTCCAGATTTGCCAAAGCCAGCACCAGGAGAAGCTGCAACACCGGTTTGTTTGACTAACTCTGTACAAAATTCTACAGAATTTTGATTCCACGGTGAGGGTAACTTAGCCCAAATATACATTGTGGCCTTGGGAGTTGGAACTTGCCAACCAATGCGATGTAAAGCAGTAATAAAAGCATCACGACGTTGACGGAAGGTAGCGACTGCATTGGCTACTCCTGTTTGGGAACCTGTCAAAGCAGCGATCGCTCCATTCAGAATTCCCCGATACTGATTAAAATCAACAGCGGCTTTGACTTGGCGTAAGGCTTGAATTAATTGGGCATTGCCGATGGCGTAGCCGATACGGAAGCCTCCCATATTGTAAGACTTGGAAAGTGTAAAAAATTCTATCGAAACAGTTTTTTCTGGGTCGGCTTGCAAAATAGAAGGTACTAGAGATTTGGGATTGCTCAGATTTTTCCCCCAATTCCCAGTGTCTTTAAATACCAAATCTACATAGGGGAAATCGTGAACCAGGACAAGATTGTGTTGCTGACAAAAAGCGACAGCTTCTTGGAAGAAAGAGAATGGAGCGATCGCCGCAGTGGGATTATGAGGATAGCTCAACACCATCATCCGCGACTGAGCCAAAACAGGGGCAGGAATATCAGCAAATACAGGCAAAAAACCGTTTTCTGCTGTGATTGGCATGGGGTAAATTTGCCCACTAGCTAAGTAAACTCCCCCAGCATGGGAAGGGTAGCCTGGATCGAGCAACAAAGCAAAATCTCCAGGATTAAGCAGCGCTAGGGGTAAATGAGCAGTACCTTCTTGGGAACCAATGAGAGGTAACACCTCAGTTTCCGCATCGACTTTGATGCCAAATTTGTGTTCGTACCAGTTAGCTGCGGCTTGACGAAATGTTTGAGTACCGTGAAACAGTAAGTAGCCGTGGGTACTGCGATCATGCAAAGATTTAGCGATCACTTCAATAACGTGCGCCTGGGCTGGCAAATCAGAAGAACCTAATGATAAATCAATTAACTCTCGTCCTGCTGCCAAAGCCACTGCCTTGGCTCTGTCCATATCAGCAAATACGTTAGATTGCAGGGGTTGTAAACGCTTCGCAAATTCCATATTAGTCAATGGTCAATCTTCAAAAATCAACGGTCAATGGTCAAGAGTCAAAAGTCAAAAACTCTTCACTGTTGACTCAAGACTGTTGACTAATGACTAATTACTATTTAAATACGTATCTAAGAGACTGAGTAATTTATCTTTGCCAATGACTCCCTCAGTGGATACTAAAATTTTTTCTCCTTGAATTAACCTGAGGGCTGGCACACCTTCCACCTGATACTGCTTAACAGTGACAGGATTAGGGTCTACTTCTATTTTGACAACTTTTAGGCGATCGCTGTATGTACTAGCAGCTAAGTTCATTAGTGGCGACATCAATTGACACGGCCCACACCAGGAAGCCCAAAAGTAAACTAATACAGGCTGCTCGGCTTTCAACACTTGGGTTTCAAACTCAGCATCAGTTATGGTGATTACACCTTTACTCATTGCAGTCTCCATTAGGTGGCATCGATCAAAGTTGGCACACAAAATACTTTATCCCAATCTGAGAGCCAGTGGTCAGTGGATAATCACTAATAACTGATAACTGACAACTGACAATTGACTTCTGATGCAAAATCCCACAACCAATAGGCGTGGGACTAATACAAATTAGTATTCAGCAAATTTTACATTTGATCCAATTGCTTGCGTAGGGATTCCAACTCGCTATCTACTACTTCATTAGATTTGGGAGTTGTGGTTTGTTCTGGGGGCAGTTGGGGTTGATTGGGTGCAGTTGCAGGTGGTAGCATTTGCGCTTTTAAAGCTGCCAATTCATCATCAACATCACTACCAGATTCCAACCGAGCAAATTGGGTTTCTAAATCTGCACCTGCCAATTCTGCTGCTGATTGGGCACGAGCTTCTTGCATTAAGACTTTTTCTTCCATCCTCTCAAAGGCAGCCATAGCGCTGCTGCTATTCATCCCACGTACCATGCCTTCGAGTTGTTCTTGGGCTTTGGCAGTCGTAATCCGAGCTTTGAGCATTTCTTTCTTAGTTTTAGCTTCAGAAATTTTGCTTTCTAGCTGAATTAAGTTGCGCTTAAGGGTTTCAACCTGACCACTTTGCTGATCTAGGCTAGTTTTGAGTGCCGTGCTGGTGTCGGTGAAAGTCTTTTTGCGCTCCAAGGCTTGCCGCGCTAGGTTTTCGTCGCCTTTTTGCAGTGCTAATTGAGCATTGCGTTGCCACTTATTAATTTCATTTTGGGCATCATTGTACTGTTTCTCTGTACGTTTTTGGGCAGCGATCGCCTGGGCAACTCCCTGGCGCAACTGTACCAAGTCTTCCTGCATTTCCAGGATGGCTTGTTCCAGCATTTTTTCCGGATCTTCAGCTTTATTTACTAGGTCGTTGAGGTTTGCGCCGACTACTCGCTTAATGCGATCAAATAATCCCATAACTTTGTTTTTCCTTTTGGAGTTTACGCGTTTTGTTGGACAGTTCGCTTTGTTACTATTTAATAGCTTCCTATTTCAATGTAATCTTTCCGGTTGGGTTCGGTACCTGCCGACACCAGTTAATTGTTAAGATATATCCTAGCTTTGGTAGTTCCCCAATTTTCAAGAGTCTTGAGCTTTGGGTAATTGTTGTTGGGGATTTTGACCTTCATTTAAAACCTGTACTTTCATCGCTGCCAGTTCATTATCAATATCACCAGCTGATTCTAGAGAATCAAATTGTTTTTGCAAGTCGTCACTGCCTAGAGTAGCGATCGCTTCTGATTGGGCTTCTATCTGGAAAACTTTCTCTTCCATGCGTTCAAAGGCACCAAGACTACTTGTGGCAGAACTTCCGTCGAGCATTTCCTGGAGTCGATAGGATGCCTCAGCCGAACGGGCGCGAGCAATATACATATCTTTTTTGGTTTTCGCTTCGGAAATTTTTAACTCTAGCGATCGCATATCTTTTTTCAGCCTTGCGACCACATCATTTTGTTCCCCTATCTGGTTAGAAAGGGCTGTGGCAGTTTCTTTGTAGGCTTGACGTTTAGTGAGAGCTTCCCGTGCTAGAGGTTCGTTGCCTTGTTGCAGTGCTAATTGAGCGCGGCGATACCATTCTTCTGCTGTTGACCCAGCTGCTGCGGCTTGGCGTTCCGTGCGTTTTTGGGTAGCGATCGCTTGGGCTACTCCCTGTCGCAATCGCACTAAATTTTCCTGCATCTCCATCACAGCTTGTTCCAAAATCTTTTCTGGATCTTCTGCGCTGCCCATCAGGCTATTGAGGTTAGCGCGAATCACCCGCAGGATACGTTTGATTATTTCCATGTCAGATCTCCATTCACTTTCAAAGAAAAATTCACCTGCATGGGTAGTTTTCCCACACTAGCCAGCACATCAAGGGTTAAAAAGAAGCAGGGGAGCAGAGGAGAGAACTTGCACAAAATATTCTCCTGTGCCCCTCTGCTTTCTAGTCAACAGGCAGGGCATTTCGTAGATGTTTTCCTCATCCTATCGTAGATTTTTACAACTCATGGCTGTTGTACCCGTGCTTTAATTCCTTTCGTCTGTAGCTGTTGCAACCTTTGTAGTGCTTCCTCTTTTGTCTTCAAGGAAGCCAGATATATGAATTTTTTACTAGGTGATAAATAAGCATCGGGGACTACTTTTCGGGCTGCGGCTAAAGCGCGATCGCCTTGATTGTCTGTCACTATATGATAAAATCCATCTGCTGCGGGTGTGATTTCTGCATTTGCCTGGGGCAAAGTTGTAGTTGGTTCGGGTGAGGGTTTGACCGTGGGTACTATAGGCGAACCCAAAGGCGGCAAAGGTTGTTGTATCTGTGGTAGTGGTTCTACCAACAAAGGGTTAATCGGCGTTTGAGCAACAATAGGATTAGACGGTGCTGTAGGAGTTGGTTGAGATTTGGGTTGTAAGCCGACTATATCATTGGGGTCTTTCACCTCTGGAAACTCTTTGGCGGCTAAATTAGGATACCTGGGTATGGATGTAATCTCTGGCTGGGGCTGAGGTTGAGGATTACTACCAACTTCCGGAGCATTTGCCACGTTAGGAGATGAGTTGCTGTTAAACAATTTGCCTAGATTCAACTGAGGCAAGCTTTTAGGATTGAAAACTACATAACCTAAAGTAAGACTCGCTACTAACAGTAGCAGCATAGAGCCTATACCTAAAGGTGATAACAAACTATCGCTAGAATTATGAGGCTTACTGGTTCGCGGTTGTTCATCTGCCAAACTTCGCAGTAATGCTTCACTCGATTCTAAGTAGTCATCTGGCTGTTTGGTAGTGCCATTTACCTGCGTTAGATGATCTTCTTGAGGAGCCTTAATTACCGCAGGTACAATGCTGCTGCTAGAACTCAACGAGGGTAATGGAACTTGTGCTTCCTTAGATTCAGAGTTAGAAGAGACTTCTGGATTATCTACTGCCTCAGACTTTACCGTAACTGGTGCTGGCTTCTCTTGAGGAGCCTCATCTGACACAGAAGTAGGCTGTGTATAAGTTTTAATTTCTGCTACAGATGGCTGAGTTTTGCCTACTATCAAAGTCCTATCAATCAACTCTTGGGGTTGACTGCTGATATAATTGCCCACGCGGGCTTGATTTGGTGTCCTTGTGCCAATTCGTGTACGTCGGTATCGGGTTAACTCTTGATCTAGCTGCACTTCTAAACTCGCCAATGCTGCTGCTAATGCTGGCTTCAACCCAGATGTTTTTGACGATTGAGTACCGGAGTCTATCGGTGGGTTTTGACTCATTGCCTGTCTGCCTGAAACGTGTACTGCTGGATTAACTTTAGATATATTTGTGCCAATGCTAGCGAAAAATAGATTTAGATAGAATGAACTACCTCTAACTGGCTGCTTCCTCTCTACTGGTTTCTACATTGTCTAATTCATTATTTTATTAGAGAAAATTTTGATAGCAATACTAATATCACCTTATTTGAATTGGGTCATTTGGTGGGGATGCCGTCCAGTTTCTCTATCGGCAGCACGAATATTAAGTACTCTGGCTCGGTTGAATGCTAATACTGCGACTGTAGCGCGTCCTGTTGGTGTCAAGCCGATAACCCTGAGTGTATCTGTTGACCAAATAAAATGTTCTTGCCAAATATCAGTACGGGGATTAAATAAAATTACTTCTGATAATGATTGTTCATCAAAGGCTTTAAGTTTATCGGATTTTTGGCGATTGCAATGAAAACACGCCAAAGCTAAATTATCAATTGAGTTAGCACCACCTTTTGCAAGAGGAATTATATGGTCTACTGTGAAGGAAACATATTGCCATTGTTCCGATGCGTGACAATATTCGCACAGAAACTTAGCTCGTTGTCGTACTTGGTTTTGAGTAGGTTCACTAATGTAACGATTCGCAGACAAATTTCTAATACCCTAGAATATGCTTTGGTTTTGAGTTAGCGATACATTTCTAATCATCCGATTCACTAAACTCAGATAATCGTCTAATTCTTCATATTCATCTAGTTCTTTTTCTTCCTCTGAAGTAAGTGCAGATTCTTTTTGCTTAACTAATAAAGCTTCAATTCGCCCCTGTACTAAATTTGAAGCTCGAAATATTGGCACTCCTTCTACTAGCTCGATGCGGACAGCACCGTCTAATGGCAAACTGTTGGGCAAGTGTGACAATTTCATAGGTAAATTGGTTGTCATAGCATCTATCTCAAAATATAAGGAAAATTATTAAAGAAGTCCTTTCCCCATGCCCCTTAATTTTTTAACATGTCGTTGAAATCAGTTAATGATATTTTAGGTGTTCTGGAGCAACAGGCTAAATGGCAAGAGCAGCCATTTAGCCTGTTGCTCGAATATTGGGCAGAAATTGTGGGAACAGTGATTGCTGCTCATACTCGGCCATTGTCAATTCAGCGTGATGTTTTGCGGGTGGCAACTTCTAGTTCTGCTTGGGCACAGAATATGACTTTCAGACGGCAGAACCTGCTGCTAAAGTTAAATGAAAAGTTACCTACACCCTTGGTAGATATTCGCTTCTCTACTGCTGAATGGCGGTCTCTACCAGAGATAGCGCCGCAACAACAACCAATTTTGCTACAAGAGCATCCAAGTTACTTGGGTCATGTTAGGAACTCCCATAGTGATGTTACGCCTACTATCAAGAGCGCTAACACTGTTTTTGGAGACTGGGCAAAGACAATGCAAAAGCGGTCGCTAGGTTTACCTCTTTGTCCCCAATGCCAATGTCCTACCCCACCCGGTGAACTCCAACGCTGGGATGTCTGTTCTTTCTGTGCGGCCAAGCAGTCAAAATAAACAATATCCTTAGCTGCCTGATTTTGTTACCCAAATTTGTTTTGATATTTGGAACAATCATCTGGGCTAGACAGTCAGACTCTCATGACTAAATAATTTTCAATAAAATGAATATTTTAGTAATAAAAGTAAAAATATTGTTATCAAGTTTACTATCCAGGTAAATTTCAACAGTCTTTTCTTGGAATGGCTGTAATTGGCAATTGTTAAGAAATATAGGTGGAAGGCAAAAACTGTGAGCAAAAAGTTAGAAAGTGTTTGGGCAAGGTTTTTAAAGCTCAATTTTTGCCGTATACACTTACAATTCATCCCAAAACTGCCATAGCCTTTGATCTCTAGGGCAGTTTACAAAACAGCCTACAAAATTAATTTTTATTCGCGACCTTAATTACTGGAAAAACAGTATGGCGTTTATGGAGTCCAACAGGGCCAACCTTCAACTAACTTGCAGCTTTTTGAGACAAGAGTTGCAATAGTTGAGAGATCAAAATATTTTATTTAAAATAATGCCAATTAGGCTAAATAACTGATCACACTTAATTGTAGACAGGATGCTTGAAGTATGTCTTAAGGATGAGGTAAAAATTGAATTTGCATCTAAAGTCATACTTTTAATCTTGATCCCCAACTAGTTTTAGCTGAAATTAGTGTGTATCCACTTTAGTGATCATTTAAAAATATAACAAGAATATAAAAACATCCTAAAGTTTATTTTTTCTTGGGGATCGCTACAACCTAGAGAAAATAACGACTTTTTGGCAATATTCCGTATTTATATCTAGAAGCAAAATATAAGAATGCAAATCAGCCCTTAACGGCACTAAAGATGAAATAAAATGAAACCTATTAAATTCTTGACATCTGCCTGTCGATATTGTCGTCATTACAAGCCAGAGGGTCGCCGTGGTGGAGTGTGCCAACAATTGGGAGTGCCAGTTCAAGCAAGTTGGAAAGCTTGCTCTTTAGCGCTTCCTCCTTTTGCACCTTCTTGGGAAACTTTAGAAGATGCTTGGAGTTTGCCAGATGCAACACGAGTCTTAGATGTTTCTCACTCTATGGCTTCTAATGTAGACAATGTAGTTCTTACCCCTGTGGAAGAAACAGTTAACTGTTCCTTACAGGAGGCTAAGGCTGAGGCAGTACGAATTTAGTCATCGTTTATCACTAGGCTCAATTTGTATTCTGCTTAATATTAAGATTTATCTTTAAGATTTCTAGTGCTGTTAATTTGACATCTTCAGAAATCGCATCTTGTTTAAAGATGCGATTTCTGTAATTTTTAGGGTAGCCAGGGGAAAGTGCGAAAATTCGGTGGACGTTTTTCTAGAAAAGCTTGTTTTCCCTCAGACCCCTCTTCTGTCATGTAATACAGTAGAGTGGCGTTCCCAGCAAGTTCTTGTAAACCGGCTTGTCCATCACAATCAGCGTTGAATGCTGCTTTGAGACACCGAATTGCGATCGGACTTTTTTCTAAAATCTCCTGCGCCCATTGAATGCCTTCGGTTTCTAATTGTTCTACTGGGACAACATAATTAACTAAACCCATGTCTTGGGCTTGTTGTGCATTATATTGGCGGCAGAGAAACCAAATCTCTCGTGCTTTTTTTTGCCCAACAATGCGGGCTAGATAGCTAGCACCAAAACCCCCATCGAAACTGCCAACTTTGGGGCCAGTCTGCCCAAAAATCGCATTATCGGCAGCAATGGTTAGGTCACAAATTAAGTGTAGGACGTGTCCACCACCGATCGCATAGCCTGCTACTAGAGCAATTACTACTTTGGGCATAGAACGAATCAGACGCTGCAAGTCCAGGACGTTCAAGCGGGGAATACCAGCATCATCCACGTAACCAGCTTGTCCCCGTACACTTTGATCGCCACCAGCACAAAAAGCATATTTGCCATCTGTGTGTGGCCCAGCACCTGTAAAGAGTACTACTCCAATATTTGTGTCTTCACGAGCATCACAAAAAGCATCATATAGTTCAAAAACAGTTTTAGGGCGGAAGGCATTACGTTTATGGGGGCGGTTGATGGTGATTTTAGCGATGCCATCAGTTTTGTGATAAAGAATGTCTTCGTAAGTTTTAACAGTTTGCCAGTTGACTTGCATGAGAATAACTGCGCTGTTGTGCTTGAGAATTTTATCGCGGACGCAGGGACAAGCGATCGCTGAGTTAAGCTAATTTGGTAAATATGGTTACACAATGAAATTTATCGGCATTGATTTAGGCTGGAAATCTCAACCTAGCGGCTTGTGTTGCTTAGAATTCATCGACGGAAAGCTGCAATTACTTGATATAGACCGAGAAGATGCTATTGCAGACATCCTCACCTGGATTGATCAACGCGTACAACAGGATGAACCAGCCATTATTGGTGTAGATGCACCCACCCTCATCCCCAACGCTACCGGGAGTCGCCTACCTGACAAACTCACTCACAAGTACTTTGGCAAATATCATGCTGGCTGCTATCCAGCCAACCAAAACTTACCTTTTGCAGAACGCACTATCAACTTTGGCTTAGAACTAGAATCGCGTGGTTTTATACATGCACCTACTATTGATCCCCAAAAAATTGGTAGATATCAAATAGAAGTTTTTCCCCACCCAGCAATAGTTAATTTATTTAATTTAGAACGCATTCTCAAATACAAAAAAGGACGCATCAATGAGCGTCGCTTAGAATTAATTAAACTCTACAATTATATTCTTGATATCCTTCCCTCTCTTTCTCCTCCTCTGCGTCTCCCTTCGGGTTCACCAGTCGCCTGCGGAGGAGCCAGTGCGGTCTTGGGGGTTTCCCCCATGAGCAACTGGCATTGGAAACCCTCCCGCAGCGCTGGTTCACTGCGCCTCTGCGGTTCATTTCCTTCCGAAATCCCCACCACTGGGGCAGCCCTCAAAGCAACCGAAGATAAACTAGATAGCTTGATTTGCGCTTATGTCGCAGCACACTGGTGGTATTGGGGAGAACAGCGCAATTTAGTACTAGGCGATCGCACTACTGGCTACATTGTCATTCCTGCAAAAATGGGGCTAGAGTAATTTCTAGCCCCTAGTCTATTTGGGGTGTGCGAGCCAGTTGTCAGTTGTTTGATTCACTGACTACTAACCACTGACCACTGACAAAACTCTATCCCTTGTGGGTAAAGTTTTTATTCTGCCCAGGCAATCAATCTTGGCTCATAAGGACTAGACAAGTATTGGTGTCTTGGCAATACGCGCAAAGACAAGCCTTGCAAACCGGAGGTGGTGTAGGTGATGTTGGCTGTGTAAATACTCAATTGTTGTGTATCTTGTCCTTGGTAATCCATCACTACTGGTGTAGCGTTGACGATTTCACCATTGGCATCGATCGTACCTTGATAGAGTTCTACTTGCACATCATCATTTATCAAAGTTGACAAGTCAATTTTGGCTTTGACAGCAACGGTTTGGTTAACTTCGATATCCGCAGGTGCCGATACATCAATATCTTTAATTTTGATGTTGAACCAGTCTTCGCTGAGTTTTGCTTTCCAAGCAGCTAATTCTTTGACTGGGGCATAGTTATCGGTTGTCAGGATATGATAGCGATCGCTGGCTGGAAAATAAGCCCGTTGGGCATATTCTCGCACCATCCGTGCTGTATTAAAGAACGGACAATTTAACCGGATGGCATCTTTCATTTTGGCAACCCATGATCGGGGTAAGCCATCGGCATCCCGGTGGTCATAGAACAGGGGTACAACTTCCTTTTCTAATAACTCGTAGAGGGCGTTAGCTTCTACCTCGTCCTGATAATTGGGGTCGTCGTAGTTTTCACCGTGTCCAATTGCCCAACCTGTGCGGACATAATCAGCTTCATCCCACCAGCCATCTAGGACGCTTAAATTGGGCAATCCATTCATTGCGGCTTTCATACCACTAGTCCCAGAGGCTTCTCGTGGACGGCGCGGCGTATTTAACCAGATATCACAACCCGCTACCATCAACCGGGCGATGTGAATGTCATAGTTGGGAACGAACACCACTTGTTTTTGTAAATTTTGTTCGTCGATAAAGTGATTGATGTCGCGGATTAGTTCTTTACCAGGAATATCCTTGGGATGTGCTTTACCAGCAATCACAAACTGCACTTTCCGGTTTTTGTTGGCTAACAAAATCCGCTTAATGCGTTCTAAATCACGCATCCAGAGAGTGGCGCGTTTGTAAGTGGCAAAACGACGGGCAAAACCAATGGTCAAAACGTTGGGATCAAGAACTTCTTGAGCTTGGCCAATCTCTGAGGCCGAAGCGCCGCGATCGCGTAAATGCTTGACTAAATGATCCCGCACATACAAAATCATGTCTAAGCGGCAGCGTTCGTGATTGCGCCATAATTCTTCATCGGGAATTGCATCCATCCGATCCCACAACTGGTTATCTGGTGGTACTGAAGACCAGTTTGGCCCTAGGTAGCGATCGTACAGTTCTTGAGTCGATTTAGCGACACAGCTACGGGCATGGACACCGTTGGTAATGGCTGCAATTGGTACTTCTTCGACTGGAACTTTTTTCCACAAACCCTGAAACATCTGCCGCGACACCACACCGTGCAGTTGGGCTACACCGTTAGAAAATGTCGCCATCTTCAGAGCCAGTACCGCCATACTAAAAGGTGCGGATAAATCACCAGTATTCTCACGCCCCAGTCCTAAAAATTGCTCTTTGGGCAAATCAAAGATTTCTGCATAATATCCCAGGTAATGCAAAACTTTGTCGGGAGCGAACAAGTCAATTCCCGCTGGTACTGGTGTATGGGTAGTAAAGATATTGCTAGAAGCTACTACCTGTCTAGCTTGGGCATAATCCAGTCCCTCTTCTTGCATCAAAACACGGATGCGTTCTAAAGCCGAGAACCCCGCGTGACCTTCATTCATGTGATAGGCGGTGACTTTATATCCCAACGCCTTCAGCATTTGTACACCACCAATCCCCAGCATAATTTCCTGGTGGATACGCATATCGATATCACCACCGTATAGCTGGTCTGTGATGTCGTGGTCGTAAGAATTGTTGGGTTCAATATTGGTGTCTAGCATGTATAGAGGCACAGTGCCAACTTGTACACGCCAAACTCTGGCATACACCTTACGTCCTGGATAATCTACTGCAATCCGTAGTTCCGAACCATCAGGGTTGCGCTCCAGGTGTAGAGGCATATTATAAAAATCGTTGATTTGGTAGCGTTCTTGCTGCCAGCCATCAGCGTTGAGGTACTGAGCAAAGTAGCCTTGCTGATACAATAAGCCGACACCAACAAGAGGTAGCCCCAAATCACTAGCAGATTTGAGGTGATCCCCTGCGAGAACACCCAAACCTCCAGAATAGATAGGTAAACAATCTACAAGTCCAAATTCAGCCGAAAAATAAGCATAGCATTCTTTTGGCTGTTGGCTGCGTTGCTTTTGATACCAAGTGCGCTCTTGCAAATAATCTTCTAACTGACGGTTAGCTCGATCCATTTGCGCTAGAAAACCTTCATCTTCGACAACTTCTAAAAGTCGTCCTTGACTGATAGTACCCAGCATCAACACCGGATTGTGATGGCTAGACTCCCACAGGTCGGGGTCTAAGCGTCGAAATAAATCTTTAGACTCAACGTTCCAATCCCAGTGCAGGTTATATGCCAGCCGCCGCAGTGGTTCGAGTCGCGGCGGTAGTGAAGGAGAGACGTTGAATGTGCGAATTGGCTGCATAGGTTGGCAAAACTCCTAGTTTTAGCTATGGCTATTGTTTACTGTCTTTCCCCAATGTTGCCAATTCTTGATACTGTGTTTGTGAAAATACGGTGACTTTGTTAAGCATTGAGAATTATTCTTTCCCTCGCTGCTAAAGTTTACACCAAGGATATGTCTAAGTCTATGCGTTATCCTTAGACATATCCTTGGTATATTAAAATTTAACTATTTGCTGATATTTAAGATTTCAATACATAATTAGGGTTGAATTAGAAAATATTTATATTTATTTTATATTTACCCTGCTAGATATTGGCGAAACACGGTCAATGTCTCCAACATCATGTCATGTTATGTGCAGGTAAAACCACATATAGCAATCCGATTTGATTTGAAGAACTTGTTTACGTAGGGAGGGAATAAAAAACAAAAAATAAGGGAGATAGAGATATATTGAGGGGAGCATCCCACTTTTTCAATAAATACCCTAGAAGGGTATTGCTACACGAACAAAGCCTGCGTTCGCGTAGCGTTCCAAAAGGAAAGGCAGGCTTCGTATTTGTAGCCCCAGGCTTATAGCCTGTGGGCATTTTAAAAACTGGGATGCACCCAATTGAGTGCAATCCTGCTCCACTGAATTTGGAGCTATTTTGTAGAGAGCTAATTGAAGAATTTTCTGCTGTTCAAACTACCGGGCATCAGATTGTTTTTATCTGTCAGAGCCATAATACAGAAGCTTTGATGGATGAACAGCTTCTACATTATATGTTTATAAATATACTTTCAAATGCCGTTAAATATTCTCCCAGTGGTGGAACTATTTTATTTGATTTAACCTGTGACCCAGTTGCAGGTGTATCAATTTTTTGTATTCAAGATCAAGGTATTGGCATTCCTGAAACAGATCAAACTCGGCTTTTTGAGTCATTTTATCGAGCTTCTAATGTCCAGTCAATTCAGGGAACAGGACTAGGATTAGTCATTGTCAGGCGTTGTGTTGAAGCTCACAATGGTCAAATTAGTGTGGTCAGTCAAATTGCAGTCGGTACTACCGTTACAATAGTTCTGCCATTAAATTCTGAACCGTTATTAAATGCAACTATTGATTAGTTCTCTTGTCGCACACCACCTACAACTGGTCTAACATCAGAAAATGGATCAGTACCGCCAGCCCAGTTAAAATCACTAATCCGGATGCTGATGCCACCTAATTCCAGTACTGGATTGTAACGCAAGGTGAGACCATAAGTGCGGCGGCTATATTCCACAAAGTAATCGGTACTACTTTCTTCACCTGTATCCAAGTTAATTGATGTTTGAAAGCCTAAGCGTAATGGCCCGTAAATTTGTTGTGAGATTCCGCCACTCAAGACTCGATTATCTACAGAACGGTCAAACAAAAAGGGCGATAACCCGCTATTTATACCTTGATAATAAATAACATTAAAAGCGGTGTAGTCTAAAAAGGGGCGAGAAAAATTTCCTACCTGCCCTACTAAACCAACTCTACCAGTCAGGGTGCTTTGGTTATCACCATTGGTGTAGTAACTAGTAGTACCTGTAACGCCAGCGATCGCTTGTAAGTAAGGAACCACTGGGTTGGGTGTGTATCTTAATCCTTCGGTAGCTGTGGGTGGTAATGGTTTACCTTGCCACAACAATAGACCAGTACTGAGGTCAGCGCTGGCTTGTAAACGACCTAATGAGATGCGATCGTTTTCTCGGTTTACTTCTAGTAAGTCTTGGCGGTCGGTGTTGGCGTTGATGTATTGAGCGCCTGCTTGATAGCTGAGGTTAACACCACTTTTACCTAAAGGAATCACCGGAGAAAGAATAACACCACCAAGGCTACTCTGGACGGTTTGAAAACCCAGAGTCCCGTTATAAAGGCGATCGCGGTAGCTATATTCTAAATTCAAGATGTGGGGATTGAGGTCGCCTAATTGTTGACGCAATCGCAAACTCGCCCGCAAATTTTCGTCCAGCTTGTCCAAATTAAAACTGGTTAATTCTCCGGAACCTTGGAGTGAAGCTTGTGGACTCAAAACAGCATTTAGTTTGGTCTTCACGCCAAACAGTGAAGCTATATCACTTGCACCTTCTTGTACAGCTTTTTGCACGAACAACTGGGGTGTGACTGTCCAGGTTGCCTGTTCTGTATCTATTGGTGCAAAACCACGTTCCAAGAATAAACCACCCCGTTTATCGCCATCAAAACCAGGGGAGACTATTGCAGGTGTAACTTCTCTCTCCCGACGGTCAATAATTTGCTGATCCACAGGTATGGGGATAGTAACCCTTTGATCTAATACTAAACGCTGGCGTTGTGTCTGAATGCGGTCTACCAGCGGTGCTTCCCGCGTCATTGTTACTTTATCTGCTCGTAATTCTAGTTCTGGCGGCGAAAAAGGATCATTGGTCAACCGTACATCCCTTGCTTGCCAGCCTCGCGGGTAAAATTCAATTCGTGCAGCCTCAAATCGTACTCGCTTGACTACACCCCCTGCTTCTGGTGATGCGATGTTTCTCGCATCTGCCCTACCACCCAACACAAAGTCAATACCTCCTGGACTGCTGACACCAGTAGTTGGCTGATTGGCTCGAATGCGATCGCTTGGAGGACGCTGGGGTACACCACCGGCTGTCACATCGTTGGGTAAAAAAGCAAAGTCTGTTTGAGCTGAGGGTATATTAATCTCCCCCCTACCATTTTCTAATTCTCCACTGTCTTGGACAAAGTTATAGGTAAAACGTTGTCCTCGTAATACCTGATCGCCCCTTGTCAAGGCTACATTACCTTCTCCAACGGCAATTAAATTGTCTAAATTTACTTGCAGGCGATCAGCATCTATGACTGCTCCATCAAAGCGCACTACTACATTACCTTGCGCTGTAACAATTCGCCGTTGTTCGTCATACTCCTGCTGATCTGATGTAACTTCTACAACTCTCACTCTTGCTGGTGGTGTGGTAGCAGGTGCAGTTTGTTGGGGAGTGGTAGCAGGTGGTGGTTGAGTTTGTTGGGGTGAATTAAATTCTATTGTGGAAGGCGTTGAAGATGTGTTTGTTGGGCTGCGAGACTTGAATTGTATAGTATTTTTTACTGGTTGAGAACTTGGTAAGTTATCAGCAGTAGATACAGAAAGATTGATTTTTCCGGGAACCTGTTGTGCTGTTGGAGCTAATTTTTCAGCTACAACTGGCGCTGTGGAAGGTAGTGAATCTCTACCATTTGTAAGGCTGGGGACAATAGGCAGATTTGAATTACTGCTGTTATTGGGATTAGACCCTTGAACCTGCTGCATGGGATAACCCACTATCTGGGGTTGTCCCAAATTGGCGGCACTCCTAGAAGTGTTGACAGGAGAAAATTCTGGTGGGAAGGTCTCTGGAGAGTTAGGTACTACTGAGTTATCTTGAGCAGTTTCAGTGGTAGTTAGCACTCGCACAGAATTATTAGTCTGTCCCACACTTGGTGTTTGTGGCGTTTCCCGTTGTGTGTGGGATTTTTCTAAATTTTCTGAGGTACTACTGTCAGTATCTACGACTGAAAGAAACTGAATATCACTAGCAAATGAGAGGGAATTTGCAGTTTGTACAGGTTCGACGATGGGAAGCAGTGCGGGCGGTGGAACTGAATGCAGCATATCTGGGAACAATCAAGCTAGAAATAGCCAATTGATAGCCGGAAGGAGGAATTTACACTTTTAACCTTCCGACTTTTGCTTTTTGCTTACATACAGCAAACCGCCCGGAAGAAAACACTGCGTTACAAAGAGAAGTCGCTTAAGCGAGTCTTTGAGGGTTACGAGCGCCGGAGAGATTACCTCCGTTGTAGCAACTGCCGTCCCGTTGAAACAAGTGTTCTTAAGTCTGGTGTTTTTCGCCCACCGGCAGTCGCGGATAATTATCAGGATATTACTCTAAATCCCGTCGTCCGGGGTTACGAGCTGGGTCATTCGACAAAAATCCGAAGATAAAGATACTCACGAAAAAGGCAACAACAATATAAACAGCGATTTTTAAAGTCACCATAGAAATATCTCCAAGGGTTATGAGAAAGAGAGCTTTATCTCTCGGTATCTGCGATGCAGAAAAAGATAGCTCCTTTATATTACCCAAATCTCGTCCCTTTTTCAGATGACTCTGATGGGAAGTGGAGAACCTTCTTGCTACAGGGTAATCACAGAATAACCCTTCTGCTGCAAAGACGCTAGTCCTGTATTTGTTAAGACAGTGCTGCGCTTTAAGCAAGTTGGGCTGCTTTGGTTTGTCTGAATCTTAATAGATGCACCTCAGAAAGTAATTTTTAGCTATTTAATTTGGTGACGTGTCACTAACAGCAAAAGTTTCCAGTCGCAGCCACTTGTTAATGTTTTTTAGTCAGCAGATGTGACTAAATCCTTGGCAATCCGGCTTTTGACTATTCGCACAGGCGCACCTACAGCAATAGAGAAGGGAGGAATATCTTTATTGACAACTGCTCCTGCGCCAATAACACTGCCTTGTCCGATAGTCACACCATCTAATACTGTCACTCCATGCCCTAACCAACAGTCATCTTCAATTACAATGCCCTTGCGAGTAACACCTTGATATTTGATTGGCTTTAGTGGATCTGTAAAATTATGGTGATTGGCATATATTCCAGAATGGGCTGCTATCATGCAGCGTTTACCAATTTTAATGTTTCCAGGCCCAGCAATACAGACATCAGGCCCAATAAAAGCTTCTTCACTAATTTGTATGTAAGTGTCTTCCATACACCCAATATCGACGTTACGCTCAATGGCAACTCCATTGCCTAGATGAACTCGATTATTTGGGTGTCCTTTAGCATCAATACGCACACCTTTAAAAAGGTATACTCCTTTGCCCATTTCAATACAGTCAGTGCCCATAAATTCAACACCATTTTGAATATAAACTGGGCTGCTCATCTGAGCAAAAATTATGCGATACACCAAATTTCGCAACTTTGGGCCTAGAGCGATGGTAGGAATATCTCCTAATAAAGTAACTACTAATAGTTCTTGGAGGCGCTGCCATGTTGAGGAGTATTGTTTGTTATTCATGGCTGAATATATCTCAAATAAATTGTTGTTGACAGTATTGAAGGTTTGTTGGGGATGTATCCTATCTTCTGGCAGTAGTGCTTATCCCGTACATTGATCAAATTCAGAATTTAGTTTGCAAAAAAAGGCAAGAAGCTGCATTCAATTTTCGTAATTGAGATACACAACAATTACTTAATTTCCTGTATATCAATTGTCTGAGTTAATCAAAATATCCCATTATTTCAATATCAAAATAAAGATACTGATCTTTTATAGGATGATTTTCCAAGCCAATACTCAGTTAATTACAGCGTCTATCCTCGGAATATAAAAATTGTCAAATTGGGTGTTACAGACAAGATGATATGAATAGCTGGATACACTGCCAATACAGTTGTTGAGCTTCACTTCAAGCTATTTCTTGCCAAGAAATTTTAGTTTTTTCTTATTCAAAAACCCAAATTCACAAATTATTTCTACATTCCTACATTCTTTATGGCAAATATCAAATTTTGAGGATATTTTTTTTATCCATCAAAATGTAATTATTGTTGAATTGCTTGTGGTATTTTACCTAAATACAACTCTATTAGGGTGGAGTATCACCAACTTCAGCCATTACATTAAAATTCACCATCGGTGCAAACAAGTAAGCACTTCCCCGACTGCGATGACGATTTTCTTGCAACGAATTTCTAGAGTATGCTGCTCTAATCATGTTGCACACCGATGATTTACATGCCAACCATATCACGATAACAACTACATGAATGGCTTTTAATAATAGTTGTTTATAAGAATAACACATTTTATTTTTAGCGGATCACTCTGAAGAAGTAAGTTTATTTATATATAAAATTTGCTATTAAACCAACATTATTACTTGTGCAATCATCATTGTCAAATATTTTTATGTAGGTGCTAAAAAATATACATTGCCAAATTTAAAAATGGCAAAATTTATGTCCATTGATATATATATCAAATCAGGCGATCGCCTAATAAATCAAGGATAAGCACAACTGATAATTTAGATCATGCTATAGGTTCATACGTCCGGAAGTTATTCAAGTTAGTTGAAATATTAAACGAATTATTTTCTACACAACTGCGCTAAGATGAAAATGATATCTGCGATACTTTTTACAACTTAAGTTCTCAAATAACCAAAATTAAAAGTTTTTCTTTATTACCCATACTCCAAAATTTGTCAATCACCCGATCAGGTGATCCAAATGGGTGATGTGTTATGGCAGTTACTTATTATAAATTGTGGACAAAATCTAGATCAACAACAAACTAATACACAAAGGCATCATTGTTAACTCACACACTTGGTTAAAATTATGATTTTAATTAAAGAAATTGTCCAACAAGCTTTGACTACTGGCTATTTGAGTGTGGCAGACCAAAACCAGATGCAAGTGCTATTGCAAACAAGCTATGACTCAGAAGACCTAGATGCCTTTATTATTTTGCAGCGGGCTGTTATGGCTGGTGATGTCAAGGAAGAATCCCGTACTCGCAAAACTTTTCGTTCTTCCCGCAGTAAAGATACTGCATCTAATATCAAACAGGCTTATCAAATGGCAGCAGAGATGGCTTTTGCAGCAGCAATGGCTTTGACTATGCCAACAAAAGCTCAAGACCAGCCTTCTTTGGGTGCATAAATATTGTCTTTGAAAAAAGCGCCCTCTGACTAGAGAGCGCTTAAATTAGGACTAAACATGAATTGCAGGTGTTTGTAGAGCCACAGGTATTGCCTCACCAGCAGCCAAGTCTAAGGGAAAGTTGTGAGCATTGCGCTCGTGCATGACTTCGATGCCCAGGTTGGCGCGATTTAACACATCTGCCCATGTGTTAATTACACGTCCTTGAGAATCAAGTACTGATTGGTTGAAGTTGAACCCGTTGAGGTTGAATGCCATCGTACTTATACCCAAAGCTGTTAACCAGATACCAACTACTGGCCAAGCAGCCAAGAAAAAGTGCAAAGAACGCGAATTGTTAAAGCTAGCGTATTGCCAGATTAAACGTCCAAAGTAACCGTGAGCAGCGACGATGCTATAAGTTTCTTGTTCTTGACCAAACTTGTATCCATAATTCACAGATTCAATTTCGGTTGTCTCTCTTACTAAAGAAGAAGACACCAAAGAACCGTGCATGGCGCAGAATAGCGAACCACCGAATACCGCAGCTACACCCAGTTGGTGAAATGGGTGCATGAGGATATTATGCTCGGCTTGGAACACGAACATAAAGTTAAACGTGCCGCTAATGCCTAGAGGCATTCCATCAGAAAAGCTACCTTGACCAATTGGATAAATTAAAAAAACAGAGGTTGCAGCAGCTACAGGAGCAGAATAAGCAACACAAATCCAAGGACGCATCCCCAGACGGTAGCTTAACTCCCATTGCCGACCCAACCAGCAGAAAATACCGATCAAGAAATGTAAGATAATGAGCTGATAAGGGCCGCCGTTGTAGAGCCATTCATCCATTGATGCAGCTTCCCAAATTGGGTAAAAGTGCAAACCAATAGCATTGGATGTAGGTACAACAGCACCAGTGATGATGTTGTTGCCGTATAATAGAGAACCAGAAACTGGCTCCCGAATGCCGTCAATATCGACGGGAGGAGCAGCAATAAAGGCAATAACGAAACAGATGGTAGCGGTCAATAGAGTGGGAATCATTAAAACCCCAAACCAACCGATATAAATTCGATTATCGGTGCTAGTAATCCATTGACAAAACCGTTCCCACAGATTACCGCTTTCGCTTCTTCTGAGAATTGTGGTCATGGCTATGTTGTTAATAATGTACTGACAACAAACTTTCTCAAATCATCAGATTTAAGAATTTTGCTATTTGCAATAGTTTTGCTAAATACCTTCTCTCTAAATGCCGAGACTCTTTAGAATGACCCCACACCGAAAATACTGTTAATTAATTTCCCCAGGGAGACTGTATGAAAAAAGGGGAATTTTTCTCGGCTCTTCACTTCACGTTTTACATTAACTATTGAAATTTTTCAATATATTTATTCTAAAGATTTGCTAAGCTAACTGCTGAACAAATTGTATGTGTTCTGGGGAATTCAACCCTTGTTGCAGCACTGCTAAAACTTTCATCATGTCCCCTGTAATTAGCAAGTTTTATAGATAACCACAAACCAAGAAAAACTTGGCTTTTGATCACACTATCTGCATCTGCCACAAGTGGTAAATATTCACCATTTTCTAAATAGAACCAGTCAAGTTTATTTTCCCAAACCTGCCAGACAATATATTCTTGCAACCAGTTGCGGCGGTAAACGTGTTTTTTATCTATCAGCAGCACAACATCAGGCTGTGGTTTATTGTCTATGTGCCTTTGTGGTTAGCAATGATTTTTTAACCACAAAGGCACTAAGGGAAATGTATATTTTCTATAGTTCCCTTACCAAGGGTTTACCATCTTTAACTTCGCCAATTAAAACCAAATCTACACAGTTGACGAAGATGCCATTTTCTAAAACACCTGGAATGTTATTTAATGTTTTTTCCAGGTTAATTGGGTCGTCTATAGAATCAAATGTGACATCTAAAACCATGTTGCCTTGATCGGTGATTACTGGCCCAGCTTTTTTTACACCCATGCGGAGTTCTGGTTTTCCACCAAGTTTTTTAATTGCATTAATCACGGGGGTCATAGCCATTGGGATCACTTCCACTGGTACGGCAAAACTTGATCCCAAGCGATCAACCAACTTACCACTATCAACTACAACGATAAATTGCTCTGCCAAGTAATCGACTACTTTTTCGCGAGTATGCGCTGCACCGCCACCTTTAATGAGATTTTTTTGGGGATCGACTTCATCAGCGCCATCGATCGCAATATCAATGTGGTCAATAGCGTCTAGGGTGGTAAGAGGGACACCGTACTGCTTTGCCAAAACTTCTGATTGAAAAGAAGTAGGGATGCCAACGATATCTTTAAGTTCACCAGATTTGAGGCGATCGCCCAAAAACTGAATTGTATAAGCTGTGGTTGAGCCTGTACCCAAACCGACTATCGAACCTGATTTTACCAGGGCAGCGGCGGCTTTGCCAACTTCTTGCTTCATCAACTTTACGGGGTCTGCTGCTGCGGTCATGCCCAAATCTGCTCCATAAAACTTCTAAAATGAACATAACCTAAAGTTACGTACATTTTGCGCTTTACTTCTTGTGATCTGTCGTTTGGGGATGTTAACGAGGCTGTTGTAATGAGAGTTGCGATCGCTTGTTAATTTCTTGCCAGTTCACTACATCCCACCAATTATTCAAATACTCGCTGCGACGGTTGCGATATCGCAGGTAATATGCATGTTCCCAAACATCGTTACCCATGATGGGATATACACCATCTATAATCGGGTTATCTTGATTTGCTGTGGTGACAATTTGAAGTTTACCTTGTGGGTTACGCACTAACCACACCCAACCACTACCAAAGCGATCGCTACCTGCGGCATTAAATTGTTTTTTAAAAGCATCAAAACTGCCAAATGTTTGATTAATTTCTTTGGCGATCGCTCCTGTTGGTTCTCCACCGCCTTTGGGACTCATAATTTGCCAAAACATCGTATGGTTGAGGTGTCCCCCACCATTGTCGCGCACCTTTGTGCGAATATCTGCTGGTACGCTGTTTAAATCTCTCAATAAAGCTTCAATACTTCTTTTTTGCAGATTTGGGTAATTTTTTAAAACGTCATTAAGGTTATTAACATAGCTTGCATGGTGCGCGTCATGATGCAATCTCATTGTTTCAGCATCAATTGCTTTTCCTAGTACACCATAGTCATAAGGTAATGGTGGTAGTTTTGCTGGGTTAGCGCTCAATTCTCCCTGAGGAGAAACTACAGGAGGGCGCGACCTAACAGGAACTGGAGTTGCTGTAGGAGATTGCGATCCAGCTATTGGTAGTGGTTGACAAGAAATGAGTACAATCCCCAATACAGCTGTCAAAAAAAAAGCAGTTATTTTTTTGAACGTTCTTTTCATAAATATTTACTGTACATTAGTTTTTCAGAAATGAAAATTTATACTAGTTTTTTATGTAAAAATAGCCACATTTTCCCAAGCCATAAATTGACTTAAATTATGTCTAAGACAATAGTTGTTCTATTTATCTATTATCTATATAATTTGATAGCATAATCATTTATTTACTCTGTTTTTCGCTTTAATAATAAATCTGACTATAAAGCTTGAAATTATTTATTTGGTAAGTAAAAATTCGGTTTACATGGGAATCTACAATAACATAGAAATACATCTTCATCATCTATTTTTTAATATACTCCTTTGGGAATACGACCACAGTTAATAAGCAAAACTATCGGCAGAGATAGGATAAATCTGATTCTGTTAAATATATAATTGGAACACTACTCGTACTCCCTTGGAAACAAGCTACTGAGATATTTCATGACTTAAATTTTTTATTGATGGCAACTGTCCGACTGAGTCAAAAATATTCTGTCAAGGACAAAATAATCCTCGTTTATCCGAAGTATAAAGTATTTATAATCTTCGGTCTCTGATGCTTTAATTTATGGCAACGAGTAAGTAGAAATTGATAGTTGTTGTCCCATAATTAAAATTGCCTTTTTATCAAAAATCAAGGTGGTAAATATACATAATCAAGGATAAATAATATGTCTATTAAGCAAATAGCGGTCAGAAATTTCACAGTAAATCGAAATATTCAGCAGATAACTGGCAGTGAAATCAAACAAGAAGAGGTACAAATTGAGGCTTCAAATGTCCCTGATATATTAGTATCATTAGCCCCCGTCGGCTTGCTTTCGAGTTGGGTGATTTTTTTTCTAGTTTTACGAAAAATTCGGGCAGCTTTAGATAATAAGATGGTTTTTGAAGTTAAGGGCTTACATAAAGTTCCCTGCAAAAATTGTCAATTTTATTCAAATAATAATTATCTGAAATGTGCAGTAAAACCTGATGTTGTTATGACTGAAGAAGCTAAAGATTGCTCTGAATACTCACCCAAAAATGGCGAAGTTTCTACCAAAAAATTCTTTTAACCTGCTACTCTTTACTGATAAATAAAATTTGATGTGAAATTGCTGGTAAGTAAATCGGTGAACAAGTCTTTAGTCACGTCATTAGCAGTAATAATACCTCTGAGTAAATTGTTCTGAATCACTAACATCCGGTGAACTTCTGAATTTTGCATTTTTTGTAAGGCCTGAGTTATCTGTTTTTCTGGATAAACTGTGACTCCGTTAAGATTGATTGCATCCAAACGAAAAGCGCTATGTGAACCAACTACAAAATTAGCATTTCTCGTTTGGTTTAGTTTCCACCACTCAAAGCTATGTATAGACGGGCTACCCCTACGCTAAATTTGTGTCAATAAGTAGGGATTAATGCGATTATTTTCGATCTGATCTTATTGAGAATACAATCTTTTTGTTGAGATGATACGTTTGTTCTATGGTAAATATCGAAAACAATTTTTATTTTCTGTGGAATTTGCTCAATGACAATATTAGCAAAGATGTGCTATAACATTTTAATTAATTTTAGAAGTACTGTATTAGCCTTTCAGCATAACTTTTAAAATTCTCTCTGTTATCAACATCATAAAGCAGTAGGTATATGCAATTAACTTCACAGCAGTTTGAGTCTAAGGATGTCAAAGTTCAACTTCTTTTAGCAGGAGGTTATCAATACACCGTTTATTTAAAATCGGATGCACCTGTACTGCATAGTCTTCTAACAACAATTGTGGCTCGTGCCTACAATCAAGAATCTGCTGCTCACAGTTTATTTCAGGTTCCCATAAATGAAGGCTATTCTGCTTTGTGCTTTTCAAGCGATCGCCTTGTAGGCTTAGTGACAGAACCTCCTATTTGGGTGCAGCAAATAGAAGAAATAAAACCACCATCTATTGATATTTTAAATTCTAATTATATACAAATAGAAAACTTCTTATCGCCAAAAGAATACGAGCAATTAATCAACTATGTTCTAAAAAAAGAGTCAGATTTTATAGCAACTAGCACTTCTACTAAAGAGCAGGATTATCGCCGATCAATGGTTCTCTACTCGTTTCCCGAATTTGCTGAACTGATTGTCAAGCGCATTCAGGAAATAATTACTGATGTAATTAGTAAGTTAGGATTACCATCATTTGTGATATCTCAAATTGAAAGTCAATTAACAGCGCATAATGATGGAAATTATTACAAAATTCATAATGATAACGGCAGCCCAGAAACGGCTACCAGAGAACTAACATACATTTATTATTTTAATAAACAACCAAAGGCTTTTTCTGGAGGTGAATTAATAATTTATGACAGTAAAATTGAAAATAATTTTTATGTAAATGCAGAGTCTTATAAAAAAGTAGAACCATTAAATAACAGTATTGTGTTTTTCCTCAGTCGATATATGCACGAAGTTCGACCTGTAATTTGCCCCTCTAAAGCTTTTGCCAATAGCCGTTTTACCATCAACGGCTGGGTACGTCGATAGAATTTAATAAAGAGAGACGCGATAAATAGCCGTCTCTACAGCAAATCTATATCGTCAATTATTTCTTAATCCGCTTCTACTGGGCTACGCCTGGATTGAGTTGAAGTAATAACCAAGTCAGATAAGTACCAAAAGGGCCCCAAAGAGCATAAGGAAGAAAAAGCCAAGACGCTCTCTGGGAAATAGGTTTAACTACAAAAGCCAGGATATAAACAAGTAGCGTTGCTAAACCGCCTGCAATCAATCCCCCTGTGAGGCTGCGGAGTTCTACCACAATGGGACTGTAAAGTGAAGTTAGCAGAGCGATAGCTGCATAGATAGCCATTAAGTACCAAGGATGAGATCGTTGTTTGGAACGTCTCTCCCACACGATAATTGCTGAAATTGTCAGACAAAGCCAGATAAAAGTCCAAATAAACGGGATTAGGAACTCAAAAGTTAGCCAGTTAGGACGTTGCAAATTCTGAAACCAAGGGTCGCGCAATGATGTCAACAGACTACCGCCAAAAAATAGTGCCGCTGAAACTGCTGTGATGATCCATCTAGCTTTCACAAGAAGTTCCTGTAATGGTGGGAATACACTTGTAGTTTAAGACGGGACTGCGATCGCCACACCTATCTGGGGACTATCTTTTTGTTGAGAATAACATTTGCGTCCCTAACTCACATAACAAGAGAACTTAAACGTTTGTAACGCTTATTCTGTACTGACCAATCTCTACAAACTTCTGTGACAAGTTGTATTTCTTCATCTGTGAGCTGTTCATCTGGTTTTCCAGATGCCAAGATTTTGGCTGCTTTCGCTGCTTTTTCATATTCCACACCGTACTTAACTAATTGTGTGTGAAATATTTTCTCTTTTTCTGCCGCTGTCGTTAAAAACTTACGTTGCATAAGTAAGATAGAAGGAGATTTAAATTTTTTTAAAATTACATTGCATAAAAAATCAACCGATAGTTTTAAGTTTTACAAAAACTAAATTTTCTTACTTCTACCTGAGGATGCAAAAGCAAATATACTTAATATTTTTTTTATAAACTTCCTTTTCTATGAGAGACTCCACCCTAAACGTAGCTATGCCGGAGGCTTTACGAGGCGGTAACTTTTAATCCTAGTTTGAAAATAACTTGATTGCAGGTCGCTGCAACTAAGTTTCGGTTTTAGCTAGTCCCTCAACTAATATTTGGGTGATGAAGACAGCGAAATGATAAGTGGATTGAGTGGCAGAGAAGGGAATTTGACCATCCATCCACAGCTTTGCCCAACCATGCACTAATGCCCAAGCAGTTAAGGCTAATTTTTCAGAGTCATCTGCTCGAATCACCCCTGCCTGCTGTCCCCGTGCAATCACGCCAACAAGAACCATGAAGACTTGTCTTGCAGCATATTCCAACTCAGGATTTTGTTGAGCAGAGGATGAGCGATAAGCACCAAACATCAAATCATAGTGCGAAGGATGTTCAAGGGCGAATGTTATATAGGCAACTCCACTATCCTGTATTTGCTGCACAGGATCAGTAGATGAGTTTTGAATTGCCACTTCCAATTTTTGATGCAGCGTTTGAAATCCATCTTTGGCTACGGCTGCCAACAGAGACTCTTTATCTGCAAAGTGACGATAGGGAGCTGCATGGGAGACACCGACTCGACGCGCCACCTCTCGCAGAGAAACCCCTTCAACAGTCTTCTCAGAAATGAGTTCTAAGGTAGCGGTAATAAGGGCTTGGCGCAAATCTCCATGATGATAAGGTTCTCGTTCTGACATCAGTTTTGATCAGGCATATACAAGATGCCTAAATTTTAGCTCAAGTATGTTGACAGTGAAAACATAAGACGCTAAATTAATGTTGTCAATGTAAACATATAAAATTATGAAAGAACGAAATCTCCTCCGGTGGATTCATCTCATCAGTTCTGTGGCAATTGGAACCTTTATTTATTCCCCTTGGCGGAATCAAGCTGAGTTTCTCCTATCTATGCGGATATTGATTATTCCAGTCTTGACTCTGACTGGATTGTGGATGTGGAAAGGACATCAAATAAAAAAACTTCTGAGTTCATCTCAGCACAAAACGAAAGCGTAGTTGGAAGGAGCCAGAAGGATGTACACCTATTTTGTTCGTCAGTTTGTCAAGAGAACCTTTGAGTGTTTGAACCACGGTGATTATGAATCAGTTCTTCAAGGTGTTTCTCCTTCAATTACTCATACCTTTAGCGGCACTCATGCCCTGGGTGGAACTCGTCATAGTGTTGAGGCAATGCGGCAGTGGTTTAAGCGTCTTTATCTTATGTCACCCAAATTAGAATTTGAGATTAAAAACATTGTTGTTAGCGGGTTTCCTTGGGACACAACAATTGCTGTGGAGTGGGTTGATACCGCCATGCCCGCAGATGGTTCAGAGTATGTCAACGAGGGAGTTCACATAATCAAGATGCAGTGGGGCAAAGCTGTATACATCCATGCTTACCTGGATACACAGTTAGTTGAAGCTTTATTGAAGCGTTTATCAGCTTACGGCATAGCGGAAGCTTCTGCACCTCCAATTGAAGACTAACAGGGTAGTCAATTTTGTAGGAGCATCAAAAATTTTGCCTAAACCCTCTACTTAGCTACCCCTGGTCTTATTAGACGCGATAAATCGTGTCTCTACATGAAGCCTTTTGGCTTACATAACTATTTCCTTTTAAGATTCAATAATTCCTCCACCCAACACTTTATCGCCGTCGTACCAGACAGCGGCTTGTCCGGGGGTGATGCTGAATTGGGGTTCATCAAATACCAAGCGGACGCGGGAATTTTCTAAGGGAATCACCGTCACGGGTTCGGGGTGAGAACGATAACGGATTTGTACTTCTGCACGAATTGGGGTAGAAGGTTCAGCAATGGAAACCCAATTTACCCGATTGACTGTGCATTCTGGCTGAGTTACCTTAGTGCGATCGCCTACAATCACTTTATTATTCACCGCATCTAATTCAATCACATACAGCGGTTCGGGTGCTGCTATACCCAAGCCTTTCCGCTGTCCAATGGTGTAATGATGCACACCATCGTGTTCTCCCAAAACTTTGCCTGTAGTATCTACAATGTCGCCTTTTTTAGGAGCGAGATACTTATCCAAAAATGCGCGCATGGAACCGTTACTTTCCACTAGGCATAAATCTTGGCTTTCTGGCTTATCCGCAGTTTTGAGTCCGTATTCAGCGGCGATCCGGCGGGTATCGGCTTTTTGCAATTCGCCTAGAGGAAATACAGTTGCTGCTAGTAATTCTTGAGACAAATCGTAAAGAAAATAAGACTGGTCTTTATTACGATCAACAGCCCTTAATAGCTGATAACGCCCACTTGCTTTGTCATAATTAATTTGAGCATAATGACCAGTGGCAATGCGATCGCATCCCAATTGTTCGCGGGCATACTGCACCATCGGCCCAAACTTTACTGTTTTGTTGCACTGAGAGCAAGGTAGAGGCGTGATCCCAACACTATAACCAGTCACTAGATAATCGACAATATGGGTTTGAAAGACATCCCGCATATCTACAATCTGATGGGGAACGCTCAATTGTTCACAGATATAAGCCGCGTCGATCATCCCTTCAGAGCAACATTGACCTTTGCCTTTCATCAGCCAAAGAGTCAAACCAATTACTTCATAGCCCTGATGGTGCAAAATAGCAGCAGCGGTGGAACTGTCAACGCCACCAGAAAGACCAACGACGACTTTTTTCATATCTCTAAATTTTATTAAGCTTGTGGCTACTCCCGATAGGTATTTAAACAAATGCCATACAATCTGATGGCAAAATCTTAACTTTGTGTGACTTTCTACCCGTGAGCTTTATGCAATCAATGATAACTCACGCTCTTGAAAGTGCTTGCTCCAGGGTGCGAGTAGAGGCTTTTCATCCAAGCGCCAAACAAGAGCCTGATGATTGTTCAATTATAACATGTATCTCTGCAAAGCCTTGCTAATCAAGCGCTTCAGTTTATAGTCTATCCAAGATAAAATCGGTGATTTAGTTAAATTAGCCGAGCGATCGCTCACCACAACTTTCGTATAGTACATTACCAGCCTCTTCCGCGAGCCTGGATATTTTTAATGCATTACTGAGTTTTTTTTCGGCTATATTTATTGCAACATAAACATGTTAATTCTAAGCTAACACTATATAGTTGCTACAACAGTGCATTCATTAGTTTCTGAACGAAAAATCTTATTAATACTATGTCCAGCCAAATAGCGAGTAAATTTATCACATTTCAGATTCTGCCTTTATTTGTAGGGAGTTGGTTGGCGCTGATTTTCCACAGTTATCCAGCACAAGCACAAATCAACAATCATCAGGGTATTTTGCAAGCTCAAGGAACTTTACCGCCGCCACCAAACGTCCCAGGAACTTATTATGGTCAGCAGCCGCTACCGCAGCTGCAACCCTATCAACCAGGAGTACAACCTTACTATCCTTACGAGCAGAACTTACAGCCTGCTCAACCAGGACAGGAATATTATGAATATTCGCCGCAGCCTTCTCAACCCCAATATAACCAGAACTGGGAGCGTTACTTAGTATATGTTGAGAGTAATAATTACCAGACGCTACAACAAATCAAGCAAATAGAACCTGGTGCTTATATCCGGCAATACAGAGGTCGTTCTGTTATTCAATCAGGAGTTTTTAGCAGACCATCAAACGCCCAAGACCGGGTTAGACAACTGCAATCATACGGTATCTATGGCGCACAGATTGTCAATTTTAATAACGGTCAGGAAGTACTTGCTTCTCCCGCTGGCGGTAATGTAGTTAATCCTAGGGGCAGCAGTTCTCGGTACTATGTCGTTGTTCCTACCAGTTCCGAAAATTTGAATGCACTTGCAGAGCAGGTTATACGGAGTGTAGGACAATCTAGCGCTGTGCTTGCAAGACAAAAGCCATTAGGGCCACATGTAGCTGTAGGGCCTTTTGCTGGGCGAAAAGATGCCACACAATGGAACAACTATCTGCGAAACTTAGGTTTCGGCGATGCAAGAGTTTACTACGGCAATTAAAGAGTAGCACTTTTAAGGTGAGTAAAATTTTTAGTCAAAATATTCCTCTTTAAACTCTTTACTCTGTGTCCTCTGCGTCTCTGTGGTTAAGTAAATAATTACAGGGAACAGGGAACAGGGAATGGGCAACAGGGAAAACAAAGCCACCCACAAGGGGCTTGGTAAAGCCTGCGGCATAGCTTCTCTACGAGACGCTAACGCGAACGCTTAGAGCGACGAAGGAGCGTCATTGCGAATTGCGAATTGGTATGACTGCCGTGCAAAGAACGCTGAGAGAAAAAACAAAGGTTAAGAGTTAATAATTCACGACTAAATAACTCAGGATTTAGAACTGATGCAGGATAGGCAAGAATACATTTCACAAGTCGTAGTCACCGCTGAACAAATGCGGGATATTGAAGGGCGGATCTTTGCAGCAAAAATGCCTGTAGCGGCTTTGATGGAAAAGGTGGCGGGATTAATTTTTCGCCGCATTCAAGTAATAATTCCCCCATATCCCATTCCAGATCAGGGTAAATCTCGTGTAGGGATTTTAGTTGGCCCTGGTCATAATGGTGGTGATGCTTTAGTAGTAGCCCGTGAGTTACACTTTCGCGGCTATGAAGTTAGGATTTATTCGGCTTTTTCCAAGCTTAAGGAATTAACATCACAGCATTTGCATTATGCCCAAAGTTTGGGCATTCCATGTTATCAAGAATTGACGCAACTATCAGATTGTGATTTTTTTATTGATGGTTTGTTTGGATTGGGTTTAGAAAAAGCGATCGCTAATCCCATAGCTTCTACAATTAATCAGATCAATAATTGGCATAAACCAATTATTAGTATCGATTTGCCTTCGGGTTTACACACCGATACAGGCGAAGTCTTGGGAACTGCTATTCGTGCTACTTACACGTTTTGTTTGGGTTTGTGGAAACTGGGTTTTTTACAAGATCAGGCTTTAGATTACATCGGCAAAGCTGAATTAATCGATTTTGATATTCCCTTAGCTGATGTGCAAGCTGTTCTCCAAGATGCACCCCAGATTAAACGGATTACAAAAGCAACGGCACTTTCTACTCTTCCCTTACCCCGCCCGCCAGTTACTCATAAATACAAAGAAGGTCATTTACTTCTAATTTGTGGTTCACGTCGCTATGCTGGTGGGGCAATTTTAACTGCTTTGGGGGCGCGTGCTAGTGGTGTAGGGATGCTCTCAATCGCTGTACCAGAATCTTTAAAACAACTTTTGGTGTCTCACTTGCCAGAAGCATTGATTATTGGTTGTCCAGAGACGGAAACCGGAGCGATCGCACATTTACAATTACCAGAAAAAACTGATCTTAGTTCATTTAATGCGATCGCTTGTGGCCCTGGTTTAACAAAAGATGCTACTTCTATTGTGGAACAGGTAATAACGAGCGATCGCTCTTTAGTCCTTGATGCTGATGGTTTGAATATTTTGGCACAATTGGGAACGATCCCCACCTTAAAAAAACGTCAAGCAGCAACGGTGCTGACACCTCACACTGGTGAATTTCAAAGGTTATTTCATGATATTGCAGATCCTAAAGAAGATAGAGTGAAAGCTGTACAATCAGCAGCAATGCAAACTGGGGCAGTAGTGTTATTAAAAGGCGCAAGAACGGCGATTAGTAACCCCCAAGGTTTCGTTTGGATTAATCCTGAAAGTACCCCAGCTTTAGCCCGTGGCGGTAGTGGTGATGTGTTAACTGGGTTACTGGGTGGATTATTGGCACAAGCGGCTACCAAACAAATTGCTGTTGAAGATATTGTGGCAACTGCGGCTTGGTGGCATTCGCAAGCGGGGATTTTAGCGGCGCAAGAACGTACAGAATTAGGTGTAGATGCGTTGACATTGACACAATATTTGATGAAAGTTGTTAGTAATTAAAGTTTAGTTCGATGAAACTAAATTTCCTGGATGTACAGGGGTAATTTTGTTGGCATAGCGGGTAAAGTCCCTAGTGTTGAAAGTCAGGATATTCGTTAGACCATGAACAAGTATTACTGCAACAAGCCTAGCATCGTGAACATTTACACCCATTACTCCGTACTCAAGCACAATGCGTTTCCATTCCGGGTAAATCTCAGGTACATCTGGCAGGATTGGGAAAAGGGCTTCTATGTGGTGTAGTTATGCCTCTGCTTCGGCTAAACTCATTCCTAATCCATTTCTTTCAAGAGGACGGGTAGCACTTCGCCAAAACTCAACTAGATTTTGATGCGTCAGATAGTGATCTTCTCCTCGTCGCCGGATTATCTCCAATGCATTCAAAGCTTCTGCACACATTGAGTTATTTGGCTGTGACATCCTCAGTATGATATTTGTATCAATGAGATATGCCACTAAATATCCTCATCTTCATAGATACCTGCCCGACTTACGGCGTAGTCAGATAGTGTCGGCGTATTTTTTTTATGGCTAGCACTCCATTCATGCAATGCTTGAATCCATTCTTCAGTGGTAGCAGTTTCATAAAATGGACGCTCTTTAGTTTTCACTAGCTGCTCAAGCATGGCATCAAGATGAAGCTTAACGGCTTCAGCGGGAAGACTAGTTATCTTTGCCAAAACCTGAATAATCGTCTGCAACTCTTCTCTGTTAGCTGACTGCAAGTTGTGAAGTTTCTCAGAAGCTTGCAGAGTGCTGTTACCACCAAAAGATGTATTTGTACTCATAACCATTTAATAGCTCATTGTCTGTATTAAAAGATTAGAAAATAGATGACTAAGATTTTTTGAAAAAAGGCTAAAAAGCGACAAAAAAAGCCGAAACGCAAAATACCTCACAAAAAGCAAGGTTACGGCTATGTCTACTATTGTATCTCGCCTCGAATTACACAATCTGAAAAATTAGGAGCGCAAAACCTTACGCTCCCATTCTCTAAAATTCTTCTAAAATTAAGCTTGCTGTACTCCCGGACGACCATTTTCAACTACAAATGAAGCACGTTGACTAATTGTGCCAAATTGGGTTGTCACTTCTGACATCACTAGATAATCTGTCTTCCATGTTGTGGGAGTCAACTCGCAACGGGCGTATCCCCGTTGAGCATTGAAAAACTTAATGTGTGGATTATCTGGTAAATAAGCTTGAACTGTGGGGTTAGTGTCAGAACCATCTCCACCAGAACTAATCGAGCTACAAACAAATTCGCTTCCTATTGTAGGCGATTGTGGGTTATCAAAGTCAGCCTTCAGATCCATTGCCCAATGAGAATGGACATCGCCTGCTAAAGAGACGGGATTGGAGGGACGGCGCTTTTCTAGGAAATTCATCAGGCGATCGCGGGAAGCTAAATAACCATCCCACTTATCCATACTGAAGGTTGCACCTTCGCCTGGTGTCATATCTCTCTGAGCGATCGGAACTTGTTGGGCTAAAATATTCCATTTAGTTTGAGAACGATTTAAACCTTCAAATAACCAATCCTCTTGGCGTTTACCAGTAATTGTTGCCTGTGGATCAAAATTCTCTGGACAACGTTCTTTGGTTCCATCGCCACAGGGCTGATCGGTACGATACTGACGGGTATCTAGAACGTTAAAGGTTGCTAAATTACCAAAAGAAAGGCGACGGAAAAGTTGCATGTCGGAACCACGGGGTCGTGAGAAAGGACGCAGTGGCATGTGTTCGTAGTAAGCTTGATAGGCAGCTGCTCGCCGTTGGAGAAAAATTGCTCGATTTTGATCTGGTTCGTTATCAATTTGTGAGATGTCACTAGCGTAGTTGTTTTCTACTTCATGATCATCCCAGGTAACAATCCAAGGAAACGCTGCGTGAGCTGCTTGCAGATCAGAATCGGTTTTGTAGAGGGCATGACGATTGCGGTAATCTTCCAGCGTGATAATTTCTGGGCTGTTGTGCTGTCTGACAGTATTTGCTCCAATTCCTCCCTCATAAATGTAGTCTCCAACATGCACAACTAAATTGAGGTCTTCTTGAACCATGTATTTGTAAGCAGTATAATAGCCCTGCTGATAGTTCTGACAAGAAGCTAGTGCAAAGTTAAATCTACTCAAATAGCTCTCTGGTAAAGGGGCGGTACGAGTCCGACCAATTGGGCTAGCATAGTTGCCTACATTAAATCGATACCAGTACCATGTATCTGCTTGCAGTCCATCAACGACAATCCGAACTGAGTGAGCCATTTCTGGGGTAGCAAACTCAGTGCCTTTGGCTACAATGCGCCTCATGTTAGCATCGGTTGATACTTCCCAGCGAATTGGCACGTTTAGGGGTGGCATTCCCCCTCCATTTAAAGGTTCGGGAGCTAAACGAGTCCAGAGAACTACGCTGCTTGGATATGGTTCACCTGATGCTACACCAAGTGTAAAAGGATAATTGGAAAATCTACCCGTGGCAATCGCTCTTTGATGGGGAAACTGGTTAGCAATCATTAAACCAGTAAATGCTCCTGCCCCAATGATTAAGTTGCGTCGTTTAATTCGGCTGTGCAGCAACCGCTGGAAATTTTCGTTTACCATCTTCCCGGATTCCTTAGGTGAATTACAGCAGAGCAATATCTGAGACCAGAAATGCAGAGCAATTACAGGCCAACTCTACAATTGGTGCCTTTGCTTAATTAAGCTTTAACCATCAAATTTTTCTGCAATCGTGTGTCAGATGATACTTTGCTGCTTCGAGCCTACCAAGGAGATGTTAATTCTTCATCAAGGCACAGTTAATATCAACTTAATAAGTGGTTAGGTAAAATTAAAAAACTCCACGCCATTTGCAAGATAGAGTTTTTGTCAGTGGTCAATAGTCAGTGGCAATTAATTATATTTTTTAAGACCACGCCACTTGCGCTTTGGGGGTATTAAACCAGATCAAAAACAACTAACAACTGACAACTGACAATTTTAATAATTTGGAGATTTTTCAATTACTTAAAAATTAAACTTAAGTTTTATGATTGACAAATAAAACTAAAACTGCCCTTGCTGGAAGTTAGTGCAAGAGCAGTTTTTAATAGTCAAGTCCAAACAAACTAAGGAACTATACATCCTCAAGTTCAAGTTGAGCCACTGTCACAGCGTTAAAAGCGAAAGCGAAAACCAACGGCATAGGACATCTGAGTACAAAGGTAGAAACGACTGCTGCGACTGTACCAATCACTGCTGACATCGACCACAATCTTTCTTCTAAAGTTAATCCTTTTTCCGCTTTAATAACTCTCAGAACATGACTTGGAATTGGTTCAGGCATTACTCCTCCAGGAGGGAAAGCCCAATAGTTATTACGCCGTTCGACAAATAATTCTGTCCAGCCATTTTCTTGGCACCATGCTTCTATCCAGTCAACAGAGTAATGTGTCATATCGGTGTGGGTAATTCGGCTTGTTGAATTTGTGTAGTGGGTGAAAATAAATCTATGGGGGGATTTCAGAATAATTAGATAATTACTATGCAGTTACAGTTAATTCTCCTCTGGTAAAGCTTGCTGAGCATATCATGCTCGAAGCAATGCTTATCACTCACCTTAAATAAAAGACTAACAGTCAATAGTGGCTGTTAACCTCAAAAGACAATAAACTTTACTTGAAAAGCTTTAATATCAAGAAATGTAAACAATTTAGCGATCGCATAACAAACTAGATATCTTAAAAGTCAACTTTTAATGTCAAAAATTGTAAATTTTATAGGTAGCCAATACTTCATTTGATTTATTTAATATCTAAAAACTAAGTATTATGCTAATGAGGTTTCGTAGCGTCTGTCTTTAGTAATATATTCTTGAATATTTTACTGCGATCGCCAACCGGACATTACAAAATATTAAAGATGAAATGAACCGCCGATGTGTGCCAATGTACGCTGATAAGACTAATAAAGTAATTCTTTGAATCTCCAGCCTATTTTGAGATGCGATAAGCTTAAATGCAGTGATTGAACACCAAATTGGCTACCTAGATTATGTTTTGGAAGCAAGGACTGGCATTAATTTTGGGGATAATGGTATTTTTCTTGGCTTCCCCAGCACAAGCGGTAGATTGGACTCATCCCCTGTCATTTAGCAATGCAGAGTTAGCAAGACGTGATTTTTCTGGTCAAACTTTGCAAGCTGCGGAGTTTTCTAACGCCAATATGGAAATGATTAACTTTCAAGATGCGGACTTGCGGGGAGCAGTATTAAGCGCCTCGGTGATGACGCAAGCAAATCTGCATGGAGCAGATTTAACTAATGCGATGGTTGATCAGGTAAACTTGACTGGGGCTGATTTAAGTGATGCCGTTTTAAAAGAAGCTCTTTTACTTCGTGCCATCTTTCCTGATGTGAATATAGACGGTGCAGATTTTACTGATGCAATTTTGGATGGCGCACAAATTAAAGAACTATGCAACAAAGCCAGTGGAATAAATTCTAAAACTGGCGTAGAAACTCGTGATTCTCTAGGATGTCGATGAAGCGTGTTGGTGTAATTGGTGGTGGGCAACTTGCCTGGATGATGGGAGATGCCGCAAAGAAATTAGGGGTAGAATTGGTAGTACAGACTCCTAATAGAAATGATCCTGCTGTATCTATCGCCCAGGATAAGGTTTTTGCCGCAGTTGATGATGCCGTTGCTACTGAAGTTTTAGCAACCAAAAGTGATGTTATCACCTTTGAAAATGAGTTTGTGAATTTAGATGCTTTATCTGTTCTAGCTGGGCAAGGCGTATGCTTTCGTCCTAATTTGGCAGCTTTGGCTCCTCTTTTAGATAAATATCATCAACGTTGCTATTTACGTGATTTAAAGTTACCTGTTCCTCAATTTTTTGCCCTTGAAGAACAGGAAGATATTGCATCTAAAATAGAATATTTGGGTTTTCCACTAGTTCTCAAATCCCGTCGTCATGGCTATGACGGACAAGGTACTTTTATCATCCAGGATTTAGCTGCTTTGCAGCAAAAGCTAAATTCCAGCAACATCACTTTGTTTTTAATCGAGCAATTTGTACCCTTTGCCAGAGAACTAGCAGTAATTGCGGCTCGTTCTGTAGAAGGTGAAGTTGTGACTTACCCAGTCGTAGAAACCCAGCAAGAACAACAAGTGTGCAGACGAGTGATTGCCCCTGCTGATATTACACTCCATCAAGCAACAGAAATAGAGGCGATCGCACATACTCTATTAAATAGCTTGCAAGTAGTAGGAGTTTTTGGCATTGAACTATTTCTGACTAATAACGGTCAGGTGTTAATCAACGAAATTGCCCCTCGTACCCATAATTCTGGGCACTTTTCTTTGGATGCTTGTGAAACATCTCAATTTGAGCAGCACTTAAGAGCCGTTTGTGGTATGCCTTTGGGTAATCCCGTCTTGCAATGCCCTAGTGCTGTTATGGTTAACCTCTTGGGGTATGAAAATTCTCATAGTAACTACCACAGCCAACGCCAACAATTAGCAGCGATTCCCCGCGCTTTTGTTCACTGGTACGGAAAAACAACATCACGTCCTGGGCGTAAGTTGGGACACGTTACTGTTTTGCTAGATGATCAAAACCAAGATACCGCAAGTACCATTGCTCACAATATAGAATTTATCTGGTATCCGAGCCAAATTCGCTCTTAATTTTCAATCTTGGACACACAACCTGTTTTTGAAAGCTATAATGAGTTAGTTGCACTGCGACGTTGGTGACTGCCATCAAGTTTTTTGATCTATGTCTTTAAAGAACAGGGAGCTAAATATTTCTCGTGGCAGTAGACCGGGCATGTACCCGGAAACTTTAAACGTAGAACATCGGTTCCCACCTGGTTTAACCAGGTCATAAACTTAGGTAAAACGGCGTTGCGGTGAACTCAAAATTATCGGCTCCCAAAGTCAGCAAGAACTTGGGAGCTTTAATTTTATAAAAAATTAGTGCTTAAAAAGCGGCTGAAAAAAACAAAATCTGTATAAGTTGATTCTAATTTAGCGATCATTCAGAGTTAAGATAACAAAAATTACATTAAATTGTGGTTAAAGCTACAAAAAATTGTCACAACAACTTACTCATACCGTTTTTCCAGCCTCAGTTCTCCGACTAGACAGTGGTTTAACATTTATTCATCAAGAAATTCCCACTACCCCTGTAGTTGTGGCCGATGTTTGGGTGCGTGCTGGAGCAACCCTTGAGCCTGAACCTTGGTTTGGTATGGCTCACTTTTTAGAACACATGATTTTTAAAGGTACAGCGAAACTAGCCCCTGGCGTGTTCGATTACAAAATTGAAAATGGGGGTGGTGTGAGTAATGCAGCCACGAGCTACGATTATGCTCATTACTCCTTAACTACAGCGGCTCCTTATTTAGCAGATACGCTACCCCACTTGGGAGAACTACTGCTAAATGCAGCAATTCCAGATAATGAATTTATCCGCGAACGGGACGTGGTACTTGAAGAAATCCGTTCTTGTAATGATGATCCCGATTGGATAGGATTTCAAGCCCTCAATAAAAGCATTTACCAACACCATCCTTACGGGCGTTCTGTGCTGGGTACTGAACAAGAACTCATGCAGCAGTCACCAGAAGCCATGCGCTGTTTTCATCGCGCTCACTACCAACCGGAAAATATGACGATAGTGATTGCCGGGGGAATTGCCCAACAACAAGCTTGGGAGTTGGTAAATCGCTCATTCATTGATTTTGCCGAACGCTCTGATTGTCCACCATCTCCAAAAGTGGTAGAGCCAGTTATCACTGCAATCTGTCGTCAAGAACTGTGCTTACCTCGCTTAGAGCAAGCGCGATTAATGATGGCGTGGGTCGTACCAGGAGTAGAGCAACTACGGACTGGTTATGGTTTAGATATATTATCAGTATTATTAGCAGAAGGACGGACTTCGCGTTTAGTGCGCGAGTTGCGGGAAGAATTGCAATTGGTACACGGGATTTATAGTAGTTTTTCTTTACAACGAGAATCGAGTCTATTTACCATTACTGCCTGGTTAGAGCCAGAAAACCTAGAGCAAGTTGAGTACTCAATTCTTACTCATTTAGATAATTTGCAAAGTCAAGGAATTAGCGAACAGGAGCTTGTTCGTACACGCAGATTGCTTTGTAATGAATATGCTTTTTCTACAGAAACACCAAATCAGTTGACTGGTCTTTATGGTTACTACAATACTATTGCCCAAGCTGAATTAGCTGTGGCATATCCTCATCAGATTCAATCACTGAATGCTCAAGAACTGCAACAATTAGCTAAACAGTATCTTTCACCGCAGAATTACGCGGTGACTATACTTAAACCCTGTTAGTCAGTGGTTAGTTGTCAGTGGTCAGTGGCTACAAGCAGCCATCATGAACTGCATACACTAGAACGAATGAAAATTATTTTTCTCTTTGTGTCTTAGTGTCTCTGTGGTTCAAGATTTTCATCACTAAGGCACAAACCAAAATTTTTTCAAGTCAAGTGGACGTGCCTTCTGACAACTAACAACTAACAACTAACAACTGACAACTGACAACTGACAACTGACAACTAACAACTGACACAATTGACAACTCATAATTTAAATCGTGAAACCTTCCCTATCTCACTTCCCTATCCATCGCACTGTATTGAATAATGGCATCGTAGTGTTGGTGGCAGAAAATCCGGCTGCGGATATTATTGCAGCACGGGTTTTTGTCCGCGCTGGTAGTTGTAATGAACAACCAGGACAGGCGGGTTTGTCCCATTTGCTGTCAGCAGTTATGACAAAGGGATGTGATGGACTTTCGAGCTTAGAAATTGCTGAACAAGTCGAATCTACCGGGGCAAGTTTGAGTGCAGATACCTCGACTGATTATTTTTTGCTGTCGTTGAAGACTGTAACATCTGACTTTGCGGAAATTTTAGCATTAGCAGGGCGGATTTTGCGATCGCCGACATTTCCCGAAGCCCAAGTGGAACTCGAACGGCGGTTGACACTACAAAATATTCGCTCTCAACAAGAGCAGCCGTTTACTATTGCCTTTGAACAAATGCGGCAGGCGATGTACCAAAACCATCCCTACGCTATGTCAGTGTTAGGTAACGAAGCCACAATGAACCGCTTAACTCGTAGCGATTTAGTGGAGTATCACCAAACTTATTTTCGTCCAGATAATGTAGTAGTTAGTATTGCTGGGCGTGTGACGCGAGCTGACGCAGTAGCACTGACAGAACAAGTATTTGGTGATTGGCAAGTTCCCACCCAAGCACCGCCAACAATTACTTTACCTGAGATTCGAGTAGAACCGCAGCATCAACTGAAACCTATACAGACGCAGCAATCAATCGTAATGCTAGGTTATTTGGGAGCATCAGTCATGTCTCCTGACTATGCCCCACTTAAGTTGCTGTCTACTTACCTAGGAAATGGGCTTTCTAGTCGCTTGTTTGTAGAGTTACGAGAAAAGCGGGGCTTAGCTTACGAAGTCTCCGCATTTTACCCGACACGGTTGTATCCAGGGTCATTTGTAGTCTACATGGGTACAGCACCAGAAAATACCAGTATAGGGTTGAATGGACTACGCAAAGAAGTAGATTTAATCTGTACTACGCAAGTATCAGAAGACGCATTGCAAGCTTCTAAGAACAAGATTTTGGGGCAGTACGCCTTGGGTAAACAAACGAACGGTCAAATTGCTCAAATTTACGGCTGGTATGAAACTTTGGGTTTAGGAATTAATTTTGATAGTGAGTTTCAAAAGTTAATTACATCGGTAAGTGCCCAAGATGCAATGGCTGCTGCTGCTCGATATTTACAGGAACCTTATTTGTCTTTAGTTGGTCAAGAAGAAGCAATTAATAGTGCCCTGGCGTAAGTAGTTGACGTGCGATCGCCATCATCCGAGGTGTACTATTAGCATCAGAAGATTCTGGGAACAAATTCCATGAAAGGCAGCCTGACAGCAAGTATATTGAATTACTTAGAGTCACCAAAACCAACTCGCCTCTTAAGGGCAAGTAAGTTTTCTTGGTTACTTTTGTTTGTCTCTACATCTGTGCTAATTGGCTCCTGGGCTGTAGTATCAATTGCTGCACCACAAAAAGTTGCCCAAGTCAATGTCGTAGATAGCATCAATCGTCCTACCCTCAAAGTTGGTAGCCAAGGAGAACGTGTCTCAGAACTGCAAGCAGCTCTCAAGCTTTTGGGCTTTTATTCAGGTACAGTAGATGGCACTTATAGCGAAGATACGGCCAAAGCTGTTTCTCGATTTAAACAAGCGGTTGGCTTAAGTCCAGATGGTGTTGTTGATGCTGCTACTTGGCAACGACTGTTTCCTAATCAGCCAACAACTGCAACTGTCTCTTCAGCAAACCCGACAACTAACTCTGCATCTAACTTGATACCAAAGTTTCCTGTTCCAACTCAATCGGCTACAACTCAAGTACCAACTAAACCTGAGCCGAGACCTGCTACCCGAAAACCCTCTACAGCTCAAGCCCCAACCAAACCTGCTACCCGAAAACCTCCTACAACTCAAGTACCAACCAAACCTGCTACCCGAAAACCTCCTACAACTCAAAGCACAAAAAAAGCGCCCCAACGACCATCAACAACTAGACGCACTAGCCAAATCGCCGGCGTTCAATACACTTCAGAAGGATGGCCGATTTTACGTTTAGGGATGCGTAATGCAGAAGTGACCAAGTTGCAACGGCAATTACAAAAACTGGGTTTTTTAGGTGGTAATGTAGATGGAGATTTTGGCCCCACAACCGAAGCAGCAGTGAAAGCTGCACAAAAACGCTATGGACTGGAACCTGATGGCGTAGTTGGAGGTGCGACTTGGGAAGTTTTATTGCGGCGATCGCCCCAAGGGCGTTAGTTAACTAGTAAGTTAAAAGTTGCGAGAATGTCTCTAAAATAGCTCATGAAAAACTTTCTACTAACTTGGCTTGCAACGGCGGTAGCTTTGCTCATCACCGCTAGTATCGTTCCGGGATTTTATGTCAAGAATTTTGTCGCTGCTTTAGTTGCTGCTATTGTAATTGGGCTAGTAAATGCATTTATTCGCCCAATCTTAGCTATTTTGACCTTTCCCATTACCTTACTCACCTTGGGTTTATTTACATTAGTTATTAATGCCTTAACCCTTTGGTTGGCAAGCGCTCTCACTCCCGGTTATGGTTTTGAGATTCGAGGATTTCTGCCTGCTTTGTTGGGATCAATCGTACTAGCAATTGTTTCTAGTGTGATTAACTATTTTGCCAGAGTGATTGATTAGAAAGTCGGCGGGAAACTTCATTCTCTTATGCGTGGTCGAGGTTGCTCTCTCGCCAACTTGGGATATGGGGCATGGGGCATAGGGCATAGGGCATAGGGCATAGGAAAAAAATATTTATTCCTTATACTCCTACTCCTAATCCCTGTGCTTCTTCACTATGCTCAAAAACCTCAGATGCTTGTGGGTGGAATTTTTAATTTTTAATTTTTAATTTTTAATTCCCCAAAGGGATTGATTTTTGAGCAACAGCTATCGTTACTGCTCCTGGTTGCTCCTGCAAGCGAAAAATTTGTTTGGGAACCAATAATCTTATTTTTAACTTCTGCTTTACTACAACATCAGGAGTGAAGCTAGAGGCTGCAAGAATAGCAGCAGCCTCTGCTACGCTTGGTGTACCTACTTTTTCGTTAGTGATTTTATTAGGGCTGGGTACACAAACAGTAGAGAGAATTGGCGCTGCAAAGGTTTTTAAAGGCAAATTGCGTAGGCGACAAAGTTCGACTAATCCCAATTCTGAAGCTTTAGTTTCAATAGTAGCAAAGCCCGCGATCGCACTTTGGTCAAGTTGATTTTCTTCAAACACCTGTTGAATTGCTGCTGCTATCAACTCCCGCGAACTACCCCTTTGACAACCAATCCCCACCCATAAACTCTTTAATTGCCGTTGCTCTTGGGGATTTTTTTCATTCACTGAGGTTATTTGCAGTTGCATTGCGAACTCCCAATTACCCAGCAATCTCAGATTAGTGGAGTGTTTTTTTGGCCGTTTACTATGATACTTGAAAACTGATCTTTATAATACTGTTCTCAGAAATAAAAACTTATATATTAAGCATATCTAGCACAGTAGGAAACACCGAGGGGGAGACAAGGTAAAAGTTAAAAAGAATTTTGTTCTTTATGTTGGCTTCTTTGGTGTCTTTGAAGCCCAAGGATTTTACCTCCTCTACCTCGGTATTTCAATTTTTTAAACTCTCCGCCGTAGCAAGTTCACAACAGCTACGACGGAGTTTTGCTTTTTTCACTAAAGCATAATATTTATAGAATTTGATTCTTTGATCCCCCCTTGGTAATCGTAATTGCGTTTTAGACTAATTAATTAATGAAAAATTTTCCCGAAATTGGATGTTCTTTGAGGGATTGAACAAAGTCCTTCAGAGTCATCATGTCACCCCTTAAAGTAAATTTAGGAGTGCCATTTGAAGCAACTATTCTCACCTCGCCATCTTGGATTTGAATTTGATTCTTAATGCTATCCCAGAGAGTATCGAAGCTTTCGTCATCTTTACAACCGTTAGCTTCGAGGAATTTCTGGCGTACTTCTGTTTTTAGCGCTCGTGCTTCTGCCGCTTGGGTACGCACTTCAAAGTGTTTAATTACATCTTCATAGCTACACTCTCTGAGAGTTTTGTTTTCAGCCTGAACTTGCTCTAATTGAATTTTTATCGCTTGCAATTGTGATATGGCATCGGCTGATCTTTTGTATTCAACTTTTAAAGCCAGCTTGGCATTAGCTAACAGAGTTTTGTAATCTGGTTCCTGTTCATTTTGAATTTTTTCAGATTCCATATTACAAAAATGCGTGAAAATTTAGTAAACAGTTTGTGATTATTTGAGTATGAGTTTACTTGCTTAAATTAATAGTATCCAATAGTTAAGAATCATCCTGGATACTACTCAAACAAGATTTAATATGAGAGCGAATGGCTCGCTCATAAACTACAGTTTGTTCTCTGCGTATTCCTACAGGTTGATATATCAAGTTAATATCTGGAAATTCGCACCAAGACATCAAAAAAATGTCTTTAGCCGGTGTAATAATTTCATAACTATTCTCTTGTTTCTTCTTTTTTAGCCGACAATTATTTAGTTGTAATTTTTCTCTCAACAGTTTTTCAAATTCTGGAATCAAAGTTGAAGTTGTTTTCATGGTTTCTACACTTTTAACTGTGTTAATTCAACAAATACAGGAATCCCATTTGATTTTTGAAAAGCTGGGTTAGACAAAGCCCTCAACTAAGATAGTTAAAGTTTCAAGCGTGGTTCCTATATTACTCTGGTGATATTTCTCAGTGTGATACTTCAAATATCTATCACAACACATTGTATCAATCAGAATATTTTTTAGAATTTGAGTTTAACTCTCTTAAATATCAGCGTAACAGAAAACAGCCCATTTTAACTAAGTTGATTGCAATCTGATACCAATCTACTCTTTGTGTTTGCCATTAATTAGGAGACTTGAAAATGAATTGAAGATTATAGATTTACTAAATTGCCAATTCCTGTTATTGTTCTAGTCCAGGTTAAATAGCCCTCAACAAAGAGCGATCCTTTGTTACCTAATAAGCCTGGAAGGCAATCGTTACACCTCAGTGAATCTTACACTGAATTTATTTCAAATTAAATATTTTGTATAAAATAACTACTTAAATTTTAAATTTACCTACTCAAATCTACTAAATTTATCTGTATCGTTAGATACTAAACTTCCAGCAAGTACAGTAGACGCATTACTGAAAGATATTCCCAAGCTCAAGAAAATCTTGACGTATCATGTCGTTTCAGGCAAAGTCCCGTCAGCAGACGTAGTTAAGCTGAGGTCAGCTAACACTGTTGAAGGAACGGAAGTAAAAATTGATGCTTCTAATGGTGTCAAAATCAATGATGCCACTGTTACAACACCAGATGTTGCTGCTGATAACGGTGTCATCCACATTATTGATACAGTTTTGATTCCTGCCTAAATAAAGCTTGAGAGAGAATACTATATTGTGGGGCAGCGATTATTTGTAGTCGCGGCCCTATAAATGTCTAAATGTATTTACTAAGGTATATTTACACATCTTTCTACTTCAGCTAACAATAAACCTATCTAAGAAGTTGGCCTTTGTTCTGATCAGGCTAACTTTTTGATATAGGGCAAGTGTAGCAAAATACCAATATAAGAAACCTATTGCAGAGATTGAGACACACGGGCTAGTAAGCAAATTCAAGTTTACCTTTTTGATGCATTTGCTCACACCAAAGTAAACCAACATTGCATAAAGGATTTCATGAAAGCATTATTGATTTACCCTCGGTTCCCTCAGTCTTTTTGGTCTTACGATCGCTTTATGGAAATCGCTGGGCTAAAAGCTGTTTTACCTCCACTGGGCATTATTACAGTAGCAGCCCTTCTCCCTCAAGACTGGGAAATTAGATTTTGCGATCGCAATGTTAATCTGGAAACAGATGCTGATTGGGAGTGGTGTGACCTAGTAATTCTCTCTGCAATGCTAGTGCAGAAGCCAGACTTTCACGCCCTAATTAAAAAAGCAGTACGGTTAGGCAAAAAAGTCGCAGTCGGTGGCCCCTATCCCACCTCTGTACCCCAAGAAGCCCTTGACTCTGGAGCGCATTATTTGATATTAGATGAGGGAGAGTTAACTGTTCCCCAGTTTCTAGAAGCGCTCAATCAAGGCCAAGAGCAAGGAATCTTTCGGTCTCTGGAAAAACCTGATGTTACCCAAAGCTCAATGCCGCGTTTTGATCTGCTGCAACGGGATGCCTACTTGATGATGGCTATCCAGTTTTCTCGCGGTTGCCCTTTCAATTGCGAATTTTGTGACATCATCTCTCTCTACGGTCGCAAACCACGCACTAAAGAACCAAGTCAAGCCTTAGCAGAGTTGCAAAACCTTTATGATTTAGGCTGGCGAGGATCACTCTTCATTGTTGATGACAACTTTATTGGCAATCAGCGTAACGTCAAGCGCTTCCTGCGAGAATTGATTCCTTGGATGAAGCAGCACGACTACCCATTTACCTTCATCACTGAAGCTTCTGTAAATTTGGCAGAAGATGATGAAATGTTGCAATTAATGAATGAAGCAGGTTTTTATGCTGTCTTTCTCGGCATTGAAACCCCTGACCAAGATAGCCTGCAAGTAACACAAAAACTGCAAAATACTCGCAATCCGTTAGTTGAAGCCTGTCGCAAAATTAATGACGCAGGGATGCTCATCTATGCAGGCTTTATCCTCGGTTTTGATGGAGAACGTGCAGGAGCAGGAGAACGGATTCAAGCTTTTGTTGAACAAACCAGTATTCCTCAACCCATGCTGGGCATCCTCCAGGCTCCTCCTAACACTGCCCTCTGGACTCGGCTTCAGAAAGAAAAGCGTTTATTTGATGACATTAGTCATCCTACGGGAGACCAGAATACCTTAATGAATTTCATCCCCACCCGTCCGGTAGCTGAAATTGCTAGAGAGTATGTAGAAGGCTTTTGGAGATTGTATGAACCCACAAACTATCTTAGACGCTGCTTTCAGCAATGCCTCAGTATTGGCTCCCTGGAAAAGCGAAAACAGACTATGCAATTTCCCTTGGGTAAGGGGTTACAGCTTGTTGCTCAGGTAATTTGGCATCAGGGCTTACGGCGGCCGGAAATTCGTTTGCAGTTTTGGCAACAACTATGGACTATTGTGCGGAAAAAACCTCAAGTTCTCAATATGTATTTAGGTTTATGCGCCGCTGGAGAACATTTTTGGGAATACCGCGCTTTGGCTAGGGAACGGATTACTGAACAACTAGGCTACGACCCAATGCAAGTTCCTATGTTACCTGAGCCAGAACCAATGTTAATAAAATCCTGATTGGACTCAAAAATAAAGGGGCAAAAAGCCCCTATTTGTTTTCTCTAGAAAAATTCAATATAATGCGTAGACGTGAAGCGGCTTGTCGCAAGACATCGCCTAGGGAAAAAGGATAGAATTTTACTCTAACTCTTGTACTGGTGGTATTATTGCCCGAAATGTTGTAAAGAACATTAGTCGACAGTACCTATCGAGTTGATGAGATGTCACGCCCAAAGTCAGCACCAGAGTCAAACCCAAAACGACGTAAGTCAGATGGCGATCGCGTTGGTGATACAGTAGATGGAGCAAAAGTTACATCAACATTGTTAACCCGAACAATAGTTGGATCAATTGTTGTTGTTGAACCGGATGCCCGTGCTTCATTAACGGCACTTACCCTTCCAGTACTGGGGTTAGTTCCTAATCCTTCTAAGTCGTTGTTCTGAATATTCGCAGCATTGATCCGACCTATTAACTGAGGATTACTACTGAATGGGCTTATACCGTCGAGCTAAAGTTAGCCCTAAGCTTACATAAATCAATAACGCAGTAATAGTTGAAGATTCGGGAATTACTTTATTTATTTGTGCCGCTGAGGTGATGTTGACTTTTAAGGTAAAAGCATCAATGCCATTGCCAAAAGCTCCTAAATCACCTCTTGTCAGTCCGACATCAAATTGTCCGGCCAACTGAGTTGACGTACTACCAACATTTAGTTGAGGTAGATAGCTGGTTTGAAATACTAAACTGCCATCATCAAACCAGCTTCCTTGGGCTGAGTTATAAGTAACAGGAGTAGGGAAATCTATTCCATTATTGATGCCAGCAAAAAAGTTACTTAAATCGAATATCCATTGATTGACTGCTTGTCCTCTTAATGTAGTTCCTGGAAGAATGAACCCGGAATTAGACCCTGTAGTCAGAAAAAAGTTTAAGTCATAGCTACTTGAAACAACTTGTTGAAGTTGGGTACTTAATATGAGGTTGGGAAATAAAGAAAAATTAGAATTAACAGAGGTGGTTGTTTGACCAAAGATTAAACTTGAAGCTTCGTGACTAGCTACTGTGCCGGCTGGTGAAGTAATCAGAAAAGCTGCGTCAAAATTATCTTCTAAAACTAAGTTTTGATTCTGCGCTTGAGCAACTTCATTAGTAAACAAATTCACGCTCAAAGACAAACAGGCAACTGCCAAAGTTATACGATTAAAGATAGGCATAAGATTTTTTAGAACTAATTTAAATTAATTGAAGTAATTTCAAATAATAACTAACATTTTTATCTGAAATACTTGTGTCAGTCATTGCATAAGCTCAGGTTTACTTTACTGGTGTTTATTTAAAAAAATAAACAATTGAAGACTTTTGTTTAACGCTAGGTAAAGCAAAAGACGCACATCTAGTGTTCCTTAAGCAGGTGAGCGCTTGATAGTGTCAAATTAATAACTGAAAAGTTCATCGATATCTTACTGCTTTCTCAGATAGACAGCAAGTTAGCTATTATACAATTAATATAAATTGATCACACATTTGAAGTAATCGCTGGTAAAAATTGTGTTTGACCACAACTTTACGCAAGAATACAACCTTCACCTCTTCAAGAACTGAATTTCCTTCTTGTCGTCCGAGTCAGAATCATCCACTTTTATAACGTCAATGTCGTACCCATCTGTTACCAATCTCTGAAGCACAGATTTTTGATAGCGTCTCATAGGAAAATTGAGCGACTATTTGGGTGTTGACTTAGGGGTAAAGTTTGATGATCCTTTAACAGAGCGATCGCACGCAGGTGAAGATGAGTAGTTTTGCTTTAATACTCGTCATTGCATAAATAGATAGGGCTTTTTGCTAAATCTGCAAAAAGCCCTTAAGACAAATATAATCTTGGGGTTTTTTAATAGAAGGCTTCTATCTTGTTAAAGAAATTCGTTCTACTTTTGCATCTGATCTTGACGAACCCAACTCAGAAAATATCTCAAAACCTTCCAACCCCCTAACCCAACGCGAACAAGAAATTTTGTCGCTATTAGCAGCCGGAAAAACTAATCAAGAAATTGCCGCACTATACATTACACCTGGAACTGTCAGGGTGCATGTTCATACGATTTTGCATAAATTGGGAGTAGGCGATCGCACTCAAGCTGTTGTTGTGGCTTTACAAAAAAGGTTAATTAAAACTGACTTGACTGTAGAAGAGCAGTAATTTCACAACTTTTTCTAAACTTGAAATTACTGAATTCACATTAATTCTTAATTTTTAATTAACGAACATTCACTTCTGGCAGATGATTTCCAGGGTGAGAGTTTTCAATTTGATATGTGGAAGAAACCATACTAAAAGCTACATTTTGTCCTTGAGTTTGTCGGCGCTGTTTTTGAGTATATTCGTTCAATTTGGCCTGAACTTGAGTATAAATGGGGGTATCTTTAGGAATTTTGTGGAGAAATGCCACAGCACCATTGAAATCACCCATCAATGCTTTTTTATGGGCATTATGTAAAAAATAGGCTGCTCTAATTTGCCGCTTTTGATTATATTCAGCCAATTTTTTTTGAACTAAAGCACCAGCAGAACTTTCTTTGGGAATTTGCCGCAGATACTTTAAAGCTGTAGAAAAATCTCTTACACTAGCTTTTTCGTAAGCTTTTGCTAATAAATCTTGCGTCTGTGCTTCGATATTAAATTGTGCCTGTTGAACTAATTTATCTATTTTAGATTGCCAATACAAAATATCAGGAACTTTAGGGGCAACACTTAGTACATCTGACCATCTACCATCATTTAAGGCTTGTTCAGCTATGAAATATTGTTCCGCAGCCTGTTGCCATTGCTGTTGCCATTCTTCAATTGTGGCTTGAACTTCTGGATAAACATTACTATGAGAAGGAATTGATTTAGCTAAAGCGATCGCTTCTTGCAAATCCCCTGCTTGATATTCTTCTGTTGCTTTATATAAAGTTTCGGTTTCGGAATAAGCGGGAGAATTATTCACTAAAGAATATACTCCCAATCCCATTAATAAAGAATTGGCTGCTAGTCCTACTTTCATTCCTGTCAATAGCGGCGATGATTGCTCAGACGCAGCACGCTGAGCAGAATTACGATTTTCAACTGCTACCTCTAAAGATTCATTATGCTGAGTTTCCTGTACCATTTGCTGGAGTACCCGCAGTACCTCACTCACAGACTGAAAACGCTCTTGGTAGTCATAACGAACCATTTGGCTAAGAACAGCTGCTAAATAATCATTAACTGGTGTGTCTTGAGAACGCCATAAAATCTCATTAGTATGAGGATCACCTTTTAATTGCAGCGCTTCTAATCCTGTTAAAGCCTGGATGGCAATCATGCCCAAAGCATAAATATCACTATTAGGCTGTGTTTGACCAATAAACTGCTCTGGCGGAATGTAACCCAGTGATGTCACAGGAATCCGATAGATCGGCAATTCCTCATCTATACCTAAATCAACTGACTGGATTGAACCAAAATCAATTAAAACTAACTTGCCATCAACAGCACGTCTGATCAAGTTTTCTGGTTTGATATCACAATGGATCACACCTTGAGAGTGAACAAATTCTAAAATACTTAAAACGTCTTGTAGAAATTCCACAACTTCGTTTTCAGTCCAAAGACATCCCCATTGTTGATTAATGGGCAATTCTGCTGTTAACGAGTGTCCTTCTATAAACTCTTGAACTAAATAAAATCGTTCATGTTCTTCAAAGCAAGTGATAAATTCGGGAATTTGGTTATGGAGTCCCAGACGCTTGAGAGTTTCGGTTTCGGTAAGAAAGCGTAATCTTAAGGTGTCTAAGTAGCTAGGTTGGGAATTGCTCACCTTAAGCTGTTTAACGACACATTTGGGGTTATCTGGGTAATCTATATCTACAGCAATGTATGTCTGTCCAAATACCCCTGCACCCAGGCTTTGGACTATTTGGTAGCGTGACTTTAGTACTTTACCGATCATGTGGTAGTTCATGAGCTGGTTACTTGGTAAATCCATATATAAGTTTTCTAACATGGCTGATTAATTCCGGAAGTCCTGAAAAATAAATGATTAGCGCGTTGATTGCTAAAATATAATTTGTTTTCTTAGTATTTTTACTTAAAAAAATAAACATTTTTAATACTCTATTTGTACAGAAGTATATTTATTTTTAAGTATGAAACATCACTATTAAAATCGAATTGTAGCGGTGTTTTTCCTCTACATAATGTGTGAGCTTATTTGAGATAGCACAATAAGTATTTTTACTTAAAATATCGTTTGCCTTTTTATGCAGCTAACTGAAAATTCAGTAATTAAACTTAAACTAACATTTATCCATGTACACAGTACTTATCTCATACTGACGACAACATAAGAACGGGGTTCCCTTTATAAGGGGAAAATTATAGCAGTATAAGGATTTATACTTAGTCAAAGAATAGTTCGTCAGATTGACACGTAAATATCAAGTTCCCATCACACAAGTAGTAGTTTTCTTGCAAGAGACAAGCGACGAAATTGCTTTTAATGAAGAATATGTAAGCGAAGTCATAACCCACCGTTATCGAGTTATGCGAATATGGGAGCAAGATTCAACGCTATTTCTTGGTAATCTGACTTTATTGCCTTTAGCGCCGTTAACGCGAACAGATTCAGCTTAAATTCTGTGAGCGATCGCTAATCATTAATCAGTTTCACTCTTCAAAAATTTCCACAGCTTGAAAAACTTGGTTAGCTGTGATTTTCAACTCAGGAAAAGTTGGGGATATAATGTAATCGTTATCTCAAAATTGACTAACCTGATACTCTCCATCTACTAATTGATAGATTGAGAAGGTAGGAAGTCTGGGAGAGAGCATCCTGTTTTGGCAGATTGCCCTCAGACTAGAAGTCTGGGGCTACACAAACGAAGTCTGCCTTCGCGGACTCATCTGAAACCCGCGCAGGCGGTGAGTCCAGTGCTGCGGGAGGGTTTCCCTCCGCAGGCAACTGGCGAACCCGAAGGGGTTTTGTTTGTATAGCCAAGCCAGTGCGTTGGGCGGCTATGCCGACTTGAAGCAACTGGCGCGCGATTTCCAGCCCGGTGTTTCTTCCAAAAGTGGATGCTCCCGTTTGGGATTACCGATAAACTTTCTAGCACCTAATGCTGCATAATCGACAATCCAATATTCTGCAATGCCCATTTCCTCATAGTCAGCCAGCTTTTTATAGTAATCATCGCGCCAATTTTGGCTAACAATTTCAATTACTAAAGGAATGGAAGTACCCTAAGTTATAGTTGAGAATTTCGTCCACAGTGGTTCTAAAACTAAACTGGGACGGTTCAATATTAAAACATCCAAGAAATAGCCAGACTCACCTTCAGGAGGTTTTACTATTGCTTGATTGGGTATAAAGTAGGGAAGATTTAATCGACTGTATTCAACGACTAAGTAAGTCGGTGAGAATAAATCAACGTGAGTTCGACAAGTCTTATTTGACCTCTCCCCCAACCCCTCTCCGACACAGAGAGGGGAGCAAAAAGCTCAATTTTTCGTTGCTCCTCCCTTTCAGTTGCGGAGAGGGAGGGAGCGAGTGAGAGGTTCATCGAACTCACGTTAAATCAAACTATGTTAACTAATATAAAGTTAGCTAAATTTATTTCGTAGTAAGGGCTTTAGCCCTTTTCTTAGGACTAAAGTCCTTATAAGACTTAAATTACAGAAAAATTTGATTTAGTAATCACTATGCCATAGTTGTATTTTGGTTGGGTTTCACTGGCGCTCAAATCAACCTACTTTTCATGATTATCTATCGGATTCTCCTTGTTCTTCTACTTCCTCGATCGCCTCGGATCGATCTGTTAAAGGCTTAACTACTTTGGCGATCGCTTCTTGCACAAAAGCCTTAATAAATTCATCTCGGCGATTCATTTGGAACTGTCGCTGTACTACCTCTGTCATCCCACCATCGCCCCAATCTTGGTCGTGACGAAAATACTCAATAAAACTTTTACCAGCAATCCGGGTCAAATAAGCTGCGGTTACGCCTTGAATTGCCCTACCAACGATAAAAGTTGCCGGATTCGTTTGTAAAGCAGTAGATAGTAATCCAATTGCTCCCTTGACAATTCCTAAACTGGCGAGCGTTTTCGCTAAAGAAAGGGCTAACTCTCGTCCCCTTTCCATATTCAGTTCGCAGCCGTAGACTCTACCAATTTCCACAACCATTTGAGCATTGACAGCAGCAGTTGCTAACAAATCGACAAATGGTAGAGGCGTGACTGAAACTACACCAGCACCAATCCACTGAAACCTTTCTACAATTTTGTCAGCTTGACGGCGGCGCTGGCTATCAATGAGTTTGCGTGCTTCTTCTCCCAGTCGCAGAGATTGCAGGAGAATGTTATCTGCTACTAAATCTTCACCTTCAGCCCTTAAAATAGCTGCCATTCGCCGCAGCAGAGGGACAATATCTGGTTCTGGCTGGAAGGTTTCGCCAGTTTCTAGTTGTGCAGATTGGGGATTAGCCGCGATCGCCACTACATCACTTGCAGCAATAAATCCCCGCACTCGTTGGCGCAAGCGTGCGAGAATGACTTCTTTATCTTCATCGGTGTATAAGTCAGTTTTGTTGAGAATTAAAAGCGATCGCTTGCCAATTTCTGCTAATCCTCGCAGTGGTTCATATTCTGAACGCCTCAAGTCATTATCTACCACAAACAACAGCAAATCTGCCGCCGTCGCCAGTTCTCTGGCCATTTGTTCCCGTTCTGTTCCTGCTACCCCTGCTTCTAAAATTCCTGGCGTATCTGTAATCAAAATCTTGCGTTCTAAGCCCTTCAACCGCAAACAATAGGTTTCTCCTACTTGAGTTGTTCCCATTGGGGCATTAACTTGACCCACCATGCGTCCCATAACTGCATTCACCAGGGAAGTTTTGCCAGCACTTCCTGTGCCAAATACCACTACTTGAATTTCGCCCCGTGCTAAATTAACTTCAATCTCCCGCGATTTACTTAATAAAGCTTGGCGTGCTACTTCATCTTGAATTTGTGATACCTGTTGGCGCACAGCTTGTAGCGTCGTAGAAGCCGCATCAGATTTGGCAGCAGGGATTTGTGCTGGAGTCACACGATTACGTTGGCGGCGCGATCGCTTTTCCCCAGATTGAATTACCAGTACATAATAAACAAAAGCTGCAACCAAAGCCCCTATGAGTACAATCAACAGCAGCAACAGCAAATTACCCAGCAGCGGCGAATAAGACAATTGCCAATAGAGGCGTGAAAGAGAATCAATCAGCCACAGGGCTAGCCCCAAAATGACGATTAGACCAACAATCAGCGTGACTATGCGCGACAGAGGCATGGGTGGCAAAATTTAGTGGTTATTAAGGACGCAGATGCTTCTAATATTAATAGTTTCAGTCTTTTTTAACAGAGTAGTAAGAATCAAGTTGTAGATCTTTTGGAAGTTGTGGCGAATGAAATTTGCTGCAATAAAGAAAGTACACCCTAAGACGGGCTTGGTTGATGTTGCCTGATACTTACAGTCTGAGCAGCTTTCAGGTTGGTCTTAGGAAAGAAAAAATACAAAAACACAAGAAACTTATGGGACTTTTCGATCAAATTCTTGGTGCTGTCGCCAATCCTAATCAACAAGGCAGCTTAGGTCAAATCGGTGGTATTATCAACGCTGTCGATCAGTTAAGTAATCGGACTGGGGCAGATTCTTCAACAATACAATCTATGTTGGGTGTTGTGGGTAATTATGTGCGCTCTTCTTTACAACAGAAACAAGCTACAGGTGGTAACGAACAAGCTCAAGCTTTAGTAAATCAATACAGCGGCACTTCTGCCAATCCTCAAGCTGTTAACTCTTTATTTTCTCCGGCAATGCAACAACAGGTAGCTGAGGTTGCTGCCCAACGCACCGGATTAGATGCTGGTACAATCCAACAATTGCTGCCTCTAGCAGTACCTTTGGTATTGAATTTCTTGCAATCTGGCGCGAATGCTCAAAATCCTCAAGGTGGCGGAAATTCTGTACTGAATTCTTTCCTTGATGCAGATGGGGATGGAGATGTCGATATTTCGGATGCTATCCAGATGGCTAGTAGGTATATCAAACGGTAATCAACTGAATCTACTTAGTAGATCGAAAAGTCAGTAGATAAACTATTATCTGCTGGCTAGTATTTTCCAGATAAAGAACTTGAGCAGTATTTAGCTGACGCGATCGCTTATAGATTTCAGGGTAAATAGCGACAAAACAGATGATTTTGTTATTGTGTAATCGCGCTACAGTCTGATAAATGGTCGAGTGAAGCGATCGCAGTTTGTTCAAAAATGATGCGAGGAGTGATCATCAGACAAACGCAAAAGCTAGGACAGATTATCATCCTGAATGGTACCCCGCGATCAGGGAAGTCGAGCATTGTCGCAGTCATCCAGGAGACGTTTGATGGTCTATGGATGAACTTGGGTGTCGATAGGTTTATGCAAATGACTCCCACACGATACCTGCCTGGGATTGGTCTGCGACCAGGGGGAGAACGCCAGGATATTGAACCTCTCGTACCTGAAGGGGTGACAAAGAAGCTACAAAGCAGACTGGATAAGAGACATAGCACGTAGACCCTTGCGAAAATAGGGTAGTTTACTGGGCTTTAAACGCATTAAATCATGAGCTAAATCAGCCCAAAACTCCATTGCACCCACCCATAATTGGCCATACAAACCAACCCAAAATGCGCTATGTCGGCGATGTAGTCGGTTTAATTCCTTCAGACGACCAATATATTTTTGTAATCCCATTTGACGAGAGTTACGACCTGCTAAAACAGCACAAGTATAGGCGATAGCAATTAATAAAATCAGTGCCATCAATCGTTGACCATCAGCAGAAGTAGATTCAAGATTATAGCCACCAGTCTTGCAATCACGGAACATGGCCTCAATGCCACTGCGCAACTTAAATGCTTTAATGGCATCGGCAAGACTATCT